>NZ_KQ970287.1:203270-210418 GCF_001579035.1 Streptococcus mitis | reverse complement strand
GAAATAATCTCCAAAAGCCAACATGGTCCGTTTGATATTCCCTGTCATAAAGGCATTATTGTAAGCAATACCCGACACTTCTCCAAAAGCAGTTGTCACCAGTCCCATACAGAAGGCCAAGGGCGGCACTAGATAGATATTATCCACAGTTTGCGGCACAAAACCAATAATGATTGATAAGATTGCCAAAGGAATCAATGACAGAATCGGTTTTTTCACAATTCTCAATTTTTCCTTATAAACAGTTAATAAAAAGACCCCCATCATAAAAGCTAGCAAGGTGAGAACCTTGTCCCTAACATCTGAAACATTATTTTGAATTAATTCTACTGAAAGAAAGACGACATTCCCAGTTTGTCCAGCTACAAGGGTATTCCCTCGTACAATAAAAGTATAGGCATCTACATAACCTGCACAAAAAGTCAAAAAAAGCGCTAGCCTCTTAGACTGACGTGATATTTTTCTTATCGGTAATAACCTCATTTTCCCTCCCATTTCATTTACTCATTTCATTATTGTACCACTTTCTTTGGAAAAGACCTAGTAGCTTATTTGAAAATTTTTACCCTCTGTTGGATAGTCCCGTCTATCTATGTTATAATGAAAGAAGGATTTAAAATCGGAAAAGGAGTATCTATGCTTAAATTAGGTGTCATCGGAACAGGTGCTATCAGCCATCACTTCATAGAAGCAGCCCATGCTAGTGGAAAATACCAGCTGGTCGCAGTCTATTCTAGGAAACTTGAAACCGCAGCAACCTTTGCTTCTCGCTATCAGAATATCCAACTCTTCGATCAATTAGAAGACTTCTTCAAGAGCTCCTTTGATGTGGTCTATATTGCCAGTCCAAACTCCTTGCATTTTGCTCAGGCAAAAACTGCCTTGTCTGCTGGTAAACACGTCATTCTTGAAAAGCCAGCTGTCACTCAGCCACAAGACTGGCTGGATTTGGTTCAAACAGCTGAAAAAAATCACTGTTTTATCTTTGAAGCAGCTCGGAATTACCATGAAAAAGCTTTCACTATCATCAAAAACTTTTTAGCAGACAAACAGATTTTGGGAGCAGATTTCAACTATGCCAAGTATTCTTCCAAAATGCCTGACTTGTTGGCTGGGGAGACACCAAATGTCTTTTCAGACCGTTTTGCTGGTGGAGCACTTATGGATTTGGGGATTTATCCTCTCTACGCTGCCGTTCGCCTCTTTGGAAAGGCTCAGGACGCAACCTATCAGGCTCAACAGCTTGACAATAGCATTGATCTAAATGGAGATGGTATCCTCTTCTACCCAGACTTTCAGGTTCACATCAAGTCTGGGAAAAATATTACTTCCAATCTTCCTTGCGAAATTTATACGACAGATGGTACCTTGACCCTCAACACGATTGAGCATATTCGCTCAGCTATTGTTACCGACCACCAAGGCAATCAAGTCCAACTCCCTATCCAACAGGCTCCTCATACGATGACTGAGGAAGTCGCTGCATTTGCACAGATGATCCAGCAACCAGTTCTGAATCTCTACCAAACTTGGCTGGAAGATGCAAGTTCAGTTCATGAGCTACTATATACTATGCGCCAGACTGCTGGTATTAGATTTGAGGCAGAAAAATGAAAAGCAAACTACCGACTGAATGGCAAGAACTGAGCGACCAACTCGGTTTCCAAGAATTCACCCCCATTCAAACTCAACTATTTGAGCCCATTCTTTCAGGAGAAAATCTTCTAGGAGTGAGCCCAACAGGAACTGGTAAGACCCTAGCTTACCTCCTACCAAGTCTTCTCAGACTACAAAAGAAAAAAGCGCAGCAACTCTTGATTCTAGCACCAAATACGGAGCTTGCTGGACAGATTTTTGACGTATGTAAAACGTGGGCTGAGACTATCGGCTTAACCCCCCAACTCTTCTTATCAGGTTCGAGCCAGAAACGCCAGATTGAACGCCTAAAAAAAGGACCAGAAATTCTGATTGGAACTCCTGGTCGTATCTTTGAGTTGATTAAATTGAAAAAAATTAAGATGATGAATGTAGAAACCATCATCTTGGATGAATTTGACCAATTGCTTGATGATTCTCAAATTCATTTTGTTGAGAAAATCACTCACTACGCACCTCGTGACCACCAACTTGTCTATATGAGTGCGACAACCAAGTTTGACCAAGAAAAGATTGCTCCAAATACACGTACCATTGATCTCTCTGACCAAAAACTGGATAATATCCAGCATTTCTACATGCAGGTAGACCAACGTCACCGAGTGGATATGCTACGAAAACTAGCTCATGTGGAGGATTTCCGCGGTCTGGTCTTCTTCAATAGCCTGTCAGACCTTGGAAGTGCAGAAGAAAAATTACAGTATCGTGATATCTTGGCTGTTTCCCTCGCTAGTGATGTTAATGTCAAATTTAGAAAAGTCATCTTAGAAAAGTTTAAAGATAAGCAACTAACCCTACTCCTTGCAACTGACCTTTTGGCTCGTGGAATTGATATCGATAGCCTCGAATGTGTTGTAAACTTTGATGTCCCTAGAGATATCGAAACTTACACTCACCGTGCTGGGCGTACTGGCCGTATGGGCAAGGAAGGGTATGTTATTACTCTCGTAACCCATCCAGAAGAAATCAAAAAACTCAAAAAGTTTACAAGTGTACGAGAAATTGTCTTGAAAAACCAAGAACTCTATATCAAATAATCCCCCATTGCTCTATACACATCTAGTGTATGGAGCTTTTTTATAAGCAATTCAATTTTATACTCTTTGAAAATCTCTTCAAACCGCGTCAGCTTCGCCTTGCCGTATGTATATGATACTGACTTCGTCAGTTCTATCTACAACCTCAAAACAGTGTTTTGAGCTGACTTCGTCAGTTCTATCTGCAACCTCAAGACAGTGCTTTGAGCCGACTTCGTCAGTCTTATCTACAACCTCAAGACAGTGCTTTGAGCTGACTTCGTCAGTCTTATCTATAACCTCAAGACAGTGTTTTGAGCTGACTTCGTCAGTTCTATCTACAACCTCAAAACGGTGTTTTGAGCTGACTTCGTCAGTCTTATCTGCAACCTCAAGACCATGTTTTGAGCTGACTTCGTCAGTCTTATCTACAACCTCAAAACAGTGTTTTGAGCTGACTTCGTCAGTTCTATCTGCAACCTCAAGACAGTGTTTTGAGCAGCCTGCAGCTAACTTCCTAGTTTGCTCTTTGATTTTCATTGAGTATTAGTTCAATATCTGAAAAAAAGAACCTTGCAAAGCAAGATTCTTTTAGTGTCTGACTTAAATAATTGTTCTTCTGGGAACTAAATCGAATTAAGCTTCGATTTCTGTAACCATACCTGAACCAACAGTACGTCCACCCTCACGGATAGAGAATGTAGTACCTTGTTCTACGGCGATTGGGTGGATCAACTCAACGTCGATTGTCACGTTATCACCAGGCATTACCATTTCAGTACCTGCTGGAAGTTCGATTGAACCTGTAACGTCAGTAGTACGGAAGTAGAATTGTGGACGGTAGTTGTTGAAGAATGGAGTGTGACGTCCACCTTCTTCTTTAGTAAGGATGTAAACTTCACCTTTGAATTTAGTGTGTGGGTTGATTGAACCTGGTTTAGCAATAACTTGTCCACGTTCGATTTCATCACGTTGAACACCACGAAGAAGGACACCTACGTTATCTCCGGCAAGACCTTCGTCAAGTTGTTTACGGAACATTTCAACACCAGTAACAACTGCTTTTTGAGTTTCTTCTTTGATACCAACGATTTCGATTTCGTCGTTGACTTTAACGATACCACGGTCGATACGTCCTGAAGCAACTGTACCACGTCCAGTGATTGAGAATACGTCCTCGACTGGAAGAAGCAATGGTTTATCAGTGTCACGTTCTGGTTCTGGGATGTACTCATCAACTGTGTTCATCAATTCCATAACGATGTCTTCGTATTTAGTGTCACCTTCAAGGGCTTTAAGAGCTGAACCTTGGATAACTGGAAGATCGTCACCTGGGAAGTCGTATTCTGACAATAGGTCACGGATTTCCATTTCAACCAATTCAAGCAATTCTTCGTCGTCAACCAAGTCAACTTTGTTCATGAAGACGATAAGGTGTTTAACACCAACCTGACGTGAAAGAAGGATGTGTTCACGAGTTTGTGGCATTGGTCCGTCAGTTGAAGCTACTACAAGGATAGCTCCGTCCATTTGAGCGGCACCAGTGATCATGTTTTTAACGTAGTCCGCGTGTCCTGGAGCGTCGATGTGAGCGTAGTGACGTTTTTCAGTTTCATACTCAACGTGCGCAGTGTTGATAGTAATACCGCGTTCGCGTTCTTCTGGAGCAGCATCGATAGACGCATAGTCTTTAGGTTGGTTAACTGATGAAGGCAAGCGACGTGCCAAAACAGTTGTGATAGCTGCAGTTAGGGTAGTTTTACCGTGGTCAACGTGTCCAATAGTACCAATGTTAACGTGTGGTTTACTACGATCGTATTTTTCTTTTGCCATTTGAGTAAAAGCCTCCAATAAAATATATTTTATAGATAGACAGTAGGCAATACAGTCTAACTTTCCTTACTATTTTATCAAATTTCAGCTAAATTGCAAGTATTTTACAACGTTTTTGTGAATTATTCTTAATCTGCTGATCTAAACGGCACTTCTACTCCTATAACTTCCCTAAAGAAAAAGAAAAATCCGGGTTCTCCTGACTTTTACTTAGCTAATTCTCTTTCTCGTTCTTTCATTGTTTTATGATTTTCATACAAACGGGATAAGAACTTAGAAATTTCTTTCAAGATAGAATAGGTTGGCACTGCGACAATCATTCCAACTACACCATAGATATTGCTTGACAACAAAAGTAAAACCAAAATCGTGATTGGATGAACCTTCATAACACTTCCTACAATTCGAGGATATAAGATATTGCCATCTACCTGCTGAACAACAAGCATATAAATCACTGAGATCAGCATTCTATGGGGATCAGTGAATATATTTGCGATGATCATAGGAATCAAACCAATACTTGGCCCCACATAAGGAATTAAATTGGCTACACCAGAAAAAATAGCAAAAACTAAAGCATATTTTAAACCAATAATACTATAGCCAATATAAGCCAAACAACCTATAATGATTGCGTCAATCGAAACTCCACTAATATAGCGAGCAATCGTCGCATTCAAATTCTTTAATAAGCCTGCAATATGCAAGCGATCCCTCTTTAGAATCGTTCTTTCAAGCATGGGCAAGAATTTATGTCCATCTAATAAGAAATAAACCAAAAAAACTGGAGTCATAATCAAAATCAAAACAGTACTGATAAGAGCTGACAAGACGCTCCCCACACTATTTGATACGCTATTTAGGATATTTTGAAGAATATCAACATAGGATAAGTTCAGTTGCTGAATTGTAGCTTCTACATCCAAATTCTGGAGCGCAGGGTAATTAGATAAGTCTATGATTAAGTCTTGTACTCGACTATAAATAGTTTGACTAGATATAATCAAACTAGATAACTGATTAATCAAAATAGGTAAGAGATAGACAACACCTATGACCATTCCCCAGACCAAAGCACACAAGGTAATTAAAATACCAAGTAAACGATTGAGTTTACAGACTTTATTTAAGAAAGTAACAATAGGGTTTGTCAAATAATAAAGAAAGCCCCCTAATAAAAATGGAATCATAATTGTATTAAGCACGCTAACAAAAGGGTTAATCAAAGACCCCATCTGTCTCCATAGGTAAAAGATGATTGTTAAGAGTAAAATTTCTGTGGTCCAAAAAAATAATTTATTTCTACGAAACATGAGTTACCTCCCTCACTCTATTTTACCATATTTTCAAAAAGCTTAACGGATGAATTATTAAAGCAAGAATATTTTTTTTCTTTATGATAGAATAAAACTACTATGAAAAAAATATTTTTAACTTTATTAACTGTCTCCCTTTTAGGAGGTGCTTCTACTGTTGCTGCTCAAGATTTTAATATTGCTGCAAAACATGCCATTGCTGTTGAAGCAAATACTGGTAAAATTCTCTATGAGAAGGATGCAACGCAACCTGTCGAAATTGCTTCCATAACAAAATTGATTACTGTTTATCTGGTCTATGAAGCTCTGGAAAACGGAAGTATTACCCTCTCCACTCCTGTAGATATTTCTGATTATCCTTATCAATTGACGACAAATTCTGAAGCCAGTAATGTTCCTATGGAGGCCCGTAATTATACTGTCGAAGAGTTGCTTGAAGCAACTCTGGTATCTAGTGCCAACAGCGCCGCTATTGCCCTAGCTGAGAAAATTGCTGGCTCAGAAAAAGATTTCGTCGATATGATGAGGGCAAAACTCTTGGAATGGGGAATTCAGGATGCCACTGTTGTCAATACGACAGGTCTTAACAATGAGACACTAGGGGATAATATTTACCCGGGCTCAAAAAAAGATGATGAAAACAAGCTCAGTGCTTATGATGTCGCTATCGTTGCTCGTAATCTCATCAAAAAATACCCACAAGTCTTGGAAATCACGAAAAAACCTTCTTCTACTTTTGCTGGAATGACAATCACTTCTACCAACTACATGTTAGAAGGCATGCCTGCTTACCGTGGTGGTTTTGATGGGCTAAAAACAGGAACAACAGATAAGGCTGGAGAGTCTTTTGTTGGTACTACTGTGGAAAAAGGGATGAGGGTTATCACAGTTGTTTTAAATGCAGATCATCAAGACAATAATCCTTACGCTCGATTTACAGCTACATCTTCCCTAATGGATTATATTTCTTCTACATTTACACTTCGAAAAATCGTTCAGCAAGGCGATGCCTATCAAGATAGCAAAGCCCCTGTACAAGATGGAAAAGAAGATACGGTAACTGCAGTGGCCCCAGAGGATATCTATCTAATTGAACGTGTTGGGGGTCAATCTTCCCAATCTATTCAATTCACACCTGATTCTAAAGCAATCCCAGCACCACTTGAAGCCGGAACAGTAGTTGGCCATTTAACTTATGAAGACAAGGACTTGATTGGTCAAGGTTACATCACCACAGAGCGCCCTAGTTTCGAAATGGTTGCAGAAAAGAAAATTGAAAAAGCCTTCTTCTTAAAAGTTTGGTGGAATCAGTTTATCCGATTTG
>NZ_KQ970287.1:198576-203250 GCF_001579035.1 Streptococcus mitis | reverse complement strand
TCATAGCTAATCAAACGGTTAAGTTCAACTGCATATTCCATTGGAAGTTCTTTTGTAAAAGGCTCTACAAATCCCATAACAATCATTTCAGTTGCTTCTGATTCTGATAAACCACGACTCATGAGGTAATAGAGTTGTTCTTCTGAAATCTTAGATACCTTAGCTTCGTGTTCCAAAGCAACTTGCGAATTGTGAATTTCATTAAATGGAATAGTATCTGATGCTGATAAGTCATCCATGATAATGGTATCACATTCAATGTGGGAAACAGATTTCTTAGAGTTCTTGTTAAAGGTTACTTGTCCACGGTAGTCAACCTTTCCTCCGCCTTTAGCGATGGATTTAGACACGATAGACGAGCTTGTATGTGGAGCGTTGTGGATCATCTTAGCACCCGTATCTTGGTGTTGTCCAGCATTGGCAAAGGCGATCGAAAGCATGGTTCCACGCGCACCTTCTCCATCAAGGTAAACAGATGGGTATTTCATAGTCGTTTTGGCACCCAAGTTTCCATCAATCCACTCAACCGTGGCATCCTTTTGAGCCTTAGCACGCTTTGTTACCAAGTTATAGACGTTATCAGACCAGTTTTGGATGGTTGTATAACGCATATAAGCTCCGTCCAAGGCAAAAATTTCTACAATGGCAGCATGCAAGCTGTTGCTTGAATAAGTTGGCGCTGTACACCCTTCTACATAGTGGACACTTGCTCCCTCATCAACGATAATCAAGGTACGTTCAAACTGACCAGTATTTTCGTTATTGATTCGGAAGTAGGTTTGAAGAGGAATATCCACTTTCACACCTTTTGGTACATAGATAAAGGTTCCACCTGACCATACTGCTGAGTTAAGGGCAGCCAACTTGTTATCTGTTGGCGGTACCAACTTGGCAAAATATTGTTTAAACAAGTCTGGGTATTCCTTGAGGGCAGAATCCGTATCTGTAAAGATAATCCCCAATTTCTGGAACTCTTCCTTCATGTTGTGGTAAACCACTTCTGACTCGTACTGGGCAGAGGCACCTGCTAAATAAGCACGCTCAGCTTCCGGAATCCCAATACGTTCAAAGGTTTCTTTAATTTTTTCAGGAACCTCATCCCATGAACGGGCTGGCTTATCAGATGGTTTTTGGTAGTAGATCAAGTCATCAAAATCAATCTCTGACGAGTCTGCTCCCCAAGTTTGCATAGGCATTTTTTTGAAGGTTTCATAAGACTTCAAACGGAATTCTAACATCCACTCAGGTTCTCCCTTTGCAGCTGATAGTTCACGAATGACATCTTCATTCAATCCTTTTCCTGTCGATAGGACAGGCTCTACATCATCATGGAAACCAAATTTATATTCACCAAGGTCAATTGGTTTTGGTTCTACTCTTTCTTCAGCCATAATATCCTTTCTTTCATTCTTCATTTCTACTGATTCATAAGACAAAAGAAACTTGTCTTACTGATTTTCTTGATTTTCAATTGTTTTCTTCAGGGCATTCCAAGCTAGGGTTGCACACTTAATTCGTTGCGGGAATTTGGCAACACCTGACAAGAAAGCTGCATCGCCTAGTTGGTCTTGACGCTCATCTTTTTGCCCTTGAACCATTTCAGAAAAAATAGTCGCAAGTTCTAAGATTTCTTTCTTAGTCTTACCCAAAACTGCATCTGACATCATGCTTGCAGAGGCAGTTGAGATAGTACAACCCGAGTTTAGAAAAGCGATATCTTCCAAACGGTCATCTACATCAAACTTGACAGAGAGGTTGATGACATCTCCACAGGTCGGATTGTTGAGACTGATTTGCTCAGCGTCTTCTAACTTCCCTTGGTGATGTGGATTTTTCGAATGGTCTGCTACCACTGCCATATAAAGGCTATCTAGTTTAGAAAGTGCCATTGAAAAACTCCTTTGTCTTTTGTAAGGCATCGACTAGCTTGTCGCAATCTGCCTTGGTATTGTAGATATAAAAACTTGCACGAGCTGTTGCTGGTACATCCAAATACTGGAGCAAGGGTTGGGCACAGTGGTGACCTGCACGAACAGCCACTCCTTCATAATCCAAAGCAGTCGCAAGGTCGTGAGGATGAAGATCGCCTAGGTTAAAGGAAATGACACCCGAGCGTTGAGCTAAGTCCTGCGAACCATAAATAGTCAATCCCTCAATTGCCTGCAACTTGGGAAATACGTATGAGATTAATTCCTGTTCGTGAGCTTCAATCGCTTCCATACCAATCTTTTCCAGATAATCCACTGCAGCAGCAAGCCCGATAGCGCCTGCCATATTAGGAGTTCCAGCCTCGAATTTCCAAGGCAATTCCTTCCAACTAGCAGACTGCTCATAGACGAAATCAATCATTTCACCTCCAAATTCAACTGGTGACATTTGTTCTAGATACTTTTCTTTACCGTAAAGGACACCAATACCAGTTGGACCAGCCATCTTGTGACCTGAAAAGGCAAAGAAGTCCACATCTAGGTCCTGTACATCAATCTTCATATGAGGCGTAGATTGAGCACCATCTACCACCATGATGGCTCCAACTTGGTGAGCCAATTGAGTAATTTCTTTGATAGGATTTACCACACCCAGAACATTTGAGGCGTGAGCTAGCGAAACAAACTTGACCTTATCAGTCAATTTAGCTCGAAATTCATCCATGTCCAATGCTCCATCCTTTAGATAGACATAGACAAGCTCCGCTCCAGTCTTACGACAGGCTTCCTGCCAAGGAATGATATTAGAATGGTGTTCCATGACAGAAATCAAGACCTGGTCGCCCTCAGTCAAGACTTCCTCAGCAAACCGTGCTACCCAGTTAAGACTGGTTGTCGTTCCTCTGGTAAAGAGAACTTCCTTTGTAGAGCCTGCATTGATAAACTTACGTATGGTTTCACGAGCCGCCTCATAAGAAGCTGTCGCCCGTTCTGCCAAGGTGTGAACACCACGGTGAACATTAGCATTATCCTGTTCATAGTAGCGATTGATCGTTTCCAGAACTGCTTGTGGTTTTTGTGTCGTCGCAGCATTGTCCAAATAGACCAATGGTTCATCGTTGACAATCTGGTCCAAAATTGGAAAATCCTTGCGAATCGCTTCTACATCTAACATAGGCTTCCCCTTAGCGTTTTGACAATTTTTCTTCGATAGTTGCAATCATTTCATCACGAACTTCTTTGACTGGAATCTCAACGATAACGGAGCCAAGGAAACCACGAACAACCAAACGTTCTGCAGTTGCCTTATCTAAACCACGGCTCATGAGGTAGTACATGTCTTCTGGATCTACCTGACCGATAGAAGCCGCATGTCCTGCAGTTACGTCATTTTCATCAATCAAAAGAATTGGATTGGCATCTGAACGCGCTTGATCTGAAAGCATAAGAACACGGCTCTCTTGTTGGGCATCTGCTCCCTTAGCACCCTTGATGATGTGGCCAATACCGTTGAAAGTCAAAGTTGCTTTTTCAAGGATAACCCCATGTTGTAGGATATTTCCGATTGAGTTGCAACCATAGTTAGTCACTCGAGTATCAATTCCTTGCACTTGACGGCCACTTGAAAGAGCTACCACTTTAAGATCAGCATGGCTACCGTTACCGATCAAGTCACTATCAAAGTCCGCAACGACATTTCCTTCGTTCATGACACCGATTGCCCAGTCAATACTTGCATCGTTTCCTAATTTACCACGACGGCTAATGTAGGCAGTGACGTTTTCACCTAGACGGTCAATCGCAGCAAACTTCACTTGAGCACCAGAACGTGCAATTACTTCTACTGTGATATTAGCAGTTGCTTTGGCACTTCCTTCACCGCGTGACTCTAAACGCTCCAGATAACTAATCTTAGAATTTTTACCAGCGATAATCATAATATGTTTGTTAAACGGCACATCGCTATCGCTGTCTTGATAGAAAATTCCTTCGATTGGTTCAGCAATTTCCACGTTATCAGGAATATAGAGAACAGCACCACTATTGAAATAAGCTGTATGGTAGGCTGCCAACTTGTCATCGTCATACTTAACAGATGACATGAAGAATTCTTCGATCAGCTCTGGAATTTCTTCTAAAGCTGAATGGAAATCTGTGAAGACAACACCCTGTTCAGCCAACTCAACTGGAATTTGCTCAAAAACAGTTTGAGTTCCTACTTGCACCAACTTCAAGTGGTTATCTAGTGCTGTGAAATCTGGAACATTTGCTGATGGCTCACTTTCTGTAATCGTTCCATCACCCAGATTCCAACGGTGGAATTTGACACGCTCAATAACTGGTAATTCTAGGCTCTCAATCTTATCAAAAGCTTTTTGACGGAGGTCAGTCAACCAGCTTGGTTCAGCGTGCATTTCTGAAAAAAGTTTAATATTTTCTTTAGTCATTTACTTCTCCTAAAAGATACGAGGGAATTACAATTCTTCCTTATAGTCGTAGCCAAGTTCTTCAGCTAGTTTTGCGTATCCTTCACGTTCCAAACGCGCAGCCAATTCTGAACCACCAGAAAGGACAACACGACCTTCCATCATCACGTGTACCACGTCTGGTGTGATGTAGTTCAAAAGACGTTGGTAGTGAGTGATGATCATAGCACCAAAACCTTCACCACGCATGGCATTCACACCTTTAGAAACAACTTTAAGAGCGTCAATATCAAGACCAGAGTCAATCTCATCCAAAAGGG
>NZ_KQ970287.1:193962-198195 GCF_001579035.1 Streptococcus mitis | reverse complement strand
ATTGCATAGCAAGGAAAAGTCCCATACGCGCACGCTCGTCAACTTCCAATTCGAGGATGTTTACGCTGTCAAACAAGACTTCACCTTTGGTAACTTCATAGTTTGGATTTCCCATGATAGCGGCAGAAAGAGTCGATTTCCCAGTACCATTTGGTCCCATGATAGCGGCAATTTCTCCTGTTTTCAGGGTCAGGTTAACCCCTTTTAAAATTTCTTTTCCTTCAATCTCAACGTGAAGATCTTTGATCTCTAATACTGACATGATAGTTCCTTTCTTTTTCAAGACCTTTACAGTGCTTACTAGAAACATACTAGTTGTCTCTAGAAAATACGGTAATACTCAATGAAAATCAAAGAGCAAACTAGGAAGCTAGCCGCAGGTTGCTCAAAGCACCGCTTTGAGGTTGCAGATAAAGCTGACGTGGTTTGAAGAGATTTTCGAAGAGTATAAAAGGTCTATAAATATACTTTTATAGTATAACAAAAAAAAGCCTAAAAGGCTTTGATTTTGTCTGGAAGCTGAGGGCTAGTCTTTCCTATTAAAATGCTGATCAATGACATCAACGATTTTGCCCATCACATAACTGACACGAAAATTTCTAAAGAGTAAAATTGCCCAAAAGGCTGCCATAATATAGCGACCAGTCATCCAGGCTTCATTGAAAAAATAGGTCTCAGCAGCTGTAAACAGCGCCATAATAATAAATTGTTGTTTATTCATAAACTTATTGTATCATGAAATCTTTCTTTAGTCTTCCTCTACCTTCACTTTATCAGCCAAAAATTCAAATCCTTCTGGAATCAGGCTTTCTTCTGCTTCTTTTTCAGTTTGAGAAGATTTGGCTTTGGCTGAAAAGGCTGCGCGAACTTCTTTCCATTCCTCCATGGAAATGGCTAAAATTTCGGGTGAAAAACCTGCTGCCTGACTGAGGATGTTGCCAAACATAGTATTTAGATTATCCCGTTTCATGGTTTGACCAGCATTAAAGTTAGACTCAAAAGCAAGAATAGCATGGTGTTCATTGGCCGCAACCGGTTGAGAACCAACCAGCAAAGCCTTATCAGGGCCTCCTAGACTTTCAATCACCTCTCCCCAGGCATTCTGCAAACGAATCAGATTTTGACGTGCTAAATCAGGATTTTCAACGGCCTCTTGTAAGATAGATTGAACTTTATTGCGATCCACACGATAGACTGTTTTGCCTGCTACTGGTCGACTAGGAGCTGGACTAGTTGGCTTGGCTACAGTTCCCACATTGGCGAGTTCTTGTTTGAGACGGGCAATTTCCTGTCTCAGTGCAGAAATTTCATGTTCAACCTCCCCTGATAGAGCTGGCTCAGGCTTAATCTCCGCTAAACGAATAGTCATCATTTCAGCATAAATCTTGGGCTGCAAACTAGACTTAATATCTGCTAAACTGACTGTCGCCAAGCGAATCATTTCAAACAGATTTTCTTTAGGAAGTGTCAAATTCTTAACAAAGACTGGACTATGGTGAGTGTTTTCTCCTCCTGTTTGAACAATTAACAAATCTCTTAAATAGTGCAAAAGATCGGTCACAAAACGGGTCATGCTCTTACCATTATCAAAGAGAAGATTTAAGCAAGACAAGGCCTTGGGAACATCCTGTTGAGACAAGGCAGCCACATAATCATCCAAGGCTGATAGGCTAATGGTGCCAGTAATTTCTTCAGAGATGGCAGTCGTCAATTCATTTCCCTGTGTCAAACTCAGGGCTTGATCCAAAATAGACAAGGCGTCCCGCATTCCACCTTCCGCCCGTCTGGCAATGATCTCCACAGCCTCTGGTTCAGAACTAATATTTTCTTTTTCTAAGATATAGTGGATATGTTCCTTAATATCCTGTGTCTTAATTGATTTAAATTCAAAACGTTGCACACGGGATAGAATAGTCGCAGGAATCTTGTGCAATTCAGTAGTGGCCAAAATAAAGACTACATTCTGTGTTGGCTCTTCCAGCGTCTTTAGGAGGGCATTAAAAGCCCCTGTAGACAGCATGTGAACCTCATCTATGATATAAACCTTATAACGAGCAAGGCTAGGCGCATAGGTAGATTTATCGCGAATTTCACGGATTTCATCCACCCCATTATTAGAGGCTGCATCCATTTCGATGACATCTTCTAAACTACCGTCCGTCACTGCCTGACAAATATAGCAGTTATTACAAGGTTCACCACCCACTTGATTTGGGCAGTTCATAGCCTTGGCAAAGATCTTAGCTACACTGGTTTTTCCTGTTCCACGTGGACCAGAAAAAAGATAGGCATGACTTATTTTCTCTTGTTCTACTGCTTGTTTAAGAGTCTTAGCCACAACTTCTTGACCAACCAACTGGGAGAAGTTTTGACTTCTATATTTTCGATAAAGTGCTTGATACATTAAGATTTTTCCTCAAACATTGTAAAGTTCCACTCTGTCTTTTCAAGCAAAATCGCGACAAATTGTTCCAAATAATCTCGATCCATAGCATCGTAATCCTCAATCTCTGAAGAATCCAGATCCAGAACTCCAAGTAACTGACCATTCTTCATCATCGGCACCACAATTTCACTTTTAGCTAGACTATCACAAGAAATATAGTTGGGATAGGTACTTACATCACCAACCAGGACTGTTTCCTGAAACTCAGCAGCTTCACCACATACGCCCTTGCCTAGTGCAATACGGATACAGGAAACACCTCCTTGGAAGGGACCTAAAACCAATTCCTTTCCATCGAACAAATAAAAGCCTGCAAATACGGTATTAGGAAAACGTGATTTTATGAGAGCACTGGCGTTGGAAAGATTAGCCAAAACATTGGTCTCGCCTTCCAATAGGAAGGACAATTCTTCATTTAACATTTGATAACGTGATTGTTTTTCTGATTTTAACATAGAACTATTATATCAAAAAAAGGAGCAGAGACAAAAGAAAAATCCCTTGTTTAGTAAACAAAGGATTTTGTGAATTTTCAATTTGATTAAAGTTCGATATCACCAAACAAATCAGCCATTGAGAATCCTGTTTGTGTTTCTGGAAGTTCGAAATCACGTTTTTCTTGACGTTTTGGACGACGTGGACGAGCAGCACGTTTTTCTTCCTTTTGTCCTTCTTCTTGAGCTGGACGCTCTTCAAGAGCTTTGATAGAAAGTGATACGCGCTCTGCATCTGCGTTCACTTCAAGAACTTTAACTTTAACTTCTTGACCAACTTTAAGAGCTTCTTTAGGATTTTCAATACGTTTGTGTGAAATTTGTGATACGTGAACAAGTCCATCGATACCTGGCAATACTTCAACAAATGCACCGAAGTCAGTCAAACGTTTAACTGTTCCTTCTACTACATCACCTTTTGCCAATTTTTGCTCAACGCCATCCCATGGTCCAGGTGTTGTTGCTTTAAGTGAAAGTGATACGCGTCCTTCTTCTTCGTTAAGATCAAGGATTTTCACTTCAATTTCTTCACCAACAGTTACAACTGATTTTGGTGATACGTTACGTTCGTGTGACAATTCAGTCAAGTGAACCAATCCGTCAACACCACCAAGGTCGATGAAAGCACCAAAGCTTGTGATACGTGCAACTTTACCAGTTACAACATCACCAACAGCCAATTTACCGAATACTTCAGCGCGAGCTGCTGCAGTAGCTGCTTCAACAACTTCACGACGTGAAAGGATGAAGCGATTTTCTTTAGCGTCAACTTCTTTGATTTTAGCCTCAAATTCTTGACCTACAAAACGCTCAGTGTTACGTACGAAACGAGTATCCAACATTGAAGCTGGGATAAATCCACGAACACCTTCAAATTCTACTGAAAGTCCACCTTTAACGGCACGAGTTCCTTTAACAGTAACAACTTCTTCTTCGCGACCAACAAGTTTGTCCCATGCTTTGCGAGCTTCAAGGCGTTTTTTAGATACAAGGTATGTAACTGTATCAGTATCTTTACCAACTACTTGACGAAGTACAAGAACATCCAATACTTCTCCTACTTTAACAAAGTCATTGATATCTGCATCGCGATCGTTTGTCAATTCGCGAAGAGTCAAGACACCTTCAACACCAGTTCCAGAGATTGCAACGTTAGCTTGAGTCGCATCAACTGTCAATACTTCAGCACTAACAACATCACCAGTCTCAACTTGGCTAACGCTATTTAGCAAATCTTCAAATTCGTTCATCTAAAAAATCCTCCAACAATCAAGTTTTTCTTAAACTTGACAT
>NZ_KQ970287.1:184863-193272 GCF_001579035.1 Streptococcus mitis | reverse complement strand
ACCGATAGTCAATGTATAACCTTCAAAACTATCTTTTCCTACATTAACTTTAGCATCCGCTACTTGAATTTCAATTTTTTTATCTTTCTTGCTCATTTCATACCTCTCTTCACTTTTTCTATTTTACAAGAAAATCCTAAAACTAGCAAGAAAAAAACTCTATATCAGGCTTGTCTGACATAGAGTTTTCTGCTTTATTTAATGTGTTTTTCTAGTTCTTTTTGGTATTTGCTATTGGATTCCAATTTTTCTTTTTGCCATTTTTTAAGAGCTTCGTCATATTCTTTTGTTGTAACAATATCTTTTTGCAATTTCATTCCTTTAAAGATATATGGGTCACCTTTAATACCAACTTGTGAGTACGGTTTTGAGAATGGTACTACGTTACTTACAACTGGAGAACCACCAGATGAAGCTGTTGGCATCAATAATGAACTATCTGTCAACCAAGCTTGAGCTTTGGCATATTTTTCATATCTCTTCTCTAGGTCAGTGGTCTCAGAAACAGCATCTTCTAACAATTTCTTATATTGATCCAAACCAAGTTTAGCTACAACATCCTTATCTTTTCCTTTTGTAATACCAAGGTGTTTCATGGCAGAGCCAGATTTTGGATCCATAATATTCAAGTAAGACGCTGGATCTTGATAGCTTGGAGCCCATCCTGTACTGTTCAAATCATAGTCTTTTTGAGAAGGAACACGCGCTTGTGATGTAATCGTTTCTTTTTCATTATCTGTCATTTGAAGTACATCGATGACAACATTTTCAGCACCAAGAGTTGATTCAATAGACTGTTTGAAAGAGTTGCTTTGTTGAACGGCGATAGTATCTGTTTGTTCAACCGGGACATCCAAGTGAATTGGGAAGGTTACCCCTTTAGATTCCAAGTCTTTCTTAGCTTTTTCGAAAGCAACTTTAGCCTTTTCAGGGTTGTAGATAGAATCTTTACCGTCAACTAGCTCAACACCTTTCCATTGGTCACCATAGTTCACCAACTCTGCTTGAGCGATTTGACCAAAGTTCTTACCACCAGCTTGCACAAAGTTATCTGGAACAAGGCTGTTACGAATAATCTTGTCCGCACCATCTTCACCGTTTAGCTGGGCAGCATAGGAATGACGGTTGAAGGCAAAGTTGATAGCCTGACGGAAGTCCTTATTAAGCATAGCTTCTTTTGTAGAAGTCTTTTGCTCTTCGCTTGTTTTCGCAGTTTTATTGTATGACTGACGATTTACGTTAAAAGTAAAGTAATAACTACTTGAATCTTGCGGGCTATAAGTGATTTTATCTCCGTATTGTTCCAAAGTTGAAGCAAAGTTTGAGCTGCTTGGGAAGAGACGGGCTGTCGTATAAGCACCAGAGGAGAAGCTACGGATCAAAGACTCCTGATCTGAACCATCGTAGTAGGTCAATTTAATCTTCTCAATTTTAACATTTTCTTTATCCCAGTAATTTGGATTTTTTTCATATTCAATCAACGATTTAGAAGTCAATGTTTTTAAGAAATAAGGACCATTGTAGAGAATACCTGCTGGGCTAACCTCTCCGTAATTCTTTCCTGATGCCTTTAAAAACTCTTCATTTACAGGCAACATCGTCGCTGTTGTAACTTTTGAATTCCAGAAACTTTCTGGCGCATTCAATGTGTACTCAACTGTGTAGTCATCCAAAGCTTTAACACCAACTGTAGAGAAATCATTGGTTTCACCAGTCATGTAGGCGTCCAAGCCCTTGATGGAATTTTGGATGAGAGAGACACCGTCTGACTTACCATCAGCCACGTGTTTTAGTCCTGTCACAAAGTCATGGGCTGTTACTTCTGCGTATTCTTCACCTTCTGAAGTGTACCATTTCACTCCTTTACGAAGTTTATAGGTATAAGTCAATCCATCTTTTGAGACAGACCAATCCTCAGCCAAAGAAGGAATAACATTACCATATTTATCATTTTCCATCAAACCATCAACGACATTCCCGATAATATCTGTTGTGGATGTACGCGTTGCTATGCTGTAGTCCAAGGATGCTGGATCCACTGCATAGACATAAGAAAATGTTGTCGGAGCATCTGCTTCTTTATCAGCTTTTCCACAGGCTGCTAAAAGAGCTGTTGTGCTCAGGACCACTCCTGCTGTTAAGAGCCACTTTTTCGATTTCATAAAAATCTCCTTTAATATATTTTCAATCTACTTTTACAATCCAACCTTCTGGCGCTTCAATATCACCAAACTGAATTCCTGTCAATTCATCATAGAGTTTACGAGTCACAGGGCCAACTTCTGTTTCACTATAGAATACATGGAAATCATCACCGTGCTGAATACCTCCAATTGGAGAAATAACCGCTGCTGTACCACAGGCACCAGCCTCTACAAAACGATCCAGATTATCAATTGGGACATCTCCTTCAATAGGAGTTAAGCCCAAGCGATGTTCTGCCAAATAAAGCAAAGAATACTTGGTAATAGATGGCAAGATAGATGGACTCAATGGTGTTACAAATTCATTATCAGCTGTGATTCCAAAGAAGTTAGCTGATCCGACTTCTTCAATCTTTGTATGAGTTGAAGGGTCTAGGTAAATAACATCTGAGAAATGACGTGACTTAGCCAATTTCCCTGGCAAGAGACTGGCAGCATAGTTTCCACCAACCTTAGCTGCACCTGTACCATTTGGAGCTGCACGGTCGTATTCATCCTGAATCAAGAAGTTGGTTGGGACCAAACCACCCTTAAAGTAATTTCCAACTGGCATAGCAAAGATGGTGAAAATGTACTCTTCTGCCGGTTTTACCCCAATAATATCTCCGACACCAATCAAAAGAGGGCGAAGATATAATGTTCCACCTGTTCCGTATGGAGGTACATATTCTTCATTCGCACGGACAACTGCTTTACATGCTTCTACAAACATTTCTGTCGGAACTTGTGGCATCAAGAGACGGTCACAGGTACGTTGCAGGCGTTTAGCATTTTCATCAGGACGGAACAGTTGAACACTGCCATCCTTAGTACGATAAGCCTTCAAACCTTCAAATGCTTGTTGTCCATAGTGGAGACTTGGAGAAGACTCTGAAATATGCAAAGTTGCATCCTCTGTAAGCTCTCCTTGATTCCATTGTCCATTTTTAAAATGAGCAATATAGCGATAAGGTAATTTCATATAGGAGAAACCAAGGTTTTCCCAATCAATCGTTACTGTCATATTCCACTCCTTATTCTAAAAACCTATTTCTTATATTCTACACTATTTTTCTAAAATAGCAAGTATATTTTGTAATTTTCAGAAAATTTCTTCAATAAAAAGAACCAGCTCTTAGAACTGATTCTTCATTTCACTTATTTAGCTTCAGTAAATACTTCTTTAAGATAAGCCTCAAAAACTTCTTCATCTGAAATCGTGTCAGAGATGAAGCTACCGTTACTTGTGCGTTCTGACAGGTTCAAGTCTTGCAATCGGATTTCATAGACTGTACCTTTGTTAGATTGAACAAGCAGAGTTTGGTCGTTCTCGTCCACTTCTGTACTAAAGAGGTCACCAACGAAGCCTTGTTCTGCAACTGCTCCTGCTAAGAAGACACGATGCGGTTTGTTTTTCAACTCACGCAAGACTTGTAGTCCTCGTTTGGCACGGCTGGTTGCCGGAATTTCGTCAATAGAAACACGTTTTAAACTTCCACGTTGGGTCAAGAGATAGAAGGATGAGGTGTTACAGATAAAGGCAGATTGGAGAACATCATCTTCTTTCAAGTTCATAGCCTTGACACCTGCAGCCTTGGCACCGACAACAGGAACCTCTTCGATGTTGAAACGAAGGGCATAACCATTTTGGCTAATCAAGACAACATCATCTAGTTTAATCGGAGCCACTGCTACAATCTGGTCTGTCTCATCTTTGAGCTTAGCATACTTGACAGACTTAGATTTATAGGTCCGCCATGGGGTGAATTCTTTTCGTTCTACCCGTTTGATTTGACCAAGGCGAGTCGCTGCAAAGTAGGTTGTCGCATCGTCAAACTGATCCAGTACTTCCACATAAAGGATTTCTTCATTCGTTTCAAAGTTTGTGATGGTTTGGCTCAGATGCTCACCGATATCCTTCCAGCGAATGTCTGCTAATTCATGGATTGGTCTGTAGATGACATTTCCAAGACTTGTGAACATCAAGAGGTGCTGGGTTGTCTTAGCAGCTTGTACAAAAATCAAACGGTCATCATCACGTTTGCCAATTTCTTCCAAGGTAGAAGCTGCGAAGGAACGTGGGCTAGTACGCTTAATGTAACCTGCCTTGGTCACGCTGACATAGGTATCTTCTTCGGCGATAAGACTAGCTGTATCAATCTCAATTACTTTCGCAGTGTCTTCTAAGCTACTCAAACGCGGAGTCGCAAACTTCTTCTTAACCTCACGAAGTTCTTTCTTCATGAGATTGTACATGGTCCGTTCATCCCCGATAATCGCAGCGAGCATGGCAATCTTCTCACGAAGTTCTGCTTCTTCCTCCTGCAAGACAACCACATCTGTATTGGTCAAACGGTACAGTTGCAAGGTTACGATAGCCTCAGCCTGCTCTTCTGTAAAATCATAGCTGACCTTAAGGTTTTCCTTGGCGTCCGCCTTATTCTCAGAAGCGCGGATAAGGGCAATGACTTCGTCCAAAATCGAAATCACGCGAATCAAACCTTCGACGATATGGAGACGTTTCTCAGCCTTTTCCTTGTCAAAGCGGGAACGCGCCAAAATCACTTCACGACGGTGGGCAATGTAGCTAGATAAAATTGGGACAATCCCAACCTGACGAGGTGTGAAATTGTCAATCGCCACCATGTTAAAGTTGTAGTTGATTTGCAGATCAGTGTATTTGAAAAGATAATTAAGAACAAGCTCCGTATTAGCGTCTTTTTTGAGCTCAATAGCGATTCGAAGACCATCACGGTCAGACTCATCGCGAACCTCAGCAATCCCAGCCACCTTGTTATTGACACGAACATCATCAATCTTCTTGACTAGATTGGCCTTATTGATTTCATAAGGAATCTCAGTGATAACGATTTGTTCCTTACCACCTTTTAACTTTTCAATCTCAGTCTTGGAACGAACAACCACGCGCCCCTTACCAGTTTCATAGGCCTTTTTGATTTCGTCTCGGCCTTGAATAATGGCTCCTGTAGGGAAGTCTGGTCCCGGCAAGAATTCCATGAGTTTATCCACCTTGGCTGTCGGGTGGTCAATCATGTAAACCGCCGCATCAATTACTTCAGCCAAATTATGTGGTGGAATATCTGTGGCATATCCAGCCGAAATACCAGTAGATCCATTGACCAAGAGGTTTGGAAAGGCTGCTGGCAAGACTGTCGGCTCTTTCTCTGTATCGTCAAAGTTCCAAGCAAAAGGAACTGTCTTTTTATCGATATCCTGAAGAAGATAGCCTGCAATCTCAGACAAACGCGCCTCCGTATAACGCATCGCCGCAGGCGGATCTCCGTCCATAGAACCGTTATTACCATGCATTTCAACTAGAATCTCACGATTTTTCCAGTCCTGTGACATACGAACCATGGCATCATAGATAGAACTATCACCGTGTGGATGGAAATTCCCCATGATATTCCCGACAGACTTGGCCGACTTGCGGTAGCTCTTGTCAAAAGTATTGCCATCCTTATTCATAGAGTAAAGAATGCGGCGCTGAACCGGCTTCAATCCATCCCGAATGTCTGGCAAAGCCCGGTCTTGAATGATGTATTTGGAGTAGCGACCAAAGCGCTCTCCCATGATGTCCTCCAGGGACATGTTTTGAATGTTAGACATAAGATACAAAGGGACGATTCGGCTTGCCGAAAATTTCTGTAGAAAAATAGGAAATCGATTCAGGGTTCGACGAACCCAAGGAGATTTATCCTTTTTCCTAAGTCTTAGTCCCGTGTTTAGTTACAATAAGTAACCAAACGACCCTTTCTATAGTTTAAAATGTTTAAAATTTGTTGATTCAGTTAGTAATAAGGAGTTTTCACATAGCATTTAGGGCGTGTTCAACTCCTTTCGAAGAATGGAGAGTAAATATTATGGAAAAAGAAAAAATATAGAGTAAGTGAGTTTCATCCAATTCCTGTATCGTCATTTCCACTTGAAATATCTACTCCACAAATCCTCGTTTATACTTGATATGACTGGCTATATTGCTATCTACATCTTTCCTATCCCAAAGTTGGAGTTCCCATGGGTAGTAAAAATTACTTTTATTTTTAAAATAGATATGAATACCGACATAGCCATCTTTATCACGTAAATACCAGTTTTTTAGTCCGTAAATCTCTTGCCAATCATCTAATTTATCCATGACTTGAGCTATCTCTTTGGAACTTAAAATCATACGAGCACCAAAAATATCATTAAGAATGGAATTCACAGGATAGCCCTCTTGACGCTCAGAAAAACGTGTAATTTTATCTAAAATAGACTCCGAAGTTTTGACACGATAAACATAGCCAATATCTTGGACATCCGCTTTCATCAGATAATCATTAATTGACTCATGTAAATTCAAACGGTAGGCTAAAATCGCTTTAGTCGGAACTTTTGAAAAGGTATGCTTGAGATTGATTTTTTCCATCTTACCCGTTTCAAAATAATCTTTAGAATATTCTCGATGAATACGATTAATCTCTGTAATGAGGCGTTCCACTTTTTCAATCATGAGTCTTCTCCTCTCGCTTTTTCATTTTTCCAATTATTCCCAAACTTCTTCACTCTTTCCTCAGCATACTCAATCATCTTCTCAGCCACTTCCTTATCGTAGGCAAAGCCCAGCTTTTGAGCAAGAGATTGAGCTTCTTTGTGGAAAAGTTGCATCGTGGCAAACAAAGACTGAGTGATTTTGTCTAAACTTGAGAAATCAAGAAGATTTGAGAATTCATTCTCTTTCTCAGCAGGCAAATAGTGAAAGAGGTACTTGTAATTTTTACCGATGTCAACTGCTCCCCTATCACTTGCTACCAGCCAAGCTAAAATTCTCAGGAGTTCTTGTTGACAAATACCATAGAGATGGTCAGTGGCATAGATGACTTGTTTGCGACAAATCCCTTTAACCACGTAAGATGATACCCACCAAAATTCATTGCAGGAATTTTTAAAATCTGTCTCACTAGCTGGACTCATCCAGAAACGCTGAGGACTGGGAGAATAGTACTCAAATAAGCCCTTCTTATCTTCTAAAACTATGAATTCCGCTTCGCTATCCACCCACTCTTGAATGTGTTCTTTGGGGCAGAGAGTCAAATCAATACGATTACCATCTTCAAAGAGCATGAGATAAAGACGACGATGGTCAAGCTGGACATGCTGTTCAATCAGGCGTTTGCCAAACTGGTCTAGCCAAGAAAGGGCACTCGTCAGATTATCTAAATCATCCACGACATAGACCACGTCATAGTCTTGAAATTCATCTTTTGGGGTCTTTGGGTTTGTCCGTGAACCAGACATGGCGACAGCAGCGACTTGTAAAGTTTTGGCAGTCTGTAAAATCAGATCTAGCATTTCTGTTTCAGCTCTCATGTTGATACCCATTCATTAAAAAGTGACTTAAAACACTGTCGCTTCTTCCAGCGTAAACTTGACATTATCTTCAATCCATTTACGGCGTGGTTCGACCTTGTCGCCCATGAGGACATTGACGCGGCGTTCGGCGCGAGCTAGGTCTTCAATGGTAACACGGATGAGGGTACGGGTTTCAGGATTCATAGTTGTTTCCCAGAGCTGGTCCGCATTCATCTCACCAAGTCCCTTGTAGCGTTGGAGGGTAGCGCCTTTACCGAACTGTTTACGGAGTTCTTCTAGTTCCCCGTCCGTCCATGCGTAAGCTACTTCTTCCTTCTTGCCTTTACCTTTTGACATCTTGTAAAGAGGCGGAAGGGCGATATAGACATGTCCTGCCTCGACAAGAGGACGCATATAGCGGTAAAAGAAGGTTAAGAGAAGTGTTTGAATGTGGGCACCGTCGGTATCCGCATCGGTCATGATAATAATCTTGTCATAGTTGGCATCTTCAATAGAGAAGTCTGCCCCAACACCCGCGCCAATAGTATAAATCATGGTATTGATTTCTTCATTTTTAAGGATATCCGCCATCTTGGCCTTGGCTGTATTGATAACCTTACCACGAAGAGGCAAGATTGCCTGGAACTTGCGGTCACGGCCTTGTTTGGCAGAACCACCGGCAGAGTCTCCCTCGACTAGATAGAGTTCATTCTTAGCAGGATTCTTAGACTGGGCTGGCGTTAATTTCCCAGACAACAAGCCCTTGTCTTTCTTGTTTTTCTTGCCATTTCGGCTCTCATCACGCGCCTTACGTGCCGCTTCACGAGCATCACGGGCCTTGATAGCCTTGCGAATGAGATTCGAAGCCAAC
>NZ_KQ970287.1:183931-184763 GCF_001579035.1 Streptococcus mitis | reverse complement strand
CGAATGAGATTCGAAGCCAACTCTCCATTTTCCATAAGGAAGAAGGTCAACTTATCAGCCACAATGCCATCCACAACGGGACGAGCAAGAGGGCTTCCTAGCTTGTCCTTGGTCTGACCTTCAAACTGGAGGTGCTCTTCAGGAACCAAGATAGAAAGAACGGCCGCTAGTCCCTCACGATAGTCTGAACCTTCAAGGTTTTTATCTTTTTCCTTGAGAAGCCCCGTCTTACGCGCATAGTCATTCATGACCTTAGTGATAGCAGATTTGAGTCCTGTCTCATGCGTTCCACCGTCCTTGGTGCGAACGTTATTGACAAAGGACAAAATATTATCTGAAAATCCGTCATTATACTGAAGCGCAACTTCCACTTGAAAACCATTGTCTTCCCCTTCAAAGTAAAGAACTGGCGTTAAGGTCTCCTTGTCTTCGTTAAGATAAGAAACAAAGTCCTGCACCCCATTCTCATAGTGGAATTCAATCGCTTCGTCTGTTCGTTTATCAGTCAGAGACAAGGTCACATTTTTCAAGAGAAAGGCTGATTCATTAAGACGCTCTGAAATGGTATTGTACTTGAAATCTGTCGTAGAAAAGATACTGGCATCTGGCATGAAGGTAACCTTGGTCCCTGTCTTAGACTTTGGTGCTGTACCAATTTTCTTCAAGGTCGTGACAGGTTTTCCACCATTTTCAAAACGTTGCTTGTAAACTGCGCCATCACGGGTGATTTCAACTTCCAGCCAACTTGAAAGAGCGTTAACAACGGAAGAACCCACCCCGTGGAGACCACCAGATGTCTTGTAGCCACCCTGACCGAATTTTCCTCCGGCAT
>NZ_KQ970287.1:183312-183911 GCF_001579035.1 Streptococcus mitis | reverse complement strand
AATTCCCATAGCGTGCATACCCGTCGGCATCCCACGACCATGGTCTTGAACCGTTAAACTCCCATCTTTATTGATGGTCACATCAATACGGTCACCAAATCCAGACAAGGCCTCATCGACAGCATTATCGACGATTTCCCAAACTAGGTGGTGGAGCCCAGCGCCATCGGTCGATCCGATATACATCCCTGGACGTTTTCGAACCGCATCCAACCCTTCTAGCACCTGAATGGCATCATCATTATAATTGTTAATATTGATTTCCTTTTTTGACACAAGGAACCTCCTATTCGTTCATCTTTACTATTCTACAGGTTTTCCAAGGATTTTGCAAAATTTTTCTTTCTCCGATGTAACAATTTCAGCAGAGATTCTCTGCCTTTCTTCTCCATTTCATGATATAATAGGAGTATGATTACAATAGTTTTATTAATCCTAGCCTATCTGCTGGGTTCGATTCCGTCTGGTCTCTGGATTGGACAAGTATTCTTTCAAATCAATCTGCGCGAACATGGTTCTGGTAACACAGGAACAACTAATACCTTCCGCATTTTAGGCAAGAAAGCGGGTATGGCAACCTTTGTAATTGACTTTTTTAA
>NZ_KQ970287.1:180029-183292 GCF_001579035.1 Streptococcus mitis | reverse complement strand
TGCCTCTACCTTGCGGTTGTTTTCTTTGGAACCCTCTATCTTGGTAGTATGATTTCACTATCTAGTGTCACAGCATCTATCGCGGCTGTTATCGGGGTTCTACTCTTTCCACTTTTTGGTTTTATCCTGAGCAACTATGACCCTCTCTTCATCGCTATTATCCTAGCACTTGCTAGCTTGATTATCATTCGGCATAAGGATAATATCACACGCATCAAAAATAAAACTGAAAATTTGGTCCCTTGGGGACTGAACTTAACCCATCAAAATCCTAAAAAATAAACGCCAGTTTGAATGTACTGACGTTTTTTTGTATGCTTATTTTGATTTGATATAGTTGATACCATCTGCTTTGGGTGCGACTGCTTTTCCAAAGAAGGCTGCCAAGACCAGAATAGTCAAAACATAAGGTGCGATTTGAAGGTAAACCGCAGGAACTCCTTGTAGGAATGGCAATTGAGATCCGATAACAGCCAAACTTTGTGAAAGTCCAAAGAAGAGACTAGATAGCATGGCTCCGATTGGATTCCATTTTCCGAAGATCATCGCAGCAAGAGCGATAAATCCAGGTCCAACAATAGTTGTCACTGAGAAGTTAACTGAGATTGATTGAGCATAAATCGCTCCGCCAATTCCACCTAGGAAACCTGAAATGATAACCCCTAAATATCTCATCTTGTAGACATTGATTCCCAAGGTATCCGCTGCTTGAGGGTGCTCACCTACAGAGCGGAGACGAAGACCAAATCGAGTCTTGAAGAGGATAAACCAAGCAAGGAATGAGAAGGCAATGGCCAGATAACCAAGTAAACTTGTTGACTTGAAGAAGATATCACCAATCACTGGGATATTCGCCAAGACTGGGAAGTCAAAGCGTCCAAAAGTTTGACTTAGGTTGTCGGTTTGTCCTTTGTTATAAAGAACTTTCACCAAGAAAACAGCCAAGGCAGGCGCCATCAAATTTAATACCGTACCGCTGACAACATGGTCTGCACGGAAATGAACCGTCGCTGCTGCGTGGATGATAGAAAAGATTCCCCCTACCAATCCTGCTACAAGCAAGGATAGCCATGGAGTTGCTGCTCCAAATTGTTCTGCAAATTCAAGGTTAAAGACAACTCCAGAAAAGGCACCCATAACCATAATTCCTTCAAGACCGACGTTTACCACACCACCACGTTCAGAGAAAACACCGCCGATACTTGTAAAGATGAGGGGTGCTGAGTAAATCAGCATAGAAGACACCAAGAGGGTGAGCAAGGTTGTAATAGACATCGTTACTTACCTCCTTTAACTTGTTTTTTCGGTTTGACAAAGCGTTCGATAAGGTAATGAACACTAACAAAGAAGATAATAGACGCTGTTACAATGCTGACAAGCTCAGACGGTACCTGCGCCGCATTCATACCAGGGGCTCCAACTTGGAGAACACCAAATAGGAAGGCTGCAAAGAGAATACCGATTGGTGAGTTGGCTGCAAGCAGACTAACCGCCATTCCGTTAAATCCAACAGCCAATGATGCCCCTTGAACATAGACATTCTGGAAGGTTCCAAGTCCTTCAACAGCACCACCAAGACCTGCCAAGGCACCTGAGATAATCATTGATAGGATAATCGTTCGTTTTGCAGAAATACCAGCGTATTCTGATGCGTGTGGATTAAGACCAACCGCACGGATTTCAAAACCAAGAGTCGTTTTCTTGAGCATAAACCAAATAACTGCAACCGCAATGATAGCAAAGAAAATACCAATATTCATCCGTGAATTCCCAGTCAACTCAGCCAACCAAGGGGTCTGGTAGGTTGCATTAGCTCCGACACGAATCGTCGAATCTGTACTTTGCATGAAATCTTTAGGGAAGGCATGGATAAAGGCATTTCCTACATACAAGACAATGTAGTTCATCATGATGGTTACGATAACCTCTGATGTCCCTAGATAGGCCCTAAGAATACCTGGAATCGCTCCAACAATCCCTCCCGCAATCAAGGCAATCACGATGGTTGCTAGAATCATCAAGGGACGGGGCATATCTGGATGCGACAGGGCAAACCAACCACTGAGAATCCAACCTGCCAAAGCCTGACCAGGAAGTCCGACGTTAAAGAAACCTGCACGACTGGCAACAGCAAAACCAAGACCAATCAAGACCAAAGGCCCCATAGCACGGAAGATTTCTCCAATACCACGCAGGCTACCAAAGGCTGTGTAGAACAATTCTTCATAGCCCCAGATGGCATCATAACCGAAGATCCACATGACAATGGCTCCAAGTAAAATTCCTAGGAAGACAGAAATCAAGGGAACCGAAATTTGTTGTAATTTTTTAGACATCACTCTTCTCCTTTCCCAAGTTTCCACCTGCCATCAAGACACCAAGTTCTTGTTTATTGGTTGTTTCTGGTGATACAATACCTTGAATCTTACCATCGTGGATAACGGCAATACGGTCTGAGACGTTTAAAATCTCATCTAGTTCAAAGCTTACAACAAGGACAGCCTTGCCATTATCACGCTCTTCAATCAAACGTTTGTGGATATATTCAATGGCACCGACATCCAGCCCACGAGTTGGCTGGCTGACGATAAGGAGATCAGGATCTCGATCAATTTCACGAGCAATAATTGCTTTTTGTTGATTTCCTCCCGAGAGTGCAGCTGCAGGCACAAATTCACTGGCAGCACGAACATCAAATTCTTCCATTAGCTTTTTAGCATAAGAAGTAATATTTGAATAGTTCAAAATTCCATTTTTACTATGTGGTTCTTTATAGTAGGTTTGAAGGGCAATATTTTCAGAAATCATCATTTCCAAAATCAAACCATCACGGTGACGATCTTCTGGAACGTGCCCAACACTCAACTCTGTAATCTGACGTGGGTGCAAGCCTACAATTGAATCTCCTTTTAGCTCAATGCTACCAGATTCAACCTTGCGAAGACCTGTAATGGCTTGAATCAGTTCAGACTGACCATTTCCATCAATCCCTGCAATACCAACAATCTCTCCAGCACGAACATCCAAGGACAGATTTTTCACAGCTGGGACACCGCGGTTTTCATTGACCACCAAGTCTTTAATAGTTAAGACCACTTCTTTTGGTTGAGAGGCTTGTTTCTCTGTTTTAAAGGAAACAGAACGCCCTACCATCATTTCTGCCAAATCAGCATTGGTAGCCCCTGCAATTTTGACGGTTTCAATTGATTTCCCACGACGGATAACCGTAACGCGGTCAGAAACTGCGCGAATCTCGTCCAACT
>NZ_KQ970287.1:175242-179892 GCF_001579035.1 Streptococcus mitis | reverse complement strand
TCTGATGGAGTCAAAACAGCCGTTGGTTCGTCAAAAATAAGAATATCAGCTCCCCGATAAAGGGTTTTTAAAATTTCTACACGTTGTTGGGCTCCAACTGAGATGTCTGCCACTTTGGCAGAAGGGTCCACAGCTAAGCCATAACGTTCAGAAAGAGCCTTGATTTCTTTGCTAGCTCCAGCGATATCTAGCACACCATTTTTAGTCAATTCACTACCTAAAATGATGTTTTCAGCCACCGTGAAAGCCTCTACCAACATAAAGTGCTGGTGAACCATTCCGATTCCCAAGCCAGCTGCTTTAGATGGGGAGTCGAGGTTGACAACTTGACCGTTGACCGCGATTTCACCACTAGTTGGTTCAAGAAGGCCTGCTAACATGTTCATGAGCGTGGACTTACCAGCCCCATTTTCTCCTAAAAGTGCATGAATTTCACCTTTTCGTAGGTGCAGGTTGATTTTGTCGTTGGCAACAAATTCACCAAACACCTTGGTAATATCACGCATCTCAATGACATTTTCGTGTGCCATGTGCTCTTCCTTTCAGAGTCTTATTTTATTTCAATAAAACTTGCTAGTTTGTCTAGTAGCAAGCTTTACTGAGACAAAATGACTTTGTCTCAACTCTTAAAAAGCGACCGATGGCCGCTTCCTAAGAAATAACTTCCATCCATTATTTTGCAGGAACTTTTACGCTTCCATCAAGGATTTTAGCTTTAGCATCTTCGACAGCTTTTTTACCTTCTTCTGAAAGGTTAGTTGTTACCAAGTCAACCCCTTTATCTTTCAATGAGTAAACGATCACTTGACCGCCAGGGAATTCACCTTTTTCTGCCTTGTTAGAAATATCTTTTACAGTTGTACCAACTTGTTTCAAAGTAGATGCAAGAACAAAGTTTGATTCTTTGCCATCTTTAGAAGTGTATTTACCTTCTGCTTCTTGGTCACGGTCAACACCGATAACCCAAACTTTTTCATTTTCAGGACGGCTTTCGTTGAGTGATTTTGCTTCTGCAAAGACACCAGCACCTGTACCACCAGCTACTTGGTAAACAATATCTGCACCGGCTGCGTATTGTGCAGCTGCAATTGTTTTACCTTTAGCAGCATCACCAAATGAACCAGCGTAGTCAACTTGGACTTTGATAGATGGGTCTACTGACGCAACACCAGCCTTGAATCCTGCTTCAAAACGAGAGATAACTTCTGACTCCTGCCCACCTACAAAACCAACTTGTTTTGTCTTAGTTGTTTTTGCTGCAGCTACACCTGCAAGGTAACCTGACTCATTATCAGCGAAAGTTACGCTCGCAACATTCTTTTGATCTTTAATCACATCATCAATCAAGACATAGTTCAAATCAGTGTGCTCTGCTGCTGCATCTTTAACTGCATTGTGAAGGGCAAAACCAACACCGAAGATTAGGTTGTAACTTCCAGCCGCTTGTTGCAAGTTGTTAGCGTAGTCAGCTTCACTTGTTGATTGGAAGTAAGTGAAACCGTTATCTTTTGAAAGATTGTGTTCTTTACCCCAAGCCTGCAAACCTTCCCAAGCTGATTGGTTGAATGATTTGTCATCAACACCACCAGTATCAGTGACGATTGCTGCTTTTGTCTTCACATCAGAAGATGAATCTGCCTTACGAGAAGAGCGGTTACCACATGCAGCAAGTCCAACTGCTGCCACTGCTACTAGGCCAAGACCTAGCCATTGTTTCTTGTTCATTACTGAACCTCCTAAATAAGATGTGCAACGATGTTGCAAGTATGGATTGGTTGGCCACAAGGACCGTGCCACTCAAAGAGCGACTCAGACTAGTTTAAGTCTGTAAAAGAATATGGAAGTAATTCCCCGACCGTCATCTCGACCGTCGATTTATCTTTTGCGACTAAGGTCACTTTTAGATCTTGTTCAAAAAATTCGACCATTACTTGGCGACAAGCACCACATGGTGAAATTGGTTTTTCAGTTTGACCATAAACAATCAGCTCTGAAAACTCTCTTTGCCCTTCAGATACAGCCTTAAAAATGGCTGTTCTCTCACCGCAATTGGTCAAAGGATAGCTAGCATTTTCGATATTCACTCCCGTGTAAACACTTCCGTCTTTTGCCACTAAAACTGCTCCGATAGGAAAGTGAGAATAGGGGACATAGGCCTGTTTGCTGGTTTCAATTGCCAATTCAATCAACTCAGTAGTCGCCATCTGCCAATTCTCCTTTTAGAATTGCTACTCCAGCTGACGTTCCAATACGGGTCGCCCCTGCTTCCACAAAGGCAAGAGCATCCTCATAAGAACGAGCTCCACCAGCAGCCTTGACACCCATATCAGGCCCAACTGTTTCACGCATCAATTGAACATCTGCTATCGTAGCGCCACCAGTTGAAAAGCCAGTTGAAGTTTTTACGAAGTCAGCTCCTGCTTTTTGGGCTAATTGACAAGCCACAACTTTTTCTTGATCTGTCAGAAGGCAAGCTTCAATAATGACTTTCACTAACTTGTCACCACTTGCTTCCACGACTGCGCGAATATCTGACTCTACCAAGGCTAAATTACCTGATTTGAGAGCCCCAACATTGATTACCATGTCAATCTCGTCAGCCCCATTTTGGATAGCTTCTTTTGTTTCAAAAGCTTTCACGGCTGAAGTTGTTGCTCCCAGAGGGAAACCTACTACTGTGCAGACCTTGACATCTGTGCCTTCAAGCCCTTTTTTAGCATGTTCAACCCAGGTCGGATTAACGCAAACACTGGCAAAATCATACTCCCTAGCCTCAGACAACAAACAATCAATTTGATTTTCTGTTGCATCTTGTTTTAAAAGCGTATGATCGATATATTTATTTAATTTCATATTCGGATTCTCCTGCGGTTTATGAGATAATTTCTATAATTTCTCGTAAACTTTGCACCCTATCATTTATTTTAACATATTTTTGAAAATCTGTAACTAGCTGAGGAGAAATTTTTCCATTTGTGTATACTTTTGCAACAATTTCTCCCTTTTGAACAGAATCTCCAACTTTCTTTTCAAAAACAATTCCTGTTTCATAGTCCAAGGCATCAGACTTGACTGCATGGCCTGCTCCCAGTCTCATAGCATAAAGCCCAAATTCCATAGCTGGAAGAGCTGAGATAATACCCGTTTCCTGGGCAGGGATTTCCACCACATGGGCAACATTGACAGGACGATAGAGGTCTTCCAAGTCTCCACCTTGGGCTTGGACCATCTCCTCAAACTTAGCCAATGCTTGACCATTTTCAAGATGTTGGCGAACTTCTTCAACTGTCTTGTTTACATTTGCCAGGCCAAGCATAATTTGAGCCAATTCACAGATAAAGTGGGTAATATCCTGACGGCCTTGACCTTGTAAAATCTCCAATGCTTCAAGGATCTCCAGACGATTTCCAATCGCTCGTCCCAAAGGCTGGCTCATATCGGTAATCACTGCTACCGTTTTTCTACCAACTGCCTTACCAAGATCCACCATGGTTTGAGCCAGTTCACGCGCCTCATCAACTGTCTTCATGAAGGCACCCTCACCGACAGTCACGTCTAGTAAAATAGCATCCGCCCCTGCCGCGATTTTCTTGCTCATTACCGAACTCGCAATCAAAGGAATCGTGTCGACAGTTGCAGTCACATCACGAAGGGCGTAGAGAAGCTTATCCGCTTTGACCAGCTGGTCTGATTGCCCAATGACAGATACACCAATATCCTGAACCTGACGAATAAAATCTTCTTGACTACGCTCTACTTGATAGCCCTTAATGGACTCCAATTTATCAATTGTCCCACCAGTATGGCCGAGACCACGACCACTCATTTTGGCTACAGGCACACCAAAGCTAGCAACAAGAGGAGCCAAAATCAAGGTTACCTTATCACCAACACCACCCGTAGAATGCTTGTCAACCTTAACCCCATCAATAGCTGATAAATCAAACTCTTGCCCAGTCCTAACCATATTCATAGTTAAATCTGAGATTTCTCGGGTCGTCATTCCTTTGAAATAAACAGCCATAGCAAAAGCAGACATCTGATAATCAGGAACAGTTCCTGATACATAGCCTTCAACTAGCCATTCAATTTCACTCGAAGTCAGTTCTTGACCGTCTCGTTTTTTTTGGATTAAATCAACTGCTCTCATTCTTTCACACTTCTAAGGATATAGTATCCCTTATCTTTTTTGACGATTTCACAATTGCCAAACACATCTTCCATCTTAGACTTGGCACTTGGAGCCCCTTGTTTCTTCTGGATAACGATTGTTAAATCTCCACCAGTTTCCAAGAAATCTTTACTTTTCTCGATGATTTCATGAACGACTTGCTTTCCTGCACGGATAGGAGGATTAGAAATGACGTGATCAAAATTCCCTTCAACTTGTTCATAGATGTTAGACTGGAAAATCGTCGCTTCTACTTTATTTCGTTCAGCATTTTGTCGCGCCAAATCCAAGGCACGATTATTGATATCGACCATGGTCGCCTGAACGCCGTAAACCTTGACTAAGGACAAACCTAATGGCCCATAACCACAGCCGACATCTAGGACTGTCTCTCCTTGGTTGACCTCCAGACACTTGAGCAAAAGCTGACTTCCGAAGTCAACCATCTTCTTGCTAAAAACACCTGCATCCGTCAGAAA
>NZ_KQ970287.1:166438-175083 GCF_001579035.1 Streptococcus mitis | reverse complement strand
ATAACCCTATTCTATCATATTTTGGATCGAATTGTAAATCGTTTACATATCCAGAATGAGACAAAAAGATTGAAGGAAGTTGCGTTACAATAACTCCCCCTTCAATCTCTTTCAACTTTTATAAGCAACTTGTATTTCATCTAGGACTACAGCTATCATTACCATGATAAAACAATTTATTGTCTATCATCAGACGCATTGTCAGCGCTATTTCTTTACTTTTAAATATTTCACTATCAATAGGATTCCCAACAAAATGTTTAAATAAAAGCCCAACTGATACGTTTTTGTCAGGAATTCCAAACTTGTCCAAAGTCGTATCAAATCTTCTAGTGACATGCGGAAGAAATAACCCTCTGTAGCAATCCATAGAACTAAAAAGAAATAACTACCAGCAACAAGCCATTTCGTCCACCGTTTTTTTAGGAAGAAAGCAATCAAGAGCGAACAGATAAAGACAGCTGTTACAATGGCATGTTCCATCAAAAAAGTAAAACCGTAATAGGTTTCCACAAAACGTCTACCATTATCCGCATTGGCTCCTTTTATAAAAGGTAAGGCAAAACTTAAAATAAAACAGAGTTCCAATATATAATTTTTTAAGATTTTCATGACACACCTCCTATAAGTTGTGAACTAAAAAGCCCCCTTTATAAGCTTATAAATCAGTAGAATCTATCTCCTATTTCATCAATAAATTGATCAGTCTTTATCTATCTCTATCATATAATATTGATGTACCAGTGTCAAGAAACCGCTTTATTTTTTTAGCTTTTTATGGTATGATAGACAAAATATCTAGGGGAAAACAAATGACCAACGAATTTTTACATTTTGAAAAAATCAGCCGCCAGACTTGGCAATCTTTACATCGAAAGACAACACCTCCTTTGACAGAAGAAGAATTGGAATCTATCAAGAGTTTTAATGACCAAATCAGTCTTCAAGACGTTACAGATATCTATCTCCCCTTGGCTCATCTGATTCAGATTTACAAGCGAACTAAGGAAGATTTAGCCTTTTCAAAAGGGATCTTCCTTCAACGTGAAAGCAAAGCCCAGCCTTTTATTATTGGGGTTTCTGGGAGTGTTGCTGTTGGAAAATCAACAACCAGCCGACTACTTCAAATCCTACTGTCCCGTACGCTTACAGATGCTACGGTTGAGTTGGTTACAACTGATGGTTTTCTCTATCCCAATCAGACATTGATTGAGCAGGGGATTTTAAATCGCAAGGGATTTCCCGAAAGCTATGATATGGAAGCTCTTCTCAACTTCTTGGACCGCATCAAAAATGGACAAGATGTAGATATTCCTGTCTATTCGCATGAAGTCTACGACATCGTACCCGAAGAGAAACAAAGTGTCAAAGCTGCTGATTTTGTGATTGTTGAAGGAATCAATGTCTTTCAAAATCCACAAAACGAACGTCTCTATATCACTGACTTCTTCGACTTTTCCATCTATGTTGATGCTGGAGTAGATGATATTGAGAGTTGGTATCTGGACCGTTTTTTGAAAATGCTGAGCCTAGCCCAAAACGATCCTAATAGCTACTATTATCGTTTTACACAAATGCCGATTGGGGAAGTGGAATCCTTTGCCCATCAAGTCTGGACCAGTATCAATCTCACAAATCTACAAAATTATATTGAACCAACCAGAAATCGTGCGGAAGTGATTCTTCATAAAACAAAGAACCATGAAATCGATGAAATTTACTTAAAAAAATAATTTTCCCTTGTCAAAACGTAAGTTTTCAGATATAATGGTATAGTTAGTAAATATGGAGGTAAGAACATTGGCAAACATTAAATCAGCTATCAAACGCGCTGAATTGAACGTTAAACAAAACGAAAAGAACTCAGCTCAAAAATCAGCTATGCGTACTGCTATCAAAGCTTTCGAAGCAAACCCATCTGAAGAACTTTTCCGTGCTGCTAGCTCAGCTATCGATAAAGCAGAAACTAAAGGTTTGATTCACAAAAACAAAGCAAGCCGCGATAAAGCTCGTCTTTCAGCTAAACTTGCTAAATAAGAAACAGTCCATAGAGGCTGTTTTTTTGTCTCTAAATAGGAAAAGGTAGAAAATGAAAATCGCAATTATCGGATATTCTGGTTCTGGTAAGTCAACGCTAGCAGAAAAGTTATCTAACTACTACTCCATTCCAAAACTACACATGGACACACTCCAATTTCAACCTGATTGGCAAGACAGTGATCGCGAATGGATGCTGACCGAGATGAAAAAATTTCTCACCAAGCATGAAGCTTGGGTCATTGATGGGAATTATTCTTGGTGCTATTACGAGGAAAGAATGCAGGAAGCTGACCAAATCATCTTTCTCAATTTTTCTCGCTGGAATTGTCTGCTACGAGCCTTTAAACGTTATCTCACATACCGAGGCAAGGTCAGAGAAAGTATGGCAGCTGGTTGTCAAGAACAATTTAATTGGGAGTTTATCAGATGGATTCTCAGGGATGGACGAACAAAAAATGCTAAGGATAGATACCAATATTTAAACAATACTTACCCAGAAAAGATGCGTATTCTCCATTCTCAAGCAGAGATTGATTGTTTTTTGCAATCTCTTAAAAAATAGACGGTAGAGCAACATTTCATTAAGGTCACAGTATGGACTGAATGACTAAAAAAGGAAGATTTTCATCCAGAAAGTCTTCCTTTTGTGTTCTCTTTTATTCTGCAATCAATGTTTCCAAACCGACCTTCATCATATCAGTGAAGGTGTTTTGACGTTCTTCTGCAGTTGTATCTTCATCTGGATTAACCAAACTATCTGAAATAGTCATAATAGCTAAAGCATCAACATGGTGTTGAGCAGCAAGATAGTAAAGAGCCGCTGCTTCCATTTCCACAGCCTTGACTCCCCATTTACCAAGTTCGATGTTCTTTTCAAAGTAGTTTGAGTAAAAGACATCAGATGATAAAACGTTCCCAACGTGGGTTGTCATACCAAGTTCTTTGGCGATATGGTAGGCCTTGTCCAGCAAGTCAAAGCTAGCGATTTGTGGGAAATCATACTGTGGCCAGTCATTACGGACGATGTTTGAGTTGGTTGCAGCCGCCTGCGCCAAAACCAATTCACGGACGTGAACATCTTCATTCAAAGAACCAGCAGTTCCCACACGGATCAATTTTTTCACTCCGTAGTCAACAATTAACTCACGCGCATAGATAGAGATGGATGGCATTCCCATCCCAGTTCCCATGACAGATACACGGTGACCCTTGTAAGTACCAGTGTAACCAAACATGTTACGCACTTCGTTAAAACAAACAGCATCTTCAAGGAAATTCTCCGCAATAAATTTCGCACGAAGAGGATCTCCAGGAAGAAGAATTTTATCAGCAATTTCACCCTGCTGAGCAGCAATATGGATAGACATAATATAAGATACCAAACCCGTCAAAAAGCAAAGGGAAAATAGGAGTTGGGTGCAGTGAGCGATGCTCGCTAGACCAACTATCTTTTTCCCACTGCTTTTAGGGTGGGTTCAATTCCTTTCTTTCTTAATTTTGATGATATTGAGAAGATTAGACCGGCTTCAATTCAAGCCCGAATTCCACTTCTCTTCTGAGTTTTTAGAAAAGTTTTCCGCTCGTGTTCAAATCAAAACACACGCTCTACCTTTCTTTTTTTATATTTTATAGCTAGGAACAATCGGATTCAATCAAGACTCCGATAAGCCTACTTCTTTTTTATTTCAAACAGTTATTGATAAATTGACAATAGTTTTTAATCTTTTAAGATAAATCTTTGATTAGAAGAAACGGTCGTTCTCTATCTTATTACTCTATTCTTTGACTTCTGACACAGTATATTAGCCCAAGAAAAGCGGTCTAATATTTTTGCAAATTCATAGGCTAAAATAGCTGTTACTAAGAGATACGGAAGAGAATCTAAAGCTAGCCCAGTGAAACCTATTACTAATCCAGTTGCAGACCAGGGAGCCCTCAAGGTCACAGACAAAAAGCAAACCGATCCCAAAAGCAAAATACTTGGCTGGCTATCCCCACCTAGAATCATTCCAAAAAGAGCAGCTCCAGCCATACCCAAGGCAAAAGATGGCGTAAGTGTACCACCATAGGCCCCTGCCCACAGAGTAATAAGAACGACCAGTGCTTTTAGGATAAACAAGAGGAATACTGTTTTGCCATTGCTACCATTCAATACTTCCTGAGCCATCATACGTCCATTTCCAAGTAGATGTGGAAAATGACTTGCCAACCCAGCAAGACAAAGAAAAGCTGTAGGCAATGTGAAAAGTACTCGTTTATCTTTTATCCTGTTTGAAGACACTTCTTTACTCAAGCGACCAAAAAGCCAAGCTAGTGGGGTTAAGAAAAAAAGTAATAAGGGAATAATCCACGTTTCCTTTAATGACCATGCAATGGCTGGAATCTGGTAGAGAGCCTGATCTGAAATAACCAAGCCTGCTGTATAGGTTGATACATAGGTAGTCAAACCGACTAAAACAACTCGTTTAATAGATAGAGCAATTCCTAGAGTTTCAAAAACAAAGAAGACACTTGTTAATGGAACCTGATAGACAGCTGCTAAACCAGCACCCACACCACAAGCAAGGAGAAAGATTTGATCCTTCTTAGAGAGAGAACATATTTTTCCAATTGGTCCTGCAAATAGAGTTCCAATCTCTCGTGGCGCAGCTTCTTTACCAATAGGTGCTCCCCCTCCAACTGCAATAATCTGCCAAATTGAATGAAATAGCTGTTTTAAAAAATGAAGTTTGTATTGTGAAGTCTCATCCTTCATCTGTGCTTTAATGGAAAAAATCTGTGATTTTTTTTGCAAGTAATACCAGACCAAGGATGAGCTGACACCCACGATTATTAAACTTAATCCTATCCGCGACGAGGAAACTCCATCTGTCAAGAATACAGTTTGATGCTCTGATTGACCAAAAGCTATCCCCTCTATCATCTTTAAAAGATAATGTAGAAAAATACCAGATAAACCTGAAACTATTCCTTGCAAAATGACTGCTAGGAATAATTTAAGATTATAAGGGAGGTTCTGAAAAATACTTCTCAATTCTTTTAACATAGTAATAATTCAGCAAAAACGGATTTCAGTAAGCCTTTAAAATCACCTTTAACACACTCAGTCACTTCTATAACCTCTTCGTGGTTAATCTCTTCTTTGAAACCAGTAGTATAGTTAGTAATACATAAAATTCCTATAAGTTTCAAACCTGAGTAGGCTACAACAATAACTTCAGGAGCAGTTGACATTCCGACCACATCTGTTCCAAGCATCTTATAGGTACGAATTTCTACTCGTGTTCAAATTAGAACACGCGCTCTACCTTTCTGTTTATACTCTTCGAAAATTTCTTCAAACCACGTCAACGTCGCCTTGCTGTATGTATGGTTACTGACTTCGTCAGTTATATCCACAACCTCAAAACAGTGTTTTGAGCTGACTTCGTCAGTTATATCTACAACCTCAAAGCAGTGCTTTGAGCAGCCTGCGGCTAGTTTCCTAGTTTGCTCTTTGATTTTCATTGAGTATTAATTTTGTTCTTTCACAGAGAGCTACCTGAGTTCTATTCAAGCTCAGGTAGTACTTCTCTTATAAACTAAATCATCTCATTATTAAATAGTAGGATTTTTTACAAGACATCGTCATCAGAAATCTTAGAATTTAATGTTGTTCCCCAATGGGTAATTTTACGGTGGGGTTGAGCTAAAATTGGTCTGTTTTCATAGATTGTTTGCCATCTATTCCATAGTAGACCTGTCTTTTTCTCAATCTTAATTCGCAGATTTCTCATATTTTCTTTGATTGGGAGGTTGAGGACAAAACCTGCAGTCTGGTTGCGACCGTTTCCTTCCCAAGAACGACTACGAACAACTTGGTTTCCATCTTTGTCTACTGTAACTTCTTCCCAAGTTATAGAGTAGCGAGCAATGTAAGCTCCACTATGTTGAATTGTCAATGTTTTGTCTTTTGCAGGAGTCTGACTGATTGGTTGAACTGGCTTAGAAACTTGTGTCGCCGTCTCACCATTCGTAGCTATAAAGCGGAAAACTTCTACTTCTGCAAGACTGAGGGCTTGATTGTTCTTACGTAGTTGCACACGAACACGGCGTCCCAATTTCCCATTTAATTGAACATCCAAGCTCGTTCCGTCAAGTTTAGAAACATACTGTCTAGCAACTTCTTTCCCTTTTTCATCATACAAAATCACATCAAAGTCTGACAGACGTTTAGAAAGCTCTCCATCCCCACGGTTATGAAGTCGGACAAGCCCAACCTGTTCTGTACGACCTAAATCAACTTCCCACCAAGGCTGGTTTTCAAATTTTGTATGGGTAATTGATTGCTGGCTATAACTACTATTGGTATTGCCATCCAAGGCACGACTAGCATCTCCTCCAAAATCAGTAGAACTTTGCTTAGCTTGTTTTTTCCAAGCGATATTCTCAGCACGGTATACTTGGACTTCTGCAAGACTGAGGGCATTATAGCCTTCTAGCTCAATTCGAACATAACGCGCTTTTTTATGGTTAAACGCAATTTGTGCTGATACATCTTTAAGAGATGTTATGCGTTTTCTCTCAATTTCTTTACCAAAACTATCTAAAAGAATGACATCAAAGTTTGCCAATCTATCCTGGGCAGTGTCTGTTCGGTTGTAAATATTGATTTGGCGAATGGTTTCTTCTTTAGCCAAATCTACTTGCCACCAAGGTTTAGATTGGAAGTTGGTATGAGTGACAGAATTGTGACCATAGTTACCATCAACTTTGCCATCCACAGCTCTTCTAGCATCTCCTCCGAAAGCTGTCGAACTTTGAGTAACCTGTTTTCCTAAGGCAATATTTTCCATTGGTTCAGCGCTTGGTTGACTAGAAGATTGAGGCAGAGCCTGTTTCTTAAAGAATCGCACTTTATCCAATTTCGGATCACGATAACCATGTTTATCCAAGGTAGCTCGTTTACCAATATTAAAGTTAGGAATATCATTCATTCGACTTTCAAAATAGCCACGAGAACGGTGTTTAAAGCGTGAATTACCTGTAAATGTAACAATATCACGATCGTTATGAATCAAGGGAGTCACAACATTATCATTATCAACCACATAATGCTTAATTTTTCCACTAACAGCTAATTTACGGCTTTCCAAACCAACATCCCAGAAACCATTCTTAGCATTCCAAACAGTTCTGGAAGTAATCACTTTAGGAGCACTGAAAGTCGTCACTTTCCGCAATACATGGTTATAAAAATCAGGATATTTTTGGTAAGCTTCCACCGCTGCAATCTGAGCTAGGTAGCCTCCAAGAGAATGACCTGTCATATACAACTTGGTAATACTTGTATCCTTGGCTAATTCCCCAACAACCTTACGGATATCATCCGCTTGAGCTGGTTTATTTCCACCTAATAAAACCAAATCTGCACTTAAGTCCTTGGCGTCATTAACTCGCGTTCCACGAATAGCCAACATGTGCACCGTTCCATCTTTGAGATAAGGAAGGTCGCTCTTGGTCTCAAATAAGAAAGCATCCAAGCCACTATCTGTATGGTAGGCTTTTTTCATTTTCCAGAAAGGAGCCAATTCATTGTGCATGAGTTTGTATTCTTGACGATCAAGATAGAGACTCGGGAAAGGATTCTTATGATCTAAAATTTTCCCAATATAATCATCGTCTCGATAGGCTAGCTCCATAAAGAGAAGAGAATCACGGTCTGTGACATACCATTCTTTCTTATTGTCATCTTCTCCATCTGCCAAACCATCCCCATCACTGTCTGCTAGCAAGGGATGACTGTTATATCCTAGATAATCCTTACCATCTTTGTTGTACACATAAAGTTCATCTTTGTTTTTGATGCCATCTTGGTCATCATCCCCTTCCAAATCAAGAACTTTTTCACCATAGAGAGATTCATCAATCAAATCATTTTCTAAATGCAATTCCCCTTTGGAAATCTTCACCAAATCTTCTGCTGTTAAAGAACGAGTATTTGTTGGTTTTTCTGTCACAGCTTCTTCTTTAGTTTCTTCTACAGGAGCATGAATAGGTGAGTCTTGAGCTGGCTCTGTTATCTCTACTTTTGACTCTTCCCTTTTGTTTTCAAGAACTTCACCTACTTCTGGAAGCGGTTGAGGAGCTAGTCTTGGCTCCTCTCTAAGAGGAGTTTCTAGTTTTGGAGCAACATTTTCCGGCTCTCTCAATTCCTCCTTAGAATCTAGCACTCTTGTTGCCACTTCAGATGTTACATCTTGCTTTAGTTCATTGGCTGAAATTCCAGCTGGAGCTAGAAATGCAAAGCCGACTGCAACAGATACAACTCCGATACTTAATTTTTTTATGCCAAAACGCATAATTCGTTGACCAATTTTCATTATTTCTTATCTTTCTTTTCGTTTATTTATAATCAGACTCAAGCGAAATCTCCTTGTCCCCTATATGGGACAAGGCTGAGAAATTCAGAAAGTAAACTCATTCTTATCTTTCCTTATCATACTAGTCTGCTTGGCTAGGAAGCTAATTCCAGCTTCCTAGATTCTTGTCTTTCACAATGCTGGCTATCAGACTCTTTCAGGTACAAGAGTAGGAAGAAACCCATAGTCTACCTATGTTTCTTC
>NZ_KQ970287.1:163746-166327 GCF_001579035.1 Streptococcus mitis | reverse complement strand
CAATCATGAAAAGGTAGAGGCATTCCCCCTTTTAAATCTTTTTTCTTACAATTCTGCAAGAATCGCTTTAAGCAAGCCTTTGAAGTCACCTTTAACACGTTCAGTCACTTCTACAACTTCCTCGTGGTTGAGTTCTTCTTGGAAACCAGCCGCAAAGTTAGTAATACATGAAATTCCCAGAACTTTCAAGCCTGAGTGGGTTGCCACGATAACTTCAGGAACAGTAGACATACCAACTGCATCTGCTCCCAATGTCTTATAGGCACGGATTTCTGCTGGTGTTTCATAAGTTGGACCAGTAACACCGATATAGACACCTTCATCAAGCTTGATACCAAGTTTTTTAGCCACTTCATGGGCAGTAGCACGGTATTCTGGTGTGTAGGCCTTAGACATATCTGGGAAACGAGGACCAAAGTCATCCAAGTTTTCACCCATCAATGGGTTTTGACCTGTCATGTTGATATGGTCTGAGATAGCCATCAAAGTACCAGGCCCATATCCAATACCACCAGCAGCATTGGTTACAATGACACCTTCACATCCAAGAACTTTCATGACACGAACTGGGAAAATCACGACTTCCAGAGGATTTCCTTCGTAGAAATGGAAACGACCTTGAAGAGCCAAAACCTTGCGACCTGCAAGTTCACCATATACCAATTTACCAGCGTGACCGACTACTGTAGAGCGGCCCCAGTTTGGAATCTCAGCATAGTCTACTACAACTGGATTTTCGATTTCTTCTGCCAATTCTCCAAGACCTGACCCAAGGATTAGACCGAACTCAGGTGCTTGAATTCCCTTGTCTTTCAGGAAGGCAGCTGTTTCATTGATTTTATCTAAAAATGTCATTGTGTGTCTCCTTTTTTAGTTTTTAGCATTTGACCGATTTTGTCAAAAGTTTTAGCATTGCGAATGGTAATATTGCGATAGAAAGGCATCTTGAGCAAGTACTTGTGATAGGCAGTCTTAGAGTAGGATTCTTCAGAAAATTTCCCCCAGAAAATACCAAGTTTTCCAAAATGAACGACCTCATCTTTCAGCTCTAAACTTTTAACCGTCTCTATGACTTGCTCCACATCCAAAAGCTCAGTGTAAAAGAGAACGTCTTTTCGTGCCAAGTCTTCGTTCCACCAAGCTGGTAGATTCTCCACTTCTGCTTCATAGTCTTCTTGACTCAGTAGGGAAAAACTCTGAATAAATGGATAACGAGTCCCAAAGAAAGTCTCTAATTTTTCAATCAATTGGGCTTTTAGCCCTGTCGAAGTAAAGAAAACATTGCCACTGTTGATGTAGCTCTCAACCTTTTCCAGTCCCAAGTTTGTTAATTCTTGACAAAGCTCCGCCATGACGACCTTATTCTTACCACCAACATTGATGCCTCTAACCAGCAAAGCATAGCGCGTCATCTTATACCAATTTATCTAAGAAACTTTCCCCGATCATAGCTGTTTCAACACCAAAGTTATCTGCAACAGTCGCTGAGATATCTGCAAAATGTCCAACTGGAATGACACCATTTCCTTTGAAGGCAGGGCTGTAAGCTAAAAGCGGAATGTATTCACGAGTGTGGTCTGTTCCTGCATAGGTTGGGTCGTTCCCGTGGTCCGCAGTAATCAAGAGAAGGTCGTTCTCTCTCATAGCTGCGATAATTTCAGGTAAGCGTTCATCAAACTCATGCAAACAATCACGGTAACCATGAGCATTACGACGGTGGCCGTAAAGGGCATCAAAGTCCACCAAGTTTGTGAATGAGAATCCTTTTTCAAACTCAGCAAGGTCCATGGTCTTCAATAGTGTATCAATTCCATGACTGTTTGACTTATTGTGGCCCATGTCATGGTTGATACCAGCACCGTTAAAGATATCATTGATTTTACCAACAGCGTAAGTATCGATACCAGCTTCATTCAATTTATCCAAAACAGTCGGTGCAAATGGAGAAACGGCTAAGTCACGACGGTTTGCTGTACGAGTGAAGTTACCTGGCTCACCTACATAAGGGCGAGCAATGATACGACCTAGAAGGGCAGGGCGCTCAAGGGTAATTGAACGTGCGTATTCACAGATACGGTACAATTCATCCAAAGGAATAATGTCTTCGTGGGCAGCAATTTGCAAGACTGGGTCAGCTGAAGTATAGATAATCAACTCTCCAGTTTCCATCTGACGTGGTCCAAAGTCATCGATAACAGCCGTTCCTGAGTAAGGTTTGTTGGCTTCACGAATGACCTTGCGTCCTGAAAATTCTTCGATTTTTGTCAGGATTTCTTCTGGGAATCCGTTCCAGAAAGTATCGAAAGGCTCAGTAATGTTGAGTCCCATGATTTCCCAGTGCCCAGTCATGGTATCCTTACCAAGGGATACTTCTTCCAATTTTGTTGCATATCCAGTTGGATTGCTTTCAGCTGCTACAGTCTTAAGAGGAGTTTCGCGAGGAATATTTCCTAGACCGATTTTAGCCATATTTGGCACATTTAAACCAACTGTTTTTGAAATGTGTCCCAGTGTGTCAGAAGCTCCATCTGGAACTCCTGCATTGACAAAGTTATTGGCATCTGGTGCAGCACCAATTCCT
>NZ_KQ970287.1:163035-163726 GCF_001579035.1 Streptococcus mitis | reverse complement strand
CAGTACCACCAAATGAATACGATTAAATTTAGACATCTTATGCCCCCTTCTATTTTCCTTTTTTTGAAGTTAAAATCTGAACCCCGTCTCGTCCAGCAACGATCACTTTATCCACCATTTGATTGAATAAGCCGTGCTCCACGACACCAACGACATGGTCCAATTCTTGTCCGAAAGCAATTGGATCTTCGATGACGTCCAAGGCGAGGTCAATGATAAAATTCTGCATATCCGTCACAAAACGTTGACCGTCTTTTTCACGGAAACTTGGTTTGTAGCCAGCTCGTTCAAAATGACGAAAGACCTGCTCTGCACCATACTGAACCACTTCTACTGGCAATTTAAAAGCACCTAGTTTCTCTACCAGCTTGCTTTCATCAACTACCCAAATGTATTCTTTAGAGGGTGTTGCAACCACCTTCTCCATTAGGAGGGCACCGCCACCACCTTTGATTCCATTAAACTGACTATCCACTTCATCCGCGCCATCAACCGTCACATCAACCAAGTCTACTTGGTCAATAGACTTGAGCGGGATGTTAAGACCTTCAGCCTGTTTACTAGTCACGCTAGAAGTCGTTACAGCTGTAATCTGCAACCCTTCTTCCTTAATCCGACGACCAATTTCTTCGACAAAATAATAGGCAGTAGAACCCGTTCCCAGTCCGACAACCATACCATCCTTGACAAA
>NZ_KQ970287.1:160369-162775 GCF_001579035.1 Streptococcus mitis | reverse complement strand
TATTTCATCTAAAAGTACCTTTAGAATACTGCTCATTTATCCTTGAAATTGAATTTTTTTAATAAAAGCAGAGCTCTGACAAATCACTTTAAGTACGGATGTAAAGCAAATCAACTCTAACAAAAATAGATTTACAAGAGTAAAAAAACGAACAAATTTAGTTTCTTAGCAAGAAGAATACTAAACGTTCGTTTTTTGTAAATTAAGAATAATGATACAAATTATCAACATTTTTTGTCTAACTATTTTAGACATATCTTTTCATTACTTTAGGAATACAATTACTAATCTCCGTTGGCAAAACCACATACTGTTCTTGAGCTAGTTCTTGGGCTATGGCTGAATGAAGATGGGTCGCTACTGCCACACGCTCGTAAAGACTAGCTTGTCGGAATTGGCCCACAAATCCTGCAATCATTCCAGCCAAAGTATCTCCCATACCACCAGTCGCCTGATAAGGACCACCAACCTGTAACTGGTAATAATCAGACTGACCAGCTTGCCAAATACGAGTCGCTGGACCTTTCTCTACCAAAATTGTTCCTTGAGGAAAGGAAGGCAGGATACTAGCCGTTGCATCTTCCTTTTGCTTTTCAATCGTAATTCCAGATAATTTTTCCCATTCTTTTTGGTGAGGAGTTAGGATAAGCTGGCTTGAGGGAAATGACAAACTTGTCCTAGCAAGAATGGTCAAGGCACCTCCGTCTACAATCAAAATCTGATTCTGTTTTAAGCCAGCAAAGACCTGTTTTACTAGATTTTCTCCAAAGGTATCGTCCCGTAAACCAGGCCCCACTAAGACAACTTCTGCCTTCTCTAATTGCTCTTTTAACAATTGCTTATCTTGAAGAGAAAAGGCCATAGTCTCAGGTATATGGCTGTGCAAAGCTGAGATATTTTCCCTGTCTGTACCAACGGTCACCAATCCTGCACCACTCTTAACAGCAGCTAGTGCAGCCATGATGATGGCACCACCATAAGGATAAGTTCCACCCAGCAACAGCAAACGACCGTAGTTTCCTTTATGACTTGTACGAGAACGTTCAATAATAACTTTTCCTAGTAAGGTTTGATCAATCACTTTCATCCTTTTTCCTTCTCACTTTTATTATACAACAAAAAGGAGGCGCAAACCTCCTTATTAAAAATTAAAAAATTTAAAATTTATATTTAGTTACTGATCCAACAAACTGGGATTTGTTCTTAAGCACATAATGTATTCTTCGATTTTTCTCTCCAGCTCATCTTTATTTTCTTTCAAGGCAGGATAAAACCCTGTAACTCCGTATCCAATCATTTTGTACAGAGCGATAAGGTGGTAACTATTTTCCGATTTTTTATTTACTATATCAGATTCATTTGCAATCTCTTCTATATTGCATAGTTTCTCAAAAGTTTATCTGTTTGCAATTTTTTGATAAGACTTCCACATTTCCTCTTCTGTTTTATCGCTTTGGTTAGGCGTTGACCAAGCCTTTTTCAGTTGTGATATCCGAATATTTTTATCATCCTTGCTGCTAAAACTTATCAGTGATAACAACACATTCTTCCCAAAAACTATACAAAAAAATCATATTTAAAAACTAATTCATAGCCTAACCGCATCTCATATTTATAGTCGGATATTTTAGAGTATCACAACAAACTATTCTATTAAATGGAACAATTACTCCTTTAACTCCTAATTTTCAATTTTCATTATCTATACCCAAAAATAATAAAACATTTTTCAATATCATCATATTCATAAGGAATACTAAATCTATTAAGCATACACTCTATTTCTGATTTTTTATCAGTAACACCTATCTTTGGCTTAATTAAACGCCCTTGACCAAGAACTTTCTCAAGTTCACTTCTAATTTTAAACCATTCAACAATTCTCATATTTATATGAAAAAAATGTTCATCAGTATCAATCGTCCAATACATGCTAGGCTCTTCTTCATCAAAAAACATCTTATATTGTATCGGGATATCTCTCATGTTCTCCATGATGGAATCTATCAGTTCTTTCCATTTTGTATTGTTCATAAAAGAGGTTAGATTTCTTTCTTCAAGAACCTGTTTAATTTTTTCTTTTTCAGTTTTTTTGTTGTTATATTTCCCATTTTCAATTTCGTCTATAATGTGTTGCATAACAGATAACGATCTATCATCTATTTCTTTATAAACATAAGATGGCGATATACATTGTTTATCTCTTTGTACATAATACCACCCGTAATGCACCCAACCAGTAACTATAAAATGGAAATCTCCCTCCCAACTTATATCGAAATAAATTCTATCTTCATCATTAGAACTACTTATTTTGATAACTCCACTTCTCGGATTTAGTTTTTCACATAAAATATCATTTATTAGTTTCATCTATCACTATTTTTACTTACACCTTCAAATTTA
>NZ_KQ970287.1:156713-159573 GCF_001579035.1 Streptococcus mitis | reverse complement strand
CCATCGAAACGCCCTTCACCCAAGGTTTTGTTAAATATCAATACATCGCACAGGTCTATATCACATTTTTTAAAACATATTTCACCAGGGTATGATTTTCTTTCACCTTCCACAAATTCATATATTTTATTAACTTTTAACGTCAAAGTTTCGTTGTGATATTTGATTTCTTTCACCCTGCTATCATGAAGGCTGAAAAGGATGTTGCTACTTCTATCGTGTATAAACTTCATACTGTTCCTCATAAATTCACCTAAAAATCTAGTTATTTAACTACTTTTTTACATAAAAGGTCGCTCTTCCTTTACCATATCTTTCAATGTACGATTCCTCAGTCAATTGCTTAAGCATATTTTCGATTGTAGCCTTTCCTACACTTGGAACTAATTCCATCATATCGCTTTTAGTAAATTTACCTAATTTCCTATCAATTGCATTTCTAACAAGTTCAATAGTAGGCACTTTTTCGTCTACATAATCAACCCTTTCTTCAAAATCAATATAAGCAGCTAATATCGTTCTAAGAATATATTTTATAAACGGCACAGAATCTTCTTTGTTTTCATGCCAACCTATCCCACTTTTTTCTAAAGCTATATAATAACTGTTTTTATTTTTTCTATTTTACTTTCTAAACTGATATATTTCCCAATTACATATCCTTGTCTGTATAGTAAGAGAGTTGTTAATAAACGACTCATCCTTCCATTCCCATCATTGAAAGGATGAATACAAAGAAAATCATGAATAAAAATTGGAATTAAAAGTAACGAATCCACATCTTTTTTGTCAAAAGCTATATTCAATTCATTACAAATTTGCTCAATTGCGCCTGGTGTTTCATATGGGGATAATGGTTTAAACCTTTCGACAGCATTACCCTCTTTATCTTTTTCCACAATAGAATTCTGCTTATTTTTATATCGACCACCAATTCCTTTTTCACTATACTTAAATAGTTCTCTATGAAGTTGCAAAATATAGTTACTGTTGATTGAAATATATTCATAACTTTCATGAATCGTATTTAATACATCTCTATATCCAAGAATTTCTTCTTCATCCCTATTTCTAGGAGTTGTTTTTTGATTCATTAACTCTTTTATTCTGACTGCTGTAGTAACAATTCCCTCTATTTTATTAGAATCCTCTACACTTTGAATTTTAGCAATCTCTACTAATTTATCTAAAACAGCAGGTTTGCGTGTCAAAAAAGTTCTTGTTTTCCCTTATGTTCATGAATTTGTGAAAGAAGAGTTATCATTTCACTATCCCACTTACTTCTTGCTAGATTTTCATTACTAAAAAGTCGCATTCGCCTAATTATATCACATTTTTAGGCGATTGCTAGCAACCTAGGCGATTATTAACACTTGCCTGATTTGTAAAATAAAATGAAACAAAAAACATCGTTATTTTCTGTTAAGATTGTTTCATCAATCTTATTTAACAAAGAGCCCTAAAAAGGAATTAAGCAACCTGACGCTGCTTAATTCCTTCACTAAAATTGTTTCATCAACCCTATTTGACAAAGAGCCGATTTTACCATAGAAGGCTTGATTTAAATTTACAGACTTTTTATCATACGCTCTATTTTATTTTCTTATAAATCTAACAAATAGACAGTCTCTGGTGTTATTACACCCTTTTCAGTATAAATCATCCAATCACTTACATAATTTATAGAATATGTCCCCTCATCACCTTCATGTAAATCTGGAATATGATATGGTTCTTGAGTCAATACTGCTTTGAAACTATCTCCTTCCATAGAAATAGCTTCAAACCAAATATGTTCAAGATTTGTACTATCCAAATTACCTTCTTCATCTATTGTTTCAAGTCCTAATTTAATAATAATAGTAATATCTTCATTACCTTCTTGTTTTTTCTTAAGCATTCTTTCAACATAAGAAAATCTTTCTCTAGCTAAATCACTCATTCTAGCAGTTTCTTCAGTACTTAAGAACATTAATGGATTATTATCAAACTTTTCTGTAAATTTTGAAGGTAAACTTACAATGTTATTATTATAGTCTTCTTCACTTTCATATAGGAAAATTATATTTGTTTTAGAATTATGCGATTTTTTTCTGTCTTCAATCCCTCCAAGATTAACATTAGGATAATATTTCAAAGCATCCATCCATTTTTTAGATGTAGCAACTATTGGCTCTCCATCATAAAACATTCCTAAATGTATCTCTTCTTCATCTTCATTAGAATAATTTCCATCTATCATTATAGAAGCGTAATTAGAAAGTAAGTTATAATGTGATTCATAATCTTTCTTATTTGAATCCAAAATCTCTATTTCGTGAAGATTACATCTACATAATCCATGAGTATGTAACCAAACTTCATTCTCATCACAAACAGCTTGAACAGTATATAGGCTTGATGGAGAAGGAAGTACATTTGATTTCGCTGCTAATTCAACCCATTTTTTATTTAGCATTCTTTCAGCACTTTCATCACAAAGAGCAACCATTTCAGGAACCATAGCATATACAAGCTTAAGCTGTAAATGGTAACATTTTTTAGCATCTCCTTCAAATTTCATATAAACAATTAAGGCATTCTTTGAATTTAAAATCTGTTCTTTTTCTTCTTCTGTAAAATATTGTAATTCCCATTGATACATTTCTTCTGCACAAAAATCTCCAAGATAGAATCTTACATCAAAATCAGTTCCTTTATATGATAGAACAATCTTTCCAGGATAATCTTCACTTGGAAGACTTTTTTCTTTAATTTCAATACCATCTATAGCTTTAATATTTTCAAAAATATCTTCTGTAAGTGAGTAATTATTAGGTACTAAAGCTAACATATGTGAAAATTCTTCCCAATAAGCAAG
>NZ_KQ970287.1:154120-156053 GCF_001579035.1 Streptococcus mitis | reverse complement strand
TTCTTTAATCAAAGTAGGAGAATAAACGTCATTAGAATACTCTTCATTTTTTTCCTTTGAACTATTAAATAATCCGTTAATAACTTTTTTATAAAAACTCATATTTTTCTCCTTTTAAAACATAAAATATCACTGTGAATACATCACAATAATTGAGTAGTTTTAATTGTTTTTTACACTGAATCATTTACGCCTGAGTTGTAAAATAAAATGAGACAACATAACATCGTTATTTTCTATTAAAATTGTTTCATCAACCTTATTTAACAAAGAGCCTTTTGAAATCTATATTTTTAAGAACGTTTTCATCTCGCTTCTTCTCTTTAAAGTGCTATTTCACGCTACTTCACAATATGGCATGCCCAGCCATCATATTCTCCGTCAAATTCTTCTGCTAGATCCATAAGATACCAGACAGTTTCATCGATATTTTCAAAAGCATCTTCCCTGCCAATGACAAGTTCATATGGATGCTTCTTATCTATAGCTTCATTGTTGCTCAGATTTTCTGATGAAAGTTTTGTAAAACCGTCTTCCATTACTTTGGTTAAAAAGGCTTCCCCATTTTCTTCTGTTGTAAAGCACAGGCAATGTTCGAGGACTCTCGGCACCATACTATCACCATTACTTTTAATATCCTCAATGAGCCACCTATTCATAATACTTTGGTATTCATATCTGTCAGGATACAGTGCATCAAAATACATGTCCCAATCCTCATCTTCAAATGCTGCAAATGTATAAGCATAATCAGGGAATTTTTCAGCCATCATCTCAGAAATTTCATCGTAGTACCCCAACTCATTCTTAGCATAAGCAACAATATGTGACCGCTCATCACATTCCACAACGCCTGCTAAAATATCTCCATGTTTTTCAATAATCTCTACTACAGCGTCTTCTATATCATATAAATATTCCTCTTCTTCTCTTGAGTAAAACCCGTTGTCATCAGCATTCTTATATAATATTTGTAATTCTAGTCTTTTAGGGTAGTTTGCAGCGAACTCAAAATTTATAAGAGCTAAATTGGTTCGAACCACAGCCGGCAAGTCGTAAGCAAATGCATTGCATAGATAGATACACCAGTCTTCGTCAATTTCGGCCATTTCTTGATCTATTACTTTCTCAGTAGCCACATTTACTCTTAAAGCTCTTTTTTCAATTTCTTCTTTACACTCTTTTACTACTTCCAATGCATTCTCTTCCTCAGGAGCTATCTCCGCCCAACGCAAGGCATAAGGAATCGCTTTTTCTTCCTCATGAGTTAAATATTGATAGGCATATGCCATACGCATATTCCATTCAGCTTTATCTTGCCCCTCATCTCTAACTGAATTCAAAATATCTATCGATTTTAATAAAAATTTATCGCCAATAAAACTAGGTGTTCCTTGATCATCATTGCCGATAATCGCAAAGTTTTGATAGGTACGAGCAAGCTGATACCATACTTTGTAATCCCGTTCTTCCATAGGGATGTTTTCCAACGCTGTGATACATTCTGTATATTTATCTTCATCTATAAGCTTTTCTATATACGCAAAAAATTCTTCGCGATTTTCTGAATTCCATTTCATGTTAAGTTACCTCCACTTTTTATCGTTTATCCAACATAAAAAATACAACACCGCAAATTACAAGCAACAATCCACACAGTCCTATAAAGACTCTATATCCTTTCTCACCCCACACTTCAAAAATAAATGCGTGCCTTGCCTTATCTCCGACTGTTGCTTCATACACCCATTTCCAATCTCTTATAGCACCGATTAAAAATAGTAATCCACCTGCTATCAATACATACTGGTAATATACTTTTAACCATTCAAATACTCCATCCATATCGTTTATCTACTTCCTCCATCAAGCATTTCTCTCATTATTTCCCTTTTTCACATGCTAAAGATTCTTCACTTAAGCGCCATTCTCT
>NZ_KQ970287.1:153183-153922 GCF_001579035.1 Streptococcus mitis | reverse complement strand
TGTAAAAGCTCTCGTATTCTCCTTCAAATACAAACTTTTCAGGGTGAGATTTGATGTAGTTTAGTTCGTTTTCTTCACCTTCATAATCATAAATGAAATCATCGGCTTCATCTAAAATATTAAAAAATTCCTCTCCGTATTTTTCTTCCAATATTTCTAGCATATGGTATCTTTCTTCTTTACCAAAAGATAATGTCCCACCACAATAGTCTACAACTTTTTGAAAATTACCTGCATATTCGTTCATCCCAAAATGTTTGAAACCTTTTATTGCGTCTTCCCAAACTATCCCTGTAGGATTATATAAAAACTGATGATGACCTCCATTATTTACTTCTACAAAATACCAAGTAATGGCTAATAAATATCTTTGCTCTAAAGTGAAAGTCTGCGCTGATTGAATATACTCATCATATCCATCATAAATATTAATTGTTTCCCACATTGGATCAACAACATCAAAATAAAAGTTTTCATCTAAACTTTTAATATTTTCTATGGTAATCTTTACGTATGTTAATTTCTTTTCTGTTTCACTCATTTCATTTCTCTCCTCTATATTTTCATTTTCTTAATTGATATATTCAAAATATTTTTCTGTTAAAATAGAATATTTCATATTTTACCTCTCGTAATTAATAAATTTATGCAAGTTCTAAGTCACAGATAACTCTTTTGGTATCCAGTTCGTCTATAGCAGTAATTTTTATATAATCAAATCCATTTCTCTTCACTTCTT
>NZ_KQ970287.1:152560-153163 GCF_001579035.1 Streptococcus mitis | reverse complement strand
TTCATACAGTTCGTTGGTATCTCCACTTTCTAAGTTGTTGCAAATACTAATACTTGTAAATGTATCATCTATATTTATTATATTGTAATTTTCTTCTTTAATATAAGTTGGTACTCTCATTTTGTTTTCTCTCTTAATTATTATATCGTTATTAAATACGTCATCATTTCTACAGAATGTTTCAGATACCGAAAGCCTCTTATGTTTCCTGAACTAACCTCATGATTAAATCGTATATCTATTATAACTAATTGTCAAGCGATATTCGCTATTGTATTCTTACTATAAATTATGCATTCGTTATAGTTATAGCATGCTTTTTTGTTATTCTACTTCATTATAGGTACACTACTACTAGCTTTTTCTTAACTGTATTTAAGTATCATAGTAACCACTACCCAATAACAGTTAATTCACTCATTATACATTATTGCAATACGTTGAAGATTCTAACATTTTAGAAAAACAATGTGGTATTTACACATCCATTTTGTATGTGGTAAACTATTAGCTTTTTCAGCCATATTTTTCTCCTCTCGCTATATGATAGGCTTGGACACCTTTATTATTGGAGTTTTTTTGGTTATAACCTTCGATGCGCAC
>NZ_KQ970287.1:150155-151818 GCF_001579035.1 Streptococcus mitis | reverse complement strand
TTATTTGTCACGCACCTACGGAGCGTGACGGACTGAAAGTCACATAATTAGATTCACCAACAGGATTTGTCGAACAACCGTTTTTTGTTGCACTTCATTTTACAATTCGGCGAAAAAATAAATAAGAAAAAACAGCAAACCTGTTTGATTTACTGTTAATTAAATCGATACATAATATTAAATGATAACTATCTTTAATACAAAATTTTTGAACGATAGCTATTCCTTCAACTCAAGTCAATCAAATAATTATTTACTAGATAACTTAAATTGCTCTTCGTTCTTATCAAAACTTAGTAAATAGTCTTTTCCTCTTTCAACATTAAGCTCCACTTTTGCAGGTCCCCATGTTGTAGTAACGTTTTTATGTAACACTCCAGGTCTAGTATATGTGTAAGTTACTTCTAAAACAATATCTCCTGGATCTGCACAAACTATATATTTTGCTTTTTCACTAAAAATAGCAGCTTCACCACTGATCACTCTAGCATATAATTGTTTTTGAGTGATTACATTATTTCCCGAAGAAAGCTCAATTTTCACCGCATTAGGATGTACAGCTAACCATTTAGTCAAGGCTTTTTTGTTCATTTTAATTGACACAAACGAAAAAACAGCCGCTAATATAAAAATTGCAATCACAACATAGGCATATACTCCCATTGAAAAAAATGCTTCTAAATATTTCTCCATTTTCATTCTCCTTTTTAATTATTTTTATTAACATCATTTAATTTAATTGTTTTGCTTTTTACTCCAACCACTCCTAAATCTTCAATAAGTTCATTATATTTTCTTTTTCCTAGCAAAGATAAATCAAACATTTCCTTATTACCATCTTCTGTATAAAGATATAAGAAAAACGAGTCATTGTTTCTTTGTTCTGAAGAAATATGAACTTCATTTAGATTATAGTTAAATTCCTTTTTCCCATCGTTTATCGATAAACTATTTCCATTTATAATTATTTTAGTTCTCAATTGCCTAAATATACTTATTACAACCGAAATAATGATGATAGAAGATATAATAATTGCAACTTTATATCCTCCAATTACTCCGGAAATTAAAAATGCAACAAGCACTCCAAAAATCATTATTATTAAATTATAAATAAACGCAACTAGGCTTCTTCTATATATTTTCTCCAAAATCAACCGTCCTTAAAGTACAATAATGATACTAACCTATATCTAATTTAAAAAACAAAACTACGTATAAATTATATATCTTTGTATACAAAATGTCAAGCTTAATTTTTCACCATGCACGCAATATTTATTCATATTTCTTCACTCAAAAATTCGTTTAGTATCATACTATTATTTTGATTTTATTCGAATTTTATACCTCTAACTCTTTCTTCTTTACCTGTGTTAATCCTCACTTTTCTTGCAGTAATTTATCTATACAGCTTCTGACACTTTCAGCCTGTTCCACTTCTTTTCGTATATCTTTGATTTGAGAATATAGACTATCTTTTTCTTTCCTCATAGTGCCAATTTCTGCCTTCCATTTGGATATATTCAGGGTCTTGCTCTCGCCTAAATGTTCTTGGAGATATTTCTTTGCACTTTCAAATAAAATTAACGGTGTCATTGTCCATATAAGCGTCATAGAGCTTGTCCAAAGCACTTTCATCGTTGATACCTTTTTCCACGCT
>NZ_KQ970287.1:146942-149842 GCF_001579035.1 Streptococcus mitis | reverse complement strand
CTGTCGCTTTTTCTATTTCTTCAAACACAGCGCCTGCTAGGATAATCAAAACTGCTATAGCTCCCCAAGACATATGCAACTTTTTTATAACTTATTCATTTATCATAATTGTTGCAGCACCAACTTCAAATTTTTACAACATTTCATTTAAATTTATGTCTCACACAGTCTACCATGAAGCAAGAAAACTCTGGATACAGCTTAAGCCTCACTTTTGGTTTGAAAGATAAAGATTTTACACGAGAAATCATTGCTTCATATTCTCTTTTATCTTTTTCCAATTCCTCAATATATTTCTTCTTATCTTCCTCGCTCACATAGTCATCATCAACTATAGCTTCTTTAATAGCATCCACTAAATAGAGTCTATTTTTTTCTTCAAGGACAAAAAATTTTGCTTTTTCATCCTTTAACCATAATGCATAATAATAGTGTTCAAAGTCAACTGTATAGTATTGACAAATAACATCATTGCTATAGTAATCTAAAAATTCATCGAATTCTTCAAGTACATAATAGGCATCAAAAATTTGCTCCGCAGAAATATCATCTGTTTTCAAATTGTGATTTTCATCTTCTCCTGACTTTACTTTTTCTAACCAAGATATTGCTTTATCTTTATTACCAAGATATACTTCGCAGTATGCAATGCTAAGCAATAGACTCATTCTATCAGGATATTTTTTAATAATTCTAAAAATATTTCTTTAGCTTTCTCATATTCTTTGAGTTCATATAAAGATACTGCATGATTGAAGGAATATTCATAACTATCATCAATATTTTTAGCTTTTTCAAAATATTTTTGACTCAATATAAGCCATTCTTTATCTTCATTAGATTGGTACATACTAAAGTAATAAAGCCCCAATCCTGTATATGTTTCAACAAAAGGAGAATCTAAATTCTTTGCTTTTAGTAAATATTCTAATGCTTCTACAGTATAATCATGGTTAAATGCAATATTGGTGTAAACTCTTGCTTTTTGAGCATTATCTAAATAAATTTCAAATTTATTTAAAAAAGAATTTAAATATCTTATATACTCACCGCGTCTAAGCTCTAACTTTAAAGAAGCAAGCGTACATACTATATCAAGATCAGAAGGATATTCTTTTTGTTTGGATAACAAGTAGCTTTCCATTTTTTTAAGGTATTCTGTTGATCTTTCATAGTCCTTTAAAAATGTCTCTTTATATCTATCCTCATATTCTTTTTTCTGCTTGTCCCAGTATGCCTTTATTTCATTTATCAAAATCTGTACTCCTAATTTGTTAAAATTTAACAAACACTATTTCTACTTTTTATCCTTTCCTACAGCTTCGAATTTACGTATCCACATATATTTATATTTTCTACTATTACAATACTATCCAATTATTACTTATTCATCTTTCTTATAGTAGCTGGGATAAAGAGGGTGTTCAAATAAACCATCATCAATCATTTTTTCAATCTCCGCCGGCAAATCAACTTTATATACTTTTTTATAAATAGCTGTGCTTAAACATTCAAATCCGCCTCCCGAAGAAGCATCACCTAAAAAATTTTGAATTGATTCTATATCGGGATAATGATCAGGATTATGTAGATAACGCATATATTCCTCTAAAACTCGTCTAATGTATAGAAAGTCTTTCAGGTTCATTGTTATTTTTTCCTTATCAGAAATAGTATCTAATCCATATTCAACGATATCTTTTATATTTGTATATTTTATCATCTTTAAATTCAATACCTCTTTTTCTCCAAATAATTATCATATAAAATTGTTGTTTTAAATCGTTTATTTTTTACGTTATACACCATATCTCCGCTGTTCCAAACATACATAATTGCCGTTACTGGTCGTTTCCCATCCTCCCGAAGCCATCCTGTATATGTAGTTGTGTTACCATAATAGCCTTCAATAATGATTTCAAATTCTGAGTTTGTATAGTTGGTTGAGTTTGGAATAGTACGCTGTAGCTGCTAAAACATTTCTAGAAATTAATTTGACTTTCCTAATAGAGTTGTTTATATCTTATTTCAATCTACTATATATTCATCCATAAATTGTTGTAAACCAATATACTTTCCATTGAAAGGTCCTTCACCCAAGGTTTTGTTAAATATCAATACATCGCACAGGTCGATATCACATTTTTTAAAACATATTTCACCAGGGTATGATTTTCTTTCACCTTCCACAAATTCATATATTTTATTAGACTTCCTACAAAACTAAAATCCTAGTTCACAGTTGATAATGTCAGCAATCAAATTCATTCGTAATCCAAACCGTTTGCGTCTATTTCGATAGGTTGTTGAAAACATTTTAAACGTTTTTACTTTGGCAAAAATATTCTCAACCTTGATTCTTTCTTTAGATAGCGCATGGTTATAGGCTTTATCTTCAAGAGTTAGGGGCTTAAGTTTGCTTGATTTCCTCGGAGTTTGCGCTTGTGAATACCTCTTCATGAGTCCTTGATAATCACTGTCAGCCAAGATTTTACCAGCTTGTCCGATATTTCTACGACTCATTTTGAACAACTTCATATCGTGGCAATAGTTCACCGCAATATCCAAAGAAACAATTCTCCCTGGGCTTGTGACAATCGCCTGAACCTTCATAGCATGGCATTTCTTTTTACCAGAATAATTCTCTAATTGTTTTTTTAGGACGATTGATTTTTACCTCTGTTGCATCCACAATCACCATATCCTCAGCACTAAGGTGAGTTTTTGAAATCGTAAAACCACTTTAAAGAAGAGTCACTTCAATCCATTGACTCCGACAGATTAAGTTGCTTTCGTGAATGCAAAAATCAGCCGCAATTTGTTCATAAGTGCGGTATTCTCGCGTGTATTGAAGAGTGGCCATAAGAAGGTCTTCTAGGCTTAATTTAGGTTTTCGTCCA
>NZ_KQ970287.1:145568-146178 GCF_001579035.1 Streptococcus mitis | reverse complement strand
AGGACCGACACCTCCAGGGACTGGCGTGATATGGCTAGCAAGTGGTGCAACTGTCTCATAATCCACATCTCCACAAAGCTTCCCATTTTCATCACGATTCATCCCAACGCCAATGACTACCGCACCGGGTTTCACAAAGTCAGCAGTCACAAACTTGGCACGACCAATTGCTACAACAAGAATATCCGCTTTAGCAGCCACCTTAGCGAGATTATGGGTGCGTGAGTGAGTCAAGGTCACTGTTGCATTCTTGGCCAAAAGAAGCTGGGCCATGGGTTTTCCAACAATGTTTGAACGACCGATGACGACCGCATTTTTACCTTCCAAGTCAATCCCATATTCATGGAACATTTCCATAATTCCTGCCGGTGTCGAAGGAATCATAACTGGATGACCAGACCAAAGGCGTCCCATATTTAGAGGATGGAAACCATCCACATCCTTTTCTGGGTCAATAGCCAATAGAACCGCCTCTTCATCAATGTGTTTTGGTAATGGCAACTGGACCAAAATCCCATGCCAAGCTGGATCTTGATTGTATTTGGCAATCAAGTCTAACAATTCCTCTTGAGTAATGGTCTCTGGAACTCGCACTACTTCACTACGGAAA
>NZ_KQ970287.1:141663-145420 GCF_001579035.1 Streptococcus mitis | reverse complement strand
TGGATTGTCCCCAACCAAAATTACTACCAAACCAGGTACTAGACCTGTTTCTTCCTTTAGTTTTGCAGTCTTTTCAGCCAACTGCCCCTGCAATTTGGCCGCTAAAGCTTTCCCATCAATAATCTGTGTCATATCACTTCTCTTTTCTTTCAAATATCTTCCATTATACCAAAAACTGCCAGCACCCTCTAACATTTCTTTCCTAGGCAATCCTATAGTTTCAAACTATAAGAAAAAGCTCTGGTTGAGCTTTTCACTAATCTTGTCTTGAAATTTTAAAATAGATTATAAAACCTTACTCAAGAAATCTTTAGTCCGTTGTTCTTGGGTTTGTTCAAAAATCTGTTCAGGTGTTCCGTCTTCAACAACCACACCGTCTGCCATAAAGATAACACGATCTGCCACCTCACGGGCAAATCCCATCTCATGTGTTACGATAACCATAGTCATCCCTGACTTGGCAAGGTCTTGCATAACAGCCAATACCTCACCTACCATTTCAGGATCCAAGGCTGAAGTTGGCTCGTCAAAGAGCAAAACATCTGGTTCCATAGCCAACCCACGCGCGATGGCAATCCGTTGTTGCTGACCACCTGACAAACTCTGTGGATAAGCAGTTGCCTTATCTGGCAAACCAACTTTTTCCAAAAGCTCTTGGGCTCTCTTCTCAGCAACAGCCTTGCTCTCACCTTTGGTCTTGATAGGTGACAAGGTGATATTTTCCATCACAGTCATATTTGGAAAGAGATTGAATTGTTGGAAAACCATGCCCATCTTCTCACGCATGGCAAACAGGTCATTCTTCTTGTCCGTAATATCGACTCCCTCAAAGATAACCTTCCCTTTAGTCGCTTCTTCCAACAAATTCATAGAGCGAAGCAAGGTAGATTTCCCGCTCCCCGAAGGACCGATGATAACGACAACTTCTCCTCTTTTAATCTCGAGGTTGATGCCCTTCAATACTTCATTCTTTCCAAATGATTTATGTAAATTTTCAATTTTTATCAAGGTTTCTGTCATTATTTCTTATCTCCTTGTCCCATACGTTTTTCAAAAGCTTTCAAGGCTACGGTCAAAATAGAGGTCATAATCAAGTAGTAAAAGGCTGCAAATAAAAGTGGTGTTAAAGGTAGATAGGTTGTTGTAGAAACTGTTGTAGCCCCGTTCCACAACTCCATAACACCGACAGCTGATAAGAGGGAGCTGTCCTTGATAATGGTGATAAATTCGTTCCCCAATGCTGGCAAAATATTTTTGATGGCTTGTGGCAAAATCACATATCTCATAGCATTTTTAGGACGAATCCCTAGCGAATAAGCCGCTTCTAGCTGACCTTTTGGAACTGCATTGATTCCGGCACGAACAGTCTCAGAAACATAAGCACCACTGTTCATAGAGATAATCAAAATCCCTGGAATCAGACGAGAAAGGTCAACACCCAAAATTCCAACCTGAATAGTCGGGGCATTGATATGCATAAGAGCAAAGGCAATCATAATCTGAACCATCATTGGCGTCCCACGGAAAATCCAAACGTACAAGTTGGCGAGCCAAACAAGCGGTTTAAACTTTGAACGTTGCCCAAAAGCCAAGACAACACCCAAAATAGTTCCCAAAAAGACAACACAGATAGAAATGAGAACCGTCACGACAGCCCCATAGTTAAAATAAGGTAAATACTTAGGTAAAAAAGAAAAATTCATAGTCACACTGCTTTCTAAAATAGAGTACTGTATGATTATAACATGTTTTGAATTAAAATTCAAATCTTTTATCCAATTTATTTAAAAATCTTTAAACTAGCAGAATTAGCGAGAAATCTTAGTTTTTTCTAGTCAAGTTGGCCTCCTTTATGGTAAAATAGTAACGATAAGAAATGAAGGAGAATCAAAATGGAATCACATTTGGTTAGAATCATCAACCGCCTTGAAGCAATGGCAAACGATGGCGGAAATTTAAAACGTAATTTTGAACGCGAAGGAGTTGTTGTTGCAGAAGTTGCATACAGCCACGACGAAGAAAACGGCTCAATCTTTACCCTTCGTGATGTCGAAGCTCGCGAAACGTATACGTTTGACAGCATTGACTTGATTGCAATGGAGATTTACGAACTCCTCTACTAATACAAAACAAGCTGGGATTACACCCTGCATGTCTAACCAAAATCCTTTTTGTCTCACAAATAGGATTTTTTTATAGTCCAAATCCACGAAGATTTTCATTGTAACAACTTCTCAAAGCTGCAATCTTTTTACTTGCTTTACAGTCCAATCCTGTTATAATGAGAGTATAGAAATTTGACTATTTTTGACCTTTGAACAGGTCAGGCTAAAGAAAGAAATGAGGTAGATGTATGCTTTGTCAAAACTGTAAAATCAACGACTCAACAATTCATCTTTACACCAATCTCAATGGAAAACAAAAACAAATTGACCTCTGTCAAAACTGCTACAAGATTATCAAGACTGATCCTAATAACAGTCTCTTTAAAGGCATGACGGATCTGAACAATCGTGACTTCGATCCCTTTGGTGATTTCTTCAATGATCTAAACAATTTCAGACCTTCTAGCAATACTCCTCCTATTCCCCCAACCCAATCAGGTGGAGGTTACGGTGGAAACGGCGGTTATGGTTCCCAAAATCATGAATCCGCTCAAACTCCACCACCAAGCCAAGAAAAAGGCCTGCTAGAAGAATTTGGTATCAACGTAACTGAGATTGCCCGTCGTGGAGATATAGACCCTGTTATTGGGCGCGACGATGAGATTATCCGTGTCATCGAGATTCTCAATCGCAGAACCAAGAATAATCCTGTCCTTATCGGTGAACCAGGTGTCGGAAAAACTGCCGTTGTCGAAGGTCTAGCTCAGAAAATCGTTGATGGCGATGTTCCACATAAACTCCAAGGTAAACAAGTCATCCGTCTGGATGTGGTTAGCCTGGTCCAAGGAACGGGTATCCGAGGACAATTTGAAGAACGCATGCAAAAACTCATGGAAGAAATTCGCAAACGTGAGGACATCATCCTCTTTATCGATGAAATCCATGAAATTGTCGGTGCTGGTTCTGCGAGTGATGGTAATATGGACGCAGGAAATATCCTCAAGCCAGCCCTTGCTCGTGGAGAACTGCAACTGGTCGGTGCTACTACCCTCAATGAATACCGTATCATTGAAAAGGATGCTGCCTTAGAGCGTCGTATGCAGCCTGTTAAAGTCGATGAACCAACAGTGGACGAAACAATCACTATCCTCAAAGGAATTCAAAAGAAATACGAAGACTACCACCACGTTCAATATACCGATGCTGCAATTGAAGCAGCTGCAACTCTTTCCAATCGCTATATCCAAGATCGCTTCTTACCTGACAAGGCCATTGACCTCCTAGATGAAGCTGGCTCTAAGATGAACTTGACCTTGAATTTTGTGGATCCTAAAGTCATTGATCAACGCTTAATCGAGGCTGAAAATCTCAAGTCTCAAGCTACACGAGAGGAAGATTTTGAGAAGGCCGCCTACTTCCGCGACCAGATTGCTAAGTATAAGGAAATGCAAAAGAAAAAGGTTACGGACCAGAATACTCCTATCATCAGTGAGAAAACCATTGAGCACATTATCGAGCAGAAAACCAATATCCCTGTTGGGGATTTGAAAGAGAAAGAACAATCTCAACTCATCCATCTAGCCGAAGATCTCAAGTCTCATGTTATTGGCCAAGATGATGCTGTCGATAAGATTGCCAAGGCTATTCGCCGT
>NZ_KQ970287.1:140777-141643 GCF_001579035.1 Streptococcus mitis | reverse complement strand
CCAACCGGTGTCGGTAAGACAGAACTTTCCAAACAACTAGCTATCGAACTCTTTGGTTCTGCTGACAGCATGATTCGCTTTGACATGAGTGAATACATGGAAAAACACAGTGTGGCTAAGTTGGTCGGTGCCCCTCCAGGTTATGTCGGTTACGATGAGGCTGGGCAACTGACTGAAAAAGTCCGTCGCAATCCATATTCTCTCATCCTTCTCGATGAAGTGGAAAAAGCTCATCCAGATGTTATGCACATGTTCCTTCAAGTCTTGGACGATGGTCGTTTAACAGATGGTCAAGGACGCACCGTTAGCTTCAAGGATGCCATCATCATTATGACTTCAAATGCTGGGACTGGAAAAGCCGAAGCCAGCGTTGGATTTGGTGCTGCTAGAGAAGGACGAACCAACTCTGTTCTCGGTGAACTCGGCAACTTCTTTAGCCCAGAGTTTATGAACCGTTTTGATGGTATTATCGAATTTAAGGCTCTCAGCAAGGATAACCTCCTTCAGATTGTCGAGCTCATGCTAGCAGATGTTAACAATCGCCTCTCTAGCAATAACATTCATTTAGATGTAACTGACAAGGTCAAGGAAAAATTAGTTGACCTCGGTTATGATCCAAAAATGGGGGCGCGCCCACTTCGTCGTACTATTCAAGACTATATTGAGGATGCAATCACTGACTACTACCTTGAAAATCCAAGCGAAAAAGATCTCAAAGCAGTTATGACCAGCAAGGGCAAGATTCAAATTAAGTCTGCCAAAAAAGCTGAAGTGAAAACTTCTGAAAAAGAAGTATAAATCCTATAGAAAAGGAGTAGAAAATGAAATTTTTCTGCTTCTTTTTTACTAAAATAACTGTAATTTCT
>NZ_KQ970287.1:137535-140609 GCF_001579035.1 Streptococcus mitis | reverse complement strand
AATTCAATGGCAAACCCAACTTTCGGAGAAAAAAAGACGAATACAGACTATGTTGCACGCTATGGAGTGTATGCAGTTATCCCTGACGCTGAACAAAAACAAATAGTTTTAGTTCAAGCTCCTAATGGTGCTTGGTTCTTACCAGGTGGCGAAATTGAATCAGGTGAAAATCATCAGGAAGCCCTAAAGCGTGAATTGATTGAAGAGCTTGGTTTCACAGCTGAAATTGGTACTTATTACGGACAAGCTGACGAATATTTCTACTCTCGTCACCGTGATACCTACTACTACAATCCTGCCTACCTCTATGAAGCGACTTCTTTCAAGGAAGTTCAAAAACCACTAGAAGACTTTAATCATATTGCCTGGTTCCCTATTGACGAGGCTATTGAGAACCTCAAACGTGGTAGCCATAAATGGGCTATTCAATCTTGGAAAAAACAGCATAAAATTGGCTAATACTCTTCGAAAATCTCTTCAAACTACGTCAGCGTCGCCTTACCGTAGATATGGTCACTGACTTCGTCAGTCTTATCTACAACCTCAAAACTGTGTTTTGAGCAACCTGCGGCTAGCTTCCTAGTTTGCTCTTTGATTTTCATTGAGTATAAATCAAGCGACTTTATTCAAAAAGTGCTATAATAGAATTAGAAAATCGGAGGAAATGTTATGAAGCTTATCAATACGACAAACTCACACTCGCAACTTGTAAAAAGCCAGCTAGAAAGTACAGATGCAACCCTTGTTGAGGTTTATTCTGCAGGGAATACAGATGTTATTTTTACCCAAGCTCCGCTTCACTATGAAATCCTCATCTCAAATAAACACCGTGCTATTCGTGAGCCTGAAATCGAAACCATTCAAGAATTTTTCTTGAAACGTAAAATTGATAAGGAATCTATTGATGAGGCCAATATCAAGACACTCTACTCAGAAAAATTGATTGGAATTTCAATTCCAATCAAATAAAGAACTTGAGTAAAAACTCGATTTGAGAGAAAGTCCAATAAGTCTTTCCATAATAAAACGCATAGTAGCAAGAGTTCCTAAACCCGCTATTATGCGTTTTTATCATTTTGAATCCTTTTGCTCACGATATTACTATAGAAAAAGATTTGATTCTGTTTCTCACACAATCAAATCTTTTTCTTTTATTAAAAACGAATCGTTTCACGTGTTTTCTCATATGAGGTAACAAAGCGATTGGTTACACCAGGCTCTGCCACTTCCAATGCTTGAGAAATCTTGTCAAATGAAGCATGATAATCAAATTCTTTTTCAAAAATATCTAAAGCTTCGTTAAATGCTTCTTGAATGCGTTCATCAAATGAGCGGTAACGGTTAGAATACTGTAATAATTGTTCTGTCAAAGTTGCATATTGTACAATATTATAAGTTTCCGTTTCTAAAGCTTCCATATCATTCGTTGCAATTTCAAGAACTCGGGTAACAGATTCAATGTTAATCATTTTCTGTTCTAACTCAACCATTAAATCCTCGGTATTATTGCTTGCCGTAAAGAATAACTTCAAGAAAGTTTGTGGAATACCTGGCAGATTGCGTTTTTCCATGTATCGCTTGATAGTATGGAGACGATTGACATAAACATTGGCCTTTTGACGTGCATTGATATCATCTTTCTCAATTTGTGTCAGGCGCTCACTAACTGAAATTTGCTCATCTTCAATATCTTTAAGATTTTCCTGTAAAGATTCAAGATTTTCTTCAAGAACTGAATAAGCTTGGGTTGGTTCTTCTTGATTTGAAGTTACCTCAACAATAGCTGCCTCAAAACTCTCTAATTCTGTCTGAATACGACGAACATGGCTTGCAGCTGTCTCAGGAAGTAAATAGGTCTTACTCAAACGTGCAATATCTTCTCCCAATAAAGTATTATTCTCTTTCATATGTTGAAGGTAAGTTGGAAGAGTTGCAAGTAGATTTTCCACTACTTTCTGAGCAGCAATTTCTCGAGTAAAAATATCATACAAGGCATTGATTTCCTCTTGTGCCTGCCCATTCTCATATTCGGCATTATCCAATTCCAACTGACGAATATTCTCTTGGTTTTTCTTGAATGCTTCATAAAGCAAGTGGAAACGCGCTTCAATATCCGTTTCAACAAAATGATAATTAGCATCTAAGAGCTTACGATAACCATCTTCTAAATCTTCTAGTTGATCTGGTAGCTCTTTAGATAATGTTGTTACAATTGCTGGTATACGATCAACGATATGTGTCAAAGCCAAGATATGATTTTCAGCATTATCCAAAATCACAGCAGCTTCTACTGGGTCACCCGATGAATTCAAGGTTACAAATTGTGAAAATTCAGATTGGATATTTTCTAATTGTTTTTCAATTTCATCCAAGGCTTGACCATACTGTTCTGAATTTTCAGCAACTCTATGCTGAAGTTCCTCAAATAAATCCAAAGCATGAAGAACACGACCACTATTTTTAGATTCTTGCTTCTCTAAGTCTGCCAAAGCATTGCGAATTTCAGCAATATCTTCTTCAATCAAAGTAATTTGACTCTCAATTTGGTCAATTTGATGACTGGCCTTGAGAAAACGAAATGAATGGTTATAGCCTTCTGCTTCAAAGAGATTATTTTCAATATCGGCAAAAGAGTTGAGAGATAAATCGACCCATTTTTGATTCCATTCACGGAAAGCCACTTGACTTTGTCCAATCAAGTGCATATTTTTTACAGCTTCTACTTCATCATTTACTGGAAGATTGTATAGTTCTTCTTTTCTTTCTTCTAGCGCCTCTAATCTTCCCTCGTTTCGCTTACGTAGAAAGATTGCCACTACATAAGCCAGAACTAAAATGACTGCAATTGCAACCATTAAATAAATTAGTTGTCCATTAGACATATCAAACTCCTTTTTTACTTGAAACAATCGTAATGATTATATCATATTTTTTAGACCAAGGGAACTACTTCTCCCGATTTTTTAGACATCAAGTGTACTATAGACAGCATTTTCTTCGATAAACTCACGACGAGGCTCTACTCGACTCCCCCATCAACATATCAAAGATTTTATCTGCTTCTGCAGCATCGT
>NZ_KQ970287.1:136084-137137 GCF_001579035.1 Streptococcus mitis | reverse complement strand
AAACTCTGGCCATCAAGCGATGTTCGGGATCCATGGTTGTTTCCCACAACTGATGATCGTCCATTTCACCCAGACCCTTATAACGCTGAATAGTTGGTTTGGCACGTCCTTCACTGTGGCGGGCTAAAGCTTCTTGGAGTTTGATTTCTTGATCTGCACCTGGCTGGATGTATTCTTTAATCTCGCTTCCAACCTTGACACCATAGATTGGTGGTTGGGCGATATAAACATAACCAGCTTCTAGGATTGGTTTCATATAACGATAAATCAAGGTCAAAAGAAGGGTACGAATGTGGGCTCCATCGACATCGGCATCGGTCATCAAAACAAGCTTTTGGTAACGAGCTTTTGAAACATCAAATTCTGCACCAAATCCTGTTCCCATGGCTGTGAAAAGACTACGAATTTCTTCGTTAGCTAGAATCTTATCCATGCTAGCTTTTTCAACGTTCAAAATCTTACCGCGAATTGGAAGGATAGCCTGAAACTCACGGTTACGACCAGATTTTGCTGATCCACCAGCTGAGTCTCCTTCGACGATGAAGAGTTCTGTTTCAGCAGGGTTATTAGAAGAACAGTCTGCTAGTTTCCCTGGAAGGTTGGAAATTTCCAAACCAGATTTTTTACGAGTGACTTCACGCGCACGCTTGGCAGCCACACGAGCCTTGGCAGCCAAAATCCCTTTTTCCACGATACGTTTGGCAATCTGTGGATTTTCCATGAGGAAATCAGAGAAGGCTTCACTGAAGAGGCGATTGGTAATCTTGACCACTTCACTGTTCCCAAGTTTGGTCTTTGTTTGTCCTTCAAACTGTGGATTTGGGTGTTTAACTGAGATAACTGCAGTTAATCCTTCGCGAACATCTTCCCCTGTCAGGTTGTCTTCATTGTCTTTTAGTAACTTATTCTTACGTGCATAATCGTTGATGACACGTGTCAAGGCTGTACGGAAACCTTGTTCATGCGTTCCACCTTCATGTGTATGAATATTATTGGCGAAACTCATGACATTTTCATGGTAACCCGTTCGTGTACTGCATGGCTACCTCAACT
>NZ_KQ970287.1:135073-136064 GCF_001579035.1 Streptococcus mitis | reverse complement strand
GTCTGTATAGATTGGTGTATCAAAGATTACATCCTTGTTCTCGTTGATATATTCAACGTAACTAGCAATCCCACCTTCATAATGATAATGCTTGGTTTGTTCCAAACCTTGGCGCTTATCTATGATGGAGATTTGAAGACCGCGATTTAGAAAGGCCAACTCTTGAATCCGTTTATTTAATTTATCAAAATCAAAAGTTGTTGTTTCAGTAAAGATTTCTGGATCCGGAGTAAAATGAACCGTTGTTCCAGTTCTATCTGTATTCCCAACCACCTCAAGGTCTGCGACAACATGACCACGACGGTATTCTTGGTAATGAATTTTACCGTTTTTGTGGACATGGACGTCTAATTGAGTGGAAAGAGCATTAACGACTGATGACCCTACTCCGTGAAGACCACCTGAAACCTTGTATCCGCCACCGCCGAACTTTCCTCCAGCGTGAAGGACAGTAAAGACAGTCTCAACGGCAGGACGGCCTGTTTTTTCCTGAATATCGACTGGGATACCACGCCCATCATCGACAACAGTAATCGAATCATCTGGCTCAATAAAAACTTGAATATGGCTGGCAAATCCTGCCAAGGCCTCGTCAATTGAGTTATCAACAATTTCCCAGACTAGATGGTGAAGACCTTCTTTTGAGGTTGATCCAATGTACATCCCTGGACGCATCCGAACAGCCTCTAAGCCCTCTAAAACTTGAATTTGACTGGCATCATAATCCTGTGCCTGCAGATTTTTGATTTCTTCTGTCATCTTATTCCTTTTTCTTATATGTCTAATACTTGTCTTAAATTCACGATACTGGTAAATAAGTGGGTATCGAGTCCAGCAGCTTGCCCTGCTTCGATATCAATCGGTCGATCACCAATGACAAGGCCAGAGCTAATCTGATATTTTTCTCTTAAATAAATCATGGACTCAGGATTTGGCTTTCTCTTAAAACCTGAGCTAGAAGTCACCACTTCTGTAAAATAAGCTGCTATAG
>NZ_KQ970287.1:133161-135053 GCF_001579035.1 Streptococcus mitis | reverse complement strand
ATGAGAGACCAAAAAATGACGGCCACCTTGTTTTGAAATATCTTCCAATAAGTCAGAAACTCCTTCAAATAAAATCGGGTGTTCTAGCTCTCTGGCTTCATTTTCCTTGTACTTTTCTAAAAAATGCTCTAAGTTGGGAGCGAATGCCTCAATCGCAAAAGGAGTAGAAACCTTTAAAGCTTGATAAACACTGTCATGGTCTTGTGTGATGCCATACAGTGCCAATGTTTCAACAAATGCAGCTGTTGAAGTTTCATAATTATCCAGTAAAGTTCCACCTAAATCCCAGATATAATCGTGATATTTCATACCCTTCATTATAGCATTTTTTTATGAAAAAAGCGATGATTTCCCTGATTTTTCCACATAAAAAACGAGAGAATAACTCCCGTTTTACTGATTTTTACCAAAGACATCTCGATAGAGCATTCCTGTTCGTAAACTCTCTGCGTCCCCTCCTAGTTGCTCCACCAACTCGTAGGCAAAGGCAAGAGCTGTCGAAGGGCCTCGACTGGTTGTCAACTGACCATCTACCACTACTGTTTCCTTGACATATTGACCATCAAGGATTTGCTCTTGAACGCCGTCATAACAAGTGTACTGCTTGTTTTTCAATAGCCCTGCTTGATTGAGGGCAATTGGCGCCGCACAAATAGCTGCTAATTTTTTTCCTTCTCGTTCGAAGCTTTGCAATTCTTGCATCAAGGCCTGATTATCCCGTAAATGTGCAGAACCAGGCATACCTCCAGGAAGAACAATCATATCATAGTCTGATAAATCACCATCAAAGACACGATCTGTTCTTACTTGGATTGCATGCGAACCAGTCACTTGCTCTTCAAATCCTACCATATCACAAGTAATATTGGCACGACGCAAAACATCTACAACTGTCAAAGCTTCAATTTCTTCAAAGCCCTGAGCTAACATAACTGCTACTTTTACCATGATTTTCTCCTTATTTAATTTGTTTTAATACAACCTTTTTCCGTTTGAATGGGACTTTTCCACTCTTTTCTTCAGCTAGATTTGTCTGGTAACTCATCGATAAAAGCAAGCCAACACCAATCAGATTACTGATAATAGCTGATCCCCCTTGAGAAATGAAAGGCAAGGGAATCCCCGTCAAGGGAAGCAAGCCTGTCACGGCACCTATATTTTCAAAGATGTGGAAGAGCAACATCATAATCAAGCCAGTGGAAATATAGGTGTAGAATTGGTTATTTGATTTCAGAGTAATCTTCAACATACGGTAAATCAGCATGAGATAAAGGGCAATAACAAGGACAGAGCCAATAAAGCCAAAATCTTCTGCAATGACCGTGAAAATCATATCCGACTCTCGAACTGGGATAAGCAAATTAGAAGCATTAAAACCTTGACCAAATAAGCCACCGCTTCCAATGGCAATCTGCCCCTGAGCCTGCTGGTAAGTGGTTGTTTGGGCAAACTCAAAGGGATTGAGCCAAGCCAAAATCCGATTGATTTGGTAGGTAGGCATTCCAATCTGGTGAAGAAAAGCTCGTCCGTCCTTGCTAATAAAGATGGCTAAGAAACCAGCAACTCCTGTTACAGCAGTCACAAATACTGGGATAATAATTTTCCAAGAAACCCCCGATAATAAAACGATTCCTGAGAAAATAGCCACAAAAACCAAAGCCGTCCCCAAGTCACTTTGAAGTGCCAAAAGAACTAAGACTGGAATGGTAAAGAGAATCATCCAGAAAATCAACAAAAAGTCCAGCGGAACCGTGCGTCGCCATTCCTTATGTTTTTTTGTAAATTGGACAATGACACGGGCCAACATGAGGATATAGGATATCTTCATAAATTCTGACGGCTGGAACAAAGTAATCCCATTTATGGATACCCAGTTTTTGGCACCCGTTGAT
>NZ_KQ970287.1:131480-133141 GCF_001579035.1 Streptococcus mitis | reverse complement strand
TGGATTATAAAAGACAATCGGTAAGACCATGAGTCCCAAGACCTAAAATATATAGAAAGGGGGTCACCTTCCAGAGAAATTCTGTATTAAAGAGCATGACCACAAAACCAATCACAAGTCCCAAGGCAATCCAGGCGACCTGTTGCCCTAAAATGGGCAGAATATTATTTGGATAATCATGACTAACGGCTATATAGATAGCCACCACACCGATGACCAGTAGAAAAAATACTGGCAATAGCAAACTATAATCGACTCTAGAGTCGAGAGAACGTTTCATATACACTAACCTTATACTTTCATACAATACTATTTATCAAAGTTCATTTAAAAATTTATCAACAGCCTCATCAACTTCGGATCGAGAGACGGTTTTAACAGTCGCTTCTTTTGCTAGAGATGCTACTATCTGTTTGCCATATCGCTTTCCGACAATTCTCCTATCCAAAACAAGGGTTAAGGAACGTTGGTGTTCGCGTCTCATACTTCTTCCCAAAGCTTGCTTTAAACGAATAATGGCCATTGGCAATTGATAATCATAAAAGGCATTTTTCCCTTCTTGAATTAGTTCCTGATTGATCTTTTTCGTCAAGGGCTCTTGAGGATTTTGGAAAGGAAGTCTTGGTACAACCTGAATCACAAAAGGATGGCTTGAAAAATCAACTCCCTCCCAGAAACTTGCTGCACCAAGCAAGATTTGTTGTTCTCCTTTTTCAAAGCGTTTCTTCAGTTGATGAACATCGCCATTTTTATACTGGGCTAAATGACTTACAGGGAGTAAATTTGATACTGCTAGAAGCATGTCTTTGGCAGTAAAGAGAGCCAAAATCGGTTGTTGGAAAGCTTGAACTCCCATCAGTAAATCAGCTACCTCCTTGGCATAAACTTCTAAGGAGGTTTCTGTTACCAGGGGAAAATCTTTGAACAAGACCACTTCTTGATCCTGTTTTTTACAAGCTTCAATCTTAACAAATTTAGCTTCGGGATAGCCTAACAGGTCTGCCAAAGAAACTCTTTGACTAATCTCAAGAGTGGCCGACACTCCCAAGACTTGACATGAATCAGGCACTAAGGAAGATAGAAGAATACGGCCTGATTTCGTAGAAGAAATCTGAATTTTCTTTTGACCCGTTGCAGTTGCTTGAAGCCAGTAATCTCGGTCAGCTGTAAAATAGCGAACCAGCTCCTCAAAGCCTTCTACTTCTAGTTCTGAAAAATACTGGTGGAGATTGGCAAGAGAATCTAAGATATTTTTCTTAGATTTTCCAGACTGAAATTGTTCAATCAAGTAAAGGCACTCAAAGCGAATACTTTCTAGTATTCGTTGTTGGACCTTATTTTGCTCCTCCAGTAAAGCCTTATCAAGCAAATCGATAATAGACTGGATATCATGGGTCTCTTGAAGCAGATTTTCTAGAGCCAACAAGATCTTTTGAACTTCATCAATAATCAGTAAACGGTCACTGACAAATTCAGGATTATCTTCCAGTCTGGTTACAAGATAGGCATGATTGGTCACTAAAAGCTTGCAGGTTTGTGCCTTTTCTTGACTACGTTTCCAAAAATCTTCCGTCACAAATAAGCTCTGAGATGATAAATTCCCGTCATGACGAAGATCTGTTAGAAAATGTTGGTAACGGTAGAGTTGCCCAATTTCATCT
>NZ_KQ970287.1:123325-130951 GCF_001579035.1 Streptococcus mitis | reverse complement strand
CTGCAAGGAATGATAAAAGGCATCCAACTTCAGATAATTGTGTGGTCCCTTTAAACTATGAATATCTATATGGAACACTTCCTTGAGACGTTTACCTTCTTCTTCCTTTATTTGATTTTGAAGAATCTTTGTCGGAACGCTAAGGACAATCTGACGCTCTTTGGCTTGAGATAAAGCGGGTAAGAGATAGCCATAGGTTTTCCCAATCCCTGTCGGTGCTTGAATCAGAGAGACAGGCTCATCTTTCAATAGCAAGCCAACCTCTTTAGCAAAACTTTCTTGCTCCTCCCTCACTTCAAGATTCAACAGAGAAATATTCTTAGAAAAATCTTGGGATAGTTTTCGTAGCTCCAGGGGAGCTCCAGTTTTCTTGAAATACAGTCCTTGAACTTGGACCAAATCTGAAGAACTCAGAATAGATTGGCTGCGATAAATTTCTTCAATAACCAGGTAGGACTCATATAGGAGGGCGTCAGCCATTTCCAGCAAGCGTTCTAAAAGACCTTTAGGAAGCTGGGCCATCTTTTCCCGTAGAAATAAGAGTAATTCCGCAGTAGCTTGGGCATCTGAAAGGGCTGTGTGAGCATGTTTTAGAGGAATTCCTAATTCTCGACACAAAATAGGCAAACTATATTTTCCCAGTTCTGGGAAAAATACCTGAGCCAATTCGACCGTATCAACACGAGGGTTTCTTAGCTCATAGCCTTCAAAAAATAAATTTTCCGCCAAGAGATTGGCATCAAACTGAACATTATGGGCTACAAAAATCCCATCCTCCACCAAGTCAAAGATTTTTCTAGCAACTTGCGAAAAATCAGGTGCTTGCGCCAGACGTTGGTCTGTCAATCCTGTCAGTTCTTTGATATGAGCATCCAAGGGTTCATGGGGATTGACATCCGTCGTATAGTGATCGACGATTTTTCCGTCCTCAATCACGACAATTCCCACTTGGATAATTTTAGCCTTACTACCTGTGCTAGTTGCCTCTAAATCCACCACAACATAGCGATTACCAATCGTTTTCATTATAAAAAATTATACCAAAAAAAGGGCCATTTGGCACCTGCAAACATAGGATAATTTTCAAACACAAGAAGGTCACTTGTATTAAAATTCCCAGTAAACAGAGCATCCTAGCCTACTGATTTTTTGAAACTGGTGAAGAATAAGAAAAATTGAGAGAAGAAATGTTTGCACCTTCCTTCTCTCAACTATCTATTTACTTTATTTAACCATATCAGGATCGTAGTCATAAAATCCTGTATCAAGGAAACGGTTTTTAGGGTGAAGTTTACGAACTTCTTCATCCAGCAAGAAGGCTTGGTCATGGCTAAAGTTGTCCTCTTGGATCAAGCTACGCGCTTGGATAAAGAGTTTTGCAATCTCAACAAAGTTCTGACCAGGTGTATAGAGACCTTCTAATTTCCAGTGAGTAAAGCCATGCTCCACCAATTCTGTTAATTTTGTCATCAAATCAAGGTCATTGTTGGCAAAGATGTGGGTACCATGATTGTCTTCAAAAATGGAATAATGGCTCTCTGGGTCACTTGGCTCAGCCAAGAAGAGGTCACGCTTGCGCGTCTTTTCATCATCGATGTGCGTAAAGTTATAATAGTTTTGCAAGAGCGGACGTTTAGAATGATGGATAACGCTAGCTCCGTAAACCAAAACTTCAGCAGGAATTTCCAAAATCTCTGGCATTTTAAAAAGTTCAGCCGATGGAATTTCACGCGCCAAAACAGCCTCAGAGGCGCCAGCCTTTTGTCCCCAAAAGTTAATCTGACGACTGCTTGTTACCATAGTTGAGGCATCATAGATGGTTTTAAAGGAATAACCATCGCGGTTGACCACGTAAAAAACGCCTGCATCCCCAATCGTAATGTAGTCTGTCTTGATTTCTTCCAAGAAATCAAGGAATGGCTTAATACGGTCCATCATATCTTGGTGCATGAGGGCGTTAACCGCAACGATCAATTCCTTACCAGCATCATGAACCAGCTTAGCGATTTCACGCAATTGGTCATGACTAAAGGTTGTTGGCAGACGAAGGCCAAAATCTTTCTCACCGACATAGATACGGTCTACGCCAGCTTCGAGCAGTTGTTTAACTTGTTCAATACTTTCAGCAGTTGCTGTAATGATAATCTTTTTCATAAGGAAAATTATACCATATTTCTCCAAAATCAGCTATTCTTTGAAAATGAAAAGGGACTTTATTCTTTTTGTAACCTTTCTGTAATAATTCTCTGCTGAAAAAATGATAAAATAGGTATGTACTGTTAAGGAGAGAATCATGCCCGTAAGAAAATTACAATCCTATGAGGTAGACTATCAAGAAGAATTAAACCAGCAACTTCCTCATTATCAAGCTTATACACCTGAAGCACAAGCTGATAGCAATCTCAAAGAAATTTTATTTTTTGTCAATATCGCTGTTTTTTGTATCTGTATTGCCATCTTTAGTTTTATCTTTTTGTCATTAAAATTAACAACTGTGCTCGCCTTACCTGCAGCAATAGTATCCAGCTTACTTGTTTTAAAAGTCCAACGCTCTCTTATCAAACGAAAACTTAAAAAATAAACATATCGCCCCATCTGGAGCGATATGTTTATTTTTTCTTTTTTAGATGGTGTGTGGATGGCAATCTTCACTTCAAAGATTGTTCCTTTCGGTTTATTATCTTTGACAGTAATGGTTCCTTTTAGAGCATCTACAATTTGCTTGGCTAGGGATAATCCTAAACCAAAACCACCTTTTTGCCGGGTTCTAGCCTTGTCTACGCGATAAAAACGGTCAAAAATTTTCTTCTTATCTTCTGTCGAAATACCGACTCCATTATCAGAAACCAGTAAATACAGATTGCGATCGGTCGCTGAGATAAGAAAATCAATTTCACCATCCTCTTCAGTATACTTGACAGCATTATCGAAGAGAATCGTCATCAACTGCTTCAAGAGAAGTTGATCCGTCACAATCGGACGATGGATCCGATTTTCAAAACGGAAGACACGATCATTTTCCGAAGCAATCATCTCATAGTTTGTGAAAGTCGTATTGAAAAAACTAGTTGGAACTTCTGCAAGCTCCGGCTTAATCCCATCATCTCTCCGAGCTAAGTTCAGCAAGTTTGTCGTCAAAAACCGCATATTTCGGACTTCTTCCAAACTCGATGCAATGCTTTCGCTCACATCCATAATGGTAGCTTCTGGCTTACGAAAGAGGGTCTCTAGGCGATTTTGCAAAACTGCAAGTGGAGTTCGTAACTCATGGCTAGCATTCTCCACGAAAGACTGCTGCTTCTGCATACTTTCAAGTAAGGGGCGAACACTGACTCTAGCTAGATAGAGACTGGCAATCAAAGACAAAATCCAGAAACTTGCCATCACAACGACAATCAATTGCTCATGCTTTTGACTGGCCTGCTCCAACTGACTGGTATTTATCAAGACAGCAGCATACTTGATATTGGTTGAAACCGAACTGATATTGGTCTCCATCAAAATCATACGATAGATTTCTTCCTGCCCATAGCTATTAAAAACCTGAATCTGGTAGATATGGCCTAGTTCTTTCTTTTCTAACTTAATCTTATCCAAGCCCAAAAATCGATTTCCAGAAAGGAGCTGTGTAAAATTCTTATCAAAAAGAATAACCTCCGTATTGGAACTGACATTGGGTTTTACCTCAGTCTTGCTAGTATCTGTAGCGGCATTCTCTAAATCTTTAATCTCTTCTGTTGCCCTATTTACTGCCAGCTGAATAACTGCTTGAGGATTTTCACTCAGTCCATGAAGCTTATCATCCACCGAAGTATAGAGACTCGAATGCATGACTTGTAAAATAATCAGAGTCATGGTAGAGAAAATCAGGGTGAAGACACCAAAGTTGCGGATAAAATAACTAAAGTCATCCGCATACCATGTTTTTTTTAGTTTACTGAACATCTTTTAAAATATACCCAACACTGCGCAAGGTTTGCAAATTCTCTGCAAAAGTGGTTCCTTTTAATTTCTTACGGATTTTTGAAACATAAACTTCGACAACCGAAATCGTTGTGTCACTATCAAATCCCCATAGACGATCAAAAATCTGCGTCTTAGGCAAAATAACATTTTGATTTTGAAGGAAATAAACCAATAAATCGAACTCTTTCCCCAGCAATTCGACTGGAGTATCTTCAACCTTAACGGTATTGGTTGATAAATTGATGAGAATATCTCCATAAGATAGCGTATTTTCATTAAACTTGCCTGAACGTTTGAGAAGGGCCTGAATTCTCATTTTGAGTTCTTCTAGGTAGAAAGGTTTAGTCAGATAATCATCCGCTCCTAGTTCAAATCCATGTCCCTTGTCATCCAAGCTTTCCTTGGCAGTCATAATCAGAACTGGTGTCGTAATTCCCTTTTCACGCAATTCTTTCAAGACTTGGAAACCATTTTTTTCTGGCAACATCAAATCGAGCAAAATCAAGTCATAGACGCCACTCTCAGCTTCGTAGAGACCTTCTTCCCCATCAAATACCTGCATGACATCCGCAAAATCGTCTAAAAAGTCAAATACTGAATTTGACAGGCCTAGGTCATCCTCAACTAATAAGATTTTTATCATGAGAAACTCCTCCTTATTAAAACTATTATACCAAATTTGCCTTAAAAAAAACTCAACTCTCTGCATTTTACATGAGATAGCTGAGTTTTCTTTTTATTTAGTCTTGATTATTTACTTCCATATTGAAGAACAACTGCTTCCACTGCAGCTTTTTCACGGTTAATCAAGTCAACACGCGCTGCAATTTCCTTGATTCCCATACCGATGTTACGGCTAAGAGCAAGGTCAGAAAGTTGTGGCTCAAAGAACTCCTTGTACTCTGCCAAGCGTTGCTGAGTCTTAAATACATGAGCAGGAAGAATAACAAAGCTATCAAAGCTCATATCTCCTCCAAGAGCTGCCTTAATCCAAGCCCAATTTTCACGTGCCCAAGACCATGCTGTTTCCTGAGTTGCTTGATGACCTAAAAACTGGAAATACCAAGCAGACAAGTCTTGTGGTTTAACCACAAATTTGTCCTTCCAAGAAGCAATCAAGGTTTGGATATTGTCCGCATCTGTACTGTATGCAAGGGCTGCTGCCAACTGGCGTTTAAAGACAGCGTCTGTTGCGTGAGTATAAGTATCAAGATAAAGTGCTAACAAGTCTTTGGTCTCATGATGTTTCATCTCATTGATAAGAACTTGTGAGCGGATAGCTGCTGGAAGTCCTGCAAGCTGATCCTTGTGGGCTGCGAAGATTTGGCTAGCGACTTGACTAGCTTCTGCATCATTTGAGCGAATCATCATCGAAACAGCCAGCTGACGAACCAATTCATCCTCATCTGATTCACCGTCTTTAGCTTCAAAACCAAGACGGTCATAGTTGTGACGAGCCAATTTAGCAACCAAGGCTTTGAAGGCTCTTTCAGCTTCTGTTCCTTCATCGATAAAGCGCTCAAGAGCAGAAATCACTTGAGAAACAGCTGAAACAACAAGGTAAGATTCTTCCTTAGCAAGTTTATCAAGAACTGGGAGCAAGTCAGCATAAGAAATGTGTCCTGCCTCAGCAAGCAAACGACGTTCTTGGACGATTTGCAATTTGCTTGTGTTATCAAGATCAACTAGGTCAGCAAGAATAGCATCTAGCAAGTCTCCTTGATAGTCTGTAATGTAGTGGGCTGTATTTTCTGTGTTGAGGCGAAGTGCTGTTTTGTTTTCAGCAAGAAGAGCTGCGTAGCCAGGGATTTCGATACTTTCAGTTTCGAGTGTATCAGGCAAGCCTTTCCAGTTGCTGTTTAGTGGCACAACCCAGAGACGGTTCTTATCTTCGTGCTCACCGATGAAGAATTGTTTTTGTGAAATCTTCAAGACATCATTTTCAACTTTAACAGTGAGAACTGGGTAACCAGACTGTTCCAACCAAGAATCCATGAAGGCTGAAACATCACGTCCAGACGCTTGACCAAGAGCATCCCAAAGGTCACGACCAATTGTATTGCTGTACTGATGTTTTTCAAAGTAGGCATGCAAACCTTTGGCAAAATCGGCATCACCTAGCCAACGACGAAGCATGTGCATGAGGCGACTTCCTTTGGCATAGACGATAGCTCCGTCAAAGAGCGTATTGATTTCATCTGGATGTTTAACTTCGACGTGAACAGACTGAACGCCATCAGTCGCATCACGTTTCAAGGCAGACGGAACACCACCTGTTTGGAAATCTTCAAAGATATTCCAGCTTGGTTCAATAGCATCCACACAGACGTATTCCATCATATTAGCAAAGCTTTCATTGAGCCAAAGGTCATCCCACCATTTCATAGTAACAAGGTTACCAAACCATTGGTGAGCCAATTCATGTGCCACAACAAGGGCAACTTGTTGACGGCTGGCAAAAGTAGAGTTCTCATCCACAACCAAGTAAACTTCACGGTAGGTCACAAGACCCCAGTTTTCCATAGCTCCAGCTGAGAAGTCAGGAAGGGCGATATGGAGAGATTGAGGGATTGGATACTTGACTCCATAGTAATCTTCGTAAAACTCGATAGAGCGAACAGCGATATCCAGTGAGAAATCAAGGTTAGATAGTGGGTGGGCTTTGGTTGAATAAACACCTACGAGGGTACCGTTTTTAGTTTTAGCCGTCACACCTTGCAAATCACCAGCAACAAAGGCCAACAAGTAAGAAGACATGCGAGGTGTTGTCTCAAACTTCCAGATACCTGTTTCCTTACGGTTTTCAACATTGATTTCTGGCATGTTAGACAAGGCCAATTCACCTTCTGCTTGGTCAAAACGAAGAGATAGGTCAAAGGTCGCTTTGGCTTCTGGCTCATCCACACATGGGAAGGCTTCGCGCGCAAAATGGCTCTCGAACTGAGTAGACAAGACTTCCTTCTTGACACCATCAACAGTGTAATAAGAAGGGTAAATCCCTGTCATGTTATCTGTGATTTTACCAGAAAAGTCAAGAACCACTTCAACTTGACCAGTCTCAGCTAATTCGATATGAAGAGCTTCATTGTCATGGTCAACAGTAAATGGGCGAGCTACCCCTGCAACTTCTACAGAAGCGATTTCCAAGTCTTTTTGGTGAAGGGAAATACGGTCACTCTGTGCTTGACCAGTAATAGTCACTTTCCCTGAAAAAGTCTTGGTCTCACGACTCAAGTCTAAAAATAAATCATAATGTTCAGGAACAAATTGCTTAATAAAATGTTCAACTGCTTGCATAGTTTTCTCCTATCTAAGTTTAAGAGCTAAAGCTCTTCTTCAAACAAACTTATTATAACATGTTTTGCTTGAGAAAAAAGGATTGGACGGGTAATTTCCAAAACTTTCTTCCGTCTAACAGTCTACAGTGGGTAGACCTTGCGAAATTCTTCTAAAACAACCTTGCTTTCAGGTGTAAAAGTCAGTCCTGCTTCTCTCAGCCACTCGGCGAAAAAATCCTCATGAACCTGACGCCAATAGGCTATGGATTTGTCACCTTCCCCTTCTTTGAAGGCATGGTCAGCAGAAACTTGATTGAAGGGTTTAACAGAAACCTTTGTAATTTCGACAATGCAGACAGCCTGATTTTGACTATCTAAAATG
>NZ_KQ970287.1:112508-123305 GCF_001579035.1 Streptococcus mitis | reverse complement strand
AAGGGGTTCATCTTCTAGTGCATAGAGGTCGTAGGCTGATGCTGTTGCAGTCTTTTCGCCTCTTAAAACCAAATCTGCTAAAAGGTCTGGTTCCACTCCAAAAGCCCAAGCATCTATCCCATCTCCAATCGAGGGGTTAATTTGCTTGTAGGCATTCCACATTTCTTGCGGTGTCATAGGGTACTCCTTTGTAATTTTTTACTTTCTTCTTTTATGTGTTTAAGATGATCTGGATGGTCAATTTCTAAATCAAAAATATCTGGAATAGAGCTGTAATGGAGAATGCACTCAATCCCCATCTGATTCATTTTTTGTATGAAAGAAGTATTCAGATAACCTGCCACAGCAAAGTCAATCTTGTTCTTCCTTGCTTTATCCTGCATCTGTCTCAACATATCTAACATAATTGGACTTTCCATATCATGCCATTGACTGTTTCTCACAGTCGCAAAAATAAAAGAAGTCAAATCATTCATTCCAACTACAATCTTTGAAATGCCCGTTTCCATTATTCTGTCCAAGTCAAAATAAGCTGACGGTAATTCAACCATTGTGCCGATTTTCCCAGTAAAGCCATGCTGACGCAATACTGTAATAGCTTGCTTTAACTGCTCAGCATCATTGACAAAAGGAAAGATAACAGATAGATTAGGATTGGTTTGATAAACTTCTGTAACGACATATGCTTCAGCCTGAAATTCATCCGGACACGCCAGCAAACGCCTAGTTCCTCTATATCCAAACAAAGGATGACGTTCGTCAAAATACTCTTTAGTCCCCTTTAGACAATTAGCTTCTGTATTCGTTAATTCAGAAAAACGATACCAAACTTCTTCATCTGAGTACAGGGAGCAGATAGCCTCTAGATAATCTTTTACAAATTGCTGACAACTTGGTAATAGTATGTTTTGATTAAGCTCTCTCAACAAATATTCCCCACGAATCATGCCAACATGATGAAATAGTTGTGGGTAAACTTTTTCATCAAGTTTTTCGCCACTAAGGGTTAACTGGTTTTTCATAGCCATTCACCTCGTCTTAAAAGATATAATATCAGCTATCATTATATGACACTTTTCTCTAGTTCAAAAGCTACATAAGGTCCAATTAACTCATATCCTAAAAATTCTGCTACTTTTTTGGAAGCCTCGTTATGAGCATCCCAAAGTGGAAACATATCTCTATTTAAACTCTCTAGAATCATTGCAGCACCAAGCTTTTTAGCAAATCCATTTCCTTGTTCGTTTGGTCTAGTTGCAACTTCCACTTCAACTGCTTCACGGTAAACTAACCCTGAGGAAATCCCAGCAATCAGTTCATTATTTTTAAGAATCACAAAGCCAAATCCACCTTTTAAAACAAAATCCTGATAGGACTCAAAATCCCCCTGTAAATCCTGTGACCATTCTTCCGTAGAAAAGCAGTTATAAATATGATTATCAATAGGCACAATATTGTAATCTTCCTCTAAATGAGTAACTAGATCATTTAGAAATTTAACTTGAAAATTTGCCTTATCTTTAAAAGAATAGCGAGTAAAAGAATTTAGCCCCACCTTCCGATGCAGAAAATCTTGCCAATTAGTATTTTCTGAAATAATAATCTTATAATCTAAACCATATTTTCTAACAAAATCTTCCCAAAATCTGGAATCCAACTCCCCTGCTAGGTATAGAAAATTCCCAACATCATAAAAGCTTGTTGTCCTATCACTGTTTCGGTAGACAGTTCCGATTTGAGATTTAAGACCATAGAGAACCATATTTTTCTTCCATGTTTTAAATAGTTCCATTATCCCCCTACTTCACCTTCCAATTCATGTAAGAGCTCTTGTCCAGTTCTGGAAATCCTAATAATTCAGACTTAACCTTCAAGACTAATGGCGATGCATTTTCTTCTGTGATTTTTTGAATATCCATCCAAACATATCCCAGTGAATCATTCGCACCGTCAGAGACAGTTTCAGAAATATTCACTTGAAATGCCTCCTCATTCATTTCAACATCATACAAGGCCATGATATGGTGAACCATAAAATTTGTTAACTCTTCCCTGACGAAAACATCGTAGATTCGAGGATTGGAGTAGCTTCTAACGGTAAATCCCGTCTCTTCCATAACTTCTCTAATCAGCGTTTCCGTCAGTCCTTCACCAAGTTGCTGACTACCACCGGGAAGGTCTAACCTATTTTTGTAGGGACCTGCTGTTTTTTGAATACAAAGAAGGTAACCATGTTTATAGCAAACACCATAGACTCCAAAGTGATTTTTGATTTCCATCCAACTACTCCTACTTCAAAGACCAACCACCATCTATTGTCAGGATTTGTCCTTGCATGGCGCTTGCTTTTCCACTTGCTAAGAAAAGGCTGATCTCCGCTACTTCTTCTGGCTCGATCCAGCGCTTGATTGGTGTTTCACTCGCCACCCAGTCTGCTAAGCCACCTGGTTCAAAGTCGGCAGCGGTCATACCCGTCTTGACTGCTCCTGGAGCAATCCCAAAGACCTGAATCCCAGCTTCTGCATAGTCTAGAGCCAACTGCTTTGTAAATCCAGCCAAGGCGTGCTTCGAAGAAGTATAGGCGTGTCCACCGCCACCTGCTAGACTAGAAGCGATAGAGCACATATTGATAATGGAGCCTTTTTTATTCTCCAGCATTTGTGTCAAATAATAGCGAGTCAACTCAACAGGAGTCACGTAGTTAATTTCAAAAATTTCTTGAATTTCCTGCGCTGATTGTTCCAATAGGAGTTTATAAGCATCCAACACTCCAGCAGTATTGCACAAAACATCCACCTGTGGGCACCAGTCAAAAATAGGCTCTAAGTCCAAGGTCAAATCTCTCTGTAAAAAATGGAAATCACCCTCTAAGAGGGGATTTTCACCTTGGTCAACTCCGTATACTTGATAACCATTTTCTAAAAAGAGTCGAGCCTGAGCCAATCCGATACCTGAACTCACTCCTGTAACAAGTACACGTCTAGTCATGCACTTCTACCCAATCCGTCGCCAAAACATCACAAGGTGTCGGGCTCCACATGGAAAAACCTTCTCCTTCGCCAGAAACGTTGATTAGGAAGTAGGGAGTCACTTCAAGTGCAACCCCGTTTTGCTCGATGGTATCAAAGAGTTGGACATAGTTTTCCGCACCTCCCCAACCAGTTCGTACATATTTTCTCTTAACCTTTAACCCAGGCAGGATCTCTTCAAATGTCATGTTTTTCTCCTTTGATATCAATAATTCTTCCCTTCATTATAACAAAAAAACCGCTTTAAAACGGCTTTTTGACTGTGATTTATTTACATCTGCTTCTACTTACGGCAAATTATTCCCTGCAGCAAGATAAATTTCATACCATTCTTTTCTTGTTAAATTAAAGTTTGTCGCTTGGCTAGCTTCTCTCAAGTGCTTAGGATTTGTTGTACCTACGACTGCCTGCATTTTGGCTGGGTAGCGTAATATCCAAGAAATGGCAATAGTTGAAGAAGTTACTCCATATTTAATAGCTAAACGCTCAAGTACTTGATTTAAAGCTTGAAATTTCTCATTGCCAACGAAATTCCCTTTAAAATATCCGAACTGCAAGACTGACCAGGCCTGGATAACCATGTCATTTAATTTGCAGTATTCAAAGACGCTTCCATCACGCAAAGCTGCCTTGTTGCCTTCCATATTGACATGAAATCCTGCTTCAAAACTAGGTGTGAAAGCTGCACTTAATTGTAATTGATTGATAGATAGAGGTTGTTTGACTTCTTTCTTCAGCAATTCCATCATCATGGGATTTTGGTTAGACACACCAAAGTCTCGAACTTTACCTGATTTTTGTAGAATTTCAAAGGCTTCTGCTACTTGGTCAGATTCCATCAAAGCATCTGGTCGATGAAGAAGCAAGCTATCTAGATGATCAATCTTCAATCTTTGTAAAATTCCGTCAACTGATTTTATAATATAGTCCTTAGAAAAATCAAAATAGGTAAATTCTTCAATGCGAATGCCACATTTTGACTGAATCCACATCTCTTCTCTTAAATCTGGACGATTTTTTAGGACAAGACCTAACAGTTCTTCACAACGACCAAGACCATATATATCAGCCAAGTCAAAGGCATTGATTCCAACAGAAAGAGCTGTTTCTACAAGCTCTTCAACTTCTTTTACAGACTTATCTTCTATTCTCATCATTCCGAGAACAATTTCTGATAATTCTTTGTCATCTTGACCAAGAGTTATGTATCTCATCAAATTTTTCTCCTTAAATTTCTAACATTCTTCCCTTCATTATAACAAAAAACCGCTTTGCAACGGCTTTTTGACTATATTTCACTCCATTTTATCTTCTTAAACCCACGGAACAAGACAAAGATTCCAATAAAGAGGACAGCTAAAGGAATAACTTTTGTAAGAAAAACATTTGAAATTCCCATCCACTCATAGTAACGGAGCAGAGAACCTACAATAAGGTGGGCAATAATCATACTAACAAATGGACGAAAAATCGGTTCTTTCCAATTCCAAATACTGATGACTAGGGAAATCGTAAAGACAGACAAACTATCCCAGGGAGCAGGAAGATAAAATGCTCCTTCTTGTACAAAACTTCCTATTCCTACATATCCCAGAACAACTAGCAGAACAAGAATCCCAACGATAATATAGGTGCTAATTTTCATTTTAGGAGAATCTTGGACTAAACTTTTTCGTAAAATTGTAGCCACAAGCCCAAATCCAATCAGAAAAAGAAGAAGTTGCCCTAAAAAAGTGAGTAAATTGACTGTTAAGAGAGGACCTTTAGAAAAATCACCCAGTAGATGATAGTAACGTAATACCGCTAGGACAAAAATTGGTGTCAAAAGGGACTCCTTGATAGGACTGCGTGGTGCTTCCTTGAGAATCTCTTTCATTATTTTTTTAGGATTCTTACCTAAATAATCCTCTGCACTCATGCCATCACGTTCTGCTTCTGAGAAATCTAACATCATCAAATAAATCTGCTCTCTGAGATAGTCCTCATCATAGAGAAATCCAGCAAGATTAAAACTATCCCACAGCTCCTCAAAATACTGCTGATTCTCCTCAGAAAACTCATGCAGCAAAGCGCTTGTTTCTTCGTAATACTTCATTTTCTTCATGGTTTACCCCCCATTCTTAATCCCTTCAACTTTTTGACTTAAATCGTCCCATTGTTGCCAAAAGACCGAGACACGCTCTTCTCCTTCTTTAGTTAACGAAAAATACTTCCGATCTGGACCATCTGGCGACGGGCGCATGTCGCCTCTTATCCATTGATTTTTTTCTAACTTTTGCAACAAAGGATAAATAGTTCCTGGAACGATAGTGTCAAATCCAGCCTCTCGCAAAGTTTGAACCAACTCATAACCATACCGCTCTTTTTGACCTATCATATCCAAGACACAACCTTCAAGAACACCTTTTAATAGCTGAGTTTCCTTCATCCCTTTCCCCTTCTATCTATTTTGTAATACATACTAGTAACTTCATCTATAATATACCACTTTCACACTAGTTTGTAAAGCATAATAGTTAAATAAAAAACAGAACTAGCATGAACTAGTCCTGTCTACTTTTACCCAATCACACTTCCGTTTGGTACAGCTGGATCAACTGTGAGAAGGGTTAATTTTCCATCATGTTCAGCTGAGAGGATCATACCTTGGCTGACATATTTTTTCATCATCTTGCGTGGTTTAAGGTTGGCAACGATTTGGACTTTCTTGCCGACCAATTCTTGTTCGTTTGGATAGTATTTGGCAATCCCTGAAAGAATTTGACGATCTTCACCATCACCTGCATCCAAGCGGAATTGAAGTAACTTATCAGAACCTTCCACTTTAGAAACTTTTTTGACTTCGGCAACACGAATTTCAACCTTGTCAAAGTCTTCGAACTTGATTTCGTCCTTGTTGAGTTTGAGCTCAACTTCATCTGGATTCCATTCTTTTTCGACAGCTGGTTTGTTGCCTTCCATTTGTTCTTTGATATAGGCAATTTCTTCTTCCATATCCAGACGTGGGAAAATTGGAGTTCCTTTGGCAACTACAGTCACATCTGCTGGGAAGTCAGCCAATCTCAAGTTCTCAAGGCTCGCTACTTCTTCCAATCCAAGTTGAGTCAAGACTGCACGACTGGTTTCCATCATAAATGGCTCAATCAAGTGAGCTACGACACGAAGGCTGGCTGCCAAGTGGCTCATAACACTTGCCAATTGGTCACGAAGAGATTCATCCTTAGCCAAGACCCATGGGGCTGTCTCATCGATGTATTTGTTAGTACGAGAGATAAGTGTCCAGACTGCTTCTAAAGCACGTGGATAGTCAACTGCATCCATGTGTGTATGGTAGTCAGCGATTGATTGTTTTGCAACGTCAGCAAGAGCATGGTCAAACTCTGTCACACCATCTACATAGGCAGGAATTTGTCCATCAAAATACTTGTTAATCATAGAGACCGTACGGTTGAGGAGGTTTCCAAGGTCATTGGCCAATTCGTAGTTGATACGGCCGACATAGTCTTCAGGAGTAAAGGTTCCATCTGAACCAACTGGAAGGCTACGCATGAGATAGTAACGCAGTGGATCTAGTCCATAACGCTCTACCAACATTTCAGGGTAGACAACATTCCCTTTAGACTTAGACATCTTACCGTCTTTCATGACAAACCAACCATGGGCAATCAAACGATCTGGCAATTTGATATCCAACATCATAAGAAGGATTGGCCAGTAGATTGAGTGGAAACGAAGGATGTCTTTTCCTACCATGTGGAAGACGGTTCCATTCCAGAATTTGTCAAAGTTACCATGTTGATCTTGACCGTAGCCAAGAGCTGTCGCATAGTTAAGAAGGGCATCAATCCAAACGTAGACAACGTGTTTTGGATTTGATGGGACAGGTACTCCCCATGTAAATGTTGTACGAGATACTGCCAAATCCTCTAAACCTGGCTCGATGAAGTTACGAAGCATTTCATTCAGACGACCATCTGGAGTGATAAATTCAGGATGGGACTTGAAAAAGTCTACCAAACGATCTTGGTATTTGCTGAGGCGAAGGAAGTATGATTCTTCGGATACCCATTCAACCTCGTGACCTGATGGAGCAATACCACCAGTTACATTTCCAGCTTCATCACGGAAAACTTCTGCCAGCTGGCTTTCTGTAAAGAATTCTTCGTCTGATACTGAATACCAGCCAGAGTATTCACCTAGGTAAATATCATCTTGAGCCAGCAAGCGTTCAAAGACTTGAGCCACTACTTTTTCGTGGTAGTCATCAGTTGTACGGATAAATTTATCGTATGAAATATTTAGTAATTGCCAGAGTTCTTTAACTCCAACTGCCATTCCATCAACATAGGCTTGTGGTGTAATGCCAGCTTCTTCCGCTTTCTGCTGGATTTTCTGACCATGTTCATCAAGACCTGTCAAATAAAAGACATCGTAGCCCATCAGGCGTTTGTAACGAGCTAGAACATCACAAGCAATGGTTGTGTAAGCAGAACCGATATGAAGTTTCCCAGATGGATAGTAAATCGGTGTTGTAATATAAAAATTCTTTTCAGACATAATTTTTCCTTTCCAGGCAAATGAAACCTGTTTTTCTAACACTTCATTATATCACATTTTTAAGGATTTTCGATAGGGAAATCCATACAAAAACAAGACAGACTGATGTCTATCTCGTTTTTTATCTTTTAAATTATTCATAACGAAGGGCTTCGATTGGATCAAGTTTCGATGCCTTGTTGGCTGGCAAGACTCCAAAAATCATACCTACGCTAGCCGAAACTGCAAGACTAAATAGGGCAACTGGAATTGATACTCCAACTTCTATACCCGCAATCAAACCTTGCAGTAACAAACCTGCTAAGGCAGTTAAACCACTTGCAATTGTCAAGCCAATCAAGCCACCTAACAAGGTCAAAATCATGGATTCAATCAAAAACTGGATTAAAATATTGGCACGCGTTGCACCCAAAGCCTTACGAAGACCAATCTCACGAGTGCGCTCTGTCACCGAAACCAGCATGATGTTCATAACACCAGTTCCTCCAACAAAGAGGGAAATCCCTGCGATGGAACTGATAATCGTCGTCATAAAACTAAACGATTGTTGAATTTCTGCAAATGTAAGCGACTCATCTGCCACCTGATATTCTCCCTGTTGCAAGCCTGCAAGTTCTGTCATTTTTCGTGCCAGTTCTGGACCCAGAGTTGGAGTTAAACTGGTATCATTCACTCGAAAGACAATACTAGCTATTTCATCTACATTAAAATTCGCAGCAAGGGAGATATTGGTAGTAATAGGCAAGCCACCAAACCCATATATTTTTGACCTTTTAGCCTCTGGACTAGTATAAACCCCAATGACTCGGTAACTAAAATCATTGACTTCTACAACCTTGTTAATAGCCTCTTGTGGAGAGCCAAATAAACTAATGGACAATTCCTCATCTAGCAAAATGACACTTGCAAACTCTTTGAAATCTTGCTCTCTTAGACTACGACCTACAATAATTTCATTCTTAACAGCGTCCATGTAAGTTCTGTTTCCACCTGTCAAATTAGCATTCTCAACCTTTTTATCTTGATAGGTCAAGATGGCATTCGTTGAATTGGTTACATAGTAACTATCCACTCCCTTGAGTTTGGCTGCCTCCTTGACCCAAGATTCTTGCGGTTTTGGTGGTTCAACATGAACTTCCTCTTCTTTTCCAGAAACCGTAAAAGCTGATTGTTTCTGAGTAAAAGACCCATCTTTACTTTTTTTAGGAGAGAAGAAGACGCTAATATTTTTCTGAGATTTGGTCATATCTTTATTGACTTGACGAGATAGGGAATCTCCCAAAGCCATAATCACAACAACTGATGAAACACCGATAATAATCCCAATCATGGTAAGCAAAGAACGCATCTTGTGAGCCATAATAGATGAAAAGGCAAATTTCAGATTCTGCATCTTAGTTTTCCTCCTTTTCTAACTGAGCACTATCAGATGAAATAACTCCATCGCGAATGACAATCTGACGTTTGGCATAAGCAGCTATTTCAGGCTCATGCGTTACCATGATAATGGTTTTTCCTTCTTTGTTCAAGTCAACCAATAGTTGCATAATTTGATTTCCTGTTTTGGTATCCAAGGCTCCTGTCGGTTCGTCTGCTAAGATAATAGAAGGATTGTTTACCAAGGCACGCGCAATAGCCACACGTTGCTTTTGACCACCAGATAATTCCGAAGGCAAATGATGACTACGTTCTGTCAATTCAACCTTATCTAGATATTCCTCAGCTAACTTGCGACGTTTTGAAGCCGAAACTCCTGCGTAAATTAAGGGTAATTCTACATTTTGCAGAGCATTGAGTTTAGATAGAAGAAAGAACTGCTGAAAGACAAAACCGATTTGTTGGTTACGGACCTTGGCTAGTTGTTTTTCACCCAATCCAGCCACTTCTTGACCTTCAAGATAATACTCTCCACTACTTGGTGTATCCAACATGCCAATCGTATTCATGAGAGTAGACTTACCCGAACCAGATGGTCCCATGATGGCAACGAATTCACCCTCTTTCACTTCTAGGTTGATATTTTTGAGAACCTGCAGTTCTTGGTCACCATTACGGTAGCTTCTGCAGATATTTTTTAGACTAATTAGTTTCTTCATCAGCCTTCACCTCTTTTCCTTCCTCTAGAGAAGACGTTGGGTTACTGATGACCTTGACTCCATTTGTCAGACCTGAAGTGATTTCTTGGTTGTCTGCATCAGCATTTCCCAAACCAACTTCCACTTTCTTGGCCTTTTTCTGCTCGTCAAGCACCCAGACATAGTTCTTATCATTTTCAGTCACAATACTTGTTAGAGGAACCAAAATGGCTTTACTCTTATTCTTCACCTCAACACTTACTGAGAATCCTTGTTTCAAGACACCAATTTCACTTGTAACGTCGATGGTATATGGATATTTGGAACCAGAATTACCACCTGCTGCAGCCGCAGCACTTGCTGCTTCGCCATTGTTTTTAGGGTAGTCAGAAATATAGCTAATCTTACCAGTCCAGCTCTTATCTTGGTAAACCTTAGAAGTAAAGGTTACTTCTTGACCTACAGATAGGTTGGCAAGGTTATATTCAGATAGTTCACCCTTAACTTGCAAGTTTTCATTACTTACGACATGAACCACCACTTGACTAGCTCCTGTTGGAGATTTAGAAATATTGTGGTTAACTTCAACCACAGTTCCCTCTAGGGTACTGAGAACCGTCATTGCATCCAACTGACTTTGAGCCTTGCTTAATTGCGCTGCTGCATCTGCACGGGCATCACGGGCATCACCTAATTGAGCGTCAATAGAAGCAACAGAATTTCCAGCCACTGGAGTTGGGCTTTGCACCGTTGCATCTTCTCCTCCTGCTGGCGCAGAGGCTTGAGGAGCTGGAGCTGAAATGGCTTCATTTCGTGCTTGATTGAGTTCATTGATATGACGATCTGCCTTAGCGACTGCTCGACTAGCTGAATCATAGGCCGCCTGCGCTTCTGAACTACTGTACTTGACTAAAGCCTGCCCTTCGCTGACCTTATCGCCCACAGAAACAAGGATTTCGTCTAAATCTCCCTTGCCAGCATCAAAATAAACGTATTGTTCATTTTTTGCCGTTACTGTTCCTGACAATAAAACCGACGAAGCAACAGTTCCCTCTTTTGCCACTACTAGATGTGGCGTTTCATCCTTAACATCGGTTTGTGAGGGTTGTCTAAAGAGCAAGATGCCCCCAGCCCCC
>NZ_KQ970287.1:105993-112276 GCF_001579035.1 Streptococcus mitis | reverse complement strand
CCTTTTCTTTTTTACAATACTTTGCTATTATACCAAATTCCCCTCCAGCAAACAATGCAGTTCAGATGGAAATAATGACAGTTCAGGATTAAACAATCGTTCGGAAATCCTCCCTTTCTATTGTACTAGTTATATAATACATTATTTCGACTTATTTGGCAAGCTTTTTTGCAATTTTTTGTGCGTAGCAGATTTTTGCAATCAAATCAAAAAAAAGATAGAATATGACTATCAAAAAAGACACTCGACTATTTAAAAGAGTACAAAGGAGTTTTCAATGAGAGAATACGATATCATTGCTATCGGTGGAGGTAGTGGAGGAATTGCTACCATGAACCGTGCTGGTGAACACGGAGCCAAAGCGGCCGTTATTGAAGAAAAGAAACTAGGTGGAACCTGTGTCAATGTCGGCTGTGTTCCTAAAAAAATCATGTGGTACGGGGCGCAAATCGCTGAGACTTTCCATCAATTTGGAGAAGACTACGGCTTTAAGACTACTGATCTTAACTTTGACTTTGCAACCCTACGTCGTAATCGTGAAGCCTACATTGATCGCGCTCGTTCTTCTTATGATGGCAGTTTTAAACGCAACGGTGTAGACTTGATTAAAGGTCATGCTGAATTTGTAGATTCTCATACTGTCAGCGTAAATGGTGAACTGATTCGTGCTAAACATATCGTGATTGCTACAGGTGCCCATCCAAGTATTCCAAATATTCCTGGTGCTGAGCTAGGTGGCTCTTCTGATGATGTATTTGCCTGGGAAGAACTTCCAGAGTCAGTTGCCATTCTAGGCGCTGGTTATATCGCCGTTGAATTGGCTGGCGTGCTCCACACTTTTGGTGTCAAGACAGACCTCTTTGTTCGTCGCGATCGTCCTTTGCGTGGTTTTGATTCCTATATAGTTGAAGGTTTGGTCAAGGAAATGGAAAGAACAAACTTGCCACTTCATACTCACAAAGTCCCTGCCAAGTTAGAAAAAACTACTGAAGGCATTACCATTCATTTCGAAGATGGTACTAGTCACACAGCTAGCCAAGTTATCTGGGCTACTGGTCGCCGTCCAAACGTTAAGGGATTGCAACTTGAAAAAGCTGGAGTCACGCTGAATGAACGTGGCTTTATCCAAGTAGATGAATACCAAAATACTGTTGTTGAGGGAATCTACGCTCTAGGTGATGTAACGGGCGAGAAAGAACTGACCCCAGTTGCAATCAAGGCCGGACGTACCCTATCTGAACGTCTCTTTAACGGAAAAAATACTGCAAAAATGGATTACTCAACTATTCCAACCGTTGTCTTTTCACACCCTGCTATCGGAACTGTCGGATTGACAGAAGAGCAAGCTATCAAAGAATATGGTCAAGACCAAATCAAGGTTTACAAATCAAGCTTTGCATCTATGTACTCTGCCGTTACTAGCAATAGACAAGAATCCCGTTTCAAATTGATAACAGCTGGTTCAGAAGAAAAAGTTGTCGGACTTCATGGAATTGGCTACGGCGTTGATGAAATGATTCAGGGATTTGCTGTTGCTATCAAAATGGGAGCAACCAAGGCTGACTTTGATGCAACTGTGGCAATTCACCCAACTGCATCTGAAGAATTTGTAACCATGCGTTAATCGAAATAAAAGAAGCTGATACAACTGTGTCTGCTTCTTTTTTGATGTTTTCGAATCAACAAAACAATTACCCACCCCTTAACCAGTAAGCAAAATCGGCTGTTACAGTTTTTGTTATCTTGTTTTTAAAAATTGGTTGACAATGATTACTCTACGAGTATAATAGTTACTATACATTATAAAAGAGGTTAACTATTTTGAAAAAAGCTCACGTTTATGCTATCCCTGCTATTGGGGCTGCTCTCATTGCTGTTTTGGCACAAATCAGTCTTCCAATTGGACCCGTCCCCTTCACTCTGCAAAACTTTGCAATCGGCTTGATTGCTACTGTCTTTAGACCCAGAGAGGCTGTACTTTCTGTTGGACTTTATCTTCTTCTAGGTGCCATCGGTCTTCCTGTTTTTGCAGGAGGTGGAGCTGGATTGCAGGCGTTGGTTGGTCCCACTGCAGGCTATCTTTGGTTTTATCTTGTATACTCTGGACTTACTTCTTCCCTAACTAACAGCAAGAGTGGTGTTGTCAAGATTTTTCTTGCCAACCTCTTGGGTGATGCCCTTGTCTTTGTCGGCGGGATTCTCAGCTTGCATTTTCTAGCTGGAATGGCATTTGAAAAAGCTCTTGTTGTGGGGGTCATTCCCTTTATCATTCCAGACCTTGGTAAACTTCTAGCTATTAGTTTGATTAGTCGTCCTCTACTTCAACGCCTTAAAAATCAGGCTTACTTTGCTAACTAAAAAAGGATATCGAGTTGTCATGACTCAATATCCTTTTCTTTCATTTTGAAAACTTAGTTGCTTTTAAAGGCATCCACCATTGTTTGAAATTCTTCATTGGAGAGAGTAATTCCTTTACCCATTTTAGTATGATCTGGACTCCAAGCACGAATATCAAACTTTGCAGGAGCACCATTAAAGCTCACACGGTTGATTTCCTTGGTCCAACCTTTTTCGTTTTCAGAAAGAGTCAACAAGTGCTCTTCAATTTCAAATGTAAATTCTGCCATTTTCTTCTCCTTTTTTAGCTTTCATTAGTTTATTCGTAAAATCTTGTAGATTTTAGGAAAATTTTATATAATATTGATATAAAAGAAGGGAGGCCAATATGAGACATAAATTCCAGCAAGTTCTAGATAAAATACATGACTTTTTAAATGGACATGACCAACCAGACCATACTGAAACCAACTCCCTTACAGCCACTATTGAAGAGGCTATCCAGAAACAAACCGCTGTTCACCTTATCTTGTCTGAGGCAAGCTTTACAGGTGACATCATCAAATACGATCAGCAAAGCCAACAAATTATCGTGAAAAATTTTGCCAAAAATGTGACCCGTATTATCCGCATAAGCGATATTCAACGCCTGCGATTTGTCCCGTCAACTGTCCAAACAGCCCAAAAAAATAGATTTAAGAAAGAGTGAGATGTAGTTGCTTCATCCCACTCTTTTTTCTTAGCGAATTTGTTCAAAATGTAAATGAACAGCGATATGGTCTCCATAACCACTTCTTTCCAAGTCACGTTGCAGACGATAGGAAATGTAGTGTTCTGCAATGGTAATGTAACCTGCACCCAATAAACGATGTTCAACCATAGACTGAATCATGCTGATAGTAGCACGTTCCACCTTGGCTTCTTCCAAATCCAAAACCACTTTCTTAGTGACTTGTGCAAGGTTTTGACGCAAATCATCTGTCAATACATAGACAGTCTGGGCTGCCTTTAAGATGGCTTGGTAAATCTTATCTGGATTAAATTCAGCAATTTCGCCATTACGTTTGATTACTTGCATAGGTTTCTCCTTTATTCTTTGTTTTCTTTGATTTCTGCCAACATTTTTTCTTCTTCTGCTGTCAGTTGATAATGTTCAAGCAAATCCGGTCTGCGCTCGTAGGTTTTCTTTAAACTCTCATACAGGCGCCACTGACGAATCTTTTCATGGTGCCCGCTCATCAGAACATCTGGGACAACCATGCCTCGATAATCATAGGGACGTGTGTATTGAGGATATTCGAGAAGGCCAGAAGAAAAACTATCATCTTGGTGGCTAGACTCCTTGCCAATCACTTCTGGAATCAGGCGTACCGTAGCATCAATCATGGTCATGGCCGCCAATTCTCCACCAGTCAAGACATAGTCCCCCAGGGAAATCTCATCTGTCACCAAGGTCTTAATACGCTCATCATAACCCTCATAGTGCCCACAGATAAAGATTAACTCTTCCTCTTGAGCCAAATCCTCAGCATAAGCCTGATCAAACTGCTTTCCAGCAGGATCGAGGAGAATGACGCGCGGATTTTTCTTTTCAATAGCATCAAAGGCATCGAAAATAGGTTGGGCTCGGAGCAGCATCCCCTGACCCGCCCCCGTAGGGCTCATCGTCGACATGGCGGGCCTTTTCAGCATATTCTCGAAAATTATGATACTGAATATCCAAGAGTCCTTTTTCTCGAGCCTTTCCAACGATTGAGTGCTCCAGTGGAGAAAACATCTCTGGAAAAAGGGTTAAAATATCAATTTTCATCGTCTAACCCTTCTAAGATTTCCACATTGACGCGGTTATTTGGAATATCAACATTGAGAACCACTGGTGGGATATAAGGTAAAAGCAAGTCACGTTTACCTTTTCGCTTGACCACCCAGACATCGTTAGCACCTGGTTGCAGGATTTCCTTGATGGTTCCAATCAAGTTATCACCCTCATAGACTTCCAAACCGATAATCTCGTGATAATAAAATTCACCATCGTCTAGGTCATTCAAATCTTCCTCAGCAACCTTGAGACTGTATCCCTTGTACTTTTCAATAGCATTGATATGGTACATATCTTTGAATTTGATAATATCAAAATTCTTATGCTTACGGTGGCTAGCAATGGTCACTGTTTGGACAAACTGATTTTTTTCATCAAACAAGGCCAGCTCAGCCCCTTTTTTAAACCGTTCTTCTGCAAAATCTGTCACAGACAAGACTCGCATCTCACCCTGCAACCCCTGCGTATTGACGATTTTCCCAACATTAAAGTAGTTCATCTTGTCTCCTGTAGTCTCCTTCTCTCCATCTTATTCTGACAATTCTCGAATAATAGTCGCAATTTTTTCGGATTCAGACCATTGTAAATAATGGTGATTCCCTCCTAAAATGAGTCTAGCATTGGAAGTCCAATATTCTGATTCTCTGTACTCTTTTTCTCTGTAAGGCTGACAAAAAACAAATACAGGGATACAATCTGGTATTGATACATCCTCAAAATCTTCCTCAGTAATCTCTCCAGATATCTGAAATCCTGAATTTTGCTTTTCTAACTCTAAGCCTTTTTCTTGCATTATTTCCCAGATTTCTTTATTCGTTTCAGGACTAAATGTTGCTTGAGTTAAATTCTTCAAATAAAGTTCAGGTCCATACTCGTCAATCAGCCTCATCTGTTCTTCCATTTCTGGATAAGGATTTTCTGAAAAATCAGCAAACATGACGTTTTTAGTTGTCGGTTCCACTGCTACTAAAGCCTGACACTTAATTGGTTTCTTGAGCAATTTGCAAGCTAAAATTCCACTCAAACTATGTACACAAAGTATATATTCAAAAATCGCCAATTCTTCAAGTACTTCATAAACTGCATCTACAAGATTATCCAGATTTTTGTCAGCTTGGTCATGAATCGGACTCCTTCCTGTGTTTGGAAAATCAATTGTCAAATAACCAATTGTAGGAGGAAGTTTTTCAAGTATAAGTGAAAAATTTTCATAACTTGGTAGCAAACCTGCGCCACTTAAACAAACTAGCATTTTCTTTTGCTTTTGATAAGTAACAGAGAGACTACCAATTTCTGTAGATACTTCAAACCTCTTCATAAAGAAACCCACTCGTTCTATATAATGAATTATTAAAAATCCCTATCCTTTATTTTATCACGTTCCAGGGATTTTCTCAAGTTGGAGGAAGGGGACATCAATTCTCCTTCACCTTCAAAAATCCTTCCAAATCATGTTTATGTTGGTAGTTAACGGCTGCGGTTTTGTCTTTCTCAAAGATAGTCTTGGTAAGGTCAATATGGTTGATGGCGGCGATTGCGACAGTGTAGTGAATAATATCAGCCAGTTCTTTTGCTAGTTCCTCATTAGAATCCTGAACGCCCTCTTTTCTACCAGAACGACCATTCAAAACCTCAGCTACTTCTCCGACTTCCTCCACTAACTTCATAAAGAGACCTTCCTCAGTTCGAGAATACTGGTAATGTTCGAGTAATACTCTTCGAAAATCTCTTCAAACTACGTCAGCTTCACCTTGCCGTACTCCAGTACAGCCTGCGGCTAGCTTCCTAGTTTGCTCTTTGATTTTCATTGACTATAACTAGTCTTGTAATTGTCTAAACGTTAAATCCTTCATATCCTGCTCCTTGCAAAAAAAGCGAGACATCCGTCCAATGTCATTAAGTTAGTGAGCTAACTATTTGAATAGGAGATATGATTGAGATCATCAAAGTGATTCTATATTCTATTTTTTTGCATGACAAATAAAGGTTTTTTAGCCCCATTTTTTGAGATTTATGTTACTCTATAGATGAAATCAACTACCGATTGGGCCTTTATCTTTCTTGGATATTTTCGATTCGGTCGAATAATAGATAAGTGCTTCTTGAGGTAGTTTTTCAACTGGAGAG
>NZ_KQ970287.1:102930-105159 GCF_001579035.1 Streptococcus mitis | reverse complement strand
ACCTCCTTATCTATAGTTTGTCACATTAAAAAGAAACCCAAATACAGAATCGTATTTGAATTTCTTAACTTAATGACATTGAGTCCTAACTACTTATATTTTTTTACATTTCGCCAAATCGTTGTTTGATTACAGTCTAAAAGCTATATAATCTCTTTATAAGATTTGCCCATCAGACGAAATAGAACGATTTGAAGGCGTTTATGATATTTAGCTGTACTAGAGTCTTTTAAAGGTGTTTTGATGACTTGGATTTCTTCTTTAGTTGATTTCATATCACTATTATATAATGCTCTTTTGATTTTGGTCTAGTATTAGATTATTTTTTTCTGTCTCACTTTTGGGGTACAGTACATTTGTGTCTGCTAGTCTTTTGGTTATTATTTCATCTATCCTTGTTAAAAGAAAGAATACTGATTATGAATTTGGGTCATCAAGACTACGGCCATGTAACCCTTTTTCACGTTGGGCTTGGCGTAGTTTTTCTGGTGTAACATCGTTCCCTTCTTCGTCTACAATTTTGATTCCCTCAATGTGGTGACGAACAGTGCGACGATAACCTTCGATGTACTCCTCACGTAGTTTGGCTTGTTCTACTTTTTCTTCTGGGGTCAAGCCTTCTGTTTTTTTCTTTTTGGCAAGCTCGTTAATACGATCAATTTTTTTAGGATCCATTTCTTCTCCTTTGTGATAAGATAAAGCCTGTTTATCAAATTTTATTTAGTGTTAATTTGGTTAAAACGAGCAAACTTAGCTGCTTTCTTGGTTAATTGCGACAAGATTGCCAAACGATTTTGTCGAACAGTCTGATCTTCGGCCATAACCATAGTATTTTCAAAGAAAGCATCAATAACTGGGCTAAGAGCAAAGAGTTGTTTCAATTGTTGACTTGCAGTACCTGATAAAACAAGCGACTCTACAGCTTCTGCCAAAGCTTTCTCTTCTTCATTCTCAAAAAGTGCTGAATCAACTACAACAACTCCTTCTGCCTTATCAGCCAAGTTAAAGGCACGAGAAAGTGATTCAACAGATGGTTTAAAGTCTTCTTCCTTGCTTGCTTCTACGAGAGCACTTGCTGCTTCCAACATATCCGCCACAACAAAGTTTGATCCTGCAAGAACGGCTTCCTTAATATCTTTTGGCGTAGAACCCATCATCTTATCAACACGAGCCTTGATAAAATCCATAACCTCTGCCTTATTTTCATAAGTCAAGCTGTCAAATGTTAGAGCATAAAGGCCATCAATCAGCTCATCCATAGCAATGTGCCAACCAAAGGCATCCAAGATACGAACCACACCTTGGGTCGCACGACGAAGAGCATAAGGGTCATTAGACCCTGATGGAATCAAACCTACTGAGAAGAAGCTCAAAATCGTATCCAATTTGTCTGCAATGGCAAGCACTACACCGACCTTGCTCTCTGGAAGTTCTCCTTCGGCTGAAGTAGGCATGTAGTGTTCACGAATAGCAGCTGCTACCGCTGGAGTTTCCCCAGCAAGAAGGGCATATTTTTCACCCATAATTCCTTGGAGCTCGTCAAATTCACCAACCATCCCAGTCAACAAGTCAAACTTGTAAATGGCTGCTGCACGGGCTAAGTCAATCGTTTCATCCGCTGACAAGCCTGCTTTTTCTGCCAAGAGAATAGCAATCTGACCAGTACGAATCATGTGTTCACTAAGGGAACCAATCTTCTCGTGGAAAGTGACATTGTTTAATTTTTCAACAAGATCTGAAATCACCAATTTTTGGTCTTCACGCCAGAAGAATTCTCCGTCTTCCAAGCGGGCTACCAAAACTTTTTCATTTCCTTTGATGACATTTTCCAAATACTCTGCGTTTCCATTACGAACAGAAATGAAGTTTGGCAAGAGTTTACCGTCTTGATCACGAACAACAAAGTAACGTTGGTGTTCCTTCATCGAAGTCACCAAAACTTCTTCTGGAACTTCAAGGTATTTGGCATCAAAACTTCCCATAAAGGCAGTTGGGTATTCAACCAAGTTCAAGACTTCATTCAGCAAATCCGCATCAATTTCGATGCGTACACCATGATCAGCTTCGATTGCCTTGATTTGGTCAACAATCATTTGCTCACGTTCACGCGGATCTGCGATTACAAACTGCTTACGAAGATCTTCTTCATAGCTAAAGGCTGACTGAATTTTGGTTTCTTTCCCCAAGAAACGATGGCCACGGCTCACACGCCCTCCCTTAATATCAAGG
>NZ_KQ970287.1:98378-102828 GCF_001579035.1 Streptococcus mitis | reverse complement strand
CAAGGAAATCCAAATCAAACTCTTCTTCATCTAAAAGAACAGTTAAAGTGTGAACAGGACGAATGTACTCAAAGCTATTTCCAGCCCAGTGCATGCTGACAGGGAAAGTCAATGACTTCAAAACATCTACAACACCAGGAACAATGGCTTCAACTGGTTGACCCACTTCTTCCTTGGTAACATAGACATATTCTTCACCCTTGATTTCACGGAATTCGATATCTTCGACAGTCAAGCCTTTTCCACGGACAAATCCTTGAGCCGCTTTGGTGAAATTTCCATCACTATCCAAGGCAATTTTCTTTGCTGGCCCCTTAAAATCTTCTGTCAAATCAGCCTGTTTGTCTGCTAAACCAGTCACACGAACAGCCAAACGACGTGGTGTTGAGAAGGTTTGAATGGCTTCAAAAGACAGGCGGTTTTCCTTGAGGAAGGCTGCCATTTTTTCGCCTAGTTGTTTTTCGCTTGGTGTGACAACATAGGCTGGTAATTCTTCAAGACCGAGTTCTACTAATAAGTTTTTTGTCATGTTTTTTCTCCGAAAAGTATCTTTTTATTTTCCAGTTTGCCTTATGTGATTGGCACGCAAGCAACCAACTTCGTTGTTTCATTGCTAAAATTGGAGCCAAAATCTCCAATTTTGCCTAGTATCCTTAGTTTCACTAAGGATACCTTCATCACTGCGGCAACTGGCTCAGGGCTCACTCTGTTCGCCCATTTTCGTAATTTGTCACTCTCTTTATTCTGCGTCTTCTGCTAGGAGTTTAGCTCGTGTTTCTTCATCCAAAAGTGGGTAACCTAGGCGTTTGCGTTCTGCAACAAAGGTTTTGGCTACGACACGGGCTAGGTTACGAATACGAGCGATATAGCCTGCGCGCTCTGTTACAGATACGGCACCACGCGCATCAAGCAAGTTAAAAGTGTGTGAACATTTGAGAACATAGTCATAGGCAGGGTGAACCAAGCCTTCTTCTAATGCACGACCAGCTTCTTTTTCAAACTTATCAAAGTTTTCCAGCAACATTTCTTGGTCCGAAATTTCAAATGAATATTTTGAATGCTCGTACTCAGGCTGGATAAAGATTTCTCCGTATTTTACACCATCAGCCCACTCAATATCATAGACAGAGTCTACTTCTTGAATGTAAGAAGCCAAACGTTCCAAACCATAGGTAACTTCCGCAGTCACAGGGCCAGTTGCCAATCCACCGACTTGTTGGAAATATGTGAACTGGGTGATTTCCATCCCATCAAGCCAAACTTCCCAACCAAGACCAGCTGAACCAGTTGATGGGTTTTCCCAGTTGTCCTCAACGAAGCGAATATCGTGTTCCAAAGGATTGATTCCCAATTTTTCCAAAGACTCAAGGTAAAGTTCCTGGATATTTGATGGAGATGGCTTCATGACCACTTGGAATTGGTGGTGTTGGTAAAGACGGTTAGGATTTTCTCCGTAACGACCGTCAGCAGGACGACGTGATGGTTCTACATAAGCCGCATTCCATGGTTCAGGTCCGATAGCACGAAGGAAAGTGTAAGGACTCATTGTTCCCGCACCTTTTTCATTATCATAAGCCTGCATAAGCATACAACCTTGGTCATTCCAAAATTGTTGCAAAGTAAGGATGATTTCCTGGAAAGTCAATTTTTTAGACATTATTTACTCCTTTAATTTATATTATCTTCTTAGATTTATTTATCAAGCAACCAAGAAAAGGCTGGGTCCTGAAAAATATGATGTTTGGGAACAGTTAGTAAATTCTGATCGCATTCATCTATTGTACCTAATTTCAAAGCACAGACTTCTGGTATATTTTCTTGAACAGTGAAAATTTGACTATGACAGTTCTGGCAGTAATAACGCTGTTTTCCTGGAGAAGAACTATAGGAAACAAGCTTTTCTTTTCCATGCAATACTAGCTTTTCACTGCTAACTTTAGCATTAACTGTATAGGCAGACGCAGTTGCTTTCCGACAAAATGAGCAATGACAAAAAACTAATTCCGATAATTCCTCATCTAGAGTGTAGGTCACTGCTTTACATAAACAAGATCCTTTAAGCATTATGCTCCTTCCTACTTAGGTATTAGACGAATTCAAAAAGAACCGCATTTCAACACCCAAGCCTTGCGACTAGGGGCGTCAGAAACGCGGTTCCACCCTAATTTATTACTTCATTATCTTTGAGAATACTACAGAAAGCGCCAGCTCTTTATTTTGTCCTACTTGGCTCCCACTATCCCAAGCTCGCTTGAAGAACGCCATAAGACTTTCTTTCCTGCTAACTATTATATCAAAAATTAGAACAATGTACAATTCTTTTTATGATTTTCTAGAAATCCATATCATCAACTTGTGGAGCACCAGACTGAACAGCAATTGTTTTTAAAGTTTCTCGCTCCTCATGACTAAGTTCAATTCCAAAGCAATCAAGATTAGCCTGAATACGAGAGGCTGTGACAGATTTTGGAAGTGGTAGAAATCCTTCTGCCAAGCTCCAGGCCAAGGCTATCTGAGCAACCGATTTTTCGTGATTTGCCGCAATTTCTTGCACTTGCTTGCTATCAAACAGTTCTCCCTGACCAAAAGGTCCCCAAGCTTCCAATAAAATTCCTTTTTCTCGACAGTAATTTACGACTTCCTCTTGATACACACCTGGCGCCAAACGAACTTGATTGACCGCTGGAAGAATTTTTGCTGTTTCAAGCAAGGCATCCAAATGATGGGGAAGAAAATTACTAACTCCAATAGCACGGATTTTGCCTTCTTGATAGAGGTCTTCCATCGCTCTCCAAACTTCTGCATTTCGGATTTTCCATTGGTCATTTTCTCTGAGCGGTTTTGGATTTGGCCAATGAATCAAATACAAATCCAAATATTCCAAGCCCAGCTTCTCTAAAGACTCTTCAAAAGCCTGACGAGCTTGCTCATAGGTGTGGTTTGTATTCCACAATTTACTGGTTACAAAAATTTCCTCACGCGGTACTCCACTATCTTGAATAGCACGACCAACACTTTCTTCATTCTGATAAATCGCCGCCGTATCAATATGACGATAACCAGCCTTCAAGGCTTCTAACACTGCACGATAGGCTTCTTCTCCATCCTTAGCCTTAAAAGTTCCAAATCCCAGAACTGGAATCGTAACACCATTATTTAAAGTATAAGATTTCATTATTTTTCCTTTCTATAAGAAGAAAATCCAAAGAAGCAAATTTTCAAGGAAAACTTTTCTCTTTAGATTTTGTGTATTATTGGTCACGGTCGTAGTAGAGCTGGTGAGCTTTGAGACGACTATCTAACAAATCTGGTATAGTCACAAAGTCATAACCTTGCCCTTTCAAGTAGTCAATAACCTTCGGTAGAGCATTTATAGTCTCAGCATGGATATCATGCATGAGAATAATAGAACCATTCTTGACTTCACGCTGAATTTCTGTCAAAATAGATGCTTCATTTTTACTCTTCCAGTCCAGACTATCCACATCCCACATAATAAAGCTCAAATCGAGGCTATTGCGAATGTCGTCTGTAATGGCTCCATAAGGCGGACGCATGAGTTTAGAGCTAGAACCCAGCACTTTAGTTAGCGCATCCTCCGTATCAGTAATTTGTTTTTAGCTTCATCAAGGGAAAGTTTTGAAAGCACTGGATGACTCCAACTATGGTTTCCAATAACATGACCATCTGCTTTCATGCGTTTCAAAATCTCTTCATTGCCAGAAACATTCTTACCTAAAACAAAGAAAGTTGCTTTGATACCATGCTTAGAAAGTGTATCTAATGCTTGATTTGTCGTTGCAGGATTTGGTCCATCATCAAAAGTCAAGGCTACTACTTTACGATTTTTCTTTTCAAAATAAGCCTTATATAGCTCTGCATCCTTATCTAATAAATAAGAGGACTGAATAACTTCAAAGAAACTAGATACTGGCAAGGCAATCTCGTCTAGATTTTCAACTGACTGACTTGGATAAAGGATAATCTGACTATCCTTATAATCAAAGTTCCATGCAGACAAGTCTTGATCAGACAAACCTTTAACAACTTGATCAATCTTTTCTTGCTCCAATTTCTTGTCCTGCAAGAAAGAAGTCAGTTCTTTTATCAGTTGCTCTTTAGCCTTACTAGGATCTGAAAATAGTTGATCAAGTGTAAAAGGTTTACCATCTTCTGTCAAATGCACTTTCGCTAGACTAGTTTTTTCAGTCTCTTCAACTTTTGACGAAGTTAAATCATAGACTTGTTTCATCACACTTCGGTTGACAATCCCTTTTAAAGTCGAATCCTGTTTCTCCGTATAATAAAAAACCAGATTCTCCTTGTCTTCTAAGTTTTCCTTAATATCCTGCACTATGATTTCTTTTACAGACGAAATTACTTGCTCCCCTTGGAGAGGATAATAGGTAATCACTTCAGCTTGTCCTTTACGAAAATGATCCTTCTGATT
>NZ_KQ970287.1:96847-98358 GCF_001579035.1 Streptococcus mitis | reverse complement strand
CCTTTACGAAAATGATCCTTCTGATTCCCCTCACTCAATTGATCATCTTTCTCTTTTTTGAGCGATTCAATCTTTTGTTCAAAACTTTGTTTTGTGTATATTTTGTATCCAATTATTGAACCAAGGACACAAATACTTACTGAAAAGATAGCTACTAGGGCTATTAGACTCATTCTTATCTTATCGTGATTCTCACGCTTTGCTCTACTTTTATCCATAAGACCATCATATCAAATTCAAGCTATAATTTCAATGATTTTAGAGGAAACAGTATATTAAAAAGAGAGGAAGCTCCCCTCTTAAGATTTTATTTGACTGCTTCTTTCAAAGCGTCTACCTTGTCCAAGCGTTCCCATGGAAGGTCAATATCTGTACGTCCCATGTGTCCATAAGCTGCTGTTTGACGGTAGATTGGACGTTTAAGATCCAACATTTGAATAATTCCTGCAGGACGAAGGTCAAAGATTTGACGAGCCGCTTTTTCAAGCTTGCTTTCAGCTACTCTTCCTGTACCAAAAGTATCGATACGAACAGAAACAGGTTGGGCAACACCGATAGCGTAGGCCAATTGCACTTCTGCTTTCTTAGCAAGACCTGCTGCAACGATATTCTTTGCAATATAACGAGCTGCATATGACGCAGAACGGTCCACCTTAGTCGCATCCTTACCAGAGAAGGCACCACCACCGTGACGAGAGTAGCCACCATAGGTATCCACGATAATCTTACGACCAGTCAAGCCTGAGTCCCCTTGAGGTCCACCGATTACAAAGCGACCAGTTGGATTGATAAAGAATTTTGTTTGCTCATCCAAGTACGAGGCTGGAATAACCTCTTTGATAACCTTGCTAATGACATCATTGTGAATTTGTTCGTTGCTGACTTCTGGATCGTGCTGAGTTGAAATAACGACTGTGTCCACACGTACTGGACGGTCATTTTCATCATACTCAACTGTAACTTGTGATTTAGCATCTGGGCGAAGATAGCTGATTTCACCAGTCTTACGAAGTTCTGCCAGACGACGAACCAATTTATGGCTGAGTGAAATTGGCAATGGCATGAGCTCTTCTGTTTCATCCACTGCAAATCCAAACATAAGACCTTGGTCACCAGCACCAATCAAGTCCAGCGGATCTTGGTCTGCATTTCCACGAACTTCCAAGGCTTCGTTAACACCTTGGGCAATATCTGGTGACTGCTCAACAAGTGACGGATGGACTCCTACAGTTTCAGCAGAAAATCCATATTCTGTATTGGTATAACCAATCTCTGCAATGGTATCACGAACCACACGGTTAATATCCACATAGGCATTTGTAGAAATTTCACCAAAAACGTGGACGGAACCAGTATAGACAGCTGTCTCAGCAGCAACGTGCGCCTCTGGATCCTCTGCTAAAATAGCATCCAAAATCGCATCTGAAATTTGGTCTGCAATCTTATCTGGATGCCCCTCAGATACAGATTCAGACGTGAATAATTTACGTTCTGACATAAAAATGTCCCCC
>NZ_KQ970287.1:90989-96827 GCF_001579035.1 Streptococcus mitis | reverse complement strand
TTAAAAATAGTGTTATAGAGTTACAAAGTACTGGTAGGTATTTCCATTATCTAAGAGTTACGACGCGAAAGAAATAAAAACAATACTTTTTTATTTCTGAAACTAGTAAGGCGCATAGGGTGACCGCCTTATAGCGGCAACCGTAGAATGACGAGCGACTACTTTGGAGCCGTCAGTCTTTGCGAGTTGCGACTCGCAAGAAAAAATAGAAATACCTACCATCTTATCGGGACTATATAACTTTATCATTATACCATTTTTAATCGCAATTTGCAGTCTTTAATGTAATGTTTCTGTTTAGATAGTTCGTTCTCATAAAGCAAAAAGTTGGAGCTCAGTACTCCAACAATTTCTATTAAAATGTTTGGCGTTTAGCTTTACGCTCTGCACGTCCACGAGCACGACTTTCTGCACGCTTGGTTTTACGGCGCTTTTCATCAACCGCCCATTGAATTTTCTTCTTATAACCCGGTTTGACTTTTTTCTTTTTCTTTTTAACCAAACCAATCATTTCGATATCAAGCTTATCTTGTTTTTTCTCACGGTTTGCACGACGATCACGGTCATAGGTATCTTGGAATTCTCCATCTTTGACCATCTTAGGAGTAAACTTGATTCCCAATTTCTCCAACTCACGGATATCCGAGTCATCGCTCGGCTGGTAAAGAGTAATAGCTGTACCAGCTAGGCCATTGCGTCCAGTACGACCAACACGGTGCACAAAGAAAGATAAGTCTTGCGGAATGGCATCATTGATGACATGGCTAACACCTTCAATGTCAATCCCACGCGCTGCCAAATCTGTTGCGACAATGTACTCAAAATCCAGATTTTTTACCTGATTCATGATACGCTTGCGCTCACGAGGAGCAATATCTCCGTGAATCTTTGCCACCTTCAAACCTTGAGCAGTCAGGTAAGAATGCAATTCATCAGCACGCGTTTTAGTGTTAACAAAAATCATTGCCAAATAGGGTTGCATCAACTGAGTCAACTGGTAAATTTGAGCATTCTTATCACGTCCCTTGGTAGAAATCAACCAATTATCAATGGTATCAGAAATGACCGTTTTGGTCTTGATTTTCTCCATAACAGGATTTGACAAGTATTTTTTCAAGAATGGTTGCAGTTTTTGTGGAATAGTCGCTGAGAAGACCATGAATTGCAAATCTTTTGGAAGACTGCCAGCAATCTTATCAACAGTTTCCAAGAATCCCATATCCAAGGTCATGTCTGCCTCATCGACCACAAAGGTCTTGGCCTTGTGAATAGCCAAATCACCGGATTTAACCAAGTCGTAAATACGGCCTGGTGTTCCAATAACAATATGAGGCTGGTTGCTTGCCAATTTCTCAATCTGGCGAGCCTTATCTGTCCCTCCCACGTAATTAACCACACGAACTTCCACGTCTGAGTGGGCAGCAATCTGACGAGCTGCTTGGTAAATTTGAGTAGCCAACTCACGACTCGGTGCAGTAATCACTGCTTGTACACTATCGCTAGCTTCATCTAATTGCTGGAAAATCGGTAACAAGAAAGTGTGAGTCTTACCTGAACCTGTTTTTGATTCTCCAACCAAATCTCGGCCTGCCAAGACAATGGGAATCAACTTATCTTGTACCTCTGTTGGAGTTGTAAATTTCAACTCCTCCAAGGCTTCTCTAATATAGTTTTTAAATTGAAATTTCGTAAATGACATACTATCCTCGATTCTATCTATCTTATCAATTATACCACATTTTATTCCATTTCAGTAGTCTCTCTCATAGAGCTTACTTTCAGTAGTTCATCTAATCAGAAAAAGGCTGGAATTTGTGAATCCCAACCTCTTTTCAGTTATTATTTCCAGTTTAAAGTAGCATTCAAGCCATAGTGATCACTCACTTGCGGACTATTGTTGCCATCAAATACGACATGTAAATTTTCTACCGCTAACTCCTTGCTAGTAAAAACATAGTCGATTCGAAGGGGTTCTGTATTCCCCTTCCAGCCATCAATTTCTGGCGGAACAGTATAGCTACCACTTTTCTCTTGAGCAACTTCAAATGCGTCTTGTAAGCCTAATGAACTAGCTAAAATAGCTTGGTATCCTTCCTGACCAGCTGGGTTGTTGAAATCTCCAGCCAGCAAAAGTGGCTTGTTCAATTCTTTCAAGACAGCCTCAAATCGCGCCCATTCTTCTTGGAAACCTTTATCCCACCAAGAAAGGTGGACACTGGCAACTGCAAGCTCCTTACCATCAACTACAGTTTCAGCCAGGGCGACACGGCGAGTATGATAGTCTGTTGGATCATCCACATCTGAAACTAAAATTTCTCTGGCTTCAATAGGTGTTTTAGACAAGATAGCCACACCTTCATGGTAACGGTCATAACCGATATGGTTATAGGCCCAAGTCCAGTAGTAATTTTTCCCTTGCTCAGACAACTTTTCAACCAAGAGTCTAACATAGTGGTCTTGATGAATAGTCTCAGCTGCTGGCAAAGCTTGATAAAAGTCATTAACCTCCACCTCTGGAGATGTGATCTCCTGATTGATTTCTTGGAAACAAATCAAATCATAGTCTTTTTCAAGAATATCCTCAAGCAAAATCTGGAATTTTTCCTCAGCTTCTTTTTCCATCCAACTGTGAGTATTGAGTGTTAAAAATTTCATTCTTTTCTCCCAAAATAAGAGGTTGGAATACAGCTTCCAACCTCAAGTATATTACAATTCTACTTTAGCAACTGCTGTTTTAGCTGCAAGAGAACCTGTTTTTTCTAATTTAACTGATTTAATTGCATCACCATTTGTGAAGACAACTACTGTTGAAGTTTCACGTCCTGCTGCACGGATAGCATCCAAGTCAGCTGTGACAAGGAGATCACCTGCTACAACTTTTTGTCCTTCAGCAACATGAACTGTAAATGGTTTACCTTCAAGACTTACTGTGTCCAAACCAATGTGAACCAATACTTCAAGACCTGCTTCAGTCACAATACCAAGAGCATGTTTTGTTGGGAAGATGCTTGATACAGTACCTGAAACTGGAGATACGATATTTCCATTTGCAGGTTCTACTGCAAATCCATCACCCATCATTTTTTGAGCAAATACTGGATCTTTTACTTGTTCCAAAGCAACAACTTGACCGTCTGCTACTGAGTAAACTTCCTCAGTAAGACCTTTGAAGTGAACAGTGTTTTGTTGTGCTTCAGTCATTTGGCTTGGAAGAGTTTCAGGAATGATTTCACCTGAATCAAGGATATCTTGGATATCAGATTTCAATACGTCAGCTTTTGGTCCGTAGATAGCTTGAACCCCTTGTCCTTTCATGACAAGACCCATAGCTCCTTCTGCTTTCCATTGCTCTGCATTTCCTACTTTATCTGCATCTTTAACAGTTACACGAAGACGAGTCATACATGCGTCAACATCAACGATGTTTGCACGTCCACCAAGAAGGTTGATAATGTTTACAGCTTGAGAACCTGCTGCAACTTTCACTTCGCTGCTAGATTCTTCTGAACCTTCAGCAGTTTCGTAGTTTCCGTTACGTCCTGGAGTTGCGTAGTTGAATTTTTGAATCATGAAGTTTGCGATAAAGTACATGATTACAGCAAAGAGAACAGTTACCCAAATGAAGTTAATGATATCCATACCGATACCAGCACTGATTGCAATAGGTGTACGAGTCAAGAACTCGATTGAACCGAATGAGTGCATACGTAGGTTTACAACGTCAGCCATAGCAAAGGCAGCACCTTGAACAAGTGAGTAAACAAGATACATAGGTGTTGCTACAAACATGAACATGTATTCGATTGGTTCAGTAACCCCTGTCAAGAATGTTGCAAGAGCTGTCGCAATCATCATACCTTTATATTGATGTTTCTTATCAGCATCGACATTACGGTAGATAGCCACGATCACACCCATCAAGATACCGAATGAACCGATCATTTGTCCAACTTTGAAACGAGCTGGGTGAACAGTATCTAACAATTGTTGGTAGTGACTTGCATCTGTACCTTTAAGGTTAACAAGGTCTGTTACCCATGCAAGCCATAGTGGGTCTTGACCAAATACTTGAGTACCTTTAGCTGCACCAGTTAAAATGTCATAAGTACCACCAAGAGCTGTGTAGTTCATTGGGATAGTCAACATGTGGTGAAGACCAAATGGCAAGAGCAAGCGTTCCAAAGTACCATACAAGAATGGTGCAAGAATTGGTGCAGTTTGTTGTGAGTTGGCAATCCAGATACCAAAGCTATTGATACCTGTTTGAACTACTGGCCAGAAAGCAGCAAGTAGAATTGCAGCGATTGCTGAACGAAGAATAACTACAAATGGTACGAAACGTTTTCCGTTGAAGAATGAAAGTGCATCAGGAAGTTTACGGAAGTTGTAGTATTTGTTGTAAGCAGTTGCCCCTACAAAACCTGAGATGATCCCTACGAATACACCCATGTTCAAGGCTGGAGCTTCAAGAACACTGATAAAGTAATCAGCAACTTTGATTGAACCACCAAAGAGAGTAGTTACCATAGCATCTGGATTTTTCAACATATCGCCTGATACACCAAAGATTGTACCAGTGATACGGTTAATCAAGATGAAGGCAAGACCAGCGGCGAAAGCACCACCAGCACGTTCTTTAGCCCAGCTTCCTCCAATGGCTAGGGCAAACAAAATGTGAAGGTTACCGATAACCCCCCAACCGATTTGCTCAAGAATTCCACCTGTGATGACAAGTGGTGCAAAGGTTGGGTTAATCATCACGATAGACTTACCGATTGAAATCATCAAACCAGCAGCCGGCATAACCGCGATAACCACCATCAAAGCCTTACCGAATTTTTGCCAAAATTCGAAAGACAAGACATTTTTGAATGTATCTTTCATCATTCAAATCTCCTTTATTTTTATTTAGGCAAACGTTTTACGAAAACGTTTGCACCTTTTATGATTTAATTATACCACTTTAATTTTTTTTGTAAAGGCTTTTATTCAAAAAAATACTCTTTTTTCAAAAAAATTTCTAGTGCCAAATTTCAAGTTCAAATTAGCCATCAAGAAGTCTTCTCTGAGCGACTTCTTGATACTCTTCGAAAATCTCTTCAAACCACGTCAGCGTCGCCTTACCGTATATATGTGACTGACTTCGTCAGTCTTATCTATAACCTCAAAACAGGATTTTGAGCATCCTATGGCTAGCTACCTAGTTTGCTCTTTGATTTCCATTGAGTATTAGAAGTCCCTTTTCTAAAACTTTTGTAGCAAAAAAGGAGATCATTTAATCTCCTCATAAAAGTAGCTAGTTTACCTAAATCTTCAAGAATCTGCGCATAGAAATTCCTGATCCCAGTGAACCGATGAAAATTCCAATCACAAATAATAGGGCGATCATCAGAGGAGTAAATACCTCTGGCGCGATCATAGAAAGATTTTGTCCGACCAACGACTTATTGACAGATTGGTAAACCATTCGATAAACAATAAAGACCAACACTGATGGTGCAGTTGCTCCAAGCAAACCAATGAAGGCACCTTCAAGTAAGAAAGGTCCACGGATATAACTGTTCTTAGCACCAACCAAGCGCATGATTTGAATTTCGCGACTGCGAGAAATAATGGTAATACGAATAGTATTAGAAATCAAGAAAACTGCAATGAAAATCAAAAGTCCTGCAATAACTAGTCCCCAAACACGGATAAATGATGCTAGTTGGAATAGGCGTTCTGTATTGGCACCACCATCCTGAACCTCAGACACACCTTCAATTTTTTTAGCATCCTCGGCTACAGTTTTTACATCACTTGGCGTATTTGTATCAACAATATAGGCATCATAGAGGG
>NZ_KQ970287.1:88465-90565 GCF_001579035.1 Streptococcus mitis | reverse complement strand
GATTTTCCAGTTACTCCCCCATTGTTTCTGTCAACTTTTCATATTGTTCCTCTTTACTTGAAAAGGTAACACTCTTAACAGTAGACATCCCCTTCAAAGCATTGTATACCTTGTGGTAGTCATTATTTGTAACAGTTTGACCTTCTTTTTCAATAGTCTCGCTATTATCAGCTACATCCTTGCGAATATAAACCATCACTCGAACATTATTTTCAATATCTGTAGCTAGTTTCGCTGTATTGAAAATAACAGAAGCAAATATGGCAACCAAGGTCAAAGTAATCATGACTGAGCTGACAGCAGCCACTGTCATCCAACCATTTCGTTTCAAACTTTTTAGTGATTCAAATAAATGGCGAAAAAATCTACTAATCATCGTATCCATACTCTCCTTTTGATTCGTCACGAACGACACGGCCATTTTCAATGGCAATGACACGGTGGCGCAAGGTATTTACAATCTGGCTATTATGAGTCGCCATCAAAATAGTTGTCCCTTGTAGGTTAATCCGTTCCAAGAGATTCATAATTTCCCATGAATTATCCGGATCCAGGTTTCCTGTTGGTTCATCGGCTATCAATACTTTGGGATTATTTACAATGGCACGTGCAATCGCAATCCGCTGTTGCTCTCCACCTGAGAGCTCATTTGGGAAAGAACGAACCTTATGCTTCAATCCAACTAAGTCTAAAACTTCCATCACACGTTTTTTGATATTACGGCGATTTTCACCGATTACTTCCATAGCGTAAGCAATATTTTCATAGACAGTTTTCTTTGGCAACAGTTTATAATCCTGGAAGACAACCCCAACACTACGACGTAGAAGCGGGACGTCTTTCTTTTTGATCTTAACCAGATTAAAACCAGCAACTGATAGGCTTCCTTTATCGATTTTTACTTCACGATACAGAGAACGAATAAAAGTTGACTTCCCTGCTCCTGAAGGTCCTACGATGTAAGCAAATTCCCCTGGTTGAACACTGACCGAAACACCGCGTAGGGCAGTCGTTCCGTTGTCGTATTTTTTGACGACATCTCTCATTTCAATGATTGACATGTGACTTCCTTTCTATATTAGCTAATTCGCCACTTGAGATAGGCATCGATAAAACCATCTAGGTCCCCATCCATAACCTTATCTACCTGAGCAACCTCAAAGCTAGTTCGGTGATCTTTTACCATAGTATAAGGTGTGAAGACATAAGAACGAATTTGGCTTCCCCATGTGATTTCCTTTTTCTCACCCTTGAGGGAATCGACTTCCGCAGCTTTCTTTTCTTGCTCCATTTGATAGAGCTTAGCCTGCAACATCTTCATGGCACGATCTCTATTTCCATACTGGGTACGATCGACCGTTGACTGAACGACAATTCCCGTAGGAATATGTGTCAAACGTACACCTGTTGAAACCTTATTGACGTTTTGTCCACCGGCACCACCTGAACGGAAGGTATCCATCTTGATGTCATCTTCCCGGATTTCCACTTCAATGGTATCGTCCAACTCAGGCATCACTTCTACGGATGTGAAAGAGGTATGGCGACGTTTAGCAGAGTCAAACGGCGAAATTCGCACCAAACGGTGAACTCCCATTTCCGACTTGAGAAGGCCGTAGGCATTAGGCCCTTCAAATGATAAGGTTACTGACTTGATACCAGCCTCATCACCTGCTTGATAATCCAAGACTTCTACTTTAAAGCCTTTAGCATTACCATAACGAGTGTACATACGAAGTAACATATCTCCCCAGTCCTGTGCCTCTGTACCGCCAGATCCTGGATGGATTTCCAAGATAGCATTATTATGGTCATAAGGTTCCGACAAGAGAAGGGTCATCTCGTAACTGGTCATCATCTTATCAAGTTCTGATAACTGTTCGACCAGTTCCTCATGCACTGACTCGTCTTCTGCTAAAAAGTCCAATAAAATTTCAACTTCATCCTGCAACTCTTCCATCTTATGGAAGGTATTATAGGTATTTTTTAATTCATTTAATTCTTGCGACGTTTTTTGGGCCGCAATATTATCATTCCAAAAATCAGGTTCTGTCATCTTGTTTTCCAAGATGGCAATCTCTTCCTCTAGACCTTCTAGGT
>NZ_KQ970287.1:87292-88104 GCF_001579035.1 Streptococcus mitis | reverse complement strand
CCTTTTCATGAAAAAAGAAGCCTTTCGGCTTCCCTTCTTACAAGACTTTTGCTGAAGTGCGAGTGATTTCTTCCACTTGAATACCATTTGCTTCAAATTTTTCTTTCAAGGCTGGTAAATCAATTGATCCATCGATTTGCACTTCGATAATGACCTTACCATCTTTACGCGGAATATTGACTGTATGAGAGATATTCAAATTTTCTTCTGCAATCAAAGAAACAATCTTTCCGAGGACACCGACTTCATCTTCTGTAACAAAGCGCACACGAATTCCTTCTTCACCATAACCAGCAATTTCAAGAAAAGCTTGGAAAACGTCACGGTCCGTAATAACTCCATAGACTTGATGGTTATCAACGACAGGAAGAATACCAATCTTGTTTTTCAACATCAAATAAGTTGCATCCTCTAGACTCGCATAGCCTGAAACAGTGACAACATCGCGAATCATGACATCTTTTACTTTTGTCTTATTCAGAAGATAATTCATCTCATAGATAGAAAGACTTGTTGCCTTGGATGGACTAGCTTGAGCAATGGTTCCCTCAGTCACCAAACCAACTAATTGATCATTTTCGATAACAGGCAAGCGGTGCAACCCTTGCTCTCTCATCAAATCTGCTGCATGAGATACTGTTGTATCTGGACTAATATAAACTACCTTGCGGGTCATAAAATCTTTAACTGCCATGAGACTTCTCCTTTTCTATTCTTATCCCTATTATACAATCTTTTTGCAAATCTATCAAACGCTTACATTTCTTTTTCAAAATTCAGAAAAGTATGAATAAGCTAGCAAAAAGAGCTCT
>NZ_KQ970287.1:84158-87233 GCF_001579035.1 Streptococcus mitis | reverse complement strand
AATGAAAGCAAGATACCTTTCATTCGATTTTTTCAATTATTAGAAATTAACCTTTCAATGTAGATGAAGATTGCTTTGCAATCTCTATCCGCAACCTAAACTAGTCTCCCAGACTATGCGAAGATTACTTCGTAATCCTTATCCACCGACTAAAACAATCCACTGGGTTCGGATGATTGCTTCGCAATCTTTATCTACAACCTAAACTAGTCTCCCAGACTATGCGAAGATTACTTCGTAATCCTTATCCACCGACTAAAACAATCCACTGGATTGTTTTAGCCACCTAGGTATGCTTTTCTGACTTCTTCTGATGAGGCGAGTTCTTTTCCTGTTCCTGATAGGACAATTTTTCCTGTTTCCAATACATATCCTCGGTCAGAGATTGCGAGTGCCTTATTGGCATTTTGTTCAATCAAGAGGACGGTTGTTCCTTGCTTCTGAATATCTTGAATGATATCAAAGATCTCTTGAATAAAGATTGGGGCAAGTCCCATTGAGGGTTCATCTAAGAGAAGAAGTTTTGGTGTTGACATAAGAGCGCGTCCCATGGCAAGCATTTGTTGTTCTCCTCCTGAAAGAGTGGCTGCATCTTGGTTCTTGCGTTCTTCAAGACGTGGGAAGCGTGAAAAGACCTTCTTCAAGTTAGCTTGATTTTCTTCACGATTTTTCTTTAAGAAAGCTCCCATTTCTAGATTTTCCATAACAGTCAAGCCAGGAAAGACGTGGCGTCCTTCTGGAACTTGTGAAAGACCACCTGCCACGATTTTTTGAGCTGGCATTTTTTGGATTTCTTGACCTAAAAATTCAATCTTTCCTGAGCTTGGTCGAACTAGACCTGACAAGGTACGGAGAATGGTTGTCTTACCGGCACCATTGGCACCGATAAGGGAAACAACTTCTCCTTCATTCACTTCAAAGCTTACATCACGGACTGCTTGGATCATACCGTAATGCACAGAAAGATTATCAACTTTTAACATAGACATTAGGCTTCACCTCCTAGATAAGCTTCGATAACCCGTTTATTGGTCTTAATTTCGTCAGGAGTTCCTTGTGCAATCAAACGGCCATACTCAAGTACGTAGATACGTTCTGTTACTTCCATAACCAGATTCATATCGTGCTCAATCAACATGATTGTAATCTTAAATTCGTCTTTAATACGACGAATTAACTCAGTCAATTCGGCTGTTTCTTGTGGGTTCATACCTGCTACGGGTTCATCTAAAAAGAGAATTTTAGGTTCCGTAGCGAGAGCACGAACAATTTCCAAACGACGTTGTTGTCCGTAGGCAAGATTTTTAGCAAGAGTTTCTGCATCACCATCTAAATCAAAGATTTTCAACAATTCCAAAGCCTTAGCCTTTAATTCTTTTTCACTCTTGTAAAAAGCTGGTAAGCGCAAAAAACTAGCAAAAACATGTTGTTTGTGATGGTTGCCAAAGGCAATCAAAACATTGTCCAAAACTGTTAAATCTTTAAAGAGACGGATATTTTGGAAAGTACGTCCAAGTCCCAAAGAGGCAATCTTATAAGGTGACTTTCCATTCAAAATGTGACCATCTAAGGTTACTGTTCCCTCGCTTGGTTCATAAACACCCGTCAAGAGGTTGAAAAGGGTGGTTTTCCCAGCTCCATTTGGACCGATTAGTCCAACCAGTTCCCCTTCGTTCAATTCAAGAGTCACATCTCCAACAGCTGTTAGACCGCCAAAATGTTTGGTTAACTGTTTTACTTCAAGTAATGCCATTAGTTTTGTTCCTCCTTCTTAGATTTTTTAAAGAAACGTGATAGGCTCAATTCCCATGTTCCAAGAAGTCCGCCTGGTCTGAAAATCATTACCAATACCAAGGCCAAAGCGTAGATAATCATACGCACGCTAGCAACATCTTGGAGAAGCATATTCAAAACTCCCCAGAACAATAGCTGAAACAATGGCACCTGTAATGGAACCAAGTCCACCAAATACAACAATAATCAAAACGTTGATTGAGTTGATGAAAGTGTAATCTTTCGGTACAACAGACCCGATAAATCCTGCCTGAAGTGACCCTGCAATACTTGCAGTAATGGCACCAAAGACAAAAGCGATGATTTTAATTTTAGTCGTATTAACCCCAACTGACTCAGCAGCGATTTCATCCTCACGAACAGAGAGGGTTGAACGACCAATTGGACTACGCAAGAAATTCAAGGTTGCAATGGTTGTGATCACGACAAAGAAGTAAACCATTTGCCAAGTTGTAAAGTTAGGAATTCCCAAGATACCTGCTGCACCATTTGTAAGGCTTCCGCCATTGATGATAAAGATACGGATAATTTCAGAAACACCTAGAGTAGCTACCGCAAGATAGTCCCCCTTCAAACGCAAGGTTGGAATGCCGACAAGCAAGGCAACCGCTCCTGAAAGCAAAGCCCCTATCAGCATAGCTCCAAAGAAGGCACCGTAGGTCGGTGATTTAGAACCAATAATAGCTGCTGCATAGGCACCAATCGCCATGAAACCAGCATGACCAAGTGAAAATTGTCCTGAAAAACCAACGATTAAGTTGAGACCAACAGCCAGAATAATATTAATTCCGATTTGTTGTAAAATCTGAACATAGAATAGGTTGAGTACTCCGACTGAGACCAGCACACTAATCAAGCCATAACCAGCTAACAAAAGGAGTAACCATAGAATATTAACTTTTAAATTTTCCTTCATCGTTTACACCTTCTCTTTCACATTTTTACCAAGGATACCAGCTGGGCGGACAATCAAGATCAACAACAAGATTCCATAAACAATGGCATCACGGAAGTCTGACATTCCAAAGGCTGTCGCAAAGGTTTCCAATAGACCAATTACAAAGCCACCAAGAGCCGCACCAGGAATGATTCCGATACCACCAAGTACTGCTGCAACGAAAGATTTAAGACCTGGAGTAACCCCCATCAAAGGCTCAAGAGAGTTATAATAGAGGGCAATCAGAACACCAGCCGCACCCGCAAGAGCTGAACCTAAAGCGAAGGTAAAGCTGATAGTACGGTTTACATTAATCCCCATCAATTGCGCCGCATCACTATCTA
>NZ_KQ970287.1:80834-84138 GCF_001579035.1 Streptococcus mitis | reverse complement strand
CATCAATTGCGCCGCATCACTATCTACGGATACTGCACGCATGGCTTTCCCCATCTTGGTCTTTTGGACAATGACTTGTAACAAAATCATCAAAATCAAGGAAATGGCCAAGATCATTAACTGCACATTTGTTAGGCTAACTGGTCCCAAATCATAGCGAACTGTTTGAATCGCTTGAGGGAAGGCACGGGTATTGGCACCAACCAGATAGACCATGCCATACTCCAATAGGAAAGAAACCCCAATAGCTGTAATCAAAACAGCAATACGAGTAGAGTGACGCAAAGGTCGGTAAGCAAGAAACTCAATCACGACACCAAGAATGGCTGTCGCTAGCATGGCTACAATAAGCGCTACAAAGAAATTCATTTGGAAAGAATTGATCAAGAAATAACCGATAAAGGCTCCCATCATATAAATATCACCGTGGGCAAAGTTGATGAGCTTGATAATTCCGTAAACCATGGTATATCCTAGGGCTAACAGCGCGTATACACTACCTAGAATCAAACCATTTACTAGTTGTTGGAGCATAAGATTCACTCTTTCTATATATAATTTTGAGAGTTTCCCCTCACTTTTTGATAGGTTCTTTTACTCAATGAAAATCAAAGAGCAAACTAGGAAACTAGCCGCAGGCTGTACTTGAGTACGGCAAGGCGACGTTGACGCAGTTTGAAGAGATTTTCAAAGAGTATTAAACATCGAAACAGGGAGTGAGTCCGAGGCTCATTCCCTATTTCAACATTTTTCTATTATGGTTTTACAACTTCTGCTGCTTCAACCTTACCATTGTTCATGGTCATCATGTAAGCAGTTTTGACTGTGTTGTGGTCTGCATCAAAGCTTGTTTGACCAGTTACACCTTCAAAATCTTTTGTTTTAGCAAGGTTATCCTTGATTTCACCTGAGTTTTTAGCACCTTTTGCTGCGTTTGCTACAAGGTGAACTGAGTCATAAGCCAAGGCTGCAAATGTTGAAGGCTCTTCATTGTACTTAGCACGGTATGCATCAAGGAAGGCTTTTGCTTTAGCTGAAACTTCTACAGTAGTTGAGAAGCCTGAGATAAAGTAGATGTTTGATGCTTTTTCAGCAGTTGCTTGTTGTACAAACTCTTCACCGTTGAATCCATCACCACCAACGATTGGTTTGTCAATTCCCATACCACGCGCTTGGTTTACAATTTTACCAGCTTCAGTGTAGTAACCTGGGACGATGATAGCATCAAAGTCTTTCCCTTTCATTTTTGTAAGGGCTGCTTGGAAGTCTGTGTCACCTGCTACGAAAGTTTCATCTGCAACGATTTCACCCTTGTATGACTCGCGGAAAGATTTAGCAATACCTTTAGCATAGTCACTGGCATTGTCAGTGTAAAGAACAACTTTCTTAGCATTTAATTTTTCAGAAACATAGTTTGAGATAATTTTTCCTTGGAAGCTATCTTGGAAAGTTCCGATAAAGAGGTAATCTTGACCTTTAGTCAATCCATCTTGAGTCGCACTTGGTGAGATCAATGGAACACCTGCTTTTGTAGCGTTCGCTACCGCAGCTGCAGTTGCACCAGATGTCGCAGGTCCTACGATTGCTGATACTTTAGATTGGGTTACAAGGTTAGTTGTTACTGAAGCCGCCTCAGCTGTCTCAGACTTGTTATCTTTATCAACTACTTCGATTTGTTTTCCATCGATACCACCTGCTGCATTGATTTCATCAACAGCAAGTTGGGCACCTTTTTGTTCAGATGTTCCGTAGGCAGCTACGGCACCAGTTTCTTCGAAGTTAAATCCGATTTTGATTGTCTTTTCCTCTACTGAGTTACCAGCAGCGTTTGACGCTCCAGACTTCACTTCTCCACAGGCTGCAAGAAGTGCTACACTTGCAAGCGCTACAAACGATAGGGCAAATTTTTTCTTCATTTTTTTGTCTCCTTATTTCTTAAATAAATAGCATGTTAAGAATATACCGAATTATCAGAAAATTGTCAACACTTTTCTTGAACTTTTTCGATGATAACGTTTTCCTCTCGATAAAGATTGCCCACAAAGGGTGTTTCCAGCTCTTGGATATGACAAACTCTGACTTTTTTGATAAATTTTTCCTTGCTCAAGTGTCCGACCAATTGCTCCACTTCTTGAGTTGGAACATAGAGTTGTAAGTAACGATGTTTCTTGGAATGATAGGTAATATCTCCATAATCCTGCAGTTTTTTGGCATCACGATTATAGTAAAGATAGATAATCAAGCCAGATCGATTGACTTTTTCAAACATGATAAATCCTCTTTCTAAGAAATCTCCCCCTATTATATCAAAAAAAGCAAACTCAGTCGAGTTTGCCTTCTTTAATCATTAGTTCAATGAATTGTTGGCCATGATTTCATCAATAAAGCCATATTCAAGCGTTTCTTGAGCACTCATCCAGTTATCGCGTTCTGCATCTGCGTGAACTTTTTCGATTGACTGACCTGAATTTTCAGCCAAGATTTTTTCCAAGGTGTTACGAGTTTTAAGCAAGTGTTCTGCAGCGATCGCCATATCGGTTTGTTGAGTACCACCACCTGTACCACCCATTGGTTGGTGAATCATGTATTCAGCATTTGGAAGCATGAAACGTTTGCCTTTTGCTCCACTTGATGCGATGACAGTCCCCATAGATGCAGCCATCCCCATCACGATGGTTTGGACATCTGCCTTGATAAAGTTCATGGTATCAACGATTGCCAAACCAGCTGAAACAGAACCACCTGGTGTATTGACATAAAGGTAAATATCTTTTGTACTATCTTGAGCATCCAAGAAAAGCAACTGGGCAATAACAGAGTTGGCCATGTTGTCTTCAACTGGACCTGTCAGCATAATGATGCGGTCTTTTAGAAGACGTGAGTAAATATCGTAGGAACGTTCTCCACGGCTTGTTTGTTCAATAACGACAGGAATCATTTATTTCTCCTTTTGAGTTTTAATTTTGTTGGTCAAATGACTGAAGATAAGACTATTATAATATCTTGGTCAAAAAAGGTCAAATTTTTGCTCTGTTTTCATTAGACAGAAACAAAAACCCAACCTCCTTTCGTGACTGGAACTTCTTTTCCAAGTCAATCTCTTTTTAATTTTATTTTGTACCGAACAAGCGATCCCCAGCATCTCCAAGACCTGGAACGATATAACCGTGTTCGTTCAAGCGTTCATCCAAGGCTGCTGTAAAGATTTCTACATCCGGATGAGCTTCTTGAAGGGCTTTTACACCTTCTGGAGCAGATACAAGGCAGACAAATTTGATATTTGATGCCCCACGTTTTTTAAGGG
>NZ_KQ970287.1:77708-80470 GCF_001579035.1 Streptococcus mitis | reverse complement strand
ACCTGTTGCCAACTATTGGGTCTACTACAAAAATTTGACGTTGGTCAATGTCCTCAGGTAATTTCACCAAGTATTCAACTGGTTGAAGTGTTTCTTCATCACGGTACATACCGATATGGCCAACTTTAGCAGCTGGAACCAAGCTCAAGAGCCCATCAACCATCCCGATACCTGCGCGCAAGATTGGAACGATGGCCAATTTCTTACCTGCCAATTGTTTTTGAACTGTTTTTGTAATTGGTGTTTCGATTTCCACATCTTCTAGTGGAAGATCACGAAGTACTTCATACCCCATCAACATTGCAATCTCATCTACTAGCTCACGAAAAGCTTTTGTAGAAGTATCTGTACGACGCAAGATTGACAATTTGTGTTGAATCAGCGGGTGATTAATAACTTCAATTTTTCCCATTTTTGGAATTCCTTCTTTCAATTTATTCTTCTTATTATACCAAAAAACGGTTTAAAAATCTTTCTAAACCATTTATTTTTGATAATTTTTACATTAAATCTGCTTCTTTAAGAGCTTCCTGTACGGTCTCAAGTGGTAGATGGGTTAATTCTGTTCCCTTTTCTTGATAAAGGTATTGGGCATAGTCGTCCATTCTGTACTGGTTGATATAAACCACGCGCTTACAACCGACCTGAAGCAATTGTTTGGTACAGTTGAGACAAGGAAAATGGGTTACATAGGCTGTAAAGCCTTTAGGAACACCACGCTCAGCCCCTTGAAGAATGGCATTAACCTCAGCATGAAGGGTGCGAACACAGTGTCCTTCAATGACCAGACATTCGTGGTCAATACAATGCTCAGTCCCTGACACCGAACCATTGTAACCAGTGGAAATAACCTTATTGTCCTTTACCAGAATAGCGCCCACTTTGGCACGTTTACAAGTGGAACGATTAGCAATTAGTAGAGCTTGGGCTGCAAAATACTCATCCCATGCTAGTCTTTTTTCAGTCATATCTCTTCTCCTTTTTCTCTATTTTTTAAAAATGGTAACCGTAAATCCGCTATCTTTTCAGCAGGTACCTTCATGCCATCCTTAATCCATTTTAGAAGGACAGATACGATGGCCGAACTCCAGAAGGAATGAAGATAAGAGCTGACACCTTTTGATTTTCCATGGTATTTTTCTATAAATTCCTGCATGGCTTGGACAAAGATTTTTTCCAGATGGTAATCTAAGGCCAGTTGAATCACTCTGGCTTCCTTTCTGACCTCCCGGAAAAGGTGAACCCAGACCAGATAAAGGTCTGTCTTTAAATCATAATGATGCAGCTGTTCCATAATATTGTGGACAGTTCGTTTAAAGACACTCTCTAAAATTTCCTCTTTGGAATCATAATTGCGGTAAAAGGCCGCACGCGAAACGCCTGCACGTTTGACCAATTCAGAAATACTAATCTTGGTCAAGTCCTTTTTTTCCAAGAGCTGCAAGAGGGCTGTTTCAATGGCTTCTCTGGTTAATAAATTGGATTCTTGGTTTGATTTCCTGAGATTTTCAAGAGACTTTTCAGAGATTCTACGTTCAGACATAACATTTTCTTTCTACTTGTCACAACAGACGGATGAGGCTTTTGTTTCAAGGGTTTTCATGATATAATTGTAAAAAAAGACAGAACCTTTGTCAATGTATAACTGACAAAGATGGAGAATTTCTATGACTTGGAAGATTATTGCTGACTCTGGTTGTGATTATCGTCAGCTGGAGACACCAGCTATTGACACGACCTTTGTAAGTGTTCCCTTAACCATTCAAGTAGCTGATCAGGTCTTTGTTGATGATGCCAGTCTTGATATTGACCAAATGATGGAAACCATGTATGCAACCGCAGAAGCTTCAAAATCAGCTTGTCCAAGCCCAGATGATTATTTGCGAGCATTTGAAGGAGCCAAAAACATTTTCCTAGTAACCATCACAGGTACTCTTTCTGGCAGTCACAATAGTGCTCAACTAGCCAAGAATATTTATCTGGAAGACCATCCTGACACTAAGATTCATGTAATTGATAGTTTGTCTGCTGGTGGTGAGGTTGACTTGCTCGTAGAAAAATTGAATGACTTGATTGACCAGGGCTTATCTTTTGAAGAAGTGGTTGAAGCTATCACTGCCTATCAAGAAAAAACCAAGTTGCTCTTTGTCCTAGCCAAAGTCGATAACTTGGTGAAAAACGGCCGTTTGAGCAAGCTTATCGGTACAGTCGTTGGCCTTCTCAATATCCGTATGGTTGGGGAAGCTAGTGAAACTGGAACTCTCGAATTGCTACAAAAAGCAAGAGGAGCAAAGAAATCAGTTCAAGCCGCCTATGATGAGTTAGTAAAAGCAGGATATGCTGGCGGTCGTATTGTCATGGCTCAACGCAATAACGAAAAATGTTGCCAACAGCTTTCAGACCGAATCCGTGAAAATTTCCCACAGGCGGATATTAAAATTCTCCCAACATCTGGTCTCTGCAGTTTCTATGCAGAAGATGGCGGTCTGCTGATGGGATATGAAATTGATTAATTGCATTCTTGACAAGAGGTGACCATCATCTCTTGTTTTTTTGTGGTACAATAGAGCTATGAAACATTTTGATACTATAGTCATCGGTGGAGGACCTGCTGGCATGATGGCTACAATTTCCAGTAGTTTTTATGGTCAGAAAACCCTCCTCATCGAAAAAAATCGGAAACTTGGAAAAAAATTAGCTGGGACTGGTGGGGGACGTTGCAATGTGACCAACAATGGTAGCTTGGACGACCTACTAGCTGG
>NZ_KQ970287.1:74628-77639 GCF_001579035.1 Streptococcus mitis | reverse complement strand
GGGGTTAAACTTAAGGTCGAAGACCACGGGCGCGTCTTTCCGGCCAGCGACAAATCACGAACTATAATCGAGGCTTTGGAAAAGAAAATTACTGAGCTAGGCGGTCAAGTCGCTACTCAAACCGAAATTGTTTCGGTTAAAAAGATAGACGACCAGTTTGTCCTTAAGTCCGCAGACCAAAGCTTCACTTGTGAGAAACTCATTGTCACAACTGGTGGTAAATCTTATCCTTCTACTGGTTCGACTGGTTTTGGACATGAGATTGCCCGTCATTTTAAACACACCATTACCGAACTTGAGGCTGCTGAAAGTCCATTATTAACGGATTTTCCACACAAAGCACTTCAGGGGATTTCACTAGACGATGTGACCTTAAGCTATGGAAAACATGTCATCACTCACGATCTGCTTTTTACCCACTTTGGTTTGTCTGGCCCTGCTGCCCTGCGTATGTCTAGCTTTGTCAAGGGTGGGGAGGTTCTCTCACTGGATGTTTTCCCTCAACTTTCTGAGAAGGACTTGGCTGCATTCCTAGAAGAAAATCGTGAAAAATCCTTGAAAAACGCTTTAAAAACTTTGCTTCCAGAACGCTTGGCAGAATTTTTTGTGCAAGACTATCCTGAAAAAGTCAAACAGTTGACTGAAAAGGAACGTGACCAGCTTGTCCAATCTATCAAGGCTCTCAAAATTCCTGTAACTGGTAAAATGTCTCTTGCCAAGTCATTTGTTACCAAGGGTGGCGTCAGTCTTAAGGAAATCAACCCTAAAACCCTTGAAAGTAAGCTGGTACCTGGACTCCACTTTGCTGGCGAGGTACTAGATATCAATGCCCACACTGGTGGCTTTAACATCACTTCTGCCCTCTGCACTGGTTGGGTGGCGGGATCAAACCCAATCTAAATCTGAATTATTTAATGGCTAAATCAGCCCCAAAAGAAAGGAAGTCCTTTGGAACATATTATCTTGTTAAGGGGAGTTACTCCTAATGGAAAAAATGCTATCCCTAAAATGTCTTATCTAGTAGATATCTTAACAGAAGCCGGTTTTCAACAAGTTCGAACCTATATTCAAAGTGGTAATATCATTCTTGAAAGTAACTTAGCCTTAGAAAAAATACGAGAACAGGTTCATACTCTAATAAAGAAAAAGATTGGAGCCGATCTCAAAATAATCATTAAGAATAAGGATATTTTTAAAAACATTGTCCAAGAAAACCCTTTTGGAGAACACTATCTTTATGACCGTATACACGTGATTTTTTATCAAGAATCCATTCAAAGTCTCCCTTTAGAAAAATTGAAAATTGATTACGGTGAAGAAGAAATTTGTATCGGTAACCATTGTCTTTACCTCTATCTCCCTAGAACTGCAAAACAAAAGAAACTCCATACCAACTATCTTGAAAAGCTTTTTAATGTAGGTTTGACCATGCGAAAGCTAAATGTAGTAGAAAAATTATTAAGCAAGTAGTGCTTGAATTTAGTAAAAATCGGAAGAATACTCCTCCGATTTTATTTTGTCTGAGTTTGGACATAGTGGGCAATCACATCTGATGTGTACTGGGCAATGCCAGTTCCAAATTTATCAATGTTTTCCTTAAACTCTGGGTTGTAGACGTAGCCTTTACCGATATGACCGAATACCTCAATAGAGCAGTCAAATCCATAAGTACGAATAGCTTGCAAGAGCTTAGCAGCTTCTTCTTGGTTTTCAGTTGCTGTTACAGGCAGACCAGCTTGAAGATTTTGTGCTAAGACTTGAAAAACTTGGTTGAAGGCAGCCGTAGCTTCGTCTTCGTGACCTTTTTGGCGCTCTAACGCTTGGTCCATGACTTCTTGTCCATATTTCTCTACCGCCTCTTGGTGGTATTTTTGATGGTCTTGGTAGTTAAATCCAGCAAATTTCTCTTGAATGCTCATTTCTCTTTCTCCTTTTTGTTCTTGAATGGTTTTTTGCAAGGTGGAAATCAAGGTATCCAGATGTTCCCTTTCTCGAGTCAAATACTCCAACTGCCTAGTCAAATGGGGCAATAAATCTGTCCTTTCTTCCTTTAACAGCTCTGCTATTTTTTCTAAAGAAAAACCTAGATATTTGTAATACAGAATGACCTGAAGTCGCTCCAAATCCTCTTGACTGTAGGTTCGATAGCCGTTTTCAGACTTTAAAGGAACCAAAAGTCCTATCTTATCGTAGTGGCGTAGGGTCTTGACAGAGACGCCCGAAAGCTGGGCAGCTTCTTTTATATGGTACATGATTTCCTCCTTATACTCAATGAAAATCAAAGAGCAAACTAGGAAGCTAGCCGCAGGTTGCTCAAAGCACAGCTTTGAGGTTGCAGATAAAACTGACGTGGTTTGAAGAGATTTTCGAAGAGTATTACATTGATAGTATAACCCCTCCCCCTAGGTCAGAGTCAAGCATTTTTGCGAAATTTTTTACTTTATCATAACATGAAAATGGTTTTCTTGACAGACCTTAGAAAACATGATAGGATAGTCAAGTCTATCAATCAAAAGAAACGCTCATTTTGAGTACTTATGAGGCTATTTGCCAAGGGCAGTAGCTTTTTCTTTTGTAACACTAATTTTAGGAGTTTAACTATGTCTGAAAAATCGCAATGGGGTTCTAAACTGGGCTTTATCCTAGCATCTGCTGGTTCAGCTATCGGACTTGGTGCCGTTTGGAAATTCCCCTACATGACTGCTGCTAACGGTGGAGGAGGCTTTTTACTGGTCTTTCTCATCTCCACTATTCTAATCGGTTTCCCCCTTTTGCTTGCAGAATTTGCCCTCGGCCGAAGCGCTGGTGTCTCAGCTATCAAAACCTTTGGAAAACTGGGCAAGAATAGCAAGTACAACTTTATCGGTTGGATTGGTGCCTTTGCCCTCTTTATCCTCTTATCTTTCTACAGCGTTATTGGAGGATGGGTCTTCATTTATTTAGGTATCGCTATCGGTAAAGCTCTCCACCTAGGCATTACCAATGACTATGCTCAGCTCTTTACCGATATT
>NZ_KQ970287.1:69499-74322 GCF_001579035.1 Streptococcus mitis | reverse complement strand
GGGGACCAAGCCTTCTCTTTATCGTCTTGCCTCAACTCTTTGACAAGATGCCTTTTGGAACCATTTTCTACATCCTCTTCCTCTTGCTCTTCCTCTTTGCGACGGTCACTTCTTCCGTCGTGATGCTGGAAATCAATGTGGGCAATATCACCGATCAGGACAACAGCAAGCGTGCTAAGTGGAGTGTGATTTTAGGAATTTTGACCTTTGTCTTTGGAATTCCTTCAGCCCTATCTTACGGTGTCATGGCGGATGTTCACATTTTTGGTAAAACCTTCTTTGACGCTATGGACTTCTTGGTTTCCAATCTCCTCATGCCATTTGGAGCCCTCTGCCTTTCACTTTTTACAGGCTATATCTTTAAAAAGGCTCTTGCAATGGAGGAACTTCATCTCGATGAAAGAGCATGGAAACAGGGACTGTTCCAAGTCTGGCTCTTCCTTCTTCGCTTTATTATTCCAATCATCATCATCGTGGTTTTCATCGCCCAATTTATGTAATCAAAAGGACTTGAGTAGTAAACTCAGGCCCTTTCTTTTTTATGGATGACTAACAATCAATTCCAAACCTTGCCCTTCCAGAGTCCATGCTTCAACATCACTTAGTAGGATAAAGTGGCTACCTTTTTGAATTGGATAGTTTTTTCCGTCAACAGTCAGTTGACCTTGACCAGCTAAGACACTGAATAAGCTGTAGTCAGCTGTCTTTTCGAAGTCAACTTTTCCAGTAATTTCCCACTTGTAGACTGCGAAGAAATCATTAGAGACAAGTAAAGTTGAGCGTAAATCATCAGCTTTGACAGTCACAGGACGGCTATTTGCTGGCTCACCAATGTTCAAGACATCAATGGATTTTTCAAGGTGAAGTTCACGCAAGTTACCATTATCATCCTTACGGTCAAAGTCATAGACGCGATAGGTGGTGTCACTAGATTGTTGGGTTTCAAGAATCAAGATACCTGCTCCAATAGCATGCATGGTGCCGCTTGGTACATAGAAGAAATCTCCAGCCTTGACAGGGACTTTGGTAAGCAAGTCATCCCAGTTCTTGTCCTCGATTTGCTGACGGAGTTCTTCTTTTGACCTGGCATTGTGACCGTATATAATCTCTGAACCTTCATCCGCCGCAATGATATACCAGCATTCTGTTTTTCCAAGTTCGCCTTCATGCTCTAGTCCATAAGCATCATCTGGGTGAACTTGGACGCTGAGCCAGTCGTTGGCATCCAGAATCTTAGTCAAAAGCGGAAATACAGTCTCTGGACGATTACCAAACAATTCACGGTGTTCTGCATACAAAGTAGCTAGGTCTGTTCCCTCGTAACGACCATTTGCCACCTTTGAAACTCCATTTGGATGAGCTGAGATGGCCCAGTATTCCCCTATTTTTTCACTTGGGATGTCATAACCAAACTCATCACGTAGCTTGGTACCACCCCAGATTTTTTCTTGCATAACTGATTGTAAAAATAATGGTTCTGACATGTCGATCTCCTGTCTGATTTTTCTCCCCTCATTATAGCAAAAAGCTCCATCTAATTGAACTCTTTTTCACATATTATAAAGTAGGGAGAAGATTTTATAAAAATAGTAACGATATACTTTTTTCTTTGATAGAGACGAACATAAAAGACTCTCGTAAAGCTAGCTGTCACTGGACTTTTTCCCTCAACTCTCATTCAAAAATTACTTTAATGAAGCATCTATTTTCATAAAATAAAAAGACTGAAAGCAGTCTTCTTTTTAATTCAAAGCTGTAATAGCCGTTACTAAACCAAAAACGATACCTGGTGCATTAGCAGCTGCAAGTGGAATATCTCTTTCCTTCTTGAAAAGACCATAGTAAACCCAGAGACTACAGTTGATAGCTGCGACGAGGGGTTGAATGAAGTTGCCTTTTTGACCGGCAAGATTATTCATGATTTGTGGGAAATATGACACATACATCATAACAGACATAAATGTCGCTACCCAGCCCAACACTTTCATTTGTTTTTCAGACATTTTCAAAACCTCTTTTATTCTTTTATACTTTCTATTTTATAATTTAATACAAAAATAAGCAAGACTTTAAGAGTTTTATTATAAAAATGTAAACTATCACAGTCTTGTAATAAGAAACAGACCGGATTGCTCCGATCTGTACGATTCATAAAATGTAAAAATGAATAGCTTTTGTCAATGAAGCGATTGATTGATGGTAAATAAACCGTTAGAAATTATTTGAGCAATAACTTCAAGACCATGAAAAATAAAACTTCCTACAATCCAACCTATAATGATTGAACAGATAATCATGGTCACACAGATTAGATAAATATCCTTTTTTTGCATCTCTTTCCTCCTACTATCTATTCATGGAGATATTTCAATCCCAAGTTCCAATGAGATAAGAAAATCTACTTACTACAGCTGTTTAATCATATTCCTCCTTTCCACATCAGTCTTATTTTCTGCTATTATATTTTTATTATAAGATTTTAAGAAAGCGTTGTCAACCATTTATATGCAATTGCTTTATATTAAAAAGACCGGATTGCTCCGATCTTTCAATAGTTCATATTCTCACTTTCTGTTTTAAGAATAGTTAAGGTTATCTTCAAATAACTAAGCACCTTATTTCATACGATAAAAATCAATCACTAGACCAGCAGGACCTTTAACTAATAAGGACTCTGTTCCCCAATCGGTTACAGTTGGACCGTTTAAAACCTGGATACCAAGCTCGTTCAACCGTTTGTAGTTCTGGTCGACATTCTCAACCTCGATATGAATAATGATTCCTGACTGAAAATCTTCCAAAGGAATCAAATGATTTTGGGACAACATGAGACAGTGACTGCCAATCGTAAACTGAGCAAAACCATCATCAGCATAATCTGCCTTTTTATCCAAGATATGCTCCAAGTCAGTACAGACTTGGGGAACATCTGCAACGATAATATCTAATTGATTTAAATTCATTTACTCTCCTCCATAAAAAGACCGGATTGCTCCGATCTTTTCAAGTTCCGCTCTAAGAAAATCATAGAATGAAATCTACAATGGTTACACTTGATTTTCGACGAGAGAAATTATTTAATTGCGCGTGATTGCAAACCTTCTTCTTCCAAGAAGAGACGGAATGGTACGAGTTCTTCTGCTTCGTATTTTTCCTTGAAGGCTTTGATAGCTTCTTCTGAGTGAAGTTTTGGATCCAATTCAAGTACTTCTACTGGAAGTGGACGGTGTGGAGTGATGCGAGCATCGATCACAACAGTTTTACCTTCTTTGTTCAATTTAACAGCTTCTGCAACAACTGCATCGATGTCTTCGATACGGTCAACTGTAAATCCTACAGCACCTTGCGCTTCAGCGATTTTCGCATAGTCAGCATTAGGGAAGTCACAACCAAACAAGTGTTTGTTTGTGTCTTCGTATTTGTCCTTGATGAAGGCATATTTACCATTTGAGAAGACAACGTTGATAACTGGAAGGTCGTATTGAACGTTTGTGATAACGTCTGGGTAGCACATGTTGAATGCACCGTCACCCATGATGTTCCATACTTGGCGATCTGGATTGTCTTTCTTAGCAGCGATACCACCAGGAAGGGCAATACCCATTGTCGCAAAGAGTGGAGATGTACGCCACATGTTCTTAGGTGTCATGTGAAGGTGACGAGTAGATGTTTGAGTAGTGTCACCTACGTCGATTGAGTAGATAGCGTCTTGATCAGCATGTTTGTTGATTGCATTGTAAACTTGATACAATTGCAATTCACCCTCAGTTTTACCTTCGATTTTGTTCATGTAATCACGCCAGTTTTGGTTGTTCTTAACGTTTGCACGCCACCATGGAGTAGATTCAACTGGGTTCACTTTGTCAAGGATTGCTTTGGCTGCTTGACCTGCATCACCAAGGATTGAAGCGTCAAGGGCGTGACGTTTACCAAGTTTGTAAGGGTCAATATCAACTTGGATGAATTTTTCAGTGTTCTTGAATGCTTCGTAAACTTCAGCAAATGGGAAGTTTGAACCAAGGAAAAGAACTGTGTCTGCTTCAAAGACCACTTCGTTGGCTGGTTTCCAACCAACACGGTAAGCAGAACCTGTCAAACCTTCATAGTTCCATTCAAAGGCTTCAAAGTTTTTACCAGTTGTGATGATTGGTGCTTTGATTTTACGTGACAATTCAGTAATCACTTCACCAGCTTTAACACCACCGTAACCAGCATAGATAACTGGACGTTCAGCATTGTTCAAGATTTCAACAGCTTTGTCGATTTCAACTTCGTTCAAAGCAGGAGCGATGAATGAACGTTCGTATGAACCTGAACCGTAGTATGAGTTTTCATCGATTTCTTGGAAACCGAAGTTTACTGGGATTTCAACAACAGCTGGACCTTTTTTAGAAACTGCAGCACGGCAAGCTTCGTCGATTACTTTTGGCAATTGCTCAGCGTAAGCTACACGTTTGTTGTATACAGCGATACCGTTGTACATTGGGTTTTGGTTCAATTCTTGAAAAGCATCCATGTTCAATTCGTTAACTGGACGTGATCCAAGGATCGCTAGGAATGGAGTGTTATCCATAGCTGCATCGTAAACACCGTTAATCAAGTGAGTCGCACCTGGACCACCTGAACCAACTGCAACCCCGATTGAGCCACCGAATTTAGCTTGCATAACCGCTGCAAGAGCACCTGTTTCTTCGTGGCGAACTTGCAAGAAGCGGATATCTTTTTCTTCAGCCAAAGCGTCCATCAATGAGCTGAGTGTTCCTGATGGGATACCGTAGATTGTGTCTACGCCCCATGTTTTCAATACGTTAAGCATTGCTGCA
>NZ_KQ970287.1:67565-69354 GCF_001579035.1 Streptococcus mitis | reverse complement strand
ATACGTTAAGCATTGCTGCAGATGCAGTAATTTTCCCTTGAGTCATAGTAATAACTCTCCTTCAAATATTTTTAAATCTACTAAAAAAGGTTTCATATAGTTTTTGAAAACGTTTCAGTAAATTTTTACATTACTAATTTACCACATTTAGTTCGACTTTTCTAAGAATCTGCTCAGAAGTTTTTATTCTCTATTACAGTACAGTTTGAAAACGTTTTTAGTTTCTGTTTTATAATACTCAATGAAAATCAAAGAGCAAACTAGAAAGCTAGCCGCAGGTTGCTCAAAGCACAGCTTTGAGGTTGCAGATAAAGCTGACGTGATTTGAAGAGATTTTCGAAGAGTATTAAAAGCGAGCAAGCCCGCTTTTAGTCTATTTTACTAAAGTTTAACAGAAGGGAACTGATCAGAACGGATACAGAACTAAAGGCCATGGCTAGACCTGCCAGTTCTGGATTGAGGGCCAGTCCAACACCTGAAAAGACTCCTGCTGCAATCGGAATTCCGGCGACATTGTAGATAAAGGCCCAGAAAAGATTGAGCAGAATTCGATTAAAGGTTTTCTTACTCATGTCAAAGGCACGCACCACTCCTAGGAGGTTATTAGTTGTCAACACCAAATCTGCTGACTCGATGGCAATATCTGTTCCAGCTCCCATAGCAATCCCCACATCTGCTACACTGAGGGCAGGAGCGTCATTGATACCATCACCAACAAAGGCTACTTTTCCAGTCGCTTGTAGTTTATGGATTTCATGGGCTTTTTCTTCTGGTAAGACACCTGCAATGACCTCTTCGATTCCGATCTGATCTGCAATAGCACGCGCCACTCCTGCATTGTCTCCTGTCAGCATGACTGTTTTAAGACCTCGTTTTTTCAACTGACTGATGGCAAGCTTAGCATTTTCCTTAGGAATATCTTGCAGAGCAAGCAAGCCTTTAATTTCATTGTCCACAGCCAAGAACACAACTGTCTTAGCTTCTTTTTCCAGTTCTTCTAGTTTTTCCTGATAAATGCTAGAAATGTTCATGCCATCCAGCATTTTAGCATTTCCAAGCAAAACTTGTTTTCCATTGATTTGCCCTGAGACACCTTTTCCGTGCAAGGCTTGGAAATTTTCAACAGTTTGAAACTCAAGTCCAGCTTCACTCGCTCGTTTCACAACGGCTTCAGCCAGTGGGTGTTGAGAAGCTTCTTCCAAGGAAGCTGCCAATCCAAGCACTTCTACTTCGTCGCCGATGATATCTGTGACCACAGGTTTCCCTTCCGTCAAAGTCCCGGTCTTATCAAAGACGATAGTTTGAACTTTCTGGATTTCCTGTAGAACCGTTCCATTTTTGAGGAGAACTCCCATCTTGGCACTGCGTCCTGTCCCCACCATAAGGGCTGTCGGTGTTGCAAGACCCAAGGCACAAGGGCAGGCAATAATCAAAACAGCCACCCCATAGAGAAGAGAAGAGACAAAACTCGCTCCAAGCACGACTACACTATCCCTGAGCAAGACGAACCAAACCCAAAAGGTCACAATCCCTAAAATGACAACTGCTGGGACAAAAATGCCTGAAATTTTATCCGTCAAGTCCTGAATCGGAGCACGACTTGTCTGAGCTTTCTTCACAAAATCCACAATCTGAGCCAAAACAGTCTCTGAACCAACTTTTTCTGCTCTAAAAACAAGTGTTCCACTATTATTAATGGTTGAACCAATGACGGTATCTCCAACTGTCTTGTCCACAGGCAGACTCTCACCTGTCACCATAGACTCATCAATACTGGAGACACCTTCCA
>NZ_KQ970287.1:66493-67503 GCF_001579035.1 Streptococcus mitis | reverse complement strand
CCAAGGGGACTTGAACATAGTTATCCTCACGCAAAACTTCTGCAGTTTTAGCCTGCAAGTCAAGTAATTTCTCCACAGCTTGGGAAGTATTTTTCCGCATTTTCTCCTCAAAAACGGCTCCCATAAGAACGAAGAAGAAGATAAATGCAGCACTTTCAAAGTAAACGGGGAGACCAGCGAAGAGGGCAACTAAGCTATAGAAGTAGGCCACTAGGGTTCCCAGAGCAACCAAGGTATCCATGTTGGCATTGTGCTTTTTAAAACTAGCCCAAGCACTTTGGATATAAGGACCACCTGCTACTAGCATAATCGGTGTTGTGGCTAAAAAGGTGCCCCAACGCATGACTTGGTGACTAATTCCTCCTGTCGACATCCCAATCATGAGAATCACAAGAGGCACAGTAAAGATACTAGTAATCCAAAAACGCTGTAAAAGTGATAGAGATTTTCGAGTCTTCTCAACGACTGTATAGCTTCCTTTTTGCATCTTCATGCCACAAGAAAATTCATGTTGGCCTAATTCTTGAGGTGTAAAACGAATTGTTTTCTCTTCGTCTACGCCTATTGGTTCTAAGATGCCTTCTTCTTCAAAAAGAATTTCCTTATAACAGTTTGAAGGTGTCACACAGTGAAAGGTGATCTCAGCAGGAACTCCTTTTTGCAGTTGAATGTGGGCTGGATGGTAGCCTTTGTCTGCCGTGATACGGATTTTTTGAACACCATTTTTAAGACTTGCTTTTACAATTTCAGTCATATCATTCTCCTATTCTACAATCATCTTACCGTGCATCATGTTCATGCCACAAGAGAAACCATACTCTCCAGCCTGCTCAGGCGTGATTTCCACTACATACTCTTCACCCATTGGCAGGTCCGCATGTACACCAAAATCTGGAAAAACAATTTGGTCCAGACAGGGTGAAGGATCCTTGCGGTCAAAGACAATGCGGGCTGGCACTGATTTCTTGAGGATAATCAACTCAGGCGTATAGCCCCCCATGACCTCCACT
>NZ_KQ970287.1:65585-66280 GCF_001579035.1 Streptococcus mitis | reverse complement strand
TCCAGATTTTTCAGGCTTTTTGAAAAACCAGAACAAGATAAAGGCGATAAGGGCAATACAAACAATGGTTACAATACTATTTAACATGACGTCTCCTTTACATACAATTACATTTTACTTCTGTCACAGCGTTTGATTTCTTCTCAGAAATCACAGCTTCCAAGTCTTCCAAGTCGGCCTGAGTAAAATCACATTCAGCAATCAAATCAGCCAACAAGTTCTTAATCCTACGAGAACAAACCTTGTCCTTGATATCTTGGACAAGTAAATCCCGACTTTGGTCCAAAGTTAAAAGGGCTGAATAAACAAAGGACTTGCCTTCTTTTTTCCTTGTCAGACACTCTTTCTCAACCAAACGAGCCAAGAGAGTTTGAATGGTTGACTTTGACCAATCGAACCGCTCCGCCAGAACCCTGATCAAATCCGTACTGGTCTGCTCTCCTTGCATCCAAATAATCTTCATGACCTGCCATTCTGCATCTGAAATCTGCATCATCACACCTCCAAAATCTACATTTGTCGATTACAGTTATTAGTATACTTCTAAAATCTACATTTGTCAACTATGAAATTCAAATTTTTCTCTTTTTTTAAAATCTTCATTTCAAAAGTGTTTAAAACACAAGCAAAAACCTCCACATTCAGTGGAGGCAATCTCTTTTATCAATACAATTTTAAGTCACGAGGGTCAACTG
>NZ_KQ970287.1:56005-65393 GCF_001579035.1 Streptococcus mitis | reverse complement strand
GGAAGGTTGGATTGTATGGGTTGTGACGAAGCTTGAAGTGTTTGACATCTTCAATAGTCTGAGTTCCAGACAACTGCATGACTGTCTTCAATTCCGCATTCAAGTGTTCAAAGACTTGACGCACACCAACACTACCGCCGAGAGCCAAGCCATAGATAACAGGGCGACCAATAGCTACCAAGTCTGCTCCTGAAGCCAAGGCTTTAAAGACATGTTGACCACGACGAACACCAGAGTCAAAGACAATTGGCACACGTTTATCAACTGCTTCTGCCACTTCTTGAAGCGAGTCAAAGGCAGCTGGTCCACCGTCGATTTGGCGGCCACCGTGGTTGGTTACCCAAATACCAGAGGCACCTGCAGCAAGCGAACGTTCAACGTCCTCACGACATTGTGGTCCCTTGACATACACAGGAAGTCCTGAGTATTCAGCGATAAATTCTACATCACGTGGAGACAAGCGTTGTTTAGCTGATTTGTAAACAAAGTCCATTGATTTACCAGCACCTTCTGGCAGGTATTCTTCAACAATCGGCATGCCAACTGGGAAGACAAAACCATTACGCTTGTCAACCTCACGATTACCCCCTACAGTAGCATCTGCCGTCAAGACAATCGCTTTATAACCTTCAGCCTTCACACGGTCCATGATGTGGCGGTTAATGCCATCATCCTTACTAAAGTAAAATTGGAACCAATGAGGTGTCCCTTGAAGGGCTTCAGAAATCTCTGGAAGGTCGACAGTAGAGTAAGAGCTGGTTGTATAAAGAGAACCGAACTCATGCACACCACGCGCAGTCGCCACTTCACCCTGTTCATTAGCTAATTTATGAGCCGCAACAGGCGCCATAATGATTGGTGAAGACAATTTTTCACCTGCAAATTCAATCTCTGTACTTGGATTTTCTACATTGCAAAGCGTATGCGGAACGATGAGTTTGTGGTTAAAGGCGCGAATATTCTCACGTAAAGTAAAAGTATCTTCCGCCCCACTAGCGATATAGCCAAATGCTGCTTTAGGGATAACTTGTTGCGCCATTGGCTCCAAATCATAGGTATTGATGAAATCTACATGACCTTCTGCATTGCTTGTTTTGTATGACATAAAATGTCCTCCTTAATAAGTAAACGTTTACTTTGTATATTACAAAAATATCCTAACTCTTTTTTCAAAACTTTTCAAATATTTTGTTTGGAAATTTCAGAAATTGTAAGACAATGATAAAAAATCCTTATCACGGCAATAAAAAATAGATATTATCCAAAGAAGATTTTAAGTGCTACAATAACTGTATTATTTCTAGATAGGAGGTTCTATTTTTGGATTGGTCCATTGTTGAACAATATCTACCACTATATCAAAAGGCATTTCTTCTAACATTGCATATTGCAGTTTGGGGAATTCTGGGATCCTTTCTGCTCGGTTTAATCGTTAGTATCATCCGGCATTATCGAATTCCTGTTTTGGCGCAAGTAGCGACAGCCTACATTGAATTGTCACGCAACACGCCCCTTTTGATTCAACTCTTCTTTCTCTATTTCGGACTTCCTAGAATCGGGATTGTCCTATCTTCAGAAGTCTGTGCCACTTTAGGACTGGTCTTTTTAGGAGGCTCCTATATGGCAGAATCTTTCCGAAGTGGGCTGGAAGCCGTCAGTCAAACCCAGCAGGAGATTGGATTAGCTATCGGTCTGACACCTGTACAAGTCTTTCGCTATGTGGTTCTTCCGCAAGCAACAGCGGTGGCACTCCCCTCTTTTAGTGCCAATGTCATTTTCCTCATCAAAGAAACCTCTGTTTTCTCAGCAGTAGCTTTGGCCGACCTCATGTACGTCGCCAAGGACTTGATTGGGCTCTACTATGAGACAGACATTGCGCTTGCTATGTTGGTAGTTGCTTACCTTATCATGTTACTACCCGTCTCACTGGTCTTTAGCTGGATAGAAAGGAGGCTCCGCCATGCAGGATTCGGGAATCCAAGTACTCTTACAGGGAAATAATCTCCTGAGAATCTTACAGGGATTAGGCGTCACGATTGGAATTTCTATCCTGTCTGTCCTCTTATCCATGATGTTCGGAACAGTCATGGGAATCATCATGACCTCCCATTCTAGAATCATACGATTTTTAACACGATTGTATCTGGAATTTATCCGTATCATGCCCCAGCTGGTGTTGCTCTTCATCGTTTACTTTGGCTTGGCTCGAAACTTTAATATCAATATCTCAGGCGAGACTTCTGCTATTATCGTTTTCACCCTCTGGGGAACAGCTGAAATGGGGGACTTGGTCCGTGGAGCCATCACTTCCCTCCCTAAACATCAGTTTGAAAGTGGACAGGCGCTAGGTTTGACCAATGTTCAACTTTACTACCACATCATCATCCCACAGGTCTTGAGAAGACTGCTACCGCAGGCTATCAATCTTGTCACTCGGATGATCAAAACAACTTCCTTGGTTGTCTTGATTGGGGTTGTTGAGGTTACTAAGGTTGGACAACAAATCATTGATAGCAATCGCCTGACTATCCCAACTGCTTCCTTTTGGATTTATGGAACCATTCTAGTCTTGTATTTCGCAGTCTGCTTCCCTATTTCCAAACTATCCACTCACTTAGAAAAACATTGGAGGAACTAAATGTCTGAAACTATCTTAGAAATCAAGGAACTCAAAAAATCCTTCGGAGACAATCCCATCCTCCAAGGTCTATCCCTACAAATCAATAAAGGGGAAGTTGTCGTCATTCTAGGACCCTCTGGTTGTGGGAAAAGTACCCTCCTTCGTTGCCTCAATGGTTTAGAAAGTATTCAAGGAGGAGATATCCTGCTGGATGGTCAGTCTATCGTTGCAAATAAAAAAGATTTTCATCTAGTTCGCCAAAAGATTGGCATGGTCTTTCAAAGTTATGAACTCTTTCCCCATCTGGATGTCTTACAAAACCTCATCCTAGGCCCTATCAAAGCTCAAGGAAGGGACAAGAAAGAAGTAACGGAAGAAGCTTTGCAATTACTAGAGCGTGTCGGTTTGCTGGATAAACAACATAGCTTTGCGCGTCAATTATCTGGTGGACAGAAGCAACGGGTTGCAATTGTCCGTGCCCTCCTCATGCATCCAGAAATCATCCTTTTTGACGAAGTGACTGCTTCGCTGGATCCAGAAATGGTGCGTGAAGTTCTGGAACTCATCAATGACTTGGCCCAAGAAGGCCGTACCATGATTTTAGTAACCCACGAAATGCAGTTTGCCCAAGCTATTGCAGACCGCATTATCTTCCTAGACCAAGGGAAAATCGCTGAAGAGGGAACGGCTCAAGCCTTCTTTACCAATCCGCAAACCAAACGTGCTCAGGAATTTTTAAACGTCTTTGACTTTAGCCAATTTGGCTCATATCTATAAAGGAGATTTTTATGAAACTACTCAACAAACCACTCTTAACTGTTTTGGCACTTGCCTTTGCCCTTATCTTTATCACAGCTTGTAGCTCAGGTGGAAACGCTGGTTCATCGTCTGGTAAAACCACTGCCAAGGCTCGCACAATCGATGAAATCAAAAAAAGCGGTGAGCTACGAATCGCCGTATTTGGAGACAAGAAACCCTTTGGTTACGTTGACAATGACGGTTCTTACCAAGGCTACGATATCGAACTTGGGAATCAACTGGCCCAAGACCTTGGTGTCAAGGTTAAATACGTTTCAGTCGATGCTGCCAACCGTGCTGAATACTTGATTTCAAACAAGGTGGATATTACCCTCGCCAACTTTACAGTAACTGACGAACGTAAGAAACAAGTTGATTTTGCCCTTCCATATATGAAAGTTTCTCTGGGTGTCGTATCACCTAAGACTAGTCTCATTACAGACGTCAAACAACTTGAAGGTAAAACCTTGATTGTCACAAAAGGAACAACTGCTGAAACTTATTTTGAAAAGAATCATCCAGAAATCAAACTCCAAAAATATGACCAATACAGTGACTCTTACCAAGCCCTTCTTGACGGACGTGGAGATGCCTTCTCTACTGACAATACTGAAGTCCTAGCTTGGGCGCTTGAAAATAAAGGATTTGAAGTTGGAATTACTTCCCTTGGTGATCCCGATACCATTGCGGCAGCAGTTCAAAAAGGCAACCAAGAATTGCTAGACTTCATCAATAAAGATATTGAAAAATTAGGCAAGGAAAACTTCTTCCATAAGGCCTATGAAAAAACACTTCACCCAACCTACGGTGACGCTGCTAAAGCAGATGACCTGGTTGTTGAGGGCGGAAAAGTTGACTAATACTCAATGAAAATCTCTTCAAACCACGTCAGCTTCGCCTTGCCGTACTCAAGTACTGTCTGTGGCTAGCTTCCTAGTTTGCTTTTTGATTTTCATTGAGTATAAGATCCAATAACATCACAAAAAGAAATCAGGTAATCCTAGTGACTACCTGATTTTCTATGTCTTAAGCATTTTGCCAATTTTCTTGGTCTTCTTTAAAGCGTTTTAGAAGATCGAGTCCTTCTGGTGTGATATAGCCTTCTTCTTGAGCTAGGTGAATGAGTTCACTGTAGTTAGAAAGCGTCACAAGTTTGACACCTGCATCTGAGAAGTTCTTATCTGCTTTTGGCAATTGGTAGCTGAAAATCGCTACAACACCAAGCACATCTGCTCCTTCTCGCTTAGCTGCTGCAACAGCTTCAAGAACAGAACCACCAGTTGAAATGAGGTCTTCAACCACTACCATTTTTTGACCTTGAGCTACGCGACCTTCGATTTGGTTACCAGCTCCATGGTCTTTTGGTTTGCTACGGATGTAGGCAAATGGCAGATTCATCTTGTCAGCAATAATAGCTCCGTGTGGAATCCCTGCTGTTGCAGTTCCTGCAATCACTTCTACATCTGGAAAGGCTTCTTTAATAGCATCCACAAAACCATTTTCAATGAGAGTACGAGTTTCTGGATAGGCAAGAGTTACACGATTATCCGTATAAATGGGTGACTTGATACCAGATGCCCAAGTGAAAGGCTCCTCTGGTTTGAGGTAAACGGCTTGGATTTTCAAGAGGTGGCTAGCGATATCTTTAGCAAGTGTCATGGTCTTCTCCTTTTATTTTTATAATCTAGTTCTTTAATTCCAGTCCTGCGTCCATTCATCCTTGATGGCATGATAAGCTACAACAGGATCCTCAGCTTGAGTAATGGGACGTCCCACTACGATATAGTCACTACCGATTTGATAGGCATCTGCTGGCGTCATCACGCGTTTTTGGTCTCCAACAGCAGCTCCCTGAGGACGAATGCCCGGTGTCAGACAGATAAAATCTTGATTGGTAGCCTGCTTGATGACTTGCACTTCCTGAGCTGAGCAAACAACACCATCTAATCCCGCTTCAGCTGTCTTCTTGGCATAGTGAATCACAGACTCTTGCAGGCTAGTTTGGATATTTTGAAAATCCTGCATCTGCTCTTCTGAGGTTGAGGTCAGCTGAGTGACGGCAATCAATTTTGCTTGACTTCCAAGACCTTCACGCGCAGCCTTCATCATCTCTACACCACCAGCCGCATGAACATTGGTCATATCTACACCAAGCTGAGACAGGACCTTCATAGCTGATTTGACTGTATTGGGAATGTCATGCAGCTTGAGATCCAAAAAGACACTGTGACCCAAGCCTTTCAAGTAGGACACAATATCAGGCCCTGTTGCGTAATAGAGCTCCATCCCTACCTTTAGATAAAGGCTTTCTTCTGCTGGAAAAAGAGCTAAGAAGTCCTTGACCGCCTCAAAACTAGGAAAATCAAGAGCAATGACTGGACGATGTTCTCGCATAGGTTTCTCCTTTTACCTTTGCTAGTGAGAGAGTCTGGCCACAAGAAGCCACGAAAAAAGGAACCTGCCAACAGCAAGGTTCCACGAAAAATGGGTAGTCTCCACCCTTTCACCGTCTAACCTTAGCTGCCTCTCTGGACTGCTTTAAAGGTTTTCTATTATTCTATTATTTCTACTAGCACTTGTCAAGTAAAAACATGATTTAATCAACCCCATTCTCTACATCTCTACTTACTTTTTCAGGATATATTTTTTTACTGCTATCACTCTTTTTATCCCAGATTTTCATATTACTAAACACAGCTACTAGAATATTTCCAAATAGAAAGGTGCCTATCACCCAATATATGGACTCAGTTGTTAGGTATTGTCGATCCAAACCATCTTTTAAATGTAATAGTATAACAGTTTGCTGAACAGTCAAAAAGGTTGGCCAGAAACTTTTTTGAAAAAAGTAGACACTTCCATTATTTGTTACCGCTTTCTATAAGGTTAAGCTTAGTATACTACTAGGCAAACAAATAAGCAACTAATACTCTTCGAAAATCTCTTCAAACCACGTCAACGTCACCTTGTCGTACTCAAGTACAGCCTGCGACTAGTTTGCTCTTTGATTTTCATTGAGTATAAAATAGAAAATATAGGGCTGTAAAAACTGACTTCTATATAAAAAACGAACCAGCTTGACTGATTCGTTTTCGGACATTCTACTCCTACTTCCGATACATTTTAAACTGTAGGAAGAGGTCGCTATATTTTCCTGTCCATTTATGGTCAAATTTTTCATAAACTTCTAGGTGTTTCATGGTTTCAGCATCAGGATAGAAGGCCTTGTCTTCTTTTTTCTCCTCTGGGAGCAGTTCCTTAGCTGGTAGGTTTGGTGTTGAATAGCCGACATACTCTGCATTTTTGAGGGCATTTTCGGGTTTCAACATAAAGTTGATAAAGGCATAGGCTGCATCTTGATTTTTGACTGTTTTGGGAATGACCATATTGTCAAACCAAAGGTTGCTGGCCTCGGTCGGAACCACATAGCGTAGATTTTCATTTTTTTCTAGCATTTGGCTAGCTTCACCAGAGAAGGTTACACCGATTGCAGCATTGTTCTGGATCATGTAGCCCTTCATTTCATCCGCCACAATAGCCTTGATATTTGGAGTCAGCTTGTAGAGCTTGTCCACTGTCTCTTCCAACTGCTGGGAATCCTTGGAGTTGAGGCTGTAGCCTAGGGAGTTGAGCCCCAGTCCCAGCACCTCACGCGCCCCATCAAAGAGCATGATAGAGTTCTTATACTCTGGTTTCCAAAGGTCGTCCCAATGTTCAGGCGCTTCATCTACCATAGTTTCATTGTAGACAATTCCTAATGTTCCCCAGAAGTAAGGGATGGAGAATTTATTGCCTGGATCAAAGGACTGGTTGAGGAACTCTGGTCCGATATTTTCAAGACCTTCAAGTTTTGAATAGTCAAGCGGTACCAAGAGGTCTTCGTCCTTCATCTTGTTAATCATGTATTCACTAGGAATGGCAATATCGTAGGTCGTTCCACCCTGCTTGATCTTGGTATACATGGCTTCGTTGGAGTCAAAGGTCTCGTACTGGACTTGGATTCCTGTTTCTTCTGTAAATTGCTCCAAGAGTTCAGGATCGATATAGTCCCCCCAGTTGTAAATGACCAGTTTTTGACTATCTCGGCTATTGATTTTACTATCGAGATGAGTCGCAATTCCCCACAAGACCAGGATAATCGCTACAATTCCTGCTAAAAATGAATAGAGTTTTTTCATGCTTGCTCCTCCTTCTCACGTGAGATAAAGTAATATCCAACGACTAGGATAATACTAAAGAGAAAGACGAGGGCAGACAGGGCATTGATTTCTAGGGAAATCCCCTTGCGAGCACGAGAGTAAATCTCGACTGATAGGGTTGAAAAGCCATTTCCCGTCACAAAGAAGGTCACAGCAAAGTCATCTAGCGAATAGGTGAAAGCCATGAAATAACCTGCAATGATAGACGGAGTCAGGTAAGGAAGCATGATTTCCTTGAACATCTGAAATTGACTGGCACCAAGGTCATAGGCCGCATGAATCATGTCACCGTTCATTTCCTTGAGACGAGGCAAAACCATCAAGACCACGATAGGAATGGAGAAGGCCACGTGACTAGAAAGAACGGTCAAAAAGCCAAGTGAAAACTTGAGTTGGGTAAAGAGAATCAAGAAGCTGGCACCAATCATAACGTCAGGCGCAACCATGAGGATATTATTGAGTGATAGAAAGGCTTCTTGGTATTTCTTACGAGACTGGTAGATGTAAATGGCACCAAAAGTCCCGATAATGGTCGCAATCAAGGCTGACAGGAAGGCCAAGAAAAAGGTCTGAGTTACAATCAACATAAGACGACCATCGCCAAACATGGTTTTAAAATGGCTCAAGCTAAAGCCTGTAAAGCTATTCATGTCATTGCCTGCATTAAAGGCATAGCCAATCAGGTAAAAAATCGGCAAATAGAGGACAAGAAAGACCAGTCCTAGATAAAGGTTGGCAAATTTTTTCATCGTTCTCTCCTTTCCTTGGTCACCCACATGGTGATGAACATGGTCAGGATGAGAATCACACCGATGGTTGAACCCATACCGTAGTTGTCATTGGTCAGGAAGTTCTGCTCAATGGCTGTTCCCAGCGTGATAACGCGGTTCCCACCAATCAAACGGGTCAGCATGAAGAGACTCAAACTTGGGATAAAGACCGATTGGACCCCACTTCTCACTCCGTTCATAGATAGAGGGAAGATGACATGACGGAAGGTTTCCCACTTGGTCGCACCGAGGTCGTAGCTGGCATTGATGAGATTGTTATCCATATCGTCCAAGACATTAAAAATCGGCAAAATCATAAAGGGTAGCTCGATGTAGCTTGCAACAAAGATAAAGGAGAAATCGGTAAAGAGCAACTGTTGTGAGCCGATTCCGATAAATTCCAAGAATTGGTTAATAGAGCCATTCTGACCAAAAATTCCGATAAAGGCATAGGCCTTGAGGAGCAAATTGATCCAGGTAGGCAGGATAATCAGCATGAGCCAGAGTTGACGGTGCTTGAGACGGGTCAAAAAGAGGGCTGTCGGATAACTGATAAGCAGGGTCACAAAGGTCACAATCCCTGCATAAAGCACTGAGTTGAAACTCATTTTGAGGTAGGTCAAGTTTTGTGACGCAAAGTAAGATTTATAGTTTTCTAAGCTAAACTGGCCTTCAATGTTGAAAAAGGATTGACCGAAAATCAGGACCAAGGGTGCCAACACAAAGAGGGCAATCCAAAGCATGTAGGGCACTACAAAGAGTTTAGAGCTTGTTTTCTTCATCTCTTTCCTCCTCGATTGCATTGATCAGACCTGCTTCTTGCTCTTCAATTTCTACGTACTCTTCGATACGAGCATCGAACTCTTCTTCAGTTTCGTTGAGACGCATGATATGGATGTCTTCTGGCTCAAAGTCCAGTCCGATTTCCTCACCCACGATGGCCTTACGAGTCGAGTGGATCATCCATTCATTTCCAAGTTCGTCATAGGCGATAATTTCAT
>NZ_KQ970287.1:50060-55981 GCF_001579035.1 Streptococcus mitis | reverse complement strand
TAACTTGGAGCTTGCCTTCTTCAGGAAGGGTAATCCGCAAATCCTCTGGACGAATAACAACCTCAACAGGTTCATTTGGCTTCATCCCACCATCAACCGCTTCGAAGCGTTTGCCGTTAAACTCAACCAAGTAGTCCTCAATCATGGTACCTGGCAAGATATTTGACTCACCGATAAAGGTGGCAACAAAGTGATTGATTGGCTCATCGTAGATGTCCACAGGTGTTCCAGACTGGACAATCTCGCCATCATTCATAACGAAAATCCAGTCACTCATGGCAAGAGCTTCTTCCTGATCGTGAGTGACAAAGACAAAGGTAATGCCCAATCGTTGTTGCAGTTCACGCAGTTCGTACTGCATGTCTGTTCGTAATTTCAAGTCCAACGCTGACAAAGGCTCGTCCAGCAAGACCACACGGGGTTGGTTGATGATGGCACGGGCTATAGCCACACGCTGGCGTTGTCCTCCAGAAAGTTTACGGATAGAACGTTTTTCGTAACCTTCTAACTGAACCATCTTGAGAACTTCCGCTACGCGTTTCTCGATTTCTTTCTTGTCAATCTTGCGCAAGCGGAGCGGAAAGGCAACATTTTCAAACACATTCATATGCGGAAACAAGGCATAGGATTGGAAGACTGTATGGACGTCTCGCTTGTTGGTTGGAATGTCATTGATACGGACACCATCCAGCAAAATATCTCCTGTCGTCGCATCCAGTAAACCTGCAATGATGTTAAGGATAGTTGATTTCCCTGAACCAGATGCGCCTAGAAGGGTGTAGAATTTTCCTTCTTCCAACTCAAAGTTGATATCTTTGAGAACCTTGGTGTTGCTGTCTTCAAAAACTTTTGAGACGTTTGTGAATTCAATAATTGGTTTTTTCAATTGTCATTTATTCCTTCTTTTTCATAGATTAACAGATCAGGGCTCTGTCAGGCCGCTACTACCTCGTGTAGGAGATTGAACTGCCTAAATTCTTCTGCACTAACGATAGGCTTTCACCCCCTTTCCATGATATAGCAGCAGCATTTCAACTACAGCTTTCTACTTGCCTTCACCTAAAATACGGACTTCTCTTTCAAGCGTGATACCTGAGTGTTCCTTGACCTTTTCAATCACAGACTCAATCAAGTCTTCGTAGTCTTTGGCCGTTCCATCTGCGACATTGATCATAAATCCTGCGTGCTTTTCAGACACTTCAACACCACCGATACGATAACCTTTCAAGCCAGCTTCTGAAATTAATTGACCCGCAAAATGCCCTACTGGACGCTTAAAGACCGAACCACAAGATGGATATTCCAAAGGTTGCTTGAGTTCACGTAGGTGCGTCAAGCGGTCCATTTCCTGCTTGATAACCTGATGGGTTCCTGGAGCTAGGGCAAATTTAGCTGACAAGACAACTGCACCAGACTCCTGAATAGCTGAGTGGCGGTAACCAAAAGCCAAATCTTTGGCAGACAAGGTTTCAATTTCTCCATCCTTGGTCAAGACCTTACAAGACTGCAAGATGTGAGCAATCTCTCCCCCATAGGCACCTGCATTCATAAAGACCGCACCACCGACACTTCCTGGAATGCCACAAGCAAACTCAAAGCCAGTCAAACTATGACGAAGGGCAATGCGAGTTGTTTCAATCAAGTTAGCACCAGCTTCAGCTTCGATGGTATAGCCATCAACGGAAACATTATTGAGCTTGTCACACAAGATGACAAATCCACGAATCCCACCATCACGAACGATGATGTTGCTGGCATTTCCAAGAACCATCCAAGGAATATTTTCTTGATTGGCAAATTTGACAAGGCGCGCCAACTCAAAACGATTTCGTGGAAAGACCAAATAATCAGCCTCTCCACCTACTTTTGTATAACTATAGCTATGCAAGGGTTCCTTAAAACGGATATCAATTCCTTCTAAGATTTCAAGCATTTTTTCTCTTACAGACATGTCACTCTTCCTTTTACAAAATTCATTCCATTATACCATTTTTAGAGACATTTGACGACCATAAAAAGACTTTGTTTGGATTTTGAATAAGAAAAAGAGGTTCCCCCTCTTTTTATGATTTTTTGCAAAAGATATCCTTTGTTCCATAAGCAACCAGAACAAGTTCAAGTGCTAGGACAACTTCAACCAAGGCTGGATTTGTTAACCAGCCAACTTGGACTAGAGATGGTGCCAGATCAAAGAAGGCATGTAGGCCATAGGCTGCTAGGAGATAAATCCACTTCTTCTGGCGAACAGCTTGGTAAACCCAAACTGTCAAAAGTAATTGGAAACCTAGAGCCAGAATCCGTTCAAAACCAAGCAAATAAATTTGCCAGACAGATAGCGACTGGATGGTTTTCAACATATTTTCAGACAGCAATTGCATAACCTGTGGATTCTGCGTTTGAACTGCTGAGAGAACGATGTAGAGATTAAACAAACTAGCAAGACCCAGGAAAATTAATTCCAAGCCACCATGCCCCAGTCCATAGGCCAAGGCGTCTGCCTTTTCCAAACTTCTCTTTTTCTCCAACCATTTGAAGAAAATAAGACGAGCAGTTTCCTCAAAAAATGCTGCCATGGCTAGGCCATAGAGGATATAGAGAAGCGGATGGTCTTGCAAGAGGGCAATACTGCCGTCCTTTTGAGGATGCAAAACCAAGATATGCACCAGTTTTTCCAAAATCTGTGAAGAGACAAAGAAGGCGACAGCCCCCAAGCCCAAGACAGCTAGATTAATCTGGTATTTCTTTTTGGCATACCAAATGCTCCCTATCAAGAAAGCCAGCAACAGCACCATGGTAATGATAATATGAATGGTCATTTTCTTCTCCTATTCCGCCTTTTCAATATCTTTTTTCATCTCGTCAACATTGAACTTAGCAAACAAATATTGACGGTCTTGGACTGGGAAACGTTGGTCCAATTGGTCAACAGCTCCCACCTCAATAATGCCTTCCTTGATAACAAAGTCCATGACATGTCCACCGAAGGTCAAGTCATCTGAAATGAAGTGTAGATGATAGCCTGCCACACTGACCCCATGGAAAATCTCAGGCGTCCAGAAACCAACGATGGTTCCCGCCACATTGTCACGACTATATTCAGGTTGATGGGTTGCGACATCAGCAAACTTGGTATCTGGTGTCGACTTGGGAATCATGCGCACATGCATATGCGAAAATTCCCCCCGAATCTTGATAGAGCGGAAAAGATTTTCCCCGTCATAATAAGACTCGATTCGCTCTTCCAATTCCTTGTCTGTCATCTCAAACCGCTGGCGGAAAATGACCTCTGCCTGATGCGGTACCACTGCTGCGTAAGGAATAAGGGCATCTGGTGATACTTCTACAATTTCTGGCTGATCTCCTGATCCTTTGGCCTGATAAGCTTTGCCATCCAAGACAATCAATTCCCCATCAATGGAATCCAAGGTTCCCAAACCAAGATCACCATACTCTAGCAATTCTCCCACTGTCATGGTCCCACCATAAAGGCCAGCCATCAAGGCTCCAAGGGTATTGTATTGAAATAATTTCACTGGTTCCTGCACGTTCTTATCCATTCACTTTCTTGTCTGTTATTCTATAAATCTTACTCCTAAGTATACCACATTTGCCCCTAGATGTGAACGAGAGAAATACCCTAGACATTGCCAAGAAGGAAAAAAAAGGGTACAATGTAACAAAATCAAGGGAGGTCTGGAATGAAGAAACTAAGCAAGTACCAAGAGGTTGTTTCCTATCTTAAAAATGGCATCGAGTCTGGACGTTTTCCAACGGGAAGTCGCCTGCCTTCTATCCGTCAACTGAGCCTTGACTTTCACTGTAGCAAGGACACCATTCAACGAGCCCTGCTGGAATTACGGCACGAACAATACCTCTATGCCAAGCCCCAGAGTGGTTACTATGTCCTAGAACAAGGGCAACACCAGGACCTAGAAATTGAGGTTACGGACGAACACGCCAGCGCCTATGACGATTTCCGACTCTGTGTCAATGAAACCTTGATTGGCCGAGAAAACTACCTCTTCAACTACTATGACAACCAAGAAGGATTAGAAGACCTAAGACAGTCCATTCACAAACTACTCTTTGACCAAGCTCTCTACTGCAAGGCAGACCAGTTGGTATTGACTTCTGGAACCCAACAAGCCCTTTTTATCCTTTCTCAAATTTCCTTTCCTAGCCAAGCCAAGGAAATCTTGGTGGAACAGCCGACCTACCATCGAATGAACCGCCTCTTGATTGCTCAGGGATTGGACTATCAAACGATTGAACGAGGCATTGATGGGATTGACTTGGAGGAGTTGGAAGGTCACTTCAAAACAGGAAAAATTAAGTTTTTCTATACCATTCCTCGTTTTCACTATCCTTTGGGGCATTCCTATTGTGAGCAGGACAAACGAGCTATTCTTGACTTAGCTGCCAAGTATGGTGTCTATATCGTAGAGGACGACTATCTGGGGGATTTGGACTCCAAGAAGGGCCAGACCTTCCACTATCAGGATACAGAGAAGCGCGTCATTTATATCAAGTCCTTCTCAACCAGCCTCTTTCCAGCCCTGCGGATAACAGCACTCATCCTGCCAAATGCTATCAAGGAAGCCTTTGTGGCCTACAAAAATATCCTAGACTACGACAGCAACCTCATCATGCAAAAGGCCCTGTCACTCTATATTGACAGTCAATTGTTTGAGAAAAACCGTCTAGCTCGCTTGTCCAATCAGGAAGCTTACCAGAAGCAAATCGAGGAAAGATTAGCTAACACTCCTTGTCCCCTTCCTCACTTTCCCCTACACGATGGTTTATTACTTGATCTCAGACAGTATCCTAAAATCGCCAGTCTCAAGCACAGCCAACTGGGCTTGGATTTCTTTGAAGAGGCTTACTTGGGTGCCTGCCCTTATCAATTTGCCAAGGTATCCTTAGACAATCTGGAAAATGTTTTAGACTATTTAAAAGCAGAATTGGACTGACTTCCAACTCTGCTTTTTTCTTATACTCTTCGAAAATCTCTTCAAACCACGTCAGCGTCGCCTTACCGTAGATATGGTTACTGACTTCGTCAGTTCTATCCACAACCTCAAAACAGTGTTTTGAGCTGAACTTCGTCAGTCTTATCTACAACCTCAAAGCAGTGCTTTGAGCAACCTGCGGCTAGCTTCCTAGTTTTCTCTTTGATTTTCATTGAGTATTATTCTTCAACTTCTGTTAGGCTTGCTGCTTTTTCAAGATAGCTTTGGTAAGTTCCTTCATCCTTAAGTTTTTGGATGACCTTGTCCACCACTTCTTTCAAATCAGCACTATTTTTTCTAAGGGCAACTGCATTGGCTTCGCCGTCCTTCATCTTCAAGCTGACAGTTGCGACAGCTAGGTCTGCATTTTTAGCAGCATAGCTAAGAGCAACAGGCTCATCCATGTGAACAGCATCTACTTTTCCAGCCTGTAATTCATTGACTGCTTCACCCATATTGGTTAGGGAAGTTAATTGAGCTTTTGGCAATTGTTCCTTGACCATTGATTCTGGAACAGTCCCTTTTTGGGCTGCAATATTAGCACTTTCTAGGCTAGTTAAATCCTTGTATTTTTCCACATCAGCCTTACGAACCAAGAAACTAATCTTGTTTTCATAGTAAGGGATTGAAAAATCAAAGACTTCTTTTCTCTCATCAGTAGCGCTAATTCCTGCAACTGCTAGGTCAGCCTTGCCAGTTTGAAGACTGGTCAAAACATTGTCAAAACTCATGCTTGAGATTTCCAACTTAACCCCAAGTTCATCAGCGATAGCCTGAGCCATGTCAATATCCGCACCGACTACCTGATTTTTCCCATCAACTAAAGATTGGAATTCAAAGGGTGCATAGTCAGGACTGGTCGCTACTACCAATTTCCCCTTTTGCTTAATGGCCTCAGCAGCTGACTGAGAA
>NZ_KQ970287.1:48286-49646 GCF_001579035.1 Streptococcus mitis | reverse complement strand
AAAACTACATAAAACAAATATCCATTTTTTTGATTTCATAAATAAACAACCTCTCTGTTGATTTTGTATAATTATAACGCTATTCAAGCTACTTGTCAAGCACTTTTTTTGAATTTTTATCTTAAAAATATTTTTTCATTCAATAAAAGGAGCTATCTGTTGACTTCAAGCTCCTTTTTATACAGGATGAACCTGTTTTATAGTTCGACAATCTTACCTGTTTCAAAGTAAACAACCCATTCACAGATATTCTTGGCATAGTCTCCAATGCGTTCCAAGAAGGCAATCACTTGGAAATAATCACGACCTGTAACGATGGCATCTGGATTTTTCTTGATTTCTTCTGTAGCCAAGTCACGAATGCTATCAAAGTAATGGTTGATTTTTTCATCCATGGCTGCTACTTCATAGGCCTGATCCACTGAACCATTCAGATAGAGTTCAAGGGCTGCTTCGACGAAATTCTTGACATCGCGACCCATTCTCTTAATTTCTTCTTCAACAGCTGGGATACGTTGCTCCCCCTTCATACGAATTGCCGCCTTGGCAATAGAAACGGCATGGTCACCCATACGTTCCAAGTCAGATACAGCCTTCAAGACTGTTAGAACTGTACGCAAATCTTGAGAAACGGGTTGTTGAAGGGCAATCATTTCAAATGATTTCTTCTCTAATTTCACTTCGTATTCGTTTACTTCTGCATCGTCTTCGATGACTTCCTTGGCCAAATCACGGTCATGCGTAACAAAGGCACGCACTGTCCGATTGATTTGGGATAGCACTTCTTGTCCCATAGCGTAGAACTGGTTGTGCAATTTCTCTAAATCTTCTTCAAATTGAGAACGTAACATCATTTATCTCCTTATCCAAATTTTCCTGAAATATAATCTTCTGTTTCCTTGTGTTGTGGGTTGAGGAACATCTTCTTGGTATCGTTAAACTCAATCAAATCTCCATCTAGGAAAAATCCTGTCTTGTCAGAGATACGAGAGGCTTGTTGCATGGAACGCGTAACCAAGAGCATGGTGTATTTATCTTTTAGACCATACAAGGTTTCCTCAATCTTACCAGCAGAGATAGGGTCCAAGGCTGAAGTCGGTTCATCCAAGAGAATGATTTTAGGACTGGTTGCCAAGACACGGGCAACACAAACACGTTGTTGTTGTCCACCTGAAAGCCCGATAGCTGAATCATGCAGGCGATCCTTGACCTCATCCCAGATAGAAGCTCGTTGTAGAGCTTTTTCTACCGCTTCATCCAGGATCTGCTTATCCTTAACTCCATTGATACGAAGCCCGTAAACAACATTTTCGTAGATAGACATAGGGAAAGGGTTTGGTTGTTGGAAAACCATACCGAT
>NZ_KQ970287.1:47363-47953 GCF_001579035.1 Streptococcus mitis | reverse complement strand
AGCCTTTAGGAGGGTTGACTTTCCTGATCCAGATGGGCCAATCAAGGCTGTAATTTCCTTAGGTTGGAAAGATAGGGAAACACTATTCAAGGCCTTTTTTGATTGTAGTAAACGGACAGGTCTGACACCTGTAAAATCGCTTCTGTCATACTGTTTCCTTTCTATCCAAAGTGTCCTGTTACGTAGTCATTGGTTGACTGTAGTTTGGCATTTTGGAAAATATTAGAGGTCTTATCGTACTCGATCAAGTCGCCCAAGTAGAAAAATCCTGTGTAATCACTAGCGCGCGCAGCCTGCTGCATACTGTGGGTCACGATAATGATGGTAAAGTCCTTCTTTAATTCCAACATGGTTTCCTCCAGCTGGGCTGTCGCAATCGGATCCAAGGCTGACGCCGGTTCATCCATCAAGAGGATATCTGGTTTAACAGAGATAGCACGAGCGATACAGAGACGCTGCTGCTGACCACCTGATAGGGTCAAGGCTGACTTGTGCAAATCGTCCTTGACCTGATCCCAAAGGGCAGCTTGACGAAGAGAGGTTTCCACAATTTCATCCAAGACTTGCTTGTCCTTAACCCCTGCACGTTC
>NZ_KQ970287.1:44966-47343 GCF_001579035.1 Streptococcus mitis | reverse complement strand
CTGCACGTTCATGGGCAAAAGTGATATTGCGGTAGATAGACTTGGCAAAGGGATTTGGGCGTTGGAAGACCATTCCAATGTGCTTACGCATTTCATAAACATTGATTTCTGGACGGTTGACATCAATCCCTTGATAGAGGATTTGACCTGTTACCTTGGCAATATCAATGGTATCATTCATACGGTTGAGACTGCGGAGGTAGGTTGATTTCCCTGAACCAGAAGGGCCAATTAAGGCCGTGATTTTATTTTTTTCAAATTGCATATCGATGCCCTTGATGGATTCTTTTTTACCGTAGTAAACATGTAAATCCTTAGTAGAGAGGGCCACTTTCTCTTCAGGAAAGGTGATGATATGCTTTTCATCCCAATTATATTTTGACATGGCTTCTCCTTTAGGCAGCGGTTAATTTCTTATGTAGGTAGCTTCCGAGTTTACGGGCTCCAAAGTTAAAGATTAGGATAAAGATGAGGAGCACGGCTGCAGAACCTGCTGATACGATAGTTCCATCAGGAATGGTTCCTTCACTATTGACTTTCCAGATGTGGACAGCCAAGGTTTCTGCTTGACGGAAGATAGAGATTGGGCTAGTCACACTGAGAATATTCCAATTTGACCAGTCCAGAGCCGGAGCGGATTGTCCTGCTGTATAGATAAGAGCAGCCGCCTCACCAAAGATACGACCAGAGGCCAGGACAACCCCAGTGACAATACCTGGAAGGGCTTCTGGAATAACCACATGAACCACTGTCTCCCAACGAGAAATCCCAAGAGCCAGACCAGCCTCACGCTGCGTATGGTGAACGTGTTTCAAACTGTCCTCAACATTACGAGTCATCTGAGGTAAGTTAAAGACCGTCAAGGCCAAGGCACCTGAAATAATTGAAAATCCATACTCAAACTGAACTACAAAGATCAAGTAACCAAAGAGACCCACAACCACAGATGGCAGTGAAGACAAGATTTCAATACAGGTTCTGACAAAATTGGTCACAGGACCTTTTTTGGCATATTCAGCTAGGAAAATCCCAGCCCCCATAGACAAGGGCACAGAGATAATCAAGGTAATAACCAAGAGGAAGAAGGAATTATAGAGCTGAATTCCAATCCCACCACCTGCTTGGTAAGAAGATGATTTGCCAGTCAAGAAAGACCAAGAGATGTGAGGCAAACCACGAACCAAGATATAGAGAATCAAGGATGCCAAGATGGCAACGATAATTCCTGCAATCGAGTAGAGGACAGCTGTTGCAATTTTATCTAATTTCTTAGCGTGCATAGTTTTTCTTTCCTCTTTCTTTCGTAATCAATTTAATCACACTGTTGAAGGCCAAACTCATCAAGAGCAAGACTAAGGCCAGTGACCAGAGAACGTTATTGTCTACTGTTCCCATAACAGTATTTCCGATACCCATAGTCAAAACAGAAGTCAAGGTCGCAGCAGGTGTTGTCAATGAAGTTGGGACAACAGCTGAGTTTCCGACCACCATCTGAATAGCCAAGGCCTCACCAAAGGCACGCGCCATCCCAAAGACGACCGCTGTGAAAATACCTGAACGCGCCGCCTTCAAGGTCACGCGCCAGATGGTTTGCCAACGAGTGGCTCCCATAGCCAAACTAGCTTCGCGGTAGTGACGAGGCACCGCACGCAAGCTATCGGTTGTCATAAAGGTTACCGTCGGTAAAATCATGACAAAGAGAACGAAAATCCCTGACAAGATCCCAAAACCAGTTCCACCAAAGACACTGCGGACAAAGGGAACTACGACCTGCAAACCAATAAATCCATACACAACTGAAGGAATCCCGACCAGCAATTCAATGGCTGGTTGCAAGATTCTAGCACCTTTTGGTGAGACTTCGGTCATAAAGACTGCCGCACCAATGGCAAAAGGAGTTGCGATAAGAGCTGACAAGATTGTGACAATAAAGGAACCCAAAATCATGGGAAGGGCACCAAATTGTTTACCTGAAGGATTCCAAGTTTGGCCAAAAAGGAAATCAAAGATATTGACCCCATTGACAAAGAAGGTCGACAAGCCTTTTTGGGCTACGAAAATCAAAATCATGGCCACAATGATGACAATCAAAGACAGACAGGCAAAGGTCAAGCCTTTTCCAAGTTTCTCTAAACGAGAGTTCTTTGAGGGAGAAAGTAATTTTTTAGCTAATTCTTCTTGATTCATTAGTGACTCCCTTCTAGTGCTGTCACCGTTCCTACAGCATCTTTTTCAACCTTCATTTCCTTAACAGAAATATAGCCCATTCCCTTAACGATTCCACTTTGCGCTTCATCAGAGAGGACAAAATTGAGGAATTCTGCCACCAATTCATTTGGTTGACCTAGGGTGTACATGTGTTCATAAGACCACAAAG
>NZ_KQ970287.1:41193-44787 GCF_001579035.1 Streptococcus mitis | reverse complement strand
GTTCTTGACTCTGCACGGCAGAGTGACCATCCATGATCACACTATCGAAGGTTGCACGCGAACCAGAACTTGCCGCGCGGTTGATAATGGAAATGGCTAGATCCTTCCCACCGACCTCTTTCCAGTTGGTCACTTGACCTGTGAAGATGCTACGGAGTTGTTCAGTTGTCAGATTTTCAACGTCAACTTCCTTGTTCACAATCACAGCCAAGCCCGCTACGGCTACCTTATGGTCTACTAGAGCGGATGCGTTGATACCGTCTTTTTCCTCGGCAAATACGTCTGAATTTCCTACATCAACGGCTCCAGACTGAACCTGAGAAAGACCTGTACCAGATCCTCCACCTTGGACGTTGACTGTTTTTCCAACGTGTATAGAGCCAAATTCATCTGCTGCTGCTTCGACCAAGGGCTGAAGAGCCGTTGAGCCAACAGCTGTCATGGATTCCCCACGATCAATCCAGCTAGCACATCCCGCCAAAGAACCTGCTAGCAAAAGAGCTGCAAGGGATAAAGCGAGTTTTTTCCTTTTTTTCACTGTTTTTCTCCTTGAAAATAATGGTGAATGCTGTGAATTTTTTCAACTATTTATTTATATTTTTCTTTTGAAAATTGGGAGCCAACTGAAGTTCCTAGCTTGGTTTTACTAGAAATTTGCTCAGTTGCCTTCTCCGCCAATTTTGACTTAAAATGAAAGATAATTTGAAAAAAAATCCATACTTCCACTATAACATAGACAAGCTACTTTGACTAGCATTTTCATTTGAATCTGAGGCCTTTTGGAAAATAATTTTTCAAAACATCTCCAGTCACCTTAGCAAAACCCAACCCATTGCCTTGAACCAAAACTTGGTACCAACCATTTGGCAGACTTTCCGCCAGCTGAACGGTTTCTCCAGCCGCATACCTTACAAATGCTTCTTGGTCAATTTCAACCGACTGCTTGACCTGACTCGGTTTCAAGGCTAGACCAAGAGCAAAACTAGGCTCAAAGCGTTTCTTCTTAAAAGTTCCCAGATGCAGTCCATTGCGCGCAATCTTGAGTTTCCCTAAATCTGGCAAAAGTTCTGGCAAGAGATAGAGTTGGTCACCAAAAGTCTGCAAAATACCCGGTAGATTAACCTTCAAATGGTTTTGGGCAAATTCCTGCCACAAAGCAAGCTGTTCACGGCTGAGATTGCTCTTACTTGCCTTACATTTAGGGGATGGATTTTCTCCTTTAAATTGTAGATGAGCTACAAACTGACCCTCTCCCTTAAAATGATGTGGATACATACGAGCCGTTTCTGGCAGGTCAATTCCAGCTACCATTCCATTGATATGCTCTACTGGCAGCAAATCAAAATCATACTCTTCCAGCAACCAATTGACAATCTCTTCGTTTTCCTCAGGTGCCCAGGTACAGGTTGAATAAACCAAGCGACCACCTTCAGCTAGCATAGTCACCGCATCCGTTAGAATTTCTCTTTGCAAGCTAGCGCATTGACTTGGATAATCTAAGCTCCAATAGTCCATAGCATCTGGCTGCTTACGAAACATTCCTTCCCCTGAGCAAGGGGCATCAAGGACAATGAGGTCAAAATAGCCCTTAAAAACCTTGGCCAAACGGTCAGCAGATTCATTGGTCACCACGACATTTGTCGCTCCAAAGCGCTCCATGTTTTCTACTAAAATCTTAGCCCGTTTGCTTGAAATTTCATTGGAAACAAGGAGACCCTCCCCTGCTAGATAGGCTGCCAGCTGAGTTGATTTTCCACCCGGTGCAGCAGCCAAATCCAAGACTTTCATACCAGGACTGGGCTGGGCTACCTGAGCAACCATCTGGGCAGCGGGTTCTTGCGAATAAACTAAACCAGTAGCATGCTTAGGCGATTTCCCTGAAACCTTCCCATAATGTCCCCAAGGAGTTTGAGGAATGGCATCAGGAAAGGAAAGTTGCGCTTCTTTTAAAGGATTAATCCGAAAGGCCGAAACCGCTTCCTCCTCAAAAGAGGCAAGAAAATCTCTTGCCTCATCTCCTAGTATCTCTTCATATTTTTTAACAAATCCTTCTGGAAATTGCATTTAAGTTCTTTTCCTTTCGTAAATATAGGACTGAATTTCCTCCTGCATCTCAAGAGGTAGCATCATGACCGCCTGTCTGGTTTGAAAATCAAGAGGTTGACCAGAAAGGGTCACAACCCGATAGCCCAGACTTTCCCCTAAAATACTAGCCGCAGCATAATCCCATGGTTGCAGATAGGTGACATAGGTCAACAAACGCCCTGACAAAATCTTGGCAAAACTAATGGCCGCACTCCCATAGACACGAACACCGAGGACGGCTCGACTCAAATCAGCTAGTCCCCATTCATTGGTTTCTAGCATACCACTATTTCCTGCAATGAGAAAATCTCCAAGGGGTTTTGCTTTAAAGGGAGCTAGGGGCTGATCATTTCGGCAGACTGGAAACTTACCACCACCGTGATAACAATCCCCTTTGACCACATCATAAATCAGTCCAAACTGCCCCTGACCATTTTCAAAATAAGCCATCATAACAGCAAAATCTTCCTGCTGGGCCACAAAATTATTGGTCCCATCAATGGGATCGATAATCCACACCTTGCCCTCTTGAACTGAGGCTCGCAGACAACCTTCTTCAGCACAAATCTTATCCTCGGGATAACGGGATAGAATCTCACCAACCAAGAGCTCCTGAACTTCCTTGTCCAGTCTGGTTACCAAATCTGTTGGAGAGGACTTGGTCTCAACACGCAAGTCTTCCTGCATATGGTCAAGGATGTACTGCCCAGCCTTCTTGACAAGCTCTTTGGCAAATTCAAATTTACTTTCCAAGAGAAATCTTTCCTTCCCCTTTTTCCTTGGCAGCCTGAACTGCTCGGTAAAGCGAATAGCCACTAACCGTTTCAAATTCTCGTCCCAAACGTTTCTCTTCACTCTTGCTTGGCACAACCGCTTTAAATTCCTTATAGGAGTCCAGTAACTTTTTAGCCTCTACCTTGCCTTCATAGGCGGCTTCAACATCATTAAAAAAAGAAAGCACTGAAGCAAGTTCTTCAGTGCTCCACGACAAATCTAGTGGGTAACTATACTGTTTGTTCATTAACTAATACCAGCTCTCATTCTTGCTTCTTTTAGTTCTTGCTTACGGTAACTACGAGGGAGAAAAGCACGAATCTCATCTTCATTAAAACCGATTTGCATGCGCTTGGCATCGATAATAATTGGACGACGCAAAAGACTAGGGTACTGCTCAATTAAATGAAGCAACTCCGATACCGAAATACTCTCTACATCAATATTCAATTTTTGAAAAATTTTTGAACGAGTTGAAATGATGTCATCAGTACCATTTTCGGTCAAGGAAAGGATGTGTTGCAATTCTTTTCTTGTTAAAGGACTGGTCATAATATTGTGTTCCACAAAGGGAACCTTATGTTTCTCTAACCAGGCCTTTGCCTTACGACATGATGTACAGCTCGGTGATAGAAATAGTGTAATCATGCTTTTCTCTTCTTATCTATACTTTGCTACTTCTATTATACAAAAAAATAAAAGCGCTTGACTAGAGATTTTTAGAAAAAAAAGCCT
>NZ_KQ970287.1:38395-40944 GCF_001579035.1 Streptococcus mitis | reverse complement strand
TCTTTCTGTAACTTTATCTTCGCTAGACTTCTGGATAATAAAACTGCCCTTGAGGTTACCAAACACCTTTATGACATCAAGAACACTCTTCACCAAGCTGACAAAGATTTATCCCAACTCTTCCCTGTCATTCTTACCGATAATGGTGGAGAGTTTGCCAGGGTCGATGATATCGAAATGGATGTGCGAGGAGAGAGTAAACTTTTCTTTTGTGACCCTAATCGCTCTGACCAGAAAGGGAGAATTGAGAAAAATCACACGCTGATTCGCGACATTTTACCTAAAGGAACTTCTTTTGACAACTTAACTCAAGAGGATATTAATCTCGTTTGTTCTCATGTCAACAGTGTCAAACGCGCTGCTTTAAATGGAAAGTCAGCCTATGAACTCTTTGCCTTTACTTACGGAGAAGAAATTCCTAAGCTTCTCGGTATTTCTAAAATACCTGCAGAAGACGTCTGCCAGTCGTCTACATTACTCCAACATAAGTTCTAAAAACTAACCTTTAACCCCATTCAAACGTCTCACACTAACTTCCACCATAGCGGAACTTAATCTGAAACGCTTTCAGATGAGGGGATTTTGTGCGCTCTTTTTTTCGATTCATTTTGGCTACAAAAGCGATGAAATCAAGCATGATTAAAACCAGTGGAACTTACCCTGACACGGATTTCCACTGGTTTTTAGGATTTTTATCAGATTAACTTCTACTTGGATTAGCAGTGGAAGTTAGTTTGGGAATTTACCTATTTTTTCAAGAAAAATAGGCTGTTTGCGAACGATTGACACAATTGGATTTGGTTAATTCACTCTTAACGATGGTTTTAAACGATATATATTTTTATATATGCAAATTAAAAACATCTTTCATTTCACTTCCTACGACTTTTCAGATACAGATAGCCAAAGAAGCTTTCATAGAGGGCAAAAAAGAGGAGGAAGGCATGAAGGAAGAAAGTCTCTGGTAAAATCAGAATAACTGGATCCTTGGCTGGGTCAAAAAGCCAGGTATCATCTCCCACAAAGAGAATTTGATGGAACAGAGTAAAGAATTGGTCAAAACCAATCAAAACTCCCCCAAGCCCAATCAGTAAAGGCAAAACCACTAGAGCCAAAAGCCTCTTACTAAATAGAGACAAGAAGCCCTTTTTCACAATCCCTTCGACAAAGAAATAGAAACTTGGCAGTGTCACTAGAGCTACTAGCTGAACCAAGTGGAAGAGATTCTTGACCACTGCAAAGTGGTGCAGACCAGCTGCTGACGAACGAAAATCAGGCATCTGTAAGACCTGACTAAAAGGATTGGTCAGATAATTCATTAAGATATGAAAATTGTATTGAATGGTTTCTGGTTTTAGATAGACTCGATTCGTTAAGTTTAGCCACTGAATCTCCATAGGATAGAAAATCCAAGCCAGATAAATGGTCAGAAGGATTGAGAGGGAGAGGAGAAAGAGCATAGAGCCCCAAAAGGTCAATTTAGTTTTCATCAAAATCCCACTCCGCAAGGCTAGAAACCACATGTGTCGGTGCGATTGGCAGGCCAGCTACTTCTTCTGCCTTGGTAAAACCTGTCGTCACCAAGAGCGTTGGAATGCCATTGTCAATCCCAGCCCGGATATCAGTCAAATAATTGTCCCCAACCATGATTAACTCTTCACGTTCCAAACCTAAGTGCTCAACCGCCTTGTCCATAATGATGGCATTGGGTTTTCCGATATAAACCGGCTTCACTCGTGTCGCTACTTCAAGCAGCGTAATCAGGGAGCCAGCACCTGGCAAAAGACCGCGTTCCGTCGGGATGTTGAGGTCAGGATTGGTTCCGATAAAATGGGCACCCTTTTGAATAGCAAGAGTTGCTGTGGCAAATTTTTCATAGTCGACTTGCCAATCCAGACCAACTACCACGTAGGCAGGTTTTTCCTTGTCTTCCACATAACCAGCCGCCTTGATGGCTTCCTTGAGTCCTGCTTCTCCGACGACATAGACGGTCTTTTCAAGCCCCAAATCATTCATATAGTCGATGGTTGCCAAAGTCGCTGTGTAGACAGTTGATAGAGGCGTATCGATATTAAAATTCTGAGCCAACATCTCCTGAACACTCTCTGGAGTGCGGGTTGTATTGTTAGTCACAAAGAGATAGGGGATGTCTCGCTTTTGCAATTCATGGACAAAAGCTTCTCCTGCCGGGATTCGGTCTTTCCCCTTATAAATGGTTCCGTCTAAATCAATTAAATAGCCTTTATATTTCATCTATTTCTCCCTAATCCTTCTTTATTTCTTGCCAAGTGATAATAGCTTGGGCATTAGTAGCCCCGTCGCTTGTAATCTCATGCTTGCTTTCCAGTCCAGTCCGTTCAACAGCCGATGTAATCACCCCACCCGGTCGAACTTCCTTGACATACTTGAGGTTGATTTTTTGGGGAATATAGTGGGTCAAAAAGTCCGCTCCCATGACCTCAAAAATCCAGTCCAAGTATTTACTGTTATTGACATGACCATTCATATCCAAGTCGTAAAAACGAACATGGTAATCCTTGCTGATCGGC
>NZ_KQ970287.1:34243-38220 GCF_001579035.1 Streptococcus mitis | reverse complement strand
GAACATGGTAATCCTTGCTGATCGGCTCTTCCAAGGACTCATACTTCGGTCCACGGATAAGTTTTTTATCAAAATCAGACTGGTAAGGAGCCACAATCTCAGGTTCAACAGCATGGACTTTTCGACTGTCTCGATCCATGAGAACAAAGGTCGCCATCATGTGGATAAGCTCCTGTCCCGCCTCATCATAAATGGTAAAGCGACGATAGCAAAAAAGTCGATTGTAGCTCAGTGCTTCCGTTTCGATGATAATTTCTTCCGCAAAACGAGGCAAACGAACCACCTCGATATCATAGTCTGTGATAATCCAGACCAGATTATGTTCTTCTAAAATGGCCTTATCACTAACTCCCAGTTCAATCGACTGCATCCCTGAAACTTGAAGAGATAGCAATATCACATCTGGGAGCTTGATATGACCGTTCATGTCAGCCATATCAAAAGGAATTTTCATTTTCATTTGATAAGTTAAGCCCATCATCCTACTCCAAAATAAATCGTTCTGCTACGGTGTCTCCTAAAAAGAGACCTCTTTTTGTCATGCGCACTCGGTCACCCTCTATTTGCATGAGACCTTGTTGAACCAAATCTCTGACGATTTCTCCATAAAGCCCCTCAAACGACCGTCCAAATTTTTCCTCAAATCGCACCATGGAAACCCCTGATTTCTTGCGGAGGCCCAAGAACATTTCCTCTTCCATTCGCTCCTTTTGACTCAGGTGCTCTTCTGTGATGCGAGCATTGCCTTCCTCAACCGCACTGAGATAATGACGAATGGGACCATGGTTTTTATATCGAACACCATTGACATAGCCAGACGCCCCAGCACCGATGCCATAGTATTCAGCATTGTCCCAATACATGAGATTGTGACGACTTTCAAAACCGGGTTTGGAGAAATTAGAAATCTCATAATGCTCAAAGCCTGCTCGCTCCAGCTCTGCGATGATATACTCAAACATCTCAGCCTCAAGTTCCTCCTTAGGCAGAGGCAATTTCCCTCGTCGCATACGGTTCATAAAAACCGTATGGTTTTCTAAAATCAAGCTATACAGACTCATATGGGGAATATCAAGTCCAATGGCCTTAGCCACATTATCCTTAACCTGCTCCATGGTCTGACCAGGCAGTGCATAAATCAAATCAATGGAGATGTTGTCAAAACCAGCCAATTTCAGGCGGTCGATATTTTCATAAATATCCTTCTCCAAATGACTGCGCCCAATCTTTTTCAGCATCTTGTCGTCAAAGGTCTGCACACCTAGTGAAACACGATTGACAGCCGAGTTTTTCAAAACGGCTATCTTATCCGCATCCAAGTCCCCTGGATTTGCCTCAATGGTCAATTCCTCCAAGGCAGACAAGTCCAAGTTTTTAGTCAAGCCATCCAGCAATACCTCCAGTTGTGGAGCTGACAAAGCTGTCGGTGTTCCACCACCAATGTAGAGGGTTCGCAACTTTTGAATATCATAAGATTGAAACTCTTCTAATAAATGCTCCAAATAGCTATCAACTGGCTGATTCTTGATGAAGACCTTTGAAAAGTCACAATAATAACAAATCTGGGTACAAAACGGGATGTGCACATAGGCTGACGTTGGTTTCTTCTGCATAGTACTTATTATACCACAAAAGCGAACAATACTTAGAATTCCCTTTAACAAAATCCTAGCATTGTTCGCTTTCTTTATCTAAACATTCTTTGTATTTTATGACGAACACGATTCCCAGAATCAATCTAGTTTGTCTTTACAATACAAAAGAATGAATGTTCATCTGACTAAATTTTTAGTCTTCTTTTTTCTTTCTAAGAGCAAGTCCGAGACCGCCTAGCATACCAAGAAGTCCGAGAGATGCAAGAGTCGCATTTGATTCTGTTCCTGTATTTGGTAATACATTTTGAGAATCATTTGACTTAGCTCCATTATCACTATCACTAGCATCTGTAGTATCTTCATGATTTGCATTTGGAGTAACTGCATCTGGAATTGGAGTTGTTGGTGCAGGTGTATCTTGACCAGAATTTCCATTAGTATCAGGTGTGACTGTAACAACGCCTGTCTGAGGATTTGGTTCCAATACTACTGTTGGTGTCTTACGGGCTGGGGTTGTTACAATTACTTCTACAGGATCTTTTCCTGGTTCCGTAATCGTGCCTTTTCCTGGTTCTATTCCATCTGGTAAATCTTTATTAGGTATAGTTCCTTTTCCGTCTTTTCCAATTATTACGACGATAGGTTTACCATTCTTACCTGGTATTTCTACCTTAGTATTTTCTGGATATAGTGTTCCATCTGGTTTCTTAGGTGTTACCGTCACATCCCCTGTATTTGGATTTTGATCCAACTCTACTGTTGGTGTCTTACGAGCTGGGGTTGTTACATCCACCGGATTAGATGGTTTCTTACCTGGTTCTGTTACGGTTCCTTTTCCTGGTTTAGCTTCTTTTGGAAGTTGGTCATTTGGAACTGTTCCTGAACCGTCTTTTCCAATTGTCACTACTATAGATGTTCCATTTTCTCCTGGAATTTTCACTATAGTACCTTCCGGATACGTTGTTTTATCTGTTTTCTTCGGTGTGACGACTGCATCTCCATTTGGTTTTATTGTGATTTCAATTGTACCTAATTCTACCGTTTCTGGCGCAGTAGGATCAATTTTCCCAGGCGTCTCTACCTTCACTTCAACTGTTGGCTTATCTGGTTCCTTAATCCTACCTGTTCCTGGAGTATCTTCATCAGGTAAATCATTATTTGGAACTGTTCCTGTTCCATCATTTCCGATTGGTACAACGATTGGCTTGCCATCTTTCCCTGGAATTTCTACCGTAGTTCCTGGTGGATATGTTGTTCCATCTGGTTTTTTCGGTGTGACAGTGACATTTCCTGTAGCTGGATCTTGTGTCAGCTCTACTGTTGGAGTCTTACGAGCAGGTGTCGTTACAACTACTGGTTGTGACGGTTTCTTATTCGGCTCTGTTACAATTCCTTTTCCTGTAACAGCTTCTTTTGGAAGTTTATCATTTGGAACTGTTCCTGAGCCGTTATCTCCAACCGTTACAATAATAGATGTTCCATTTTCTCCTGGAATCACAACCTTAGTTCCTGATGGATATGTTGAGCCATCTGGTTTCTTAGGTGTGACTACAGCATCTCCATTTGGATTTCTTGTAATTTCAATCTTACCTGGTTGCTCTGTTTGAGGTGCAAGTGGATTGATTTTACCTGGTGTTAGCACCTGAGCTTCCGTAGTTGGTTTTCCTGGTTCTGTAATCTTACCTGTTCCAGGTACATTTCCATCTGGTAAGTCGTTATTTGGAACTGTTCCTTTTCCACCTTGTCCGATTTCTACTACAATTGGATTACCATTCTTACCTGGAATTTCTACCTTCGTTCCTGGCGGGTATGTTGAACCATCTGGTTTCATAGGAATCACTGTTACATCTCCAGTTTTTGGATCTTGATCCAAACGTATCACTGATGGTTTGCGAGCAGGTGTTATCACATCCACTGGTTGTGATGGTCTAGCTCCTGGCTCTGTTACTGTTCCTTTTCCTGGCACTTCATCTTTAGGAAGTTTGTCATTCGGAACTATTCCAAAACCATCTTTTCCGATTGTTACAACAATAGGTGTTCCATTTTCTCCTGGAATTTTCACAGTCGTTCCTGCTTGATATGGTGTTCCATCTGGTTTCTTAGGTGTAACTACGGCATCTCCATTTGGGTTTCTTGTGATGTCGATTTCAGTTGGTTGTTCCGTCGCTGGATGATTTGGATTGATTTTTTTCGGTGTTTCAACATTAACATCTACCTCAGGTTTACCATCTTCTTTAATCTTACCTATTCCTGGAGTATCCTCATCAGGTAAATCATTATTAGGAACTGTACCTTTGCCATCTTTGTCAAGTGTTACTTCAATAGTTTTTCCATCTTTTCCTGGAATTTCTACCTTAGTATTTTCTGGATATAGTGTTCCAT
>NZ_KQ970287.1:33304-34046 GCF_001579035.1 Streptococcus mitis | reverse complement strand
TCTTAGGCGTTACTGTGACATCTCCAGTATTTGGATTTTGTCCCATTTCCACTGTTGGTTTCTTACGAGCTGGTGTTGTTACAGCAACTGGCTGTGATGGTTTTTTATTCGGTTCTGTTACTGTTCCTTTTCCTTCTACTTCATATTTTGGAAGTTGGTCATTCGGTACTTCTCCTGAACCATTTTCTCCTATTGTTACTACGATGCTTGTTCCATTTTCTCCTGGAATTTTCACTTTAGTATCTTTAGGATAATTTTTTCCATCTGTGGTCTTAGGTGTAACTACAGCATCTCCATTTGGTTTTCTTGTGATTTCAATTGTACCTAATTCTGCCGTTTCTGGCGCAGTAGGGTCAATTTTTTTCGGTGTTTCTACCTTAATTTCTACCTCTGGTTTGCCATCTTCTTTAATCTTACCTGTTCCTGGAGTATCTGTTTCTGGTAAATCATTATTAGGAACTTTTCCTGTACCATCTTTTCCAATTGTTACAGTGATTGGATTTCCGTTTTTCCCTGGAATTTCTACCTTAGTTCCTGATGGATATGTTGTTCCATCTGGTTTTTTCGGTGTTACTGTTACATCTCCAGTTTTTGGATCTTGATCTAATTGTAATGTTGGTACCTTTTTAGCTGGTGTTGTAATATCCACTGGTTCTGATGGTTTTTGATTTGGTTCTGTAATGATAGCTGTTCCTGGTACATCTCTTTCTGGTAAATCACCATTTGCAACTGTACCTGTTCC
>NZ_KQ970287.1:29320-32992 GCF_001579035.1 Streptococcus mitis | reverse complement strand
ATTGTTACATCAATCGTTTTTCCATCTTTTCCTGGAATTGTTACAGTAGTTCCTGTAGGATAGTTTGAGCCATCTACTTTCTTAGGTGTTACTGTGACATCTCCAGTACTTGGATTTTGATTCAACTCTACCGTTGGTGTCTTACGAGCTGGTGTTGTTACGTCTACTGGTTTTGATGGTTCTTTATTTGGCTCTGTTACGACACCCTGTCCTGGTAATTCTGCTTTTGGAAGTTGATCATTTGGCACTATTCCAAAACCTTCTTCACCTATCGTTACTACTATTGTTGTTCCATTTTCACCTGGAATTTCTACCTTCGTATCTTTAGGGTACAGTTTTCCGCCTGGTTTAGTTGGTGTTACTACTACATCACCATTGTCCTTACGAGCAATTCCTATCTCAGGAGTTTGTGTTGTAGCAACTTTTGGATTTGTTCCGTTTTTCTTTTCTTCCTCATCCGAAATTCCATCATTATCATCATCTTTATCTGTCACATCTGGATCTCCATCTCCATCTGTATCACGTTGAATAATAACTGGAACTTCAACTCGAATTTCTTCATCACCATTCTTAACTTTAACTGGAATATTTACTTTAAGTTCTTCATCACTACCCCAATTAGGTACGCTTGGTGTTCCTGTTAATTTACCATCTTTATCAACACTTAATCCATTGACTGGGTTTTCTGTTGTAATTGTTGAACCGTCTTTATTCGGTGTGACAACTTTCGGTAATGTTGAAGGAACTGGTGTCTTTTCTGTAACTTTAACTGGATCTGACACTTTTGCAGTTAGATTGTCTGCATTTTTTGGATCTGTTCCATTTACTTTTTCAACTTCATCTGGAATTCCATCGTTATCATCATCTGTATCTGTAACATCTGGATCTCCGTCTCCATCTGTGTCACGTTGGATTGTTACTCGAACTGTTACGTCTTTTTCTTCCGTTACTTCTTGTTTACCATTTTCTGTGAATTTTTCTACAACTTTGGTAACTTTAACAGGAATGTCGATAGTGCGTTCTTCATCTTTGCCCCAGTCATTTACTGTTGGTGTTCCTTCTAGTTCACCTTTATCATTGACTTTTAGACCATTCACTGTTCCATCTGATGTATTTGTTACAATCGTTGAACCTTCTTTATTCGGTGTTACAACTTTTGTTGGAATAACTGGAGTTTTCTCCTTCACTTTTTCTGGATTTGTAACTACTACTTCTAAGTCATTTTCAGCTTTTGGATTTGTTCCGTTTTTATCTTCTACAGTATCTGGGATTCCATCGTTATCATCATCTAAATCGTCAATATCAGGAGTTCCATCTCCATCTGTATCACGTTGGATTGTGACTGGAACTTTTACTGTAGTTTCTTTTCCGTTATTTGTAACTTTAACCGGAATTAAGATATTACGTTCTTCTTCGTCTGTTTTCCAATTATCTACTGTCGGTGTTCCTTCTAGGTTCCCTTCATTATTGACTTTTAAGCCATTCACTGTTCCATCTGGATTATCTGTTATAATCGTCGAATTTGGCATATTTGGTGTTACGACGGTTGTTGGAGTAACTGGTTTGTTCTCTTTAACTTTTTCAGGTTTCGCAACTATTGCTGTTAGATTATCAGGAACTTTTGGATTTGTATTATTTCTTTTCTCCACTTCATCTGGAATTCCATCATTGTCATCATCTGAATCTAAAACGTCTGGAGTTCCATCTCCATCTGTATCTCTCAATACTTTCACTACTACGTTTTTCTTAACTGGATCCTTGTCTGCTGCGTTTGTTACTGTTACTTCGATTGTAACGTTGCGCTCTTCTTCCTCATCTCCCCAGTTTCCGATTGTTGGTTTTCCTGTGACTTTTCCTTCATTATTTACTGTCAATCCATTTACCGTTGGTGCTGTGATTGTACTGTTTGGTTTGTTTGGTGTTACCACTACTTCACTTGTGTACTCTGCTTTTTCTTTCGCGTCTGCTGGAGTACCTACTGTGAAGTCTAACGCTGTTACTACTTTTGGATCTGTTCCATTATTCTTTTCATCTTCATCTGAAATTCCATCGTTATCATCATCTAAATCGTCAACATCTGGAGTTCCATCATTATCTGTATCACGCTGGATTGTTACTGGTACATGTACGGTAACTTCCTCTTTTGGAATTCCATCTTTTTCTCTCGTAATCTTAACAGGGATTGTAATATTGCGTTCTTCTTCTCCGCCGTTCCAATTATCAACTGTTGGTGTTCCTTCTAATTCACCTTTATCGTTCACTTTCAATTCATTTACTGGTTCTGATGGCTCAATTGTTGCATCCGATTTATTCGGTGTTACAACTTTTGGTAAAGGTGTCGGTACTGGAGTTTTTTCTTTCACTTTAGCTGGAGTTGTAACGATTCCTGTCAAGCCATTTGCTACTTTTGGATCTGTTCCATTTCTCTTTTCATCTTCATCTGAAATTCCATCGTTGTCATCATCTGGATCTGTCACATCTGGTGTTCCATCTCCGTCTGTATCACGTTGGATTGTGACTGGTACAATTACGTTAGCTTCTTCCGAACCGTTCTTAACTTTTACTGGGATAGTAATATCACGTTCTTCTTCACCTTCACCCCAAGAGTCTACTTTTGGAGTTCCTGTTAAACTTCCATCATTACCAACTGTTAATCCATTTATAGCAGTTGGTGTTTCAATTGTTGAACCTGCCTTATTTGGTGTGACAACTCCTGGTTCAGTCACTTGTGCATTCTCAGTAACGGTAGATGGTTTCACTGTTCCTGTTAAACCGTATGATGTTGGATTATCTGGTTTGTCGAAAACCTTCGGATCTGTTCCATTTTTCTTTTCTTCTGTATCTGGAATACCATCATTATCATCATCTGGATCTGTAGTGTCTGGTTTTCCATCGCCATCTGTATCACGTAGAATTGTAACTGGTACACTTACTGTAATTTCTTCAGTTCCTTTCGTAACTTTAACCGGAATTGTGATAGCACGTTTTTCTTCATCTTTGCCCCAATTCTCTACTTTTGGTGTTCCAGTTAATTTACCTTCTCCATTAACGGTTAATCCATTCACCTCATCTAGTGTTGCAATCGTTGAGCCATCTTTATTTGGTGTGACAACTTTTTTGGATTCGACAGCATGTTTCTCTATAACTTCATTTGGTTTTGCAACTTCTGCTGTCAAATTCGTAGGTACACTAATGTTCACACTAACGTTATCTGTTGTTTTGTCTGGATATTCTACCACAACAACGGCAGAAACAGTTTGCCCGCCGTGGCTCGTATCTGGTGTAGTTAACCAACGATATTTTGTTCCTTCTGGCAAATCTTGTTTATTCCTAATACTGTCTGCTGCATCAGGTGTTGAATTTTTAGGAACTGTTCTATTTATTCCTACTGGATTATACTTGTCATTTTGCCCTTTGACTACAATTTCAATTGTTTTTTCAGCCTTATTATCATTCTTATCATAAGCTGTAATCGTTACTTTGGCAGTTCCAGGTGTTCCAGTTGGAGTTCCTACAATTTTGCCATCTTCGAATCTTAATCCCTCTGGTAAGTCTTTTACTTCGATTGGAGTATGTTCACGCATTCCAACTCCACCATCATTATCTTCAGCTGTTACTGGAATTGGCGTAATTTCCTCACGACTTGTAACTGTAGCTCCATTAGCTGAAATC
>NZ_KQ970287.1:21440-29118 GCF_001579035.1 Streptococcus mitis | reverse complement strand
CATCATCTTTCGCACCAAATATAATAGTATTTTGCTTACCAACATCTCCCTCTATAGTATTAATTGTAATCTCTATTACTTTTTCTGCTTCTGTTTCTTTTACATACTTAGTCGTTACCGTTCCAGGTGTACCCTGTGTATTAAGTCTTCCAGATTGAAGTGCTTTCGTTAAAAAGTCAGTACTTGTTCCAGTTAAGTCAAAAGTCACCTTTTTATCATCTTTTGCTGTTACTGTAAAGGTTATAGTTCCGCCTTCTACTACTGTTACATTATTAGTCGATAGAGTTAAAACTGGTGGTTCATTATCTGGTGTTTTCGCTGTATCTGTTGCCGGATCTGAATCATCACTCGTTCCATTTTTTGTGATAGCTTTTACAACTGTTTCATTTTTTACTTTTTCAGCAGGGATTGTGATTTCACCTGTGTCTGCATTGATTTGGATTTCTGGATCATCTGAAGTCCACTGGTTAAATGGATCTTTCGTTCCTACTACTTTTTTCGGTAAACCATCTTCTCCTGTGTAAGTAACCGTAATTTTGTCTGCTTTGGCTGGATCTTGTGGTCTTGCTGTTACAGATCCATCCTCTTTTGCTACTACTGTTGGTGTTTCTGGTTTTGGTGCTCTTGCGACTACTGTTGCTGGATCTGAATCAACACTATTACCATTTTTTGTGATGGCTGTTACTGGAGTATCGTCTTTTACTTTATCCGCTGGGATAGTGATTTCACCTGTATTAGGATCAATAGTTACACCTGGATTGTTCTCAAGAGTCCATCTTCCATCATTTCCTTTATTTCCTACTATTGTTACTTTTGAGCCCTCTTCGTCTTTATAAGTAACCGTAATTTTATCTGCTTTGTCTGGATCTTTTGGTTTTGCTGTTACAACACCAGTATTTGGTGCAGTTACGATTGGTGTTTCAGGTTTTGGAGTCTTTGCAGTTGCTTTTGCAGGAGTTGAATCATCACTATTACCTTTTGTTGTAACTGCTGTTACTTCTGTATTATCTTGTACTTTATCAGCTGGGATTGTGACTTCACCTGTATCTGCATCGATTTGAACATCTGGATTATCAACAATCGTCCATTTACCATTTTCACCCTTATTTCCTTCAGCTGTCTTTTTCGAACCATCTTCATCTGTGTAGCTAACTTTAATTTTATCTACTTTCGTTGAATCTTGTGGTTTTGCTGTTACAGATCCATCTTCTTTTGCTGTGGCTAATGGAGCTTCTGGAGTTTGAGCTTTATCTTCTAAAACATTCACAGGAGCATCTACAATATACGTTCCACGTTGCGGAATGATAACCTCAACTTTCCCGTAAACAGGTTGATTCGGTTCTGTAGCTTTTGATACATCTGGATCTTTAAACCAACGATAGGTTGTACCAGCTGGCAAGTCTTGTGTATTAGCAATACTATTAATTGCAGGTGGAACGACACCTTTATTAGTCGTTTGTGGCTTAGATTTTGGTTTTAAGTCGTATTTTTCTGCTTCTTCTGGTTTCAACGGTAATACACCGATAATGGCATTTTCACCAGTTATATAACGCTTATATCCTCCTTCTGTATATCCTCCATACGCAAGGAAGGGATCATTTGCTAAACGTTTTTTCATTTCCGCAAGCATCGGATCATTTGGATTTTTATTTCCCCAATCCGACATAATACTATTGTTTAGTTCTTCACCTTCAAGGATTTTCGTTTTGAAAGTGATAATTGAACGTTGTCCTGCCGAAACGTTCATTTTATCTTCAATAACTCCTCGGGCAAGATTATAGTCAAGTCCATTTTTATAAATCCCTAACATATCACCAACACGAGAAGTTGCATCTTTATTACGATCCGTACCATCTTTTGGATCATCATGATAAATATTCCATCTCCAATTATTAGATGGATTTATATAATCCATCCAGGCATCAATATTTTCACCATATGTTGCTCCTGAACGACGTTCTCCGTTTTTAACATAAGCACGATAAGCGGATCTGTCATGCTCCCAAGCTGTTGCACTAGCATAATCCTTGTGGAAAGTCTGTTTCCCATCTTGGTATTTTGTATAAGTAAATTCATACGGATCTCCAACTGTACGTGGAATCGCAAGTGAGATTTTTTTAGTAAATACCGTCTAATCCATTTGGTCTTGGTCCTGAATCTAAGATCCAGTAATAATATCTATTCCCATCTTTTTCAATACGTTCTTCACGGTAAACACGAATGTTCTCATACGCTTGATCAGCAGTTCCCTTACTTACGAAAGCATATTGCTTCGTATCTGGCGAATATACATCACGGTGTGAATAGTCAATCATCGGATTTTTAGTCCAACCAACCCCAAAGTCTGTGACGTTCGTGTCACGAACCGTACTTGTCCCGCGAGCAACTTCTTTGCCATTTTTAGTTACTACTGCTGTAACAACAGCATCTTTTACCATCAAATTAGTATCTACATTAACTGTAAAATAACCATTTGTTTGGGATTTGGTATTATAAGTTCTTCCACCAACAGCCACTTCAACATCTGCTTCTGCCGCTGTATATCCATCGACTTGAGCAATATAAGCTAAACTGTCGTTAAAAGCTACTGTATCTGTTTGTTTTACTGTAGTAGTAGCAACAGTCTGTCTATTAACCACTAATTCAACTGTATCTCCAACTTCAATACCTGGAGCATTTAATTTGAAAGCTCCCGAATCATCAAGTGTAGTAGTCACTACTGTTTGACCATTTCTCTTAATCTCAATTGTTGAAGATGGTGTTGCATACCCTGTAATAAATCCAGAGTTGGCTACAACAATTCCTAGCTCCCCACGATTAGTTGTAGTATCAATGGGGACTGATCTGAAATCAGAACCCTCTTTCGTCTTATCTCCATTACGTGGACCACGAGAACCTGAATCAGCAATTGTATTTTCCCCTTCTATTTTCTCAGGAGAATCAACCTTAGGCATTGAACGTAAAATAAAGATTTGCTCTTCTAACTTTTTAGTTGCCGCATCAATTTCCGCTTGTGTCAACTCAAGACTATTGTTATTAAGCACACTATTAGCTGTTTCTAAATCTGCCTGGATTGCAGCAAGGGTTGAAGCTGGAGCTTTTTCCTTGTTGACCTTATCCAAGAGTCCTTGAACTTCTGTAATTTTCTCTTGTAATTTCGTTTTATCTAGTGTTTGTTTTTCTGATGCTTTTTTATCTAAGGAATCAATTCCGCTTTTAGATGAAATATCAATAGCTGATCCGTTATTTAGAGGATTAGTCCCTACAACTTCTCGATTTTTATCCGATTCCCCTATCTTCTCATTTTTTTCTGTTTCAGCAGTATCTACCAGAGGTGTCCCCTCATTTGGATTCGGTGCGCCTATGACAGGTTGGTTTTTATCATCTATCACATCCGCACTCACGACGCGCGTACCTAAAAACATCAGTGCTGCTACAGCTACTGAAGCTGCACCAAAGCTATATTTACGAATAGAAAAGCGTAAAACCTTTTCACGTTGGTGACGCTCTACTCTATTTATTGAATCCGATTTCTTTCCCATGGCTTCTCCTTAAATAAAAAAAATATAAAATAAAAAGCAATTCTTATAGCTAAACTCCTAATAGAGTATATCTACAAAAATTAACCATGATGATATATTTAAACATCACAGCTATCACAGCTATCACAGCTATCACAGCTATCACAGCTATCACAGCTAATTATACCATTTTCAACATATTTAAACAACTATAAATCGGTTTGTTTTATCAAATAAATTTAAAAATATTTAGCAAAATATTTAATTGTATATAAAATATCAATATATTATGTTTTATAAAAAAAGAGAGGTTTCCCTCTCTGTCAAATCTAGATTTTTTCTTCTTTGATATCAATCACAATCTCTTCTGATTCATCAAGAATTTCGGCCTTTTCTTGCCATTGCTCCTTGAGATTATTAAATCGATCTTTTGAGGCTTCTGTCGCTTGAAAAGCATAGGATTTAGCTTGAGCAAGGACACTGTCCACAGTGATTTCACCTGACTCAACCTGTTCTTTGGTTTTCAGAACGAAATCTGTAGCCTGCTCCTTGACTTCTGTCAGTTTTTCACAGACCTGCTCCTTGGCATACTCTGGATCTTCTCTCAAATCATCCAGAAAATCTTGAGCCTGACTGCAAACTTGTTTGCCCTTGTCGCTTGTTAAAAACAAGGCAAGAGCTGCACCTGAAACAGTTCCTAAAAGGATAGAGGATAGTTTACCCATAAGGTTTCTCCTTTTTTATTTTTTTAAAAATTTACTTGCAAGACGAAGAGCTGACAAACTTGCCCCAGTCTTGAGTGTTTTTGAACCAGCTGATGAAGCTTTCTTGCTCAAGACACGCGCATGGTCATTGAGGTCTGAAACAGATAGCGACAAATCTGCAACAGCATTAAAGAGTGGATCAATCGTTGCCACCTTGACATTGATATCATCTGCCAAGACATTGACCTTAGCCAGCAATTCATTGGTATGATGCAAGGTCACATCCACATCTGAAGTCAAGGTTTTAATCGTCTTCTCTGTTTCATCGATCACACGTCCAAGCTTTTGCACAGTAATGATTAGATACACTAAAAATACAATCAAAGCTAGGGCAACAAGAATATATGCAACTTCTAACATTTAGTTTTCCTCCTCTGTAACATAGTAAGGGGCCTTCTTTCGATTTTGATATAGAATGATAAAAATACCGAGACCGATAAGGACAACTGATAGCCACTGAGATACTCGAAGACCAAAGAACATGAGACTATCTGTCCGCATGCCTTCGATGATCATACGACCGAAACCATACCAAATCAAGTAGAAAGCAGTGATATGACCTCGTCTGAGACTCTTCCATTTTCGTCTGAATATCAGAATCAAGGCAAAGCCAAGTAGATTCCATAGAGACTCATAAAGGAAGGTCGGTTGACGGTAGCTCCCCTCTATATACATCTGGTCACGAATAAAGCCAGGTAGATAATCCAGATTATCCACCGCTGCACCATAGGCTTCTTGGTTAAAAAAATTACCCCAGCGACCCAAACTTTGAGCAATCATGACGCTAGGCGCCGCAATATCTAGAAAATCCCAAGTATTGATGAGTTTGCGATCGGCAAAGATATAGAGTACAATAGCCCCAGTTATCAAACCACCGTAGATGGCCAAACCACCATTCCAAATGGCAAAAATCTCTCCCAAATTCTGACTATAATAATCCAAACGGAAAATGACATAGTAGAGACGAGCTCCTAAAACAGCCAAGGGAAAGGCTACTAAGATAAAATCTAAAATATCGTCTGGTATAATCTTCTTTCTAGGCGCTTCTTTCATGGTCAAATAAACCGCAAGAATTAAGCCTGTCACAATACACAAGGCATACCAACGAATGGCTAGAGGTCCTAGTTGAATAGCAATTGGATCAAGCATTTTGCACCTCATTTCGAGCGATGAGATTTGTCAAGCGTTCTTCGAACAAACGCGTCGCATCAAAGCCCATTTCCTTGGCACGATAATTCATGGCAGTTGCCTCAATCACGACAGAAATATTACGACCTGTTTTAACTGGGATACGGATACGAGGAATGGCTACGCCAGAAATTTCAAGTTCCTCTGCATTGTTTCCCAGACGATCAAAGGTCTTATGCGTATCGTAATTTTCCAAATAGACAGCAAGCTGAACCTGTGAAGAATCCTTGACAGCACTGGCACCGTAGAGACTCATGACATCGATAATCCCAACCCCACGAATTTCAATCAAGTGTTTCAAAATTTCAGCTGGTTCACCCCAGAGAGTAATCTCATCCTTGGCAAAGATATCAACACGGTCATCGGCTACCAAACGGTGACCACGTTTGACAAGCTCAAGACCTGTCTCACTCTTACCGATGCCACTATCGCCCTGAATCAAGACGCCCATCCCATAGATATCCATCAAGACACCGTGTACACTGGTACGTTCTGCTAAACGAGAATCCAGATAGCTAGATAACTCTCCAGACAAACGACTGGTAGCTGTACGGCTGGTTAAAATGGCAATCTTACATTCTCTGGCTGCCTTTAACATCTCCTCTGGAACCACCAAACCACGGGCAACGATGACCGCAGGTGTCTCAGGTAGAAACATTTTTTTCAAAACTTCATAACGGCTGTTGGAAGGCATGCTGATCAGATAAGACCACTCCTTCATCCCCAAAAGTTGAATCCGCTCTGGCGTGTAGTAGTCAAAATAGCCTGTCATTTCAAGACCAGGTCGCGTAATGTCCGCTGTATTGATTTCCTTTTCAAGCAATTCTGGTTCGCCATAGACAATGTCTAGTCTGAGCTTTTCAATCACTTCTTTTACTAAAACCGACATCATTTCCTCCTTCAATCAAGTTCTTTTTACTATTATATCAAATTGTAGGAGGATATTTCAGATTTTTGCAGGCTTTGGAGTATTTATTTATACTCAATGAAAATCAAAGAGCAAACTAGGAAACTAGTCGCAAGCTGCTCAAAACACTGTTTTGAGGTTGTAGATAAGACTGACGAAGTCAGTCACATACATACGGCAAGGCGTCGTTGACGTGGTTTGAAGAGATTTTCGAAGAGTATTAAAAGAAAAAAGACTAGATTTCTCCAGCCTTTCATTTCAAATTAGAATTTTTTACGTTTACGAGCTGCTTCTGATTTACGTTTACGTTTTACAGAAGGTTTTTCATAGAATTCACGTTTGCGTGTTTCTTGAAGAGTACCAGCTTTAGTAACCGCACGTTTGAAACGACGAAGTGCGTCGTCAAGAGATTCATTCTTACGTACTACTGTTTTAGACATTTTTTTCACTCCCTTCAAGTTCAATATCTATTTTATTCTACACGTAAAAGGAATAATTGTCAAGCAAAAATGCGGTTTAATTTTGATTTTTTCTTACATTTATACAAGAGTTGAAAGCGTTCAACAGAACATTGCTTTTTATTTTTCAAGTAAGCTGAGCGCTTCAGCATCCGCAATAATGGTCACATCAGGGTGATTTTGTAAGCTACTTGCTGGTAGAGACTCAGTAACTGGGCCAGACACTGTTCCGGCAATGGCTTCTGCTTTCGACTCACCGTAAGCAAAAAGAATAATAGACTTGGCATCCAAAATGTTTTTAATCCCCATTGAAATAGCTTGGGTTGGGACGTCTTCAATCTTGTCAAAGAAACGCGCATTGGCTTCGATAGTAGACTGGTCAAGTTCTACTAGATGCGTTTGACTGTCAAATGGAGTACCAGGTTCATTAAAGCCGATATGCCCATTGCGACCGATTCCCAAGATTTGGAGGTCGACTGGATGGTCAGCCAAAATTTGGTTGTAGCGTTCAACTTCAGCTTCAGCATGATCCTTAACCCCACGAGGCAAGAAACTTTCTTTAAATGGTTTTTGGTTGAACAAGTTTTCTTGCATGAAGTGACGGTAAGACTGTGGATTGTCGCCATCAAGGCCTACATACTCATCAAGGTTGACACTGGTTAGATTTGAAAAATCAAGGTCACTCTCAACAATTTCCTTATAAAATTCAAGTGGGCTACTTCCTGTCGCAAGTCCTAGAGTTTGAGCGCCGTTGTTCAATTTTTCCTTCAAAATCTCAAAAGCAACTTTTCCACCTTCGATTTGGTTTTCAACTTTAATAACTTTCATCTTTTCATCCTC
>NZ_KQ970287.1:19339-21169 GCF_001579035.1 Streptococcus mitis | reverse complement strand
CAATTTTTGTCAAGTGAAAACGATTTAATTTCTAAAAAAAGAGCGTCCAAACTTGAAACATGTTATAATGGATAGGATTAGAACTTAGAAAGAATGAACATATATATGAATACAGCTGATTTTGATTTCCACTTACCCGAGGAATTGATTGCCCAAACGCCCCTTGAAAAACGAGATGCCTCTAAACTCCTCATCGTCAATCGTGAAACGGGAGAAATGCAGGATAAACACTTCCACTCCATTATTGATATGCTGGAACCTGGTGATGCCCTTGTCATGAACGATACCCGCGTTCTCCCTGCCCGCCTCTATGGTCAAAAGGAAGAAACCGGAGGTCATGTGGAACTGCTCCTGCTCAAAAATACTGCCGGAGATGAGTGGGAAGTTCTGGCAAAACCTGCCAAACGCCTCAAGGTTGGTACTCGTGTCAGCTTTGGTGATGGCCGTCTCAGCGCTGTCGTGACAGAAGAATTGACCCACGGAGGCCGCATTGTCCGCTTCGAATACCAAGGAATTTTCCTAGAAGTTTTGGAAAGTCTAGGAGAAATGCCATTACCACCTTATATCCACGAAAAACTGGATGACCGTGAACGCTATCAAACCGTTTACGCCAAGGAAAGTGGCTCTGCTGCTGCACCTACTGCTGGTCTTCACTTCACCAAAGAACTGCTGGCAGAAATCCAAGCTAAGGGTATTCATCTAGTCTATCTGACTCTTCATGTCGGACTCGGAACCTTTAGACCTGTTTCTGTGGACAATTTGGACGAACACGAAATGCACTCAGAATTTTACCAACTTTCTGAGGAAGCAGCTGCCACTCTTCGCTCGGTTAAAGAAAATGGAGGTCGTGTCATCGCTGTTGGAACCACTTCTATCCGCACCTTGGAGACTATTGGTTCCAAGTTTGATGGGCAAATCCAAGCAGATTCTGGCTGGACCAATATCTTTATCAAACCTGGCTATGAATGGAAAGTCGTGGATGCCTTTTCAACCAATTTCCACCTGCCAAAATCAACTCTGGTCATGTTGGTTTCTGCCTTTGCAGGCCGTGAATTAGTCTTAGATGCCTACCACCATGCCATCCAAGAACACTACCGCTTCTTTAGTTTTGGCGATGCCATGTTTATCTATTAATTTTCATAATCAAAAAGCGCATATTATCAAGGTTTAATGCTTGGTAATATGCGTTTTGTTATGGATAAATAGTTAATCTTTTTTAAAGGCCGGATCTTTCAAACTCTGCACACTGGCATTGATAACCGCGCCTAGGATAACAATTTTAGCAATCAAGATAAACCAAAACATCATAACAACAAGAAGAACGGAACCTAAAATTCGGACATCCACTAAATGATGGACATAGTAATTGAGATAACTAGAGAACAGAGTTAGTAAACCTAAAATCACTAAGAGAACAAAGGCACTTCCTGGTAGGGTATAACTAAGTTTCCTGTTAGATAGATTGGGAAGAAAATAATAAAGCATGACCAAGATAGTAAAGAGCAGGGCGTAAGTCAGAGGACCTGCCAAACCTTGTAAAGCCTGATAGATAATGCCATCTTTTGTCCAATAATGAGCAAGTAAATCCAAAATCATCTGCCCAAATAAGCTCAAAAACAAGGAAAAAGCAAAGAGGAGCTGTAAACCAAAACTGACTAGGAGACTTACCATCTGATGGGAAATAAGTCCACGACTCTTTTCGACGCCATAAGCCTTGTTAAAAGCTTTTTGCAAGAAATTCATAGATTTTGAAAAACTCCATAGCGCCGACAAGACAGAAAAACTCAACAAACCTGTTGAAGGTTGCGTCAAGACTTCTCTGGCTATTTT
>NZ_KQ970287.1:17420-19319 GCF_001579035.1 Streptococcus mitis | reverse complement strand
GGCAGGACGTCTTTCATAAAGCCCAGAAATTCTCCCACAGGAATCTGAAAATAAGGGAGGATATTGACCACCACCAAAAGCAGGGGAAAAATCGAAATCAACCAATAGTAGGCTACTGCAACACTGGTCAACTCACTATCTGAGGCTTGATAATAATGCAAAAAAGCTTTTAATAGAGGCTTATCTACCAGCTCTTTCCACCACTTCTTCATGTCACACTCCTTCACTTACAATCTTATACTCAATGAAAATCAAATAGCAAACTAGCAAGCTAGCCGCAGGTTGCTCAAAGCCCTGCTTTGAGGTTGTGGATGAAACTGACGAAGTCAGTAACCATACCTACGGTAAGGCGACGCTGACGTGGTTTGAAGAGATTTTCGAAGAGTATTAACTAATTTCTTCTTACCAATTCCACCATATCATAAGGCAGGGTATTGGCAGCTTCCTTCAGAGAATAGTTCTCTAAGTTATTGACATTTTGTCGTAATTTCTTGGCATACTTGGTCGTAATCAATCGTTTCTCTTCATATTCAAAAATCAACTTGCGCTCCAAATAATAGCCCCTCAGCATTTCATCGATATTGTTAGGTTTGATACGTGTAATAACCCGTTCGACAAAGGCACCACTGCTGATAATAGCTGTTTCACGAAGACGAGACTCCTGCATAAAACTAATCAAAGAGCGTCTATAGACTCCCTTCAGGTTTTCCAAACTTTCAATAATCATCTCTGTATTGGCAAGATAGAGCTCTGCAATTTGGTCATAATCAAGAGCACGGAGACGGCTTTGCTCCTTGTCCTTCCAGCTACGGAAGGTCTTTCCGAGAGTAAAAACTTCATGAAGGAGAAAACGTAAAATCCGCAAAGAAACAAGGAAATAATAGGTCAATCGTGACGCAAACTTACGATTGATTCCTCGTTCTATATTTTTCAGATAACGTTGGTAAACTCGGTAAGCACGATTGCTAATGTTCCCCTCTTCATAGGCCTGTTCCAATCCATCACTTTCAATACTAAGAATCAAGAGTTTCAAAGCAGCCCAGTCTTCTTGAGCCCCCTTATTTTCTTGACTCAGGATGAGATTTTCAATACGTCCATGGTAATTGTCAATAGCCGCATAGAGGGGAAGTTTATTTCTAGTGCCTTCCAACTCTTTTTCCAACTCTAGCGTTACTTCATTCAAAATAGCGATATGCATGAGATAATCCTTGCTTTCCTCCTCTTCATCAGAAAGATGAGGCAAGACCACGAGACCTGTTAAAAAGCTGACAAGCGTGACACCTGCGACAAGGAAAAGTAAGAGGGGATACTCCTGCTCTAAATTACTTGGTATCAGAAGAATCGTAGCAATCGACACTGTTCCCTTGACACCTGAAAAAGTCAAGAGAAGCATATCCTTCATATACTTATTTAGCTTTTTCTTGAGACGTCTAGTCCTATAGGCATAATAGCCATAAATCATGACAAAACGAATAGCAAAGAGGACAAAGGTAAGGGCGACAAGAGATAGCAGCAAAAGTAGAGGATTATAGATTGGATTGGTTAAGATAGGCTCTGCTATCATTTCCAGCTCCATCCCTAAAATCACAAAGACAGAACCGTTTAGCATAAAGTTGACTGTATGCCAGACCGTCTCGGTCACCGTATCCACTTGGGCTTCGAGGAGCGTGATTTTCTTAAAACGGCTTGCCTTTAAAATCCCAGCAACCACAACGGCAATAATCCCTGAAACATGGACTTCTTCTGCTAGGAAGAAGGTCACCAGAGGCAAACTCAATTCTAGTAAAAGTTCGCTGGCAATATCCGTTGCTCTCACACTTAGCAAGAAGCTATGGAGGAAACGATTGGTCATGGCTGTTAAAAAGCCAATCAAAAAACCGCCTAGGATTGAAAAGATGA
>NZ_KQ970287.1:12174-16910 GCF_001579035.1 Streptococcus mitis | reverse complement strand
AACTGCTAGCTTGCCCAAGGGAAAAGGCTCCAGTTGTCCAAGCTGTCAAAGCTACCTGAAAGGCCACCAAGCCAGACGCGTCATTCAAGAGTCCTTCACCCTTAAGGATATTGGACACGCGCTTTGGAAAGCTAAACCGATCCGAAAGAGAGGCAAAAGCCACCAAATCCGTAGGCCCAAGTGCCGCTCCAACAGCCAAGCAAGCCGCCAAGGGAAGACTGAGCCAAAGAAGATGGGCCAAGCCACCCAAACTCAGGGTCGAGATAAAAATCACTGGAAATATGAGATAGACAATAATTCGCCAGTGTTTTAAAATAGCTGTAATATCCGCTTCTTCGGACTCTCGGAAAAGCAAGGGCCCGATAACCAGTGCCAAAAACAACTCCGTATTGAGATGAAAGTCGGTATTGGGTAAAAAGAGACCAATCACAATTCCCAAAAGAATCTGCACCAAAGGGAGAGGCAAAAAAGGCAGGAGCTTATTGGTTGTACTTGAGACAATCAAGACCAGTAAAAATAGGATGAGGTAAATCAGTAATTCCACGCACGTCCTCCTTAATCTTTTTTACAACAGGATTCAAATATCTCCTTCTGCTCTTTGATTTTTTGGTCAATCTTGGAACAGTCTTTGTGCTCAATTTTTCTCTGGCACCGTTCCATTTCAAGAGCAACTAATTTTTTCTTGATTTTAAGCATTTTTTTGCTCATGTGTGCTTGGTCTAACACACCCACTGCTCGTTCGTGGTGGGTTGATTCAACAAAATTCTGGCGCATGGCATCCAGCTTTTCACGTAGGTATTGTTTATCCATGTCTATATCTCTCTAATTTTTCAATCATTACTAAAAATGGTGGGTTGTTGACTTGATTTAAAGTTCGGTAAATGGTAGCTGTGTACTCTTGTTGGTTCAACTGGCTAACAAAATCCAAGACAGCATCCCTCTCGAGGTCGCCTCCTTCATGACCATAGTAGATCATAATGGCAATCCGTCCACCTTTGACAAGCAAATGACATAGCTTTTCTAATGCTTCAATAGTCGTCTGAGGTTGGGTGATGACGAACTTATCAGCTGACGGCAAATAGCCCAGATTAAAAATCCCTGCCTTGGCTTCTGTCACAAACTGATCCAGTGTCTCATGACCTTGCAAGATTAACTGGGCATTTGTCAGGCCAGCCTGGTCCAAACGCTCCTTGGTCTTTTCCAAGGCTTGCTCCTGAATATCAAAGGCATAGACTTTCTTGGCTAATTTGGCTAGAAAAAGGGTGTCGTGACCATTTCCCATAGTCGCATCCACTACGATATCGTCCTGAGTTACAACCTCAGCCAAAAAATCATGTGCCATTTCAAGTGGTCTTTTCATTTTCAAACTCCTGTTTTACAGCCTTGCATCCTTGAACGCTTCCACGACGTCGCATCTCCATCTCAATGCTGTTGAGGACTTCCCATTTATTGAGGCTCCACATAGGCCCAATCAACATATCTCTAGGTGCATCTCCTGTGATTCGATGGATGACAATATGCTTGGGAATGATTTCCAGCTGATCACAGATGACCTTGACATATTCGTCCTGGCTCATCAACTGCAAACGTCCTTCGTGGTAGTCCCGTTGCATACGAGTATTTGTCATAAGATGGAGCAAATGCAGTTTAATCCCTTGAATATCGTTATCCGTAACACAGCGGCGGACATTTTCAATCATCATTTCATGGGTTTCGCCAGGCAAGCCATTGATCAAATGAGAAACAATCTCAATCTTGGGATACTTTCTCAAACGCTTGACCGTTTCCACGTACAATTCATAGGAATGGGCGCGGTTAATCAGGTCAGAGGTTGTTTCATAAGTGGTCTGCAAGCCCAATTCAACCGTCACATGCATGCGTTCCGACAACTCAGCCAAATATTCGATAGTTTCATCGGGTAAACAGTCTGGCCGCGTTCCGATATTGATTCCTACTACACCTGGCTCATTGATAGCCTGCTCATAGCGCTTTCGGATGACTTCCACCTTTTCATGGGTATTGGTAAAATTTTGAAAATAAACCAGATACTTATGAACATCTGGCCATTTACGATGCATAAAGTCAATTTCCTTATAAAATTGCTCACGGATAGGCGCATCCGGTGCCACAATGGCATCTCCAGAACCTGAAACCGTACAAAAAGTACAGCCTCCATGAGCCACAGTTCCATCACGATTGGGACAGTCAAACCCCGCATCAATAGGGACTTTAAAAGTCTTTTCTCCAAAGAGTTTTCGATAGTAATCATTCAAGGTGTTATAAGATTTCATAACTTTCATTATAACAAAAATCACCCACAATCTCAAAAGCCTGACTTTCCTATAAATTCCTCTGTTTCTCGTTTCCATTAGCCATTTTTTATGATACAATATGGATATGATTTTAATGAAATTAGCATCTATTTTATTATTGATACTGACCTTAGTTGTCTGCATTATCATAACCAAACTTTTTAGATTAAAAAAACTAGGACGAAACTTTGCGGATTTGGCTTTTCCAGTCTTGGTATTTGAGTACTACCTAATCACAGCTAAAACCTTTACCCATAATTTTCTCCCTAGACTGGGACTAGCCCTCTCACTTCTAGCCATTATTCTCGTTTTTTTCTTCCTTTTGAAAAAACGCAGCTTTTACTATCCTAAATTCATCAAATTCTTCTGGCGTGCAGGATTCTTATTAACCCTTGTCATGTATATCGAGATGATTGTTGAATTGATGGCACAGAAATAAAAAATGAAATCGAAAACACCTCAATCAAGCTGAAATACAGTGATTGAAGTGTTTTTCTTTATATCTTTTTTAATAATTTCTATTTACTCTCTTTATCAGGAAATAGATAGCCAATCCCTACACAAGCTAGCACACCTGCTCCAATCACCAAGCCGCTTGAAATTGGCAAAAGGTCCAAAATTGCATTTGCGATGATAAAGGCAATAATCAAACACATCAGACCAGCCTTGTAATCCTTTTTCAAAAGATTCTCTAGTGTGAAAAAGAGGAACAGCCCTACCGGAATCAATGACCAGAGGTTGACATCCAAACTTGGCCAACCTACAGAGCCAAAATACACTACTGTCGCTGCTGCTACTAAAAATACAATCCCCAATAATTTTTTCATTTCTTTATCTCCAATTTCTTTTTTAGGAACTTGAGTTGTCTAATACTGCCCCCTCACGTTCCTTACAAAAATCATTATAGCAGAGGAGTTTCTCAAGAACAAGTTCTTTTGCCTATCTGGTCTATATCTCGGTCTAAGTGGCTCAATAGTTAAGATAAAATAAAAAGAAACCCAGTAGAATGAGTTTCTTCACTTTGCCGATTGCAGGGATCGAACCTGTGACCTAGGCTTTACGAGTGCCTTGCTCTACCAACTGAGCTAAATCGGCGATTACAATTACAGTATAGCACTCTGAGAATAGATGTCAAGGAATTTTCATCTCTATTAGAAAAAGCCTGTCCTAAGACAAGGCTTTGATATTCTATTATTTACGAACCAGCACTTTCGTAGGAATCCAAGCCCCTATCCCAAAGTTTCAAGGAAATAGCAAAGAAAACGAGGGAAATCAAAATCAAACCTCCGATGTTAAAGATTACATCCTTGTCCTGCAAAAAATAGCTGGCAGGATAGTAGGCCGTAAAGGCAAAAGGCACGATAAAGCTAATCAACCAACGAAGAAGAGAATTGTAAATCGAAATCGGGTACTTGGCAAAATCATTAAACATATAGAAGATGTAAATCATAGCCCCTGACTGTTTGGTCCAAAAAGCGATACTAGCTGTCGCGATTTTCAAGGAAGTATAAATCAAGGTCGCAAATGGTATGCAGACTAGGAAAAGCAAGAATTTTGGAAGAGTCCAAGCAATGCTTGATACTGTTGTCGCTAGTAAAAATTCCACCGACCAAGAGTTCACCCAAGGCATCAATCTGAAAGGTCTCGACTAGGATGTGGAAGAGGGGATTGATAGGACGAGTCAGATACTTGTCAAACTCCCCTTTTCGCACTAGGCGTTGGCCCAGTGCCCAGAGATTGTCAAAAAAGAGATGGTCAAATCCCTTAGGAATCAAGGAAAAGCCATAGATAAAGGCAATCTCTTGAAAGGTCCAACCTTCTAGGGATGGAATATGTTGAAAGATGACATTGAGAAACAAGAGGTTTAATCCTTGAGTCAGAAAGACTCCCAAGACACCAACCACAAAATCCACCTTGTATTCCATGATTTGTTTGATGTACTGTCTGATAAAAATCAAATGCATGCGTTGATATTTTTTCATACTAACCTCCCTGAATGGTAATGAATGACTGGACTCGTTTCCAAATCAACTGAGACAAGCCCACCATCACTAAGAGCCAGAAAAACTGCAAAGCGAGCGCCTGAAGAATCTGATTGGCATCGTATTTCCCAACGATAATCATAACTGGAGTATAAATCAAGGATGAAAAAGGCAGGAAGGACAGAATATCTGAAACAACCTTTGGAAAGAAAGCCAAGGGAATCAAACTTCCAGACATAAAAGCCACTATGGAAGTCTTGAGTAGATTGGAACCCCAAAGATTTTTAAACACAAAGGCTGAAAACCCAAAACAGATATTAAAGAAAAAGTTAATCAGATAGGCGATCGTTAGGCTAAAGAGGTAAAGGACAGTTAATCCCAGCACTTCTACAATTCCTTGCCCAGATAAGATTTTCATCAAGACAATGACACTTAAAAATGG
>NZ_KQ970287.1:10706-11420 GCF_001579035.1 Streptococcus mitis | reverse complement strand
TGACTTTGACCTGGTAGCAGTTCAAATGAGAGTGTCTTCATCTTGCCAAAGGTTTCCTTGAGCTGGCTAACCGTCCCATCAAAAATCTCCTGCCCCTTATCAATCATAAAAATCCGATCACAGAGTTGCTCAATATCACTTAGATCGTGAGTGGTCAGGAGAATGGTTGTTTCTTCCTCTTGATTGATTTGAGTAATGGCCCGACGAATGTTGTCCTTGACAGAAACGTCCAAACCAATGGTCGGCTCATCTAAAAAGAGTACCTTGGGATTGTGAAGCAAGGAAGCTGCAATGTCCGCCCGCATGCGCTGTCCCAATGAAAGAGTCCGCACGGGATCCTTGATAAAGTCCTTCAAATCCAAGACTTCATTCAAAAAGTCCATACGTTTATGAAAGAGTGAGTCTGGCACATCGTAAATCTCCTTTAAAACCGTGTAGGTCTCTTGCAATGCCAAATCCCACCATAGCTGGGTGCGTTGTCCAAAAACAACCCCAATATCCTTGACATAATCTTGACGATTGTCCTGGGGAATCTTGCCGTTAATCCGACAAAAACCAGATGTCGGCTTTAAAATCCCAGTCAGCATTTTGATGGTGGTCGACTTCCCAGCACCATTGGCCCCGATAAAGCCTAAAATCTGCCCCTTGGGAACCTCAAAGGTCAAATCCTTAACCGCTTCAAAGGTCTGCTTTTCAGGATGAATAAAGGAGCGT
>NZ_KQ970287.1:8341-10686 GCF_001579035.1 Streptococcus mitis | reverse complement strand
CCCCTTCAAGCCCGGTTCCTTAACAGTCTTTACAAAATTTTTCTGAAGATGTTCCACTTCTATCATTGCCATATCTATCTCCCTATGGTAAGGAATTGCAACATTGTCTTTTGACTACAAATATTCTAAATCCTTACTTTCTACACCTTCTACATTTTATTACTACAGAAGGCTTTATACCAACCTATTATAGTTCAATAAAAACTAAAATGCAAGCGTTTGCCTACAGATTATAAAATTAAAGATTTCTCTCTTAAAACGATAATATTCTGGCTTAATAGTCTCCTTAAAACACCAAAAAACCCACCCAATGGGCAGGTTTCATCTGTATTATTCAGCTAGATTATGCTTTACCTTCTGAACCGAATACGTCGATACGTTCTTCAACTGATGCTTGGATAGCTTTTACACCGTCAGCCAAGAATTTACGTGGGTCGAAGAGTTTTTTCTTGTCGTATTCTGCTTCGTTTGCTTCGTAGTCACGAGCAAATTTACGAGTTGCGTTAGCGAATGCGATTTGGCATTCTGTGTTAACGTTAACTTTGGCAACACCAAGTTTGATAGCTGCTTGGATTTGCTCATCAGGAATACCTGATCCACCGTGCAATACGATTGGGAATCCTGGAAGAGCTTCTGTCAATTTTTGCAAGTGGTCAAGGTCAAGACCTTCCCAGTTTGCTGGGTAAGGACCGTGGATGTTACCGATACCAGCTGCCAAGAAGTCGATACCAGTTTCAACCATTGCTTTAGCGTCTTCGATTGGAGCCAATTCACCTTTACCGATGATTCCGTCTTCTTCACCACCGATAGTACCAACTTCAGCTTCTACTGAGATACCTTTAGCGTGTGCTTTTTCAACAACGTCTTTAGCCAATTTAAGGTTTTCTTCAACTGGAAGGTGTGAACCGTCAAACATGATTGAAGTGTAACCAACTTCGATACACTCAAGTGCATCTTCGTAGTGACCGTGATCAAGGTGGATAGCTACTGGTACAGTGATACCCATTGATTCAACAAGGTTAGCGATCAAGTTGCGAGCAACTTTGTAACCACCCATGTATTTAGCAGCACCCATTGAAGTTTGGATCAAAACTGGAGCTTTTTTAGCTTCTGCTGCGCGCAAGATAGCTTGAGTCCACTCAAGGTTGTTTGTGTTAAATCCACCAACTGCATAACCGTTGTCACGAGCTGCTTGGACAAATTTTTCTGCTGAAACGATTGCCATTTTATCAGGCCTCCTGTATATTTTTATGGGTCATCCCATTTACATTGTTCATTTTATCACTTTTTGACAAAAAAATCTAGTTTTTCCCGCAGTTTCGATTGAATTTCTTCTAGCTTCATCTATGTAAACCCTTTCTCTCCCTAACTTTGGGCAACTTTTGGAAAAGCTATAAAGAAGGTTAAACGATTCTCCCCCATTTCAAAACGATAGGGTAATTTTTCATGTTCTAACAAACTCTTGACCACAAAGAGGCCCATACCAGACCCCTTGACCTTACGACTAGCATTGTCAGAAAAAGATTGGGCTAGTTTTTCTTGTTCTTCAGGACTGCAGCTATTTTCTATAAAGAATTCCCCTTCTCTTTCTCCAATGCCAACCAAGCCACCTGGAGTGGAGTGCTTGATAGCATTGCTGATGAGGTTAGAAAGAATTAATTTCATGACAGATGGGTTTATATAAGCCTGCTGATGGGTCAAACTATTGGCTATCTGGAGTTCTCTTTCCTTGGCTAGTAAGGCATAATCCTTAACCAGACTTTGCGTCATCTGGTGTAAGTCAATCTTTCCCCTATCATCTCGTAATTCCTGTACAGACGAGAGGGAAAGTATCTGCAGAACATGGTGATTGAGCTCATCCACAATCCCCAAGGCAACTCCCAGATAGTGGTCTCTATCCTTATAACGACCAATATTTTCTTTCATGTTTTCGATCAGGATTTTCAAACTAGCCAGAGGTGTTTTCAATTCATGAGAAGCCCCTCGTAGGAATTCGACCTTCATCTTTTCCAGCTGGAGAATGGCTTCATTTTTGTCATGCAAGTCCGCAATGACAGTCAAAAGATGCTGGTAAAGGCTATTGATTTGTTCCTTGAGATCACCAATCTCATCCTTAGAATCCACGCGCAATCGTACTTGAGCATCCAGTTCCATCATCCGACGGGTCACCCGCTTGATTTCCAAGATTGGGGCAACAATGGTCCGAGCATAGATGTAGGCCACTAAAAGAGAAATTAGAAATGATGCCAACAAGGTATAGGGGAGAAACTGGAGACTGATTTGCTCTGCTTCCTTTTGCAAATCCATGGAAGCTAAAAATTGCAGGATCATGGTGCCACCATCTT
>NZ_KQ970287.1:6696-7939 GCF_001579035.1 Streptococcus mitis | reverse complement strand
CATCTCGCCCTTGACCACCCCCTTGATATCACTGGTCTGGGAATACAAGTCTAAGACTTGCTCGATACTCTGCCTATCCTTCCCTTCTAGGGACTGGGCAATAGCTGTCGCTTTCTGGCCAATTGTTTCCTGACGATGGGTCAGATAAGTCGAGGGAAAGAGAAAATAAATAGCTAAATGAAGGCAAATAACCAGAACACTAAAAATCGAGAAGGTATAGATAAATATCTTTGTAAATAAACCTGTTCGTTTCATTTTCGCTCCAATTTATAACCAACATTGCGCACAGTGAGGATGCAGTCCAAGCCTAGCTTTTTCCGCAGTTCCTTGATATAAACATCAATGACACGATCAAAGGGAACCTCATCTGTCGCTTTCCAGACGGCATCGATTATCTGAGACCGAGTCAAGGCACGTCCTTCATTTTTCACCAGATAGTCCAGAATTTCCAACTCTTTGGCATTGATAGGTACTTCTTGACCTGCGAGGCTTGCACTGTAGCTCTCAAAATCCACCTTGGCATCCTTATAGGAGAAGATTCGTCCTGTATCGTAGTAGCGCTTAAAAATCGCATCCACCCTCACTTTTAAGAGGGAGAGGGAGAAAGGTTTTTCCAGATAGCCATCTGCTAGCGAAGCAAAGGCACTCATCTTGTATTCCTCATCCTGAAAAGCGGTCAACATCAAGACAGGGACTTGGCTGGTTTTGCGAATCTCAGCTAGCACTTCCAGACCATTGAGTTTAGGCATCTGGATATCCAGTAAAACCAAGGCCACTTCATAGCTGGAAAATTGCTCTAAGGCTTCTTGCCCATCTGCAGCCTCAATGGTTTCATAACCGCAATCTGTCAAATAATCACTGACCCCCTCACGGATCATTTCTTCATCTTCTACAATTAAAATTTTCATACTTTAACTGCTCTCTATTTTTTATTTTTCTTAGAATAACTACCTACTCTATTTTCTATTATAGTCTCTTGCTGGCCTTTTGTCTGTAAGCAACTGACCACTAGATAAAACAAAGAGAGCCTATCGCTCTCTCTGCTTGCATTTCACTCCCTATGGAATGAAAATTATTTAGCTGCTTTTGAAAATGTTACAACGTAGTTATAATCTTTCCCATTAGCTTGATAGACATAGTCCTCTTTGAAAGTATAGCCGTGTTTGCGCAACTCTTCTTTCTTAGCATCAACTTGGCTCTTGACAGCTGATTTAACCTGTTCATTTGATAAACCTTCCGCAAT
>NZ_KQ970287.1:5288-6558 GCF_001579035.1 Streptococcus mitis | reverse complement strand
AATTTCAAGAGAAGTTCCATTGATATCTCCTAGGAAACCTGCAATATCTTTCATTTTATCAAAGTTGTAAAATACATTTACTTTGACCTTTTGAGGAGCTGGCTGTTCTAGACTTCTACGATTTCTGCTAGCGCGTGGTTGAACTGCTGGAGCCATTCTGAACCCTGAAGTTCCTGTAGCCTCCTTAGTGAATGTGACGACGTAGTTATAATTTTTCACAGTAGTATCTTGTTCAAAAATAATGTCATTTTTCACATGATACCCTCTAGCAGCTAGGTCTTTTATCTTGGCTTGAATTTTTTCTTTTACTAGCTCTTTTGCCTGTGCTTCACTCGTTCCAGCAGGAATTGTGACAGTGTTATTTTCTCCCGGGTCAGATAGGAAACCATGAATATCTGGCATTCCAGCGAAGTTATAACTAATATTTACGGTTCCATCTGGTTCTGATGTTGAACGTGCTACTCTTCTTGCTCTTGCTTGAACTGATGGGGCACTTCTGGGGCCTGTAGTCCCTTCTGAAGTTGATGAAGGTTGTGGTTGGGCTGTTGGTGCTGATGAGTTATCTGTTCCTTCTGCTGAGGCTGGTTGCGTTGCTCCTGAAGGTGCTTCTCCTGAACCGTGACCTATTGCTGTACTACCACCTTCAATCGTAGTTCCATCATTACGTCCATTTGATAAATTATCCTTATCAAAATTTGGTTTTGTATATTTTTCACCAGCTATTTTAAGAGAATTAATTATATTTTGATGTTTTTCTGTAAGTATTAATGCCTCTTCTTCATCTTTAGCATTTTTAATGTCATCTACTGCATTCTTTCTTAACTCATATAATTTTGCTTTTAATTTTTCTTTTTCATCTGAATTTTCAATCTTTTCAATTTCCGCTAATTTAATATTAACAACTTCGTCAATATTTTCTCTTATGCTATCCTGTTTAGTTTCCTCTAATAACTTTTCTTCTTCAGTTTTCGGCGCTGGAGTCTCTGCTTTCGGTGCCGGTTTCACTTCTTCTCCTGCTTCTTTTGGTGCTACCTCTGGTTCTGTTGCTTTTGCTTCAGTTGATTCTGTTGGAGCTTCTGCTTTTGGTGTAGCTGGTTTTACTGCCTCTGGCTCTGTTGCTTTTGCTTCAGTTGATTCTGTTGGAGCTTCTACTTTTGGTTCAGCTGGTGTTACCACCTCTGGTTCTGTTGCTTTTGCTTCAGTTGATTCTGTTGGAGCTTCCGTTTTTGGCGTAGCTGGTTTTGCTACCTCTGGTTCTGTTGCTTTTGCT
>NZ_KQ970287.1:0-5268 GCF_001579035.1 Streptococcus mitis | reverse complement strand
TGTTGCTTTTGCTTCAGTTGATTCTGTTGGAGCTTCTGCTTTTGGTGTAGCTGGTTTCGCTGCCTCTGACTCTGTTCCTTTTGGTTCAGATGTTTCTGTTGGAGCTTCTGCTTTTGGTGTAACTGGTTTTGCTACCTCTGGTTCTGTTGCTTTTGCTTCAGTTGATTCTACTGGAGCTTCCGTTTTTGGCGTAGCTGGGTTTGCTACCTCTGGTTCTGTTGCTTTTGCTTCAGTTGATTCTGTTGGAGCTTCTGCTTTTGGTGTAGCTGGTTTCGCTACCTCTGGTTCTGTTGCTTTTGCTTCAGTTGATTCTGCTGGAGCTTCTGTTGCTTCTTTAACTTCTGGGCTTGTCTCTGCTGGTGCTTCTGAGGCAGGCTCTTCACCTGATTCTTCCGCTCTTTCCACTACTGGAGCTGATACAGGCTGATAGACTGAGCTATAGTTCACAGTCATTTTTTCAATTTTCTCAGTGACATCTGTTAATTCAAAGGTAACAGCTTTTGTTTCCTGATCTTTCTTGAGCAAGACCTCGTAAGTGCGAACTTCGCCACTTGCACCACTTTCTTTGATGACAATCTTGTGTTTTGTGACTGTATCTGAAACCGTTTCAGCTTCGGTAAAGTACAATTCATTGTGCGGTAAGAATAAATTCTTGCCTGAAGCTTGATTCATTTCTTGAAGTACATCTACAGGGATATTGCTTGCTTCGCTGATAACACTTAATGTATCTCCCCACTTAATGACATACTTAAATAAATCACCTTCTTTTTGAAGGTCAGCTTTCACTTCCTCAACTGTTCTGGCTACCCAGACACCATCTTGTTCACTGGCTGACACAGTTGGAGCTAAAAAGCCCAGACCTAGCAAAATGACACCTGTCGCAACAATTGCACCAGTTCTCAATTTTCTAAAGCCACGGAGGGACAAGCTTCCTCTAACATTTGTTTGTCTCATAATGTTTATTTTTCCTCACTATTCTATATTTTCCAAGGTAGACCCTGCCTAGGTCTACTAGCCTATGTTTGCGATATGGATAGACTTCTACAGATTTATCTATCTATTTTCAAGATAAGATTTCTATAGATTTTTATGCACAATTCCATATATAAGTTATGAAACCCCTTTCTAATAAATTCCATAGCTTTAGTATATCATATTTAAACACTAAAGTACAAAGAAAGCAACTGAAAGCAATGATTTTCACCACTGCTTTCTGCTTCATGTATCATTTTAAAACTTTCAGTTGCTAGCCTCATTTTTCAGTCTGGCATCAGTATTATTCACCATCCAGCAAGAGCTCTTTGGGTTGTTTTCTAAGGAGATTGCTTGAAGCAAGCGCCATAACGAGAACCACTAGAACTAAAGCAAGAACAAAGACGATGATAAAGTCTGCTGTCTGAATAGAAATATCTAGGCTCGACAAGGTCTTGCTAAAGCCATCTACTTCTGCACCACCACCAAGGTTAGAGGCTTGAGCCGCCTTGCTGGCTTGCTTGGCAACACCTGAAGTGACATTGGCAAGGACAGTGTTTCCAATTGCACGGGCAGTGTAATTGGCTAGGAAGTAAGCAGAAACAAGAGCTGGGATAGCAATCAAGATAGATTCAGTGATAAATTGACCCAAGATACTTGCCTGCTTGAGACCGATAGAGAGGAGAATTCCCACTTCCTTGCGACGGGCGTTGATCCAAAGGCTGAGCAAGAGGGCAAGGAGAAGGACTGAGAAGCTCAAGCTACCCCAGAAGAGGAGGTTGGCCATCTTGTACATACCAGAGATGGATTGCTCAAGAGCTGGGTAGTTAGAGGAGCTCTTCACCAGTGTATAGCTCTTCCAGTTGATACCACTTATGCCATTCAACTCTTTCATAACATCATCCAAGTTCTTGTCCGCTGTTACAAAGAAGGTTGCGTCCCCATAAATAGCTGTGTCTTCTGTGTATCCATAAAGTTTAGCCGCCGTGTGAATGTCTGTGATGGCTGTGTTTTCGTAAAGCTCTTGTGAGTAAGTTACTGCCGACTTATTGTGGCCATCAAAGAGTCCCTTGATTGTCACTTCGACTGTTTCCTTGGCACCTTTTTCATTGTCTGCGTCATAGATATTGGAGTCCAGTTTGACCTTATCCCCGACTTTCCAGCCGTGTTTGGCTGCCAAGTCCTTATGCATGAGGATCTTGTCCTTGTCGTCGTTTGTTAGATGCTCACCTTCGACCAACTTATAAGAACCAGAGACAAACTTGTCTTCTTTAGAGGAGTCATTGACACCAGTAATCATCAAGCTGCTTCCAAAATGTTTGGCACGGTCAGGTGTTAGATTTTTCTTGGTATCTGGCGTTTCGATAAGTTCATAGCCAGTCAAATCTCCGATAGCGTTGATGCGTTTCACATAAGACTCGATGGCCTTGTTTTCGGTGATTTTTTTGATGTCCTCACCCTTGATATTCCCAGCACCACGTGGCGTTCCTTGATTGACGCGACGATTGATTTGCATGGAGAAGCTGTTGGTGATATTTTTAAAGGTCTCCTGAGAAGCCTTGGCAGTAGCTCCCTTGATCGACAAGCCGACCAAACTCAAGCTCGCCATGAGGAGAATAATCAGGAAGATGACAATCGATTTGAAAAACTTCCTTGTAACATAGGCAAATGCGTTGTGTAACATAGGTTCCCTTTCTAGATTTTGTTCTATTTTATAGTTCTAACAGAAAAAGCTCGTATTATTTCGTAGTATTGCGAGTTTCAGTCAGTTTCTTATCCTTCAACTCAAGTGTAATATCTGACGCTTGTGCCACTTCTTTGCTGTGAGTTACGACGATGACACATTTACCTGTTTTCTGGGCAAGTGATTTGAGCAGTTCGACAATATCTCCAGCAGTTTTAGGGTCTAGATTTCCTGTTGGCTCATCCGCTAGAATAACTGGAGCTTCTGAGACCAAACTGCGAGCAATGGCAACACGTTGTTGTTGACCACCTGATAACTGGAGAACATTCCGCTTGATCTGATTTTCATCCAAACCAAGCTCAAGCAGTGTATCCTTGCTTGCCTTTTTATTGACCAAGCGGATATTTTCCAGTGGAGAAAGATAATCTATCAAGTTATAATTTTGAAAAACCAGGGAAATATGGTGCATACGATGGTAGGAATACCCCTTCTTACGAATGTCCTCGCCTTGGAAAAGGATAGAACCTTCAACAGGACTATCTAAACCAGCAAGGAGGGACAAGAGAGTGGATTTTCCTGCTCCTGACTCCCCAATAATACTGTAAAATTTTCCGGGTTCAAAATGATAATTGATCTGATATAAAACTGCCTCGGCAGTATTCTTATAACGATAGGTAAGATCTTGTAATTGTAATAAAGTCATGATTTCTCCTTCTTATACTCAATGAAAATCAAAGATTAAACTAGGAAGCTAGCCGCAGGCTGTACTTGAGTACGGCAAGGCGAAGCTGACACGGTTTAAATTTGATTTTCGAAGAGTATTAACTAATAGATGATAAAATTTCCTTAGGCGATTTTCTAAATAAGAATAGGAAACAAAGGGCTACAGATAAGCAACTAAGCAGAACTAGAAAAACATAGGATTCTGCAAAAGATAGGATGCTGGTTGATAAACTGCTTGCTTTAGCTAGCGTGTCTTGTAAGCTTGCCTGTTCTCCACTTGCTAGTAGGGTTTGGAGTAGGTAAGATGTGATTGCGTTGTCTGCAGCAAATGCTGGAAGCAAAGCACCGAGAGAGACCAAAACTACCTCTAAACAGAACTGTAGGAAGATTGAGGTCTTGCCTTTTCCAAGTGCCAGTAAAATCCCCACTTCGTAGACCCTTTCTCTCAACCAGAGAGACAAAACAAGAATTAAGGCCCCTGCTCCTGCTATCAACATCCCATAAAGGAAGATGGTCAGGAAGGTTTGGAAAGTTGCAACTGAGTCTTTGATTTGTTCAAAGGCCTTATTTTCCTTCTCAACTTGGTATCCTTGACTTTCCAAGGCTAAGTTTTCCACCTGCTCCATGAGTCCGTCCATTTCCTTGGGATTTTCTACATAGAAGCGCGCTGCACTGACTAGAGATTCACTATTTCCCAAAAGGCTTTGGCTACTTTCATAGTCTGTAAAGACTTGATTTTCACTGAAGTCAGAAGACAAGCCTGTGAATTTCTCCTGTTTTTTACCAGAAAAGATGCCAACAATTTCAAACTCAACTGTTTGTCCTTTCCCAGCTTCTGACTGACCAGCATCTAAGGCAATCTTGTCATGAAGCGAAAGACCATTCTTCTTAGCCAACTCTTCGTGGATGAGAATTTTCTTGGAATCCCCTTTTTGAAGATGTCTCCCTTCTTTTAGATTGAAAGCTGAACTGGTAAAGGTCACATCCTTGGATGAATCCTCCAGAGCTGTTAAGCTAACCAAGTTCTTGTCCGCAGCTGACAAATCATCACGTTCAACGCTCTGCTCGCCACTCACCGCTTCCTTGTCTTTCAGTTTTGCGACCGTCTCCAGTTCAGGAGAGACATTTTCCAGTCCCTTAACCTTGCTCACGGATGCTAGGTCTGACAACTTGAAGGTCTGACCATTTTCTATCTTCTTAATAGAAAAAGATGTGTTAAGTGATTTATAAAGATTGCTTTCCACTGTTTTGTTGGACTTCATCAGCGTCAAACAGGCTGAAATTCCGGCCAATAGGACCAATAAAATCAGAAATAAAATAAAACTTCTCAGTCGTTTTCTGCTGACATAAGCCCAAGCTCTTTGGATTGGATTCATTTGTCACCTCCATATTTGTAAGACTATTATAAAACCCAAATATGAAATGTTTATGAAATACGAAAAAAGAACTAGAATTCTCACAAATGAGTGATTTTTCTAGTTCTTTTTGATTTACACAGACTTTATGCAGGGAAAGCTACTAAGGATCAGATGAGATCATCTATTTAAGCTTCCTCTTCATCGTCTTTTTTCTTTTTGGCAAATAGCAAACCAAATGCGCCAAGAAGAGATAGAAGTCCTAATGCACCGTTAGCACGGTCTTCTTGTGTACCAGTATTTGGCAATACTGCTTGTGGTTGAGAAACTGATGAATCAGTTTCTGACACTTCATTCGGCAATTGAGCAGGTACTTCAACTGTTTGACTTGGTTGTTCAGCAGGTTGAGTAGTTGGCACCTCAGCAGGGGTAGCAGTATCTGGTCTACGATTTGTATCGTCAGATGGCGTAGCTGGTCTTTGTTGACCGTCACCTGTTGGTCTAGCTGGACTCACTTTTCTTACGACTACTGTT
>NZ_KQ970286.1:394799-403192 GCF_001579035.1 Streptococcus mitis | reverse complement strand
TTCTCCTTTATCATTTCTGACAAGCGAGACATTGTGATTCATTGGATTTAGAATTCGATACATGTCAACCTCCTTTTATATATTAAAGGTATATGAGTATAAAAAATGACCACAAATGAACTAGAAAATCAGCCGATTTCTAATTCACCTGTGATCATGCCTAATATTACTTAGTAACACTCACCTTGTATTAACTTGTGATTTAAGTATAGCACAAGTAAGTTAATTTGTAAACCTTTACATACAACTTTTTTAAAATTTTTTTAGATTCATGTTCCTAGACTATGAGGACTTTCTTACACGCGTTCTTTCCATGAAGTCGCTGTTGTTTGAAGAACTTTATTGAGTTCGTCAATATTTTCAAATCCAGTTGTACGTAGCCATTCGCGAGCTGCTGATTCACCATCTTTGATGTATGCTTCAACTGATCCAGCCCATGTTGCACGGCCACAAAGAACTCCGTTAAAGTTTGCACCTGATTCGTGAGCAAATACAAGAGTATCTTGGAAGAGTTTAGCTGATACACCAGCACTCAAGTAGATGTATGGCAAGTTAGTTGCTTCATCTTGTGCTTTGAAGAAGGCTGCTGCTTCTTCACGTGTATAAACTACTTCACCTTCAGCGAAGCCTTCAACATATTTAATGTTAACAGGAACTTCAACTTTCAAGACATCAATGTTAAAGCGTGGGTCTGAGAAGACTTTCATAGCACCGATAACTTTGTGTGGTTTTACTTTAGCGTATTCTACAGAACCAGCGTCAGCAATTTTTTCATCGTAAGCAAGAATTTCAAGGAAGAATGGGATATCTTCAGCCACACACTCAGAACCGATACGTTCGATGTAAGCTTGTTTTTCTTGGTTGAGTTCGTCTGAGCTATCTACATCGTAGTAAAGCAAGAATTTAACTGCATCTGCACCTTCTTCTTTAATACGTTTTGCAGACCAAACATCCAAGCAGTCTGGCAAGCGTTTTGTGCTTGTTGTATCATAACCTGTTTTTTCATAAGCAAGGAGAAGACCAGCTTTTTCATCAAGAGCTTTAGTCGCTGGAAGTCCATACTCAGGGTCAAGAAGCATAGATGAAGCGTATTTAGTCAATTCATCTGCTACCAAAACTTTAAGTTCTTCCATTTGAGCCACAGTTGGTTCTTCTGTTTGGTGTTGAGCCATGAGGCGTTTCAAAGCACCACGTTGGTCAAATGCAAGAGCTGAGATGATACCATTTTCATCAGAAAGTTTTTCTAAGCGTGCACGTTTTTGTTCTGTTAAAGCCATTTTATACCTCTTTTACTATTAATTGATCATATAGAGCTTGATAGTTGGCCATGTTGACATGACCAGTTATTTTTTCTTGAGCATTGTGCATACCAAGGACATTTGCCTTGATGAGTAATGCTGCATCCGATTCTTTGTGAAGAAGTCCTGAAGAAATTCCTGCCACAGTAGAGTCTCCAGATCCAACAGGATTTACCACCTGAATTCTAGGAATATCTACCTTGTAGAAAGTATTTCCATGTTTGGCAAAGGCACCATTGGCACCAAGTGAAACGATAATCCATTCAATACCTGAAAACAAAGGTTCTTGAAGGACTTCTTTTAATTCATCCAAATCCTCAGAAACTTCTCTTCCTAGAAGTTGAGACAATTCCTCATTATTTGGTTTGATGACTGTTGGTTTATGGGGTGATTCAAGAACCGCCTGAAGTGCTGCACCAGAGCAGTCCAAGACAACAGGCTTGCCAGCTTGATTAGCAAGTTCTACCAAACTCGCATAGTAATCAACTGGAAGGCCAGCTGGTAAACTACCTGAGATAGCTATTACTTCAACTGACTCCAAGAGTTTTTTGAAATGTTTCAAAAAGTCTTGACCTTCCTGTTCCAATATTTCAGGACCTTTTTCAAGAACTTCTGTTTGGTTGTCTCCGTGAAGAATAGCGATACAGTTCCGAGTTTCTCCCTGAATTGAGAAGAAATCTTTCTTTACTTGATCATCGATATGTTCAACCAGAAACTCACCAAGTTTACCACCAACTAAACCAGTAGCAAGAACAGAATCCCCAAATTCTGAAAGTACTCGGGTAACATTGAGTCCCTTACCACCAGCTGTTTTGGTTACATCCACCACACGATTGACAGTATCAATCTTCAACTCATCCAAAGGATAGGAAATATCGATGGATGGGTTCATTGTGACTGTTAAAATCATAGGTCACCTCTTAGTCGTGGTATTCTCCGCGATCCCATTTTTCAAGGAATTCAGTGAAGAAGTTTGCGTCAGTTTGTTGAGCATTGTGACTTTCAAGGTGTTCAATTTTCGCAATCAATTTTTTGTTTTCTTCAGTTGGTTTGTATTCAGCATGGATGAAAGCTTCGATGATGTCACACATGAGCAATTCACCAGTAATCTTACCACCAAAACCGATAACGTTGGCGTTCAATTGTTCTTTAGCATAAAGGGCTGTTGTCATATCACGAACCAAGGCAGAACGGACACCTGGAACTTTATTTACAGCGTTGTTGATACCAACACCAGTACCACAGATACATACTCCAAGATCAGCTTGACCGCTAGTTACAGCTTCCCCTACTTTTTTACCAAAGATTGGGTAGTGAGTACGTGTATGGTCATATGTACCAAAGTCAATGACTTCATATCCTTTTGATTTCAAAAATTCTGAAACCGCCATTTTTTCATCTGTTACGATGTGGTCACATCCAATTGCAATTCTCATTTTTAACTTACCTTTCTTATTGTAATCTAATTAGCACATTTTGTTCAACATGTCGACCCGAATCTGGTGACGACCACCGTCGTATTTACCGTTAACAAATCCTTTAGCGATATTTTTAGCCAATTCATCACCAACAAGTTGTGCACCCATAGTGATCATACGTGAGTTGTTGTGGCCACGAGTCATATAAGCTGAACGTTCGTCAGATACTTCTGCAGCAACCATTCCTTTGATTTTTGTTGCGACCATAAATGGACCAGCACCGTAAGCATCAATCACGATACCAAGATTTTGTTCTTCTTTGTTTACTTCTGCAGCAACAGCAAGAGTCACATCAACAAAGTCTTGACCTTCAGCTGTAACATCCACAACGTGGAAGTTTTCTTTTTCCAAGAAGTCTTTCACAACTTCTTTCAATCTCAAACCTGCAGCATCTGCACCGATAACAATAGACATATTTTATACTCCTTTTTATTTTTTCTATGCTGGATTCCAGCAGTGTATTGGCTGTCTTTAAAAAACAGTCAATTAGTCCTCACAAACATAATATACTACTATTGTTTGAGAAAGTCAACAGTTTGTGTTTGTTTTTGTTATTTATTTTTTACTTTTTTATAAAACTTCTATCTCAAACCCTAATTCTTCAACCTGATTGGCTTCTAAGAGACGAACATTCTTCTTATCTTCTAAATGATCTCCTTCTTCAAGGGATGTTGACAAGCCAGACCATGGTTCAAAGGCAATGAAAGGTCCCTTGTTCAAAGTTGACCAGATGATGAGGTTTGGAAACTCTGTAAAGTGCACTTTCAATCCCTTATCATGTTTACGAGAACGAAGGGCAATTGTTCGAGATTGCAATTCATCTAAGGTGACTGCATCTGTGCTGAAAAGATCATAATTAAGATCTAATTCTTTTTGACCCTCTAGCCATGGACTTCTATCATGAAAATCCAGCATACCCGTGTCTGGGAAAGGACGTGGAACAGAGCAAGTCTCTTCTTTCTCAAACTCTAAATAGTAATCTTCATAGACTTCATCATCCAGTAGAGGACAATTAAATCCTGGATGGCCACCAATAAAGTAAGGCATGACCTTGCTAGTTTCTTTATTGAAAATCTTGTATTGAGTCCGTACTGTCTTGCCAGTAAGGCTATAAGTAATCTCTAGGCGGAAATGATAAGGGTAGTTCTGATAGCTATTTTCATCGTCTTCAATTGCAAAAGTTACACTCTTGTCTGTCTGTTCAACTAATTCAAATTCTTTCTTACGAACCAAACCATGACGAGGGATGATTCCTTGGATTTCTTGTCCATTATCATCTATATAGACGGCTGTATCATCTCTCAATGAACCACAAATGGGGAAGAGAACAGGAGCTTGTCCACTCCAATAAATAGCATCTCCTTGCCACAAATACTCGAGACCTTCCGCATCTTTTATAGAAGAAAGAGCCCCACCAAAACTGTTAAATTGAACTCTTAATTGTTCTGATTTTAATTCAATTACCATTATTTTCTCCGATTTCTTGATAGTTTATAAAAAACTAGGTTGTCACTCCTAATGGTATGACAACCTAGTTTCAACAATTTACATTTTATAGGAGCGCATTATTTTGCTTTTGCTGCGTACTCTTCATTACGTTTGATCATTTGTTTTCTGTACCAAGCAAAGATACCGATATAGAATACAAGGAAGACTACAGCACCAAGGATTGCTTTGATATCACCTGTTGTAGTGTTACCAATTGTCCAACCAAGAAGTTTTTCGATTGGTCCTTCAAGAGTTGAGTGAGTGATCAATTGAGTTTCGCTCACACCTGCTGGGAAGGCACCTACACCTTTAGCAAGTTCTGTTGCAAATGGTGCAATAAGTGTACCTGAAAGAAGGAAGAGTGGCAACAAGAGCGTTCCGAAGATGATCATACGGAGCAATTTACCACGAGTTACAACCAAGAGAGCTGGAGTAACACCCATAGCGATGATACCTGCAAGTGGCAAGATACCATTTCCAACTTTTGAAAGAAGCACAGCTTCAATCAACATGATTGGTGCAAGTACGTTAGCACAAGCCCAGATTTCAGCACGACCAGCGATGAAAGGCCAGTCAAGACCGATGTTAAATTTACGTCCTTGAAGACGTTTAGTAGCAACGTTTGTAATACCTTGTGAAAGAGGTTCTACGGCTGCGATGAACCATGAACCGATAAGTGAGAAGAGTTCCAAAGATACACCGGCAGTCAAACCAAGAGACAACCATCCTTTGATAACAAGACGCCATTTATCTGCATCTTCAACCCCTGCAATTGGATGTGGAGTTCCCATAATACCGATAACGATACCAAGGATGAAACCGATAAAGAATTTAGAACCCCAGAAACCGATTTTCTTATTCAATTTTGCGGCGTCAAAGTCGTATTTATCAAGACCTGGGAAGAATTTTTCAAAAATCTTATCCAAAACCATGATAACTGGGTTCATCATGTAGTTCATGTGAGTTGATGTCATTGGTGATGAACTTGGAGCGTTAAGAAGGTCGTCAAATGTAGGTTTCATCAAGTCAGAGTTGATAATTTTCAACACACCAACAAGGACGATAGCTGCTGTAGCAATAAAGAGTGAAACCCCTTGACTCACACCGTTGTTATCTGCATACCATTTAATCAAAAGACCTGTGATAGACAAGTGCCAGATATCGAAGATATCAACGTCAAGTGTATCTGTTTTCTTCATAGCAAGCATCACTATGTTGACAATCAACATGATGAGCAAGAAGTAAAGTGTCCAAGCAGAACCCCAAGTGATTGTAGCAAGTGGTGCCCAACCAACGTCGGTAATACTCAATTGAATACCAGTATTTTCAACGAATTTTGCTAGTGATGCTGAGAAAGCAGTGTTGAGCATACCGATGATAGCACCGATACCAGTAAGAGCGATGGCAAGTTTGATACCACCTTCAAGCGCTTTGGAGAATTTCACTCCAAAAAGTAAAGCCAATACTGTCAAAATGATTAACATGATGACAGGTCCACCCATATCTAAGATGGGGGTGAAAAAGCCTTTGATTAGGTCAAAGATTGCATCCATAACAGTTCCTCCCTTTTTTATGTTATATGAATGTTAACAAATTAAAATTAGCTTAACCCGTGTTCTTTGATGGCTGCTTCAATATTATCATATACTGGAGCACTCATAGCTGGGATACGGAATAAGATTGGTCCAGCTTCGATAACTGGAATACCTGGGTCAAAACCAAGGTCTGTCGCAGCAATTGGTGTGAAGATGTCATAACCTTTGATAAGGTCTTCATTAACGTCTTTGACCATGACTGCATCACAGTGCACATCGTAACCACGGTTTGAAAGTTCTTCTTCAAGAGCACTTTTAATTTGGTGGCTTGAGTTAACACCTGCACCGCAGGCAGCAAGAATTTTAATCATATGGATCTCCTCCGATTTAATATTTTTAATAGACAAGATTAAGCGATTGCTTCAGCTATATAAGCATAGAGGGCTTCTGGTTCAGAAATTTTTGATAGGTCTTCAAGATGACCATTTCCTGTAAAGAAGTCCATCAACTGAGCAAGAATGTTGGTTTGACTTGAACTAGAGTTATTGATGATAAAGAAGAGCAAGGATACTTCTACTTCCTTATCTGGTGCAATCATATTGTGGAAAGTCACTGGTTTCTCTAATCGAACCACCACAACTTTTTCAGCTAGATTATGAACAATATCTGTGTGAGGAATAGCCACATTCGGCAAATCCTTACCCAAAAATTCCATATCTAAGCCAGTTGGAAATGACTTTTCACGAGTGATCAAGGCTTCACGATAGGTTGGAGTTACGATTTCTCGTTCTTCCAATAAAGTTGCAACCTGATCAAAGAGATGTTCTTGATTATCCGCTTCTAAGCAAAACACAAGGTTTTTGTCAAAGAAATGATCTAATCCCATAAGGTTTTCCCTTCTTTCCATTAACTTTATGTCATAAGTGTAACATTATATGAAATCGTTGTCAATAGTTTTCTGTTGATTTTTGTCTCTTTTTTTATATTTTTGTTGTGTTTATAGTTTGTTATATAAAAATAAACACACAAACAAATACTCCAAGCATTTTTTCTGTTCTAATACTCAATGAAAATCAAAGAGCAAACTAGGAAGCTAGCCGCAGGTTGCTCAAAACACTGTTTTGAGGTTGTACATGAAACTGACGAAGTCAGCTCAAAACATGGTTTTGAGGTTGTAGATGAAACTGACGAAGTCAGCTCAAAACATGGTTTTGAGGTTGTAGATGAAACTGACGAAGTCAGCTCAAAACACTGTTTTGAGGTTGTGGATAGAACTGACGAAATCAGCTCAAAACATGGTTTTGAGGTTGTAGATGAAACTGACGAAGTCAGCTCAAAACACTGTTTTGAGGTTGTAGATAAGACTGACGAAGTCAGCTCAAAACACTGTTTTGAGGTTGTAGATAAGACTGACGAAGTCAGTAACCATACATACGACAAGGCGACGCTGACGTGGTTTGAAGAGATTTTCGAAGAGTATAAAAACTAAAAAAGCAGACCATTTAAGCCTGCTTTACGATTGATTCTGATATAAATTTCCTATGTACAAGAAAAACAATTCTGATAACTTATTCTTCATCCATGCTCAAGATGCTGAGGAAGGCTTCTTGTGGGACTTCTACTGATCCGATGGCTTTCATGCGTTTCTTACCAGCTTTTTGTTTTTCAAGGAGTTTGCGTTTACGAGAAACGTCACCACCGTAACATTTAGCAAGTACGTTCTTACGAAGGGCCTTAATATCAGTACGAGCGACAATCTTGTGTCCAATAGCCGCTTGGATTGGAACCTCAAATTGTTGGCGAGGGATGATTTTCTTGAGTTTATCAACGATGAGTTTCCCACGTTCATAAGCAAAGTCCTTATGAACGATAAAGCTGAGGGCATCCACCTTGTCTCCGTTGAGAAGGATATCCATTTTCACTAGCTTAGATGGGCGATATTCTGACAATTCGTAGTCAAAACTTGCATAACCACGTGTCGAAGACTTGAGCTTATCAAAGAAGTCAAAGACGATTTCAGCAAGTGGAATTTGATAGATAACATTGACACGGTTATCATCAATATAGTCCATAGTCACAAAGTCCCCACGCTTGCGTTGAGCCAGCTCCATTACTGCTCCAACAAACTCTTGCGGTACCATGATTTGCGCCTTGACATAAGGCTCTTCAATGGTCGCAATCTTGGTAGGATCTGGGAACTCAGATGGGTTAGACACATCCATAGACTCACCGTCGGTCAAATTAACCTTATAGATAACGGACGGAGCTGTCATGATAAGGTCGATGTTGAACTCACGTTCCAAACGTTCTTGGATAACATCCATATGGAGAAGTCCAAGGAAACCACAACGGAAACCAAATCCAAGTGCCTGAGATGTTTCTGGTTCAAACTGAAGACTAGCATCATTCAGTTGCAATTTTTCAAGGGCTTCACGCAGGTCATTGTACTTGTTTGATTCGATTGGATAGAGACCCGCAAAGACCATAGGATTCATCTGCTTGTAGCCATGTAATGGCTCTGCTGCAGGATTGGTTGCCAAGGTAACGGTATCACCCACACGAGTGTCCTGAACCGTCTTGATAGAAGCCGCAAT
>NZ_KQ970286.1:391200-394599 GCF_001579035.1 Streptococcus mitis | reverse complement strand
GCCGCAATATAACCAACGTCCCCAGTCGCAAGGAAATCACGACCAACTGCTTTGGGTGTAAAAATACCAACTTCGGTCACATCAAAGGTCTTACCATTGCTCATAAGCTGAATCTTATCGCCAGGTTTGACTACTCCGTCCATGACACGCACTTGGAGAATAACCCCACGGTAAGCATCGTAAACTGAGTCAAAAATCAAGGCCTTAAGTGGCGCCGTCACATCACCTGTTGGAGCTGGCACTTTTTCTACGATTTGCTCGAGAATTTCTTCGATACCAATACCAGCCTTGGCAGAAGCCAAAACTGCTTCACTGGCATCCAAACCAATGACATCTTCAATCTCCGTACGCACGCGCTCAGGATCTGCAGCTGGCAGGTCAATTTTGTTAATGACTGGCATGATTTCCAAATCATTGTCCAAGGCTAGATAAACGTTGGCAAGGGTTTGAGCCTCAATCCCTTGAGCAGCATCAACTACCAAAATCGCTCCCTCACAGGCAGCGAGAGAACGTGAAACTTCATAGGTGAAGTCTACGTGCCCCGGCGTGTCAATCAAGTGGAAAATATAAGTTTCCCCATCTTTTGCAGTATAATTCAGCTCGATGGCATTTAACTTAATGGTAATCCCACGTTCCCGCTCTAAATCCATACTATCCAAAAGTTGAGCTTGCATTTCACGACTGGATACTGTCTCTGTCTTTTCCAAAATGCGGTCTGCAAGAGTCGATTTCCCATGGTCAATATGAGCGATGATAGAGAAGTTACGGATCTTCTCCTGTCGTTTTTTCAATTCTTCTAAGTTCATGATTCTCTTCCTTTCAGGGTATCTATTTATTATAAATTGTTTTTGACATTTTTGACAAGACCATACCCTGCTAGGAGTACTAATCTTCAGCGACAAAGCCGTCATTTTCGATAAAGTGGTGTTCTGTCATTCCTTGGTCTGTAAAGACAATCCCATGAAGGACACCACCATAAACAGCTCCTCCATCCATTCCAATCTTGCCATCTTCTGTAGTCCAAAGCTCAGCTGTACCTCGCTCTTGCTTCAGCAAACCATAAACCGGTGTGTGACCAAAGACAATGGTTTTCCCAGTATGATTTTCTGCTTCGTGGAATGGCTTTCTAAGCCAGACTTTCTTATAATCTGTTGTTTCATGCCAGTCATCCAAGGTCAAATCAATACCTGCATGAACAAAGATATACTTGTCTGTCTCTACCACAAATGGCATTTGACGAATAAATTCGACCAAGTCTGCTGCTTCAGTGGCAACACGCTTGGCATCTTCTACTCCATCAACTGGTGCATCCAAGGGACGACCTAGGATAGAGTTAATAGTTGTATCTCCACCATTGCGACGATAGTGGTCATAGCTTTCTTCTGGGTTATCGAGCCAAGTCAAAAACATATACTCGTGGTTTCCTGACAAACAGATTGCCCCTTGATTGTCCACTAAGTCCTTGACCATTTCAAGGACACTGCGACTATCTTCACCACGGTCAATCAAGTCACCTAGAAAGAGCAACTGGGTCTGACCTTTCCATGTTTTGAGAAGGTCTTTCAGCATCCCAGCTTTTCCGTGAACATCTCCAATTACATAATAGTCTGTCATCTTATTTCTCCCTGTTTCTCAACAATTCTCTGGCTTGTGTCAGGGCAGCTTCTGTCACATCATCACCTGCCAACATCTTGGCAACTTCCTCCACTCGCTCTTCAACCGTCAAGAGACGAACAGTCGAAACTGTTGAATGCTCATTGCTAATCTTTTCAATAAAGAATTGATAATCCGCAATCGCAATCACTTGTGGCAAATGGGAAATAGCCAGAACCTGACCATGTTGGCCAATCTTGTGAATCTTCTGTGCAATGGCCTGAGCTACACGGCCTGAAACTCCTGTATCCACCTCATCAAAGACTATACTTGTCTTGCCTTCTTTACGTGAAAAGGCAGACTTAATGGCTAGCATGAGACGAGACAATTCTCCGCCAGATGCAACCTTGACCAAGGGTTTAAAATCTTCGCCAGGGTTGGTTGAAATGTAAAATTCGACCATTTCATTGCCCTCACGGCTGAATTTGCCCTTGCTAAAACGAACTTGAAACTGGGCTTTTTCCATATAAAGGTCTTGCAGTTCTTGTTTAATCTCTGCTTCGAGCTGCTGGGCCAAGTCATGACGAGCAGAGGCAAGCTGACCTGCCAAATCGACAAGATTGACTTCCAATTTCTTGAGCTCTGCTTCCATGTCCTCAGATGAAAGGTTATTTCCTGTCAAGAGATTGTATTCTTCCGTAATCTTGGCAAAATAAAGCAAAACATCATCAACAGTCCCACCATACTTACGAGTAATAGTATGAAGGAGATCCAAACGATTCTCAACCTGCATGAGGCGATTGCCATCAAAATCAAGGTCCTCAATAATAGCTTCCAGACGCTTGCTAATATCTTCTAAGACATAGTAGGTCTCAGACAAAGAGCTTGAAATTTCACGGTATTCAGGGTCGTACTCTTCAACACTTTCCATGTCATTCATGGCCGAACGAACATTGGCTAGACTTGAAAACTCTTCATTGTCTAACATACTGTAGGTATTGGTCAGTGTATCCGCAATATTTTTGTGATTGAGAAGTTTATCACGCTCTTGATTGAGAGCCAAATCTTCTCCAGCCTGCAAGTTTGCTGACTCAATCTCTGCCATTTGAAATTCCAACATTTCGATACGTGCCTTATGTTCTTGTTGGTTTTTCTTGACTTCCAGAACCTGCTTGCGCATTTTCCGATAAGCATCAAAACTCGTCTGATAGGTTTCTTTCAAGTTCCAAAAAGCTGCATCGCCAAATTCATCCAACATCTGGATATGAAGTTGAGGACGCATTAACTCTTCTTGGTCATGCTGACCATGTATATCCACAAGATGTTGTCCAATAGCACGCAAAACAGACAGATTAACCATCTGGCCATTGACACGACTAATACTCCGACCATTTTGCAAGATTTCCCGACGAATGATAATTTCATCACCCAATTCTAAACCTTGCTCATCAAAAATTTCCTGTAAAAGTCGACTATTCTCAACCGAGAAAAGCCCCTCAATCTCTGCCTTTGGCGCACCATGACGAATAACATCTGTCGTCGCACGAGCTCCCAACATCATATTCATGGCATCAATGATAATCGACTTCCCTGCACCCGTTTCACCAGTCAGAACAGTCATCCCCTTTTCAAAATTGAGGGAAATAGCCTCAATAATGGCAAAGTTTTTTATCGAAATTTCAAGTAACATATAGACCTACCAATTTTTTACTTGTTCAAAGATTTCCTCAGCTAGACTTTCACTTCTGGCAATGACTAAAATCGAGCTATCATCAGCCAAACAGCTGAAAATCTTGTCCGCAAAAG
>NZ_KQ970286.1:390337-391180 GCF_001579035.1 Streptococcus mitis | reverse complement strand
GTCTCAATTAACTGAGCTTTTACAAAAGCTGTATTTCCTGGGATAACTTGGAGATTGATCATCTTATCCATCAATTCAGCTGACTCAATATTGTCTTCAGCCAGTTGCAAACTTTTCACGATTGATTTTGGCAATTCGTAGACATAGGTGTTGTCTCTCAAAGGAATTTTGACAATACCTAGTTCTTTGATATCTCGGGATACAGTTGCCTGAGTGGCAGTGATGCCTGCCTCTTTCAAATGTTCTACAATTTCTTCTTGTGTACCGATTTGATAATCTGTCACAAATCGTCTAATTTTTTCAAGTCTCTCTTTTTTATTCATTTTTAAATTGACTATGCGCCCTCTCTACTACTTCTTCAATTTCAGCAAGAACCTGATTGCTTGCTGACTCTTCTTTTTTCAAATACGCTAAAAACTCAATATTTCCATGTCCACCTTGGATGGGAGAAAAGTCCAATCCAAGGACTGAAAAGCCTTCCTCTACTGCCATAGCTGTGACAGATTCAAGGACATTCTGATGAACCTTGGCATCACGAATGATTCCATTTTTCCCAATCTGCTCACGTCCTGCCTCAAACTGGGGCTTAACCAAAGCCACAACCTGACCCTGATTAGCCAAGACACGGTGCAAGGCCGGAAGAATCAGACTGAGAGAAATGAAACTCACATCAATACTAGCAAAGCTCGGCTCCCTCTCAAAATCAGTCTTTTCAGCATATCGAAAATTGAACTGCTCCATGCTGACAACTCGTGGGTCTTGGCGTAATTTCCAAGCCAACTGATTGGTACCGACATCAACTGCAAAGACAAGTTCAGCACCATTCTGTAGCATGACGTCTGT
>NZ_KQ970286.1:386599-390236 GCF_001579035.1 Streptococcus mitis | reverse complement strand
AGTTTCCTCCCCTTGAGTTTTAGCTCGGTGTCGTCTGGGATTTTCTCTCCTGGTTTGTCAAACCGTTCTCCGTTAAGAACTGCTACGACTAGACCAGCCATGACACCGCGCTTGGCCTGTTCTCGCGTTTCAAACAAGCCCTGCTTATAAGCTAGTACACCACTCTTTCCTTAGCCATTGATTCTCAAACTTTCTACTACTTCTACAATCGATTCTATCTCAAAGGGAACCTGCTCAGCAATTTCTTCTAATTTTGCATTAGCTTGATCCAAGATTTGGTTACAAAAGGCAATAGCCTCTTCCAAGCCCAACAAGGCAGGATAGGTTGACTTTTCTGCATGCAGGTCCTTTTGTGGTGTCTTGCCAATTTCCTCAAAACTGGCGGTCACATCCAGTACATCATCTCGAACTTGAAAAGCAAGACCAATCAATTCACCCACAGTTTTCAGTTTTGCTTGAATTTCAGGAACCAATTCGGCTATAATTGCTGCAGCTTGAAATGGATAGGCTAGTAGTTTTCCCGTTTTATTAGCATGAATGGTCTGGAGTTCTTCCAAAGACAAATGCTGGTGTTCGCCTTCCATATCCAAAACTTGCCCTGCCACCATACCCATACTACCTGAAGCAAGAGATAAGTTGGCAATCAAGTCCACCTTGATCTGACTTGGCAAATCTGCCTGCGCTATCAAAGCATAAGGGTCTAGGAACAAGGCATCTCCAGCCAAAATAGCCATTGCTTCTCCAAATTTCTTGTGGTTGGTCAAACGCCCTCGACGGTAATCATCATCATCCATGGCAGGAAGGTCATCATGAATCAAGCTTCCTGTATGAATCATCTCCAAGGCCGCAGCCACCTGCGCGTGAGCAGGTTTAATCGCAACTTGTAAGGCTTCCAGAACTTCTAACAAGAGAAAAGGACGAATACGCTTGCCACCAGCATGAATGGAATAGAGAACAGACTCTCGTAAACTAGAGGCAAACTGCTGGTCTCCATAAAAATCTTCCAAAGCCGACTCGACAAGAGCTAATTTTTCTTGCTTCTTCATTCAAAATCACTTTCTGTTCCGTCTTCTTGCATGACCTTGACCAAGGTCTTTTCAGCCTTGTCCAGCGTCGCTTGGAGCTCTTTTGACAAGACCATACCCTTTTGAAAGGCAGCAATCGCATCTTCCAGAGCAATTTCACCATTTTCCAAACTTTGGACAATGGTCTCCAGTTCTGCTAGATTTTCCTCAAATTTCTTTTGTTTTGACATCTTTAACCTCTAATTCTACTCGACCATCTCGCATCAAAAGCGTCACTTGGTCTTTTTTCTTCAAACTCTCAACCGAATCTACAACGGACTCTTCTTTTTTAACAATAGCATAACCTCGCGCCACAATTCGGCTGGTATCCAACATCAGCAAGGCTTCCGAAAGTCGCTTCACTTCAGCAACCTTGGCATCATAAACCAGAGCCATTTGGCTACGGAGGAGTTTGTCCAACTGTCCTAGACGGTCTTGATAACGTTGGATTTTGGTAACAGGTGATAACTGAACCAGTTGATGCGTCCGTGCTTGGACGACTTGTTTGTTATCAGAAATCCGTGTTCGCAAACTCTGTTTTAAGCGCAGTTGCAGTTGGTCTAAGCGTTGCAAATAGCCATCATACAAACGCTCTGGCTGTCTAAAGATAACAGACTGACTGCATTTTTTCAAAGCTTCTTGTTTCTTAGATAGGACATTTCGCACTGCCGTTGCCATCCGTTTTTCCTGATTTTGCAAATGAGCTAACACATCCAACTTGGTCACAGGTGTTGCTAGTTCAGCAGCAGCCGTTGGTGTCGCAGCGCGGCGATCTGCCACAAAATCTGCTAAGGTCACATCCGTCTCATGCCCCACACTAGAAATAACTGGCAAACGAGACTCAAAAATAGCTCGTACCACAATTTCTTCGTTAAAGGCCCAGAGATCCTCTATGGAACCTCCACCTCGACCAATAATGAGCAAATCCAAATCGTCTCGTTGATTAGCACGCGCAATATTTCTAGCAATTTCCTCCGCAGAACCCTCACCTTGAACCTTGGTCGGATAAAGAAGTATGTCAACACCTGGAAAGCGCCTGCTGACGGTTGTGATAATATCTTGAATAACGGCTCCACTGCGACTGGTTACCACACCAATCCTCTTAGAAAATTGGGGCAGAGGTTGCTTGAAGCGTTCTTGAAACAGGCCTTCTTCTGTCAATTTTTTCTTGAGTTGTTCAAACTGAATCGCAAGCGCTCCAACCCCATCAGGCTCAGCCTTTTCAATGATGATGGAGTAGCTACCACTTGGTTCATAGACCTGGACACGCCCAATCACATTGATTTTCATTCCTTCTTCTAGGTCAAAGCCTAATTTCTGATAAATCCCAGACCAGATGGTCGCTTGAATAACTGCATGGTCATCCTTTAGGGAGAAATATTGGTGAGTAGGTCGTTTACGAAAGTTGGAAACTTGACCAGTTAAATAGACCCGTTCCAAGTAAGGGTCTTTATCGAATTTCATTTTCAGATACTTGGTCAAAGTTGTTACCGATAAATACTTTTCCATCTCCACCTACTATTCATTTTCTTGCTCTTTCATAGGTATTATTATACCAAAAATATGCCTAAAAATCTTCATTTATGTACCATTATGAGGGAAAAATAGAAAAAGGAGGCAAGGCCTCCACATCTGATTATTTGCTGTTTCGGGCTTCTTCCAAAATCTTAGCAATCTTGGTCGTCAACAGGTCAATAGCAACTGTATTGCTGACCCCTTCAGGAATGACGATATCAGCATAACGCTTGGTTGGTTCGATAAACTGGTGGTACATTGGTTTAACTACACCTAAGTACTGGTCAATAACGCTATCAAGGCTGCGGCCACGTTCTTCCATATCGCGCTTGATACGACGAATAATGCGCACATCATCATCCGTATCCACAAAAATCTTGATATCCATCAAATCGCGCAGACGCTTGTCCTCCAAGACCAAAATCCCCTCAACGATAAAGACATCTTGAGGCTCCTGGCGATAGGTCTTGCTACTCCGTGTATGCTCTGTATAGTCATAAGTCGGGATGTCCACCGGACGCCCTGCCAACAATTCCTTAATCTGCTCGATCATCAAGTCTGTATCAAAGGCAAAAGGATGGTCGTAATTGGTTTTGACACGCTCTTCAAAGGTCAAATGAGACTGATCCTTGTAGTATGAATCATGTTCAATCATGGAAATCTTTTCATCAGGAAAATGCGATAAAATGGCTCTTGAAACACTGGTCTTACCACCGCCAGAACCACCTGTCACTCCGATAATGATTGGTCTATTTTGCATGCTATCCTCCGTTTTTTTATCCGTCGTCTATTCTATCACATTTTTAGCAAAATTTATAGTCTGGTTTAGATAGTTTAGTGAAAACAATTCTAATCCCTACACCCCCAGTTAGACTAGCTAAAAACCTTCCTCGGCTTGTAGAAATTTCCTCGTTTCTCTAGAATGGCTAGCAATGTATCGCCTTCAAAGGCAGCCAGTTCTTTGTCCGTTTGGTCTAACTCAATAAAACGACCAAAGCGAACTTCCGTAGCCTCTTCTGAAGTTAGGAAAACTTTGACAAGGTCACCTGTCCCAATCT
>NZ_KQ970286.1:384037-386579 GCF_001579035.1 Streptococcus mitis | reverse complement strand
GCCCAGCCTCTACTTTTTCAGCAATTTCTTCCAAGGTCAAGGCATCTTCTAACCGTAACCCTGCAGCACTTGTTCGTGTCAGGTGAGACATATGAGCCGCATAACCAAGTTTTTCTCCCAAGTCAACCGATAAGGTACGGATGTAAGTCCCCTTGCTGCATTTCACACGAAATGTAAAACGTGCAAGGTGATCATCATAAGAAATCGGGCTTGTCCGTTCAAATTGATAAATGGTCACCTGACGTTCTGGACGCTCCACTTCCTGACCAGCACGCGCATACTCATAGAGCTTACGACCATTGACCTTTACAGCCGAATACATAGGCGGAATCTGAATAATAGGTCCTGTCAAACTGGCGATTGCTTCATCAACAAGCTTTTCATCCAAGGACGATAAAACAGGTGTCTCTGCGACCACTTCCCCACTGGCATCCTCAGTTGTCGTTGAATAACCTAGAGTGATTTCTCCCTCATAGACCTTACCCTCGTCCTGCATAAACTCGACCATGCGTGTCGCCTTGCCAATCGCAATGGGCAAAACACCCGCCACATCCGGATCCAAGGTCCCACCATGACCAATCTTCTTGGTTCCCAAAATCTTACGCAGTTTAAAAACCGCATCATGCGAGGTCATTCCCGCTTCTTTTTTTAAGTTGATAATACCGTTCATTTTTGCTTTCTACTCCCCCTTCAGCGCTTCAAACTTCGCTTTCATGGTTGGATTTTTTAGAGTCAATTTTTTGACCGAAACATCTTCCAATTTATTGTTTGCGAGTCGAAGTTGGTTTTCAGATGTGGTTAGGAATTTCTTGACCTCTTCCATGCGTTTGATGGCCTTGTCGATTTCATCGATAGCTTTACCAAAGTTGGTCGAAGCTGAATTATAGTTCTTAGCAAAGGCTAGTTTAAAGGCATCCAAATCTTCCTCAAAATGTGTAATGTCAATATTTTGTTCGCGAACCAAGGCTAACTCCTGCTTATATTTTAGGGAATTAAGTGCCGCATTACGTAAGAGCCCAATCAACTGAATAAAGAACTGAGGACGAACCACATACATCTTTTCATACTCGTGGCTGACGTCAACAATCCCTGTGTTAAAGTAATCATTATCGGCCTCAAGCATGGTCACCAAAACGGCATACTCACAGTTCTTCTCCCGACGGTCATTGTCCAATTCCTTGTAAAAATCTGCATTCTTGTGCTTCTTCTCTGTTCCATCCGCTTCATTTTTCATCTCAAACATAATGGATATAATCTCTACTCCATTTTCATCACATTCACGGAAGATAAAGTCCCCCTTAGACCCACGCGCAGAAACCTTGTTATCCTTCTCAAAGTAGGCATTTGGAAAGGCAAAACTTCGTACCTTGTTAAACTCACTCTCTGCATACTGTTCCAGACTTTCCCCGATGGCTTTGGTAGATTGTTGAGCCTTAAAATTCTTATAAAATTCGACTTGTTCACTGGCTGCTTTGAGCTGTGCTTCATAGTTTTGTTTAACAGAAGCAAGAGAGAGTTCGTTTTCTTTTTCTTGCAAGAGAAGCTGATTTTTAACCTGGTCTCGTTCTTTTTCTAGGTCAGAGAGGGTCTTCTGTAGTTGATTTTCATGTTCCAAACGCAAGGTAGCCAGTTGGTTTTCCAAGGCCTGAACTTCCTTATCCTTAGCCAAGAGAGCCTGATGACTTGTCTGTTCAACTTCTTTCTTGGCCAATTCTTTTTCTGTATCAAAGTTTTGGATCTGACTCTGTAATTGCGCAATTTCTTGGTCTTTTTGAGCTAATTTAGACTGTTGTTCATTCATGGCCTTTTGCTCAGCTAAAGCCAATTCCTGCTTCATCCGATCATGTAGTTCCTTATCAAACTCTGCTGTTCTCACTTGAGACAGAAGTTCGGCATACTGACTTTCATTTACTGTAAAGACTTCCCCACAGTTGGGACATTTGATTTCGTTCATAACGTTCCTCTTTCTAGACTTCTGTAACCATTATATCATGCCTAAGGGAAAATCAAAAACAGTGAGTCGAAACCCACTGTTTAACTTCTTTTTCTTTAAATTTTTTCCAAGGCCAAGCGCAAGTCTTCAATCAAATCATCTACATTTTCAAGTCCGATAGACAAGCGGATTTGGTTTGGTGTGACACCTGCTGCTTCTAGGTCTTTTTCTGACAATTGACCATGAGTGGTTGTTGCTGGATGGACAACAAGCGATTTAGCATCTGCCACATTTGCAAGATCAGAGAAGATTTCTAAATGATCAATTACCTTGCGTGCTTCTGCCTCCCCACCTTTGACATGGAAGGTAAAGATGGAACCCACACCTTTTGGCAAGTATTTCTCAGCCAAGGCATGATAAGGACTGTCTGCAAGTTTTGGATAGTTTACCTTTTCTACCTTAGGATGGTTGACAAGGAAATCAACAATTTTCTCTGCATTTTGCACATGACGTTCGACACGAAGTGAAAGGGTTTCCAGTCCTTGGAGTAACAAGAAGGCATTAAATGGCGACAAGGCTGCACCTGTATCACGAAGCAATTGGACACGG
>NZ_KQ970286.1:381823-383625 GCF_001579035.1 Streptococcus mitis | reverse complement strand
AATGGCGACAAGGCTGCACCTGTATCACGAAGCAATTGGACACGGACAGCGATAATAAAGGCTGCTGCACCCACATCACGAGTATAGCTCAAATTGTGGTAGCTTGGGTCTTCCTCAACAAATTGAGGGAATTTCCCTGAAGCTGCCCAGTCAAAACGCCCGCTATCGACAATCACTCCACCAATAGTCGTACCATGCCCGCCAATAAACTTAGTCGCAGAGTGAATGGCAATATCTACGCCATGAGAAAAGACGTTAATCAAATAAGGTGTAGCAAAAGTATTATCAGAAACAAGTGGAATCTGATACTTATGAGCAATCTCTGCCAATTTTTCCAAGTCAGGAATGTTTATCAAGGGATTCCCCAAGGTTTCAATCAAGACAAGCTTGGTATTGTCATTGATAGCTGCTTCCACTTCTTCCAAATTATCCACATCGACAAAGGTTGTTGTGATACCATAACGAGGAAGGGTTTCTTTCAAGAGATTGAAGGTTCCACCGTAAATAGTTGATGCTGCTACAACATGGTCACCAGCATGGGCAAGTGCCAAAATCGTATAAGTCACTGCAGCCATACCTGATGCGGTTGCAAGAGCTCCAACACCACCTTCGAGAGCTGCAATTCTTTCTTCAAAAGCAGCCGTTGTAGGATTTGTAATACGAGTATAGATATTACCTGGTTTTCTCAAGGCAAACAAATCGGCACCTTCCTGCGTATCATCAAAAACAAAGGATGTTGTCTGATAAATCGGCACTGCACGAGACTTAGTTGCTGGATCCACAACTTGACCAGCATGTAGTTGTAAGGTTTCAAATTTAAAATCACGAGTCATAAAACGACCTCCAAATAGTTTGATTAAGGATATTGTAGCACTATCGACCTATCTTGACTAATACCTCTTTTCTATATTTTGATATAAGGAGTGGCTATTACTTCTTACAAAATCGAAAAAAGCACGAATCAATCGTGCTCATTTCCTTAATCTACATAAGTATCTTCATTTTTATTGAGGAAGGCATATGGAAGACCCATCAAGAGGCCTCCTCCGATAAAGTTTCCAACGAAGGTTACACCCCAGTGGCGAAGCATATTTCCAACACCGAAATTAGCAATTGAGTCAGCAGCAACACTGAATTTCACAATCGCGAAAGAAGCAAAGTTCGCCGCAATGTGCTCGTTTGTTAAGAATACAAACATGTAAATCGCTGACAACACAAGCCAAAGTTTGGCACCACCATCTTTGACCAAAACAAATGACAGAATCGCAATATTTACGAAAATATTTGCCAAAATCGCCTCAAGCAAGACTAATTCATTTGAACGGCCTAACTTCATCTCAACAACCCCTGAAATGAAACTATCGTGTGTCAGATGTGCATAAGCTGCTGAGTGGGCAAAGCCCCAACCTGCTATTAAAGCTCCGATAAGGTTGAATAGGGTACAGTATAGTAAAATCTCAGCTGTTTTTCTCCAAGAGATTTTTTTCAAGAAACTACCCGCAGTCAAGAACATCATATTTGATGTTACCAACTCGGCATTCAAGAAAACAATGTAGGCCAAGCCCCAAGCAAAGACAAAGGGGAAGAGGAAGCGTCCACTACCTGGCGCCATTTTATTAATCAAGTCAGCCCCAACTGCACCTGCAGCAGTACTGAAGGTTAAAAATGCACCTGCGAACATAGAACGAATCGCATACTTAAATTTGCTTTGACTATAAAGACTTTCTTTCTTCTTGCAAGCAAATTCAATCTTTGAGATAAATTCTGAAGAAACCATAATAAACTCCTAAATCTTTTTTCTT
>NZ_KQ970286.1:380403-381803 GCF_001579035.1 Streptococcus mitis | reverse complement strand
GGAAGCGTTTTCTGTATTTCATAAAAGTTTATTTTTATGAAAATCTTAAAAAAATCAGTGAAATCCATGATTTCACTGATTTGTACTAATAAAATTGTTTATACGGTTGATTGAAAGCTGTTAGGATTTCATCAGATGTTTGTGAATAATCTTTTGTTTCTTTCAAATCACCTTTTACAATAATACGTTCTGTAGCAGCAAGGTCTTCACAAGTTACTAATGTGATTTCATTGATCCCATCTCTATCATCAACCTCATCAACACGATCCGGTGTCACACGTTTGACTTCACGGATTTCATAGGTATAAACTTTATTTTTATCGGTTAGATAAATCTTCATACCATTTTTAGCATTATCTAAAGGAGAAAATAACATTTTATTAGCATTATCAACACCAAAGATATGGTGACTAGCTAGACTATAATTTCCTTCTCCCATTACTTGCTCGCGTTTCATTGTACCAGCGCCGTAGAAGAGATTAACATTATCAAGTCCTTTAAAAATCGGCAAATTCATTTCCAATTCAGGAATTGCAATTCCCCCAATAACTGGTAATTTTTGAGCATCCCATTGAGAAGCTAGAACAGCTTCCGAAGAAATCGCTTTGACCGAATCAAAATCAAAATTTCCTTCTGTATCCTGATTTTCTTCTATTTTTTCTTTTGATACCTGGCTAACTTGATACTTATTGGTATTCCAGACCATGAAAATATTTCGAATTTGCGCATTAAAAATCAAAGCCAGTGACAGTACTATCAGAAATCCTGCTAGGATATTTGTCAGCAGATTTTTTCGCTTGTTTTTCTTTTTATTATTTTTTTGAGACATTATGCTTCACCTTCTGTTTCATTTTCTGTCCCAACTTTTTCTTTTTCTGCTGCTGCAACCGTTGTGAAGGTCACTATCTGAGCATCTTGATCCAGGCGCATTACTTTAACTCCCATAGTTGCACGTCCTGTTTGCGAAATATTGGCAAGATTGGTTCGAATCATGACACCTGTATCAGTGATAATCATCAAATCCTCATCCCCTTGAACAGTCATAAGACCGGCCAGCAAGCCATTTTTTTCGGTAATTTTAGCTGTCTGCATTCCCTTACCACCACGACCTTTTGTTGGGTATTCAGTAGCGACTGTACGCTTACCATATCCTTTTTCAGTAATGATAAGAACCTCATCTTGATCAGTAATTACGCTCGCTCCGACTACTGTGTCTCCATCACGGAGATTAACACCTTTCACACCAGTGGCGATACGGCTCATACCACGAACGGCTGATTGATTAAAGCGAACTGCATAACCAAACTTGGTACCAATGATAATATCCGTATCTTCTTCCGTCAACAAGACATTGATTAACTCATCTTCATCCTTAAGATTCAGTGCTTTAAGTTCCATTC
>NZ_KQ970286.1:370976-380383 GCF_001579035.1 Streptococcus mitis | reverse complement strand
ATTCCTTAACACTGGTTCTCTTCACAATACCATGACGGGTTGTGAAGAAGAGGTAAGCATCATCACTGCGTTCAGACTCAACATTGATAATAGTCTGAATACTTTCACCTTCATCCAATTTCAAGAGATTGACTACTGGTAGTCCTTTGGCCGTCCGACCATACTCAGGAATTTCATAACCTTTAAGACGATAGACACGTCCTTTATTTGTAAAGAAGAGCAGGTGATCATGGGTGCTAGTTGACACTAACTCACGAACAAAGTCGTCATCTTTCACTCCCGTTCCTTGGACACCACGACCCCCACGTTTTTGAGCAGTAAATTCATCCTGATCCAAACGCTTAATGTAGCCTCTGTTAGAAAGGGTAATCAAGACATACGATTCTTCAATCAAGTCCTCATCTTCAAGACTCAAGACTTCACCGACCATCAACTCTGTACGGCGTTTATCGGAAAATTTACGTTTAACTTCATCTAATTCGTCTTTGATAATTTGAGAAACACGTTCAGGCTTAGCAAGAATATCTGCTAAATCCGCAATCAGAGCCAAGAGGTCATCATACTCAGATTGAATCTTATCGCGTTCCAAACCTGTCAAACGGCGAAGACGCATATCAAGGATGGCCTGACTTTGACGTTCAGAAAGCTTAAACTTACTCATCAACTCAGCTTGTGCTTCCGCGTCTGTTTCACTAGCACGGATGATACGGATCACTTCGTCGATATGGTCTAGCGCAATCAAGAGACCTTCTAAGATATGAGCACGTGCTTCCGCTTTTTCCTTATCAAAACGTGTCCGACGAACAACCACTTCTTTTTGGTGCTCAATATAAGCGTCCAAAATCTGACGAAGGGATAAAATCTTCGGTACCCCATTTTGGATAGCAAGCATATTGAAACCAAAATTGGTTTGCATCTGGGTCATCTTGAAGAGGTTGTTAAGGATAACATTAGCTGAGGCATCGCGCTTGACCTCGATCACGAAACGAACTCCTTCACGATTTGACTCATCACGTACTGCTGTAATACCCTCAATGCGTTTTTCCTGAACCAAGCGAACAATATGCTCATGCACCTTGGTTTTATTGACCATGTAAGGAAATTCTGTTACAACGATGCGCTCACGGCCAGTCTTAGTCGTTTCAATCTCTGTACGAGAACGTAGGACAATCGAACCTTTACCTGTTTCATAAGCCTTATGAATGCCTGATTTCCCCATGACAAGGGCACCTGTTGGAAAATCTGGACCAGGCAAGACTTCCATCAAATCCTTAGTAGTCACTTCAGGATTGTCCATAACTAACTTCACTGCATCAATGGTTTCACCCAAGTTATGAGGGGGAATATTGGTCGCCATCCCAACGGCAATACCAGTTGCTCCATTAACCAAAAGATTAGGAAAGCGCGCTGGCAAGACCAAGGGTTCACGTTCATTGGCATCATAGTTATCAACGAAGTCAACCGTATTCTTATTGATATCACGAAGCATCTCCAGAGCAATCTTGCTCATACGTGCCTCAGTATAACGCTGGGCGGCAGCACCATCTCCATCCATGGAACCAAAGTTTCCATGCCCATCTACAAGCATGTAACGGTAACTCCACCATTGAGCCATACGGACCATGGCTTCATAGATAGAGGAATCCCCGTGTGGGTGATATTTACCCATGACATCCCCTGTAATACGAGCAGATTTTTTATGAGGTTTGTCTGGAGTAACACCCAATTCATTCATTCCATAGAGAATGCGACGGTGAACAGGTTTCAAGCCATCTCGAACATCAGGAAGAGCCCGCGCTACGATAACACTCATGGCGTAATCGATAAAGCTCGTCTTCATCTCCTTTGTCAGATTGACATTCACTAAATTTCTATCCTGCATTAATAAATGCCTCATTTCACAATTAGTAAGTAACAACATTATACCATAAATTCCCATCTATTTCAGCCTCTAAACCACTAAAACGTTTACATTGAGAACTATAAGGCATATTCGTGACAAAGTTTTTTAAAAGTGATAGAATGAAGTTGTCTGGGGAAAATCCCCTAATAAAATTAAGGAGATGTTTAGAACAATGACTTCAACTAAACAACACAAAAAAGTTATCCTTGTCGGAGATGGTGCTGTAGGTTCATCTTACGCTTTTGCACTTGTTAACCAAGGAATTGCACAAGAGCTTGGAATTATCGAAATTCCACAATTGCATGAAAAAGCTGTTGGTGACGCGCTTGACCTTAGTCACGCCCTTGCCTTCACTTCACCTAAAAAAATCTATGCAGCTCAATACTCTGACTGTGCAGACGCTGACCTTGTTGTGATCACTGCAGGTGCGCCTCAAAAACCAGGTGAAACTCGTCTTGACCTTGTAGGTAAAAACCTTGCTATCAACAAATCAATCGTAACTCAAGTTGTTGAATCAGGTTTCAAAGGTATCTTCCTTGTTGCTGCTAACCCAGTTGACGTCTTGACTTACTCAACTTGGAAATTCTCTGGTTTCCCTAAAGAACGCGTTATCGGTTCAGGTACTTCACTTGACTCAGCTCGTTTCCGTCAAGCACTTGCTGAAAAATTGGATGTAGATGCTCGTTCAGTTCACGCTTACATCATGGGTGAACACGGTGACTCTGAGTTCGCTGTTTGGTCACACGCTAACATCGCTGGTGTAAACCTTGAAGAATTCCTTAAAGACACTCAAAATGTTCAAGAAGCTGAATTGATTGAATTGTTCGAAGGTGTTCGTGATGCAGCCTACACAATCATCAATAAAAAAGGTGCAACATACTACGGTATTGCAGTAGCACTTGCTCGTATCACTAAAGCAATCCTTGACGATGAAAACGCAGTACTTCCACTTTCAGTATTCCAAGAAGGTCAATACGGAGTTGAGAATGTCTTTATCGGTCAACCAGCTGTTGTTGGTGCACATGGTATCGTTCGTCCAGTAAATATCCCATTGAACGACGCAGAAACTCAAAAAATGCAAGCATCTGCTAAAGAATTGCAAGCTATCATTGACGAAGCATGGAAAAACCCAGAATTCCAAGCAGCTTCAAAAAACTAATTTAACTATAGACAACTCCTTGAATCATCAGGGAGTTGTTTTTTTCTGTATTATAGTAGATTGAAATAAGATATGAACAAATTAATTTCTAGAAATATTTTAGCAGTCACGGCGTACTATTCTAGCTGCAATCCACTATAAGAACTAAACATTTTATGAAATTTTCGTTCAAAAAACAACATCCCTTTAAAAACTATCATGTCATGGCTTGGGCATGAAGACAAAAAGACTACCAGTCAGATTTATACTCACATCACAAAAAGTATGGAACAAGCAACGATTTACTCTTTAGCTACAGTTATAGTAGATTGAAATAAGATATGAACAAATTGATTAGGAAAGTCCAATTAATTTCTAGAGATATTTTAGAATCCGTAGCGTACTATTCTAAATTCAATCCATTATACATTAAATCAAAAGTAAAAACTTTGCCCACATACAAAAAGAGCCCATCATACAGGCTAGAAAGCTTGATATGATAGGCTTTTTATTTTAATTAACGTACTGTACGGATACGCATTGTGTTTGTACGAACAGCTTCTCCAAGTGGTACACCAGCAACAATAACGATATCGTCACCAGATTCTACAAGACCTGCTTCAACTGCCTTACGTTCAGCAATTTCGAACATATCGTCAGTTGAAGATGGAGCATCTGTCAACATTGGGATAACACCCCAGTTCAACATCAATCCACGTTCTGTCAATTCGTCGAATGTCAATGCCAAGATGTCAGCATTTGGACGGTATTTAGAGATCAAACGTGCAGTGTGACCTGTCTTAGTAAGAGTTACAACCAATTTAATGTCCATTGAGTTAGTAGCATCTTTAACAGCTGAAGCCATTACTTCTGTCTTAGAGTTACGTTCAAATGAATCTGAGTTCAAACGACCGTATTCGTTAAGAAGAGTTTGAGCGTTCTTGTCGATTGTAGCCATTGTAGTTACTGACTCAAGTGGGTATTTACCGTTTGCAGACTCACCTGAAAGCATTGTTGCGTCAGTTCCGTCGATAACAGCGTTAAATACGTCTGATACTTCTGAACGAGTTGCACGTGGCTTTTCAGTCATTGTTTCAAGCATGTTTGTTGCAGTGATAACAACTTTACCTGCAGCATTGACTTTAGTGATGATCATTTTTTGGTAAACTGGAACCATTTCGAATGGTACTTCGATACCCATGTCACCACGAGCGATCATGATACCATCAGCAGCTTCGATAATTTCATCCAAGTTATCGATACCTTGTTGGTTTTCGATTTTAGCGAACAATTGAACATGTCCGTTTCCAGTTTCTTCACAGATTGCACGAACTTCGTTCACATCTTTTGCAGTACGTACGAATGAAATCGCGATGAAGTTGATACCTTGTTCAAGACCAAAGCGGATATCGTCGTTATCACGTTCAGCAAGAGCTGGGAAAGGAATTTTAGTGTTAGGAATATTCACACCTTTTTGTTTAGCGATGATACCATCGTTTTCAACTTCAACTTCAAATTCACGAGTTGCGTCATCTTTAGCAACCACACGAAGACCAAGTTTACCATCGTCAACCAAAACTTGACGACCAACTTCAACATCATCATAGATATCAAGAGCACCAGCAACGTTCAATGCAATCACTTCACGAGTTGATTTGATTCCTTGTTTAGTTGCAACACGGATTTTTTCACCAGTTTTGTATGAATATTCTTTAGCTTCACCTTCGAACAATTCTGTACGGATTTCAGGTCCTTTTGTATCAAGAAGGAAACCAACTTTTTTACCTGCAAGTTTTTCAGCAAGTTTAACAGTTGCCATACGCTCACCTTGTTCTTGGTGGTCACCGTGTGAGAAGTTGAAACGGAATGTGTTAGCACCAGCTTCAATCAATTTAGCAATGTTTTTAGCTGAAGCTTCAACATCAAGTTTTTCACCCCAGTATCCGTCCTCACCGAATTTTTTACCACCACGGATTTCTACCGCAGGACCCAAAGTTGCAACGATTTTTACACGTTTGTTCATGATTTTTGTGACTCCTTTATATATATGACCTTTTTGGTCTTATTAACTAAATTGTAAATTATGACAAGCTCTTATTCAAGCTAGATAGCTCAATATCGGCTTTGTGTGGGTTGTTAACCACAATCTTACCTTCTGCAGTAAGGCTAAACAATGCTCCTTCTTCTGCAGTTCCAAGAATTGGGTTTTCAACCATTTTCTCGTTACGGATACCAACCGCAACACCACCGATACCTTCTTTAAGAAGTTTAACAGCATGCGCACCCATACGTGACGCCAATACACGGTCACGCGCAGTTGGAGAACCACCACGTTGAATATGTCCAAGTTCTGTCACACGAAGGTCGCTTGTATCCCCAGCTTCTTTTAGTTTTTTACCAAATTCAGCTGCTGACATAACACCTTCTGCCAAGACGATGATGTTGTGTTTTTTACCACACTCATAACCACATTTAATGCTTTCTACGATATCTTCAATCTTGAAGCCTTCTTCAGGAATGATGATTTCATCAGCACCAGTTGCAATACCAGCCCAAAGAGCGATATCACCAGCGTTACGTCCCATAACTTCGATTACAAAAGTACGACGGTGACTTGATGATGTATCACGAATCTTATCGATAGCATCCATAGCAGTTGTAACCGCTGTGTCAAAACCGATTGTAAAGTCAGTACCAACGATATCGTTATCGATTGTACCTGGAAGACCGATAGCTGGGAAGCCATGTTCAGTCAAACGCATAGCGCCGTGGTAAGATCCGTCACCACCGATAACAACTACACCTTCAATTCCGTGTTTTTTCAATTGCTCAATTCCTTTAAGTTGCCCTTCAAGTTGAGCGAACTCTGGGTAACGAGCTGAGTGAAGGAAAGTACCACCACGAGAAATGATGTCTCCTACTGAAGCTGCATCTAGGGGATGAATTTCACCGGCAACCATACCAGCATATCCGTCATAGATACCAAACACTTCCATTCCTTCTGAAATTGCTTGACGAACAACTGCACGGATAGCAGCGTTCATACCAGGGGCGTCTCCACCACTAGTCAAAACAGCAATACGTTTCATATTGGTTATGCTCCTTTTTCTTTTAACATTCTTATTGATTATACCACATTTGATTTTAAAATTCTTCTATTTTCCGTATTTTTAGCGATAAATCGTTTTCATAACGATTTCATTCAACTTCGCTTCTAATTCATTGGATTTAGCTACAAAATGATGGGGAGAAACGATTGTTTTCTGTTCCTCTTCATACCTGATGATGACTGGGATTGGACCTTTATATTGGTCTAAAATACGTGAAATTTCTTGATCCGATTCATGATTTTTTACCTGTATCCAAAAGCGTTCAGCAACTGCTTCTCTTATTTCTTGTGCAATCATTTGCAGACGGCCATCACGTGACTGGATTTTTCCTTTTATATAGTAGAAGGCTCCCTCTTTTATTTCCTGCCCAACCTGACGATATAAGTCTGAAAAGAGAGTGACATCCAATTTTTTCTTACTGTCATCTACCTGTAAGAAAGCCATGTTTTCGCCCTTTTTGGTACGAATTACTTTTATCTTCTGAACTTCAACCAAAATAATAGCGTAGCTATTTTCTGACAAATTCCCAATTGGGGTAATCGGGTAAATAGCTTTACTTGCGATAGTTTGTAGGGGATGTTTGCTGACACCTATCCCTAAAAGCTCTTGTTCCATATAGAATTTTTCTTGCTCTGTCCAATCTTCCGATTCCTGCCAACTATATATCGTATCACCGAACAAGCTTCCTAACTCTTTCACAAATTCAAATAGATTAGCTAAATTATTGAATACTTTTTGACGATTTTTTTCAAATGAATCGAAAAGACCAACTTTTACCAAAGGTTCTAGCAGAGGAAGTTTCAGATAATTTTCAGGTAATTTAGCTATAAAATCTTCAATGTTAGAATAGGGTCTATTTTCAAGAATCCAAAGTGCCAAATCATTGCTGACTCCCTTAATCGATTTCAAACCTAGATAGATAGACTTGTTGGCAATTTTATCGTGATAGGGAATAGTATTGATGGACAGAGGCGCCACTTCAAAACCTGCTTCAAGTGCATCTATTAAGTAATCACTGTTGGCAGAATTCAACATGACCTGATAAAAAATGGCTGGATAATGCGTTTTGAAATAAGCCAACTGGAAGGCCAAGGCTGAGTATGCATAGGCATGTGACCTGTTAAAACCATAACCTGCAAACTTCTCCATGACATCAAAGACCTGCTCTGCCTTTTCCGCAGTATGTCCAGCTTCTAATGAACCTTGAATAAAAGAAGCCCTCATCTCATGCATGGCAGAGGCATCCTTTTTCCCCATAGCTCGACGCAAAATATCAGCCTTCCCAAGACTAAATCCAGCAAAACGCTGAGCAACCTGCATAACCTGCTCCTGATAGAGCATAATTCCGTAAGTTGGAGCCAAAATATCCTCCAGTACTGGATCCAGAACAGTCACTTCTTCCTGCCCATGCTTTCTTGCCACAAAATTATTGATGTAGTCACTAGCACCTGGCCGATTTAGGGAAGTAGTTGCTACGACATCTTCAAAACAGACTGGTTGCACACGCTTAAGCAGACGAATGGCACCAGGTTGCTCAAATTGAAAGATACCTTTTGTATTACCAGAAGCAAATAAAGCTAGCGTTTCTTTGTCTTCCAAATCTATTTCTTCAATTTTCAAGTGAATATCTTCTGTTTCAGCAAGTAATTCTTGCATCTTCTGGACAAAGGTCAAATTTCGTAGTCCCAGAAAGTCCATCTTCAAAAGTCCGCTAGCCTCAACTCCATGAGCATCATACTGAGTCAGTGGAATTTCATCACCATGCTTTAGAGGGATGTAGTTGGTCAAATCTCGGTCGCTAATCACAACACCAGCCGCATGGACAGAGGTTTGTCTTGGATAGCCCTCAATCTTGCAGGCAATGTCAAAAGCTTTTTGGTATTCTAACTTACTATTGATTTGCTGACGAAACTGTAGATTGCCCTCATAAGCCGACTTGAGATTGTCACGAAAACTGATTTTCTTGGTAATTGCAGATAATTCATACTCTGGCACACCAAAGCGTTTCAAGACATCACGCAGAGCTTGCTTAGCACCAAAGGTAGAAAAAGTGACAATTTGTGCCGCATGTTTACTGCCATATTTATTACCAACATACCTGATAAAATCTGGACGATAAATATCTGGGATATCAATATCAATATCAGGCATGGTATAGCGTTCACGATTGAGAAAGCGTTCAAAAATCAGATTTTTCTCTACTGGGTCAATCCCTGTAATGTCTAAGGCATAGGAAACTAAGCTACCAACTGCAGAACCCCTTCCCATTCCCATATAGTAGCCATTCGAACGTCCAAAACGCAGCAAATCCCAGACAACCAAGAAATAATCATCAAAGCCCATATCATGAATAACAGCCAATTCTTGGTTTAGACGTTCTTGATATTCTTTACTAGTCAATCCCTTCTGAACAAGCCCCAGTTCAGCACGCTCTCTCAACTCCTCTACTGCTGGTCTCGCTGGATTAAAACGAGGCAGTTTCAGACTAGTATCCAAATCATAAGAAATACCTAAAATCAGCTTTTCTAAATTGTCCAAGGCTTGCGGAAAACGTTCTTGGAATAATTTCTCTAAAGAACTTGCTGATATAAAGACATCTTGTCGTGAACGCAAGGGAACTTCTCTGAGGGGTAGGTTTTCTTTAATCGCTGTTAAGACTTGTAGAACTTCTCTATCCCTGCTTTCAAAGGCATTGACCCGATAGAGAGGTAAGATAGGACGATAAAATTCGCTTACCAGTGTTTCTGGGTAAACCCCTATATAGTAATCACAGCCTAGATTTAGTGATTCAAGCTCTTCAAAATAAGGCACAATTACCGCGATATCCTCCAGGTACTGGGACAAGACTGACCAACTTTTCTCCCCCTGCATCTTGGCTGTTGAAAGCTTCATCAACTGCTGATAGCCCACACTAGATAGAGCTAAAAAGCGCAGATTCACTTCCTGATCATCCATAAATACAGTCATTTCAAGCCCTAATAAAGGATGAATGCCATATTTTTTTGTAACCTCTAGAAAGTCAAAAGCACCATAAAGATTATCAATATCCATCATAGCCAGATGAGTGTAGCCGAATTCTTTAGCTGCTCTCACATACTTTTCAATCGAAATGACGCTCTCCATAAAACTATAGACTGTTTTTGTATCTAGTTGTGCGATCAATTTACACTTCTCCTCTATCCTTCTCACTATATTATACCATTTTCACCTATAAAAGGCTGCTCTTGAGAAAAATTTCATCAGCTTACTAATTTAC
>NZ_KQ970286.1:369444-370793 GCF_001579035.1 Streptococcus mitis | reverse complement strand
CATTCTATATGGAGGTTCTATGCGTTTTAATCAATATAGTTATATCACTTTTCCAAAAGAAAATATCTTATCTGAACTAAAAAAATGTGGCTTTGATTTACAAAACACAGCCAATCCCAAGGAATTACTGGAAACTTTTTTACGTCGCTTATTTTTCACTTATGAGAACACCGATTATCCACTCTCCTGCTTAGCTATAGATAAAGAAACTAACATATTAACTTTTTTCAAATCTGACAAAGACTTGACAGCAGATATTTTTTATACTGTCGCCTTTCAACTTTTAGGCTTTTCTTATTTGATTGACTTCGAAGACAGTGAAGCTTTTCGTAAAGAGACTGGATTTCCTATTGTATATGGTGACTTGATTGAAAATCTCTATCAGTTACTCAATACTCGCACCAAAAAGGGAAATACTCTTATCGACCAACTTGTTAGTGATGGTCTTATTCCGGAGGATAATGACTACCACTACTTTAACGGCAAGAGTTTGGCTACTTTTTCTAGCCATGATGCCATTCGAGAAGTCGTCTACGTTGAGTCTCGTGTCGATACTGACCAAAAAGGTCAGCCAGACTTAGTCAAAGTCAGCATTATTCGTCCTCGTTATGACGGACAAATCCCTGCCATCATGACAGCCAGTCCCTATCATCAGGGAACAAATGACAAGGCAAGCGATAAGGCTCTCTACAAGATGGAGAGCGAGCTTGAGGTGAAACCTGCTCATAAGATTGAACTAGAGGAATCTCAACTCAATCTCGTCCAACCTCAAGGCCAAGCTGAGCTTGTGTCAGAAGCTGAGGAAAAGCTAAGTCACATCAACTCTAGCTATACACTCAACGACTACTTCCTTCCACGAGGTTTTGCCAATCTCTATGTTTCAGGTGTTGGTACCAAAGACTCTACTGGTTTCATGACTAATGGCGACTACCAACAAATTGAGGCTTATAAAAATGTCATCGATTGGCTTAATGGCCGTTGCCGTGCCTTTACCGACCACACGCGCCAGCGTCAAGTCAAGGCTGACTGGTCAAACGGAAAAGTTGCCACAACGGGACTTTCCTATCTAGGTACCATGTCAAACGGCCTTGCCACTACAGGCGTCGATGGTTTAGAGGTTATCATTGCTGAGGCTGGCATTTCTTCATGGTACAACTACTACCGAGAAAACGGTCTGGTAACTAGCCCAGGTGGTTATCCAGGTGAGGACTTTGACTCCCTTGCTGAACTAACCTACTCTCGTAATCTCTTGGCTGGCGACTATATCCGTGGCAATAAAGCTCACCAAGCTGACTTAGAAAAAGTGAAAGCTCAGCTAGATCGAAAAACTGGGGACTATAACCAGTTTT
>NZ_KQ970286.1:368295-369424 GCF_001579035.1 Streptococcus mitis | reverse complement strand
GTTTTGGCAGGACCGCAATTATCTGCTCAATGCCCATAAAGTAAAGGCAGAGGTTGTCTTTACTCATGGTTCTCAGGATTGGAATGTCAAACCACTTCATGTTTACCAGATGTTCCATGCTCTTCCTACCCATATAAATAAGCACCTCTTTTTCCATAATGGCGCCCATGTGTATATGAACAATTGGCAATCAATTGACTTCCGTGAATCCATGAATGCCTTATTGACTAAGAAATTACTGGGACAGGAAACAGATTTCCAACTTCCGACTGTTATCTGGCAGGACAATACCGCTCCTCAGACTTGGTTATCACTTGATAACTTCGGTGAGCAAGATAACTTTGAAACCTTCTCACTTGGTCAAGAAGAGCAAGTTATTCAAAACCAGTACTCAGATAAGGATTTTGAGCGCTATGGTAAAACCTACCAGACCTTCAATACAGAGCTCTATCAAGGAAAAGCCAATCAGATTACTATTGACCTTCCTGTGACCAAAGATCTTCACTTGAACGGTCGAGCTCAACTCAATCTTCGTATCAAATCCAGTACAAATAAGGGGCTTTTATCTGCTCAACTACTGGAACTTGGTCAAAAGAAATATCTACAACCTTATCCTGCTGTTTTAGGTGCTAGAACCATTGATAATGGACGCTACCACATGTTGGAAAATCTCTGTGAATTACCATTTAGGCCAGATGCACAACGAGTCGTGACAAAAGGCTACCTTAATTTACAAAATAGAACTGATCTACTGTTAGTAGAGGATATTACTGCAGATGAATGGATGGATGTGCAATTTGAACTGCAACCTACTATTTATAAGCTAAAAGAAGGAGATACTCTTCGTTTAGTCCTCTATACGACTGACTTTGAAATCACCATACGTGACAATACCGACTACCACTTGACTGTTGATCTTGAACAGTCCACGCTTACCATACCTTGCTAAAAGGAGTTACATTATTATGAATAAATCAGAACACCGCCACCAACTCATACGCGCTCTTGTCGCAAAAAACAAGATTCATACACAGGCTGAATTGCAGTCCCTCCTGGCCGATAACGACATTCAAGTAACCCAGGCAACGCTCTCACGTGACATCAAAAATATGAACCTATCAAAAGTCCG
>NZ_KQ970286.1:366747-368108 GCF_001579035.1 Streptococcus mitis | reverse complement strand
ATTTTCCTTTTTAGTTCGTGCCAACCTGAAGGCACGATTTGGATTGAGACGATTAAATAGTTCTTCCAATTTCTTTTCATTCCAAACGTCTGCGGCGGAAACAAAATTACCATCTGCATCTCGGAAAGATATCGGTTTATCTCCCATACCAGTCTCCTAGTCTACAAATTCAAACTCAAATTTACCAATGCGGACCAAGTCTCCATCCTTAGCACCACGCGCACGAAGAGCTTCATCAACCCCCATACCACGAAGTTGGCGGGCAAATTTCATGACTGATTCGTCACGATCAAAGTTTGTCATATTAAAGAGTTTCATGAGTTTTTCACCAGAAAGTACCCATGTCGCATCGTCATCACGGCTAATTTCAAAGGCTTTTTCTTCTTCGTCAAATCCATAGTAGGCTTCTTCTTCCATATCAGACTCGTCATAGAGCAAGAATTCTGGTGTCTTGTCTAACAATTCAGCTGTAGCATCCAAAAGCGTTGCCAAACCTTGCTTGGTCAATCCAGAAATTGGGAAGATAGCTGGTAACTCTTCAAATTCATCGTAGTTTTCAGCCAATTTCTTCTTGAATTCTTCAAGATTTTCTTGACTCTCAGGCATGTCCATTTTATTGGCTACGATAATCTGTGGACGCTCCATGAGGCGGAGGTTATAAGACTCTAACTCCTTATTGATCGCTAGGTAGTCCTCATAAGGGTCACGACCTTCGCTAGCTGACATATCAATGATATGGAGGATGACACGTGTACGCTCAATGTGGCGGAGGAACTGGGTTCCCAAACCAACTCCTTGACTAGCCCCTTCAATCAAACCTGGCAGATCGGCTACTGCAAAGGATTCACCTGATTGGGTACGAACCATACCTAGATTTGGCACAATGGTCGTAAAGTGGTAGGCACCGATTTTAGGTTTAGCTGAGGTAATAACACTGAGCAGTGTTGATTTCCCAACAGATGGGAATCCAACCAAACCAACATCTGCCAAGATTTTTAGTTCCAATTGTAACTCACGTTCCTGACCTGGTTCTCCATTTTCAGAGATTTCAGGTGCAGGATTTTTTGGTGTCGCGAAACGAATATTTCCACGTCCACCACGACCACCGTGGGCAACGATAAATTCTTGCCCGTGTTCAATCAAATCTGTCAAGACCTTGCCTGTCTCAGCATCACGAACAGTCGTACCTTGTGGTACTCGAACTCTAAGGTCCTCAGCACCACGACCATGCATCCCTTTGGTCATTCCTTTCTCACCAGAATCAGCCTTGAAATGGCGATTATAGCGGAAATCCATGAGGGTACGTAGACCTTCATCTACAATGAAGATGACATTGCCTCCACGACCTCCGTCACCACCCA
>NZ_KQ970286.1:350246-366110 GCF_001579035.1 Streptococcus mitis | reverse complement strand
ATGATATAAGCTACAATTCCCGCTCCGTAACAGCAAGCAAGAACACCCCATATTACGCGAACGATAGTTGGATCCATATCAAGATAATGGGCCACTCCAGCACAAACACCCGCAATCTTTTTGTCACGCCCACTTCTCATTAATTGTTTTTTCATAGCTGTTCCTCTTTCTATTCTTCATGGTCTTTCCAATAATCTCTTATACTGATCAACTGTGTTTTTGAAGCTTTCAGCATGCGTCTAGAGCCTTTTACCGGTACAGCGACCACCTTTTGCGGTAGATACAAAACTGTCTTAAAGATACGCTGACTGACCGTATCATCTTTTGCTAAATCTTTCTGGAAGTTATTTGAAATTATGGCATCCAGATAAAACTCATGCACTCGTTTCCCAAAGTTCTCAGCTGAAATCTCGTACAATTTCTCTGATAAGGTATGCTCATTCATATCTGGCGTTGCAATCAGGGCCTCCAGAATAGCTCCAGCCAAGTCATGTTCTCCATAGTACAAGGTTCCAAACATTTTATCACTGATAAGATTGTCCAGATAAGGATTTCCGTGAGCAATGACAGGTGTTCCACTGGCCAAACTTTCTAAGTAGGTCAAGCCTTGGGTTTCACTTGTCGATGCCGAGATGAAGAAATCCGCCGCCTTATAATAAAGAGCTGTCTCACTAGGAGCAATCATGCCTGTAAAGATGACGGAGTCTTGAATCTCTAGTTTCTTGGCTTGCTCTTTGAGGTCATCCAGATAAGGTCCATCCCCAGCTACCACCAGTTTCACCTTGTCTTCCTCTCTCAGAACTTCTGCAAAGGCTGCTAATACTGCCTGAATATTTTTTTCATAGGAAATTCTGGAAAGACTAAGCAACATCTTTTCATCATCTTGAATCCCTAATTTACTACGTAGTTCTTTCAAATTTTCCTGCTTGATTTCAGGACGCTCAAACTTGGCTAATTCAATCCCAGTAGGAATAACCCGTTTTTCAACCTTGACCTTATAGTCCGATAGCAAATCATGGACAATCTCACTCGGGCAAATAACCCCATCCACATCATGCAGGAAACCTCTGACCAGATACTTTACCATGCTAGGACGAATCAACATCCCCTTGGCAATATAGTGCACATAGTCTTCGTACTGAGTGTGATAGGTATGGATGACTGGAATCTTCAATTCACGCGCAATCCAAATCCCCAACAAACCAAGAGAAAATTCTGTCTGAGTGTGGATAATATCCAGTTGATATTGTTTAGCAATTTCAAGCGCCTTGCTGAAGCCTCGATAGGCAAAGCGACGATCTTTAAAAGCAAAGAAAGGAACACTTGGAATGCGGATAATTTGCCAATCTTCATAACGATTGACATCCTTATCTGTTGTCGTAAAGATAAAAACAGCATGCCCCTGCTTTTCAAGTTCTGTTTTCAAGGTTCGAATACTGGTCGCAACACCAGAAACCTGAGGAAAATAGGTATCTGTAAATAAACCAATTCGCATAGATTACCTCACTTTTTACTTTCTCCCTAAAGCGGCTTGTTTCTCATAAAAGTCCAACCAGATTTGTAACAGGTGCTCTTCTGAATATTCTCTGGAAATATTCTTAGCCTTTTCTTTGAGATCTTTTAAGACAACAGGATTTGCTTGATATTCTAAAATAGCTTCTTTCATCTCTTCTCTATCTGCTGTTGCCCGATAATTTCCCTCTAAAATTACCTTATAGAGATCCAAATCACGCAACATGATAGGAGCTTCACAACTAGCAGCCTCTAAAATAGTCATCGGAAAGAGTTCATTGTAACTAGGCAACAAGAAAAGGTCCGCTAGGGCATACAATTCGCGCATCCGCTCTGGCGATACAATACCTGGAAAAAATCAAATTTTTAGGGGGATTCTCCATTATTTTCTTGTAGCGTTCATAACCATCTGTTATGCCCCCAAAAGAGAAACCACCCGCCCAAATAAAAGTAATTTGAGGCAATTCCTCAGCCAGACGGATAAAGTCATCAATCCCTTTACGTTTCTGAACCTGACCAGCTCCTACTACGATAAACTGATTTTCACTAATACCTAGATTTGTTCGCAGTCTCACTACCTCTTCTTGTGAAAGGGGATGCCATTTTTCCTTATTGACAAAGTTAGGAATATAGGTCACTTTTTCACGTGGAATACCAGCTGCCACCAAATCCTCGATAAACATAGGATTGACCACCACCAAGTGCTCCATCCGGTTGTAAAAAGAAAATACATAGCGTTTGATAATTCCCTTTAAGAAAAACGGAATTTTCAAACTCCCCTCAAGTGTATCAGGCAAGAAGTGCACATAGCCAATTTTCCTTCCTGAGCGTTTCTTTTGGAATGTTGATAAATAATAGGGGAAATCAATTGTATGAAAGTGAGTCACATCTGCCTCTATTGGAAGATTTTCTGTAACAATCAATTGGTCCTTGGCATCACGGTGAAGAAGACGAACTAATTCACGGTAAGCACCTGAAACTCCTTGTCCTGCCACTTTCTCACTTGAACTCAACATATTGATGCGTAATTTCTTTTTTTCCATAACTACTATTATATCATTTTCTTTGAATAAAATCAGCAAAAGAAAGGAGAGACTAAAGGAAAAGAAGGGAAATTTCCTCACTTTTCCAACGGTCTCTCACATGTTTTTATATGTTTACTTAATGCCTAGGGCAATGCGTGCATAGCGACTCATTTTTTCAACTGTCCAGGCCGGATACCAGACTAATTTAACCTCAGTATCCGTTACTTCTGGAACCTCTGTCATGGCATCATAAATCTGATCCGTCAAAAGGTCTGCTAGAGGACATCCCATAGTTGTCAAAGTCATATCAATCTCTGTTTGCCCTGTGTCGCCATCAAAACGAATCTCATAAATCAAACCAAGATTGACAATATCGATTCCCAACTCAGGGTCGATGACTTCTTCTAAGGCTGATAAAATTCGTGTTTTGATATTTTCAATTTGCTCTTCTGTATAAGCCATATTTTCCTCACTCCTAGTCTTCAATAAAATCACGAAGCGGTTTGCTGCGACTTGGTTGGCGTAGTTTTCTCAAAGCTTTAGCTTCAATCTGACGGATACGCTCGCGAGTCACGTTAAAGACTTTACCCACATCTTCAAGGGTACGCATTTTACCATCATCTAGCCCAAAACGCAGACGCAAAACATTTTCTTCACGGTCTGTAAGAGTATCCAAGACCTCATCCAACTGCTCACGCAAGACGATACGAGTTGTATAGTCCACTGGATTTTCAATCACTTCATCTTCGATAAAGTCTCCAAGGTGGCTATCGTCCTCTTCACCGATTGGTGTTTCAAGGGATACCGGTTCTTGGGCAATCTTCAAGATTTCACGAACCTTATCAGGTGTCATATCCATACGTTCAGCGATTTGCTCAGGTGTTGGATCTTGTCCCAATTCTTGAAGGAGATTCCGCTGTTCACGAACCAATTTATTGATGGTTTCAACCATGTGGACTGGGATACGGATGGTACGAGCTTGATCCGCAATAGCACGAGTGATAGCCTGACGAATCCACCAAGTTGCATAAGTTGAGAACTTAAAGCCTTTTGAATAGTCAAATTTGTCCACGGCTTTCATTAAGCCCATGTTTCCTTCCTGGATCAAGTCAAGAAACTGCATACCGCGACCAACATAGCGTTTTGCAATAGAAACAACCAAACGAAGGTTGGCTTCCGCAAGGCGTTGTTTGGCTTCAATATCGCCAGCTTCAACAGCCAGTGCCAATTCTTTTTCTTCTTCATTGGTCAAGAGAGGAACGACCCCGATTTCTTTCAAGTACATACGGACAGGGTCATTGACCTTAGCCGAAGTTGAACCAATCAAATCCTCATCGCTGAGTTCTGGTTCTTCTTCAGTGCTAAGAACACGCGCACTCGGATTTCCTTCGTTATCTGTGATAGAAATTCCTGCATCCTGAATTCGTTGCAAGAGATCTTCAATCCCATCAGCATCCAAGGTAAAAGGAATCACCAGACTTGCATTAATTTCATCATCAGTTGCTGTCCCTTTTTGCTTATGATTACGGATAAATTCTGCTACTTGTACGTCAAATGTTGTTACTTCTTTTTGTTTTGTTACCATTATTACTCCATTCTTCTCTTTTGGGAAATTAAACGTTCCAATTCTTCTAAGGCTGTGTCTGTATCTCCTACATGGCTAGCTTCCTGCACCTTCTTTTTGATTCTCATATTGTCCTGATTCAAGAGAGCCTTGTTTCGAGTCATTTCTACTTCACTAAGTTCCTGCGGTGACATCTCAGCAGGCAAATCCTGAGTTAAGACTTGGTACCAAGCTCTTTCAACTTCCTCTGTCTGTTCTGCTAGAACTTCTGGAGGAAGATTACCATACTGGCCAAGCAAGTCATATAGGACATGAAATTCAGGTGTGTCAAATGAAAAGTCTTCTCGCAAACGGTAATCGTTTAAAACAAGAGGGAATTCCATCATTCGATAAAGTAGATGAGCCTCTGCCCTCATAATAGCCGATAACTGCTTGGTAACAGGCATTGTGATTTGCGTCGGTCTGGAAATCCCTTCCATGCGATTCTGCCTTTGCGCCTGACGACTTTCATTAACAATCTGCTCAATCTGGGCATAATCAAAGGATGCCAGACTGTCAGCTAAAATATGAATATAGCTGTTTTGAGCAGTGATGGACTTTTCTTGAACAATCAAGGGAGCTATTTTTTCAATAAACTCAATCTGGGCCTGCAGATTTTCACTATTTTCAGGCTTGTACTGGTGAATGTAAAACTCAATCGGACTAATACGAGTTTTCGTTAATAGATAGGCCAAGTCTTCTGGTCCATTTTTTTGTAGATACTCATCTGGATCCAAGTTATCAGGCATGCTGACAATTTGCACAGGCATATCACTAATTTCGTCCAGCGCTTTCAATGTAGCAGCTTGCCCAGCCTTATCACCATCATAAACAAGAACCAACTTCTTGGTCAACCTTTTCAGATGCTCAACATGCTCTCGACTCAAGGCTGTTCCCATAGACGCCACAGCGTTTTCGATTCCAGCCCGATAGGCTGCGATGACATCCATGAACCCTTCCATCAGGTAAATCTCACTGGCTTTACCAGAAGATTTTTTTGCCCTATCCATATGATATAATTCGTAACTTTTGTTAAAAATTGCAGTCGATCGGCTATTTTTATACTTAGAAGGTTGTGAATCCGTTTTCTGCCAGATACGACCTGAAAAGGCAATGACCTTTCCCTGGTCATTTGTCAGGGGAAACATAATCCGATTGTGAAAGGTGTCTACAAATTGATTGGCATCCGAGAGATAAAACAGTCCTGAATCTAGGAAATCCTCATCACGATACTGACCAGACAAACGTTGATAGAGATAATTTCGTTCTGGAGGTGCTAAACCAATCCGAAAATGCTTGAGCACTTCATCTGTCAAACCACGCTGATAAAGGTAATTTCTCGCCTCTTCCCCTATGGTCGTTGTCATGAGAATAGCATGATAAAATTTAGCTGCATCTTCGTGCATATCATAAAGAGCTTGGTGGGGTGAAGCTGGCTTCTGTTCACTATAAAGCGGTTTTTCCACCTCTATCCCAACACGCTGACCTAAGATTTGGACAGCTTCCATAAAGGGGACCCCTTGGTACTCCTCGATGAACTTAAAGACATCACCCGAGCGGCCACAACCAAAACAGTGATAAAACTGCTTGTCCTCTACAACGTTGAAAGAAGGTGTTTTTTCACCATGAAAAGGACAGAGCCCTAGATAGTTCCGTCCTGCCTTTTGTAAAGAAATCACATCCCCTATGACTTCCACAATGTTGGCATTGTTTTTGATTTCTTCAATGACTTGTTTGTCAACCATACACAATACCTCCATGTTATCATAGTTTACTTTATATAGTATACTTTATTTCAGAAAAAAAGTAAACCATTTCACTCATTTTCCCTACTTTATTCAAAGAGTTGATAATAATCAGAGATTTTCATCTTTGCTTTTTCTTCTTGATTCAAATCTTGGATAATTCGTCCTTCTTTCATGACAATCAAACGATTGCCATATTTGAGAGCATCTTCCATGTGATGAGTAATCATAAGAGCTGTCAACTGGTCATTCTTAACAAATTCATCTGTCAACTCCATGAGTGCGACACTAGTCTTTGGATCAAGGGCCGCAGTATGCTCGTCCAACAAGAGTAATTCAGGACGCTTCAAGGTTGCCATCAAGAGACTCAAGGCCTGTCTTTGCCCACCTGATAAGAACTCAATTGGCGTATTCAAGTGTTTCTCAAGACCATTTCCTACTTTTTCAATGGTGGCCTGAAATTCATCCTTATAACTAGTCAAGCGTCGTGGTAACAATCCACGCTTTTCACCACGAAACTTGGCAATCAAAAGATTTTCAGCCACCGTCATACGGGGAGCTGTCCCCATCTTGGGATCTTGGAAGACTCGAGACAGATACTTAGCTCGCTTCTCTGGTGAAAACTTGGTAACATCCTCACCCAAAATACGGATAGTTCCACTGGTTAGTGATAAGGTTCCTGCAATAGTGTTAAAGAGAGTTGATTTCCCAGCACCATTTCCACCTAAAATCGTGATGAAATCCTGTTCAAAAATTTCTAAGGAAACATCATTTAAAATAATCTTTTCTTCATCAAAGCCATTTTTAACGACTTTGGTTGCATTTTTTAATTCTACAATTGCTGTCATTTGCTTAATTTGGCTCCTTTCAAGATTGTTTGCTTAAATGTTGGAATCATGAGACAGACTGCTAAAATCACAGCGCTGTACAAACGAAGGTAACTTGTATTAAAGCCAAGCGCAATAACTGCCCACACTAAGAATTGATAAGCGATAGAACCTACAACGATGGTAACCAGACGTTCCGCCAAGCTCAAACTCTTGAAGATAACTTCTCCAATAATCAAACTTGCAAGCCCCACAACGATAACTCCGATTCCTCGAGATACATCAGCATAGCCTTCTTGCTGGGCAATGAGAGCTCCTGCAAGGGCAATCACACCATTTGATAAGACCAAGCCCATAAGCTCCATGCGTCCAGTATGAATCCCGAAACTTCTAGCCATATCAGGATTGTCACCTGTAGCAATATAGGCTTGTCCGAGTTTAGTGTCCAAGAAAAAGAGCATGAGAGCAATAACAATACTGACAAAGATGAGACCTGTCAAGAGTTGATTCAAATCCGAATCAAAAGGCAAAACATCCTGAATTTGCTTGGTTCCAAGCAGGCCTAAATTTGCACGTCCCATAATCAAGAGCATGATAGAGTGACAGGAAGTCATCACCAAAATCCCTGAGAGCAAGGTTGGAATCTTCCCTTTTGTATAAAGAAGTCCTGCTACCATTCCAGCCAAACAACCTGCTCCTACAGCAACAAGTGTCGCTAAAAAGGGGTTCACGCCTTTGGTTATCAGAGTGACAGCAACAGCTCCCCCAAGAGGGAAGGAACCTTCTGTTGTCATATCTGGAAAATTTAAAATCCTAAATGTCATAAAGATCCCCAGACCTAAAATAGCCCAGACAAATCCTTGAGAAATAATAGAGACAATCATATTTTATTTAATCCTTTCTATATTCATCTTTTTAAAAAATGGGAAGAGTCTCCTCCTCCCTACCTTATTTATTCGATGACTTGTCCTGCTTCTTTGAGAACAGACTCAGGAATAGTAATACCTAGTTCTTGTGCTATTTTTTTATTGATGACTGACTTACCAGTTGAAAAGACATTGACTGGGGTATCAGCTGGTTTCGCACCTTTCAAGACTTGCGCAATCATTTTTCCAGTTGCCACACCAAGGTCATGTTGGTCAACTACAACAGATGCCAAACCACCTACTTCTACCATAGCTGTCGCACTTGGATAAATTGGTTTCTTAGAACTTTGATTGCTAGAGACAACCGTTGGAAATCCTGATGCAATGGTGTTATCAATTGGAACCCAAATAGCATCTACCTTGCTAGTCATAACAGTGACAGTTGAGGCAATTTCATTTGTTGAAGGAACTGCAAATGTTTCCACTGTCAGACCTGCTTTTTCAGCATAAGCCTTAAATTCTTCGACCTGTGTTTTTGAATTGTCTTCGCTACTTGAGTAAAGAGCTCCGATTGTTTTCACATTCGGTGTCAGAGTCTTGATGAGTTCAACTTGTTGTTGAGCTGGATTATGGTCAGATACCCCTGTAATGTTGCCACCTGGTTTTTTCAAATCTTTGACCAAGTTAGCACCAATTGGGTCTGTAATAGCAGCCATGATAACTGGTAGGTCTTTTGTGGCGCTTGCCAAACCTTGAGCAGCTGGTGTTGCGATACCAACCACAAGGTCATTGCCATTTGCAACCAATTGTTTACTCATTGTCGCAACCTTACTTTGGTCACCTTCTGAGTTCATAAAGTCGATTTTCAACTGGTCATCTTTATAACCTTCTTCTGCAAGTCCAGCTTGAATCCCTTTATAAATCAAGTCAAGAGAGGGATGGCTCACAAATTGAAGCACACCAATCTTAGTTATTTTCTTCTCATCCTTATTATTCTGAGCTTCTGATTTATTCATTGAAGAGTAAATCAAGCTTCCTGCTACTAAGACTGCTAATGCAGCAATAATTCCAATTAAACGTTTATTTTTCATTCTATTTCTCCTTTTTAATTCCTTTAAAATACTTCACTTATCTAATACTCTTCGAAAATCTCTTCAAACCACGTCAGCTTCACCTTGCCTTACTCAAGTACAGCCTGCGGCTAGCTTCCTAGTTTGTACTTTGATTTTTATTGAGTATAAACAAGCGACGCCATCGTTTTCTTTCCATACTAACCTCCATCAAAAAAGTCCTCACACAAAAAACTTGTGTGAGGACGTCGATGCGCGGTACCACCTCAATTATAGGGAATTTCCCTATCGCTCTGTCTCGCAATCACGAGATGCACTGTAAGGTGTGCTCACCGAATTCTTATGATTTCAAATTCTAAATAGCATTCAGCCCAATTTTCATCATCGCCACTTATCTGTTTTCAGCTACCACAGACTCTCTTGAAAGTTTGTATGATTACTTTTCTGAATGGTTAAATTATATCATTTTTAAATTACTTGTCAATAGTCTATTAGAATTTTTTTGATATTCACTTTTAACATTCACTCTTGAAAATTATCAACCTGAATTACGCAATCCTGTTGCAATTCCGTTGATGGTGATATGAATCAATCGTTCTTGATCACTGGACAATTCTCCACGGCGTTGGCGTTTAATCAACTCTAACTGAATATAGTTGAGAATATTAAAGTAAGGCATACGGTAATCCAGACTAGCTTTTAGATATGGATTGTCAGCTAAGAGTTCGTCATGTCCTTCAATAGCCAAGATAACGTTCTTAGTAACTTGCCATTCATTTAAAATAGTCTCATAGATGGCCTTAACTTGCTCGTCTTCACAAAGTTTAGCATATTCAAAAGCAATATTCATATTTGATTTTGACAAGACCATATCAACATTTGAAAGAAGCGATTGGAAGAAAGGCCAATTTTGATACATATCTCGTAAAATAGCAATATTCTCTGGATTTTTATCGATAAATTCCTTGAAGCTTGAACCAACCCCGTACCATCCAGGGAACATAACACGACTTTGTGACCATGAGAAGACCCAAGGGATGGCACGCAAACCACCGATTTCAGTAATCGTCTTACGAGCGGCTGGACGAGAACCAATATTAAAACTTGAAATGGCCTTGATTGGACTTGACTCGAAGAAATAATCATAGAAATGCTCATTACCAAAGACCAAATCACGGTAGATATCGTAACTACGGTCCACTACTTGATCCATAATGGCTTCATAACGATTTGAGGTGTTGGTATCGCTCTTCTTCTGAGTAATCATACGGTTAATAGCTGCCGATACTAGCATTTCAAGGTTATAGTAAGCGGCGTCTTTGTTACCGTATTTATTCCCAATTACTTCACCCTGCTCCGTCAAGCGGATACGATCCTTGATAGACTTGAGCGGTTGAGAGGTGATGGCTTCATAGGTTGGTCCACCACCACGACCGACAGTACCACCACGACCATGGAAGAAGGTAATCTTAACGCCAAATTCATCTCCAATAGCAGTCAATTGTTGTTGAGCCTTGTAGAGGGTCCAACATGATGACAAGTAACCGCCATCTTTATTACTGTCAGAGTAGCCCAACATGATTTCTTGGTAGTTATTACGTGAAGCAATCCATTTTTTGGCAAGAGGAAGAGAAAGATATTGTCTCATTGTTTCCTCTGAATGATCCAAGTCTTCAATTGTTTCAAAAAGGGGAACAATCTGAACACGCGCCCTTTCCGTATCCACCAGTCCTACTTCTTTTAATAGAATAGCTAATTCTAGCATATCAGAAAGGCTGGTTGCATGTGAAATGATGGTCTGACGGATGACATCATCTCCCAACTTATCTTTCAAAACACGAGCCGTCTTAAAAATAGCGAGTTCTTTTGCTAATAATTCTGATTTTTCTGCGTGAGTCGCAGAAAGAATTCGGGGATCTTCTTCTAACTCCTTCAAGAGAAGGTCACACTTTTCTTCTTCGCTCAACTCGCTATATCGAGAATGAATTCCTGCTGATTTCAAGAGTTCTGCCACACAGGCTTCATAGACGCTAGAGTCTTGTCGCATATCAATTGATGCTAGGTAAAAACCAAATATCTCTACTGCCTGCAATAATTCCACAAAATCACCTGAAATCAAGGACTCGCCCTTATTTTCTAGTAGAGAATCTCGAATGGCAATCAAATCCTTGTAGAAATCATTGGCGGTTTCATAGCGAGTCCCAACTTCCTTATCCTCAATCAGATAGGTTTTAGTTGCTTGGATTTTTGATTGAATATCAAACAAGGCACGACGGTAAAGCTCTTTTTCGCGGTAAATCGAGTTATCCTTGGATTGACGAGCCATTTCTCTGACTTGCTTGCTGACGTTGACAATGCTAGTTGAAAGAGAAAATTCACGATAAAGTTGGTAAATCTTTTCATCATAATAGTTCATGATGACTTCACACTGAGTAAGTGCAGACTGTTTCAAGGTCTCTGCTGTAACAAAGGGATTACCATCACGGTCTCCACCAATCCACATTCCCATGGTGATCGGTTTAGCCTGTTTTAAATTCAATCCATGCGCTTGCGCTAAGCGCTTATACTCCGTCGTCAAGTGAGGTACAGCTTTCAAAAAGGAGCTGTTGTAATATTCCATAGCATTCGTGATTTCGTTAGTCACTTTTAATTTTTTCTCACGAATCATGTCTGTCTGCATGATAATTTCGATATAACGACGCAAATCATTGTGCCATTTTTCTTTATTGATTAACCCCAACTTAACATCACGGTATTTACGCAAAAGACTATGAATATGATTTGTTAAATCCAACATACTTTTGCGTTGCACTTGTGTTGGATGGGCTGTCAAAACAGGGACAACATTCAAGTGTTCTAGGATCTCAACGGCATTTTCTTTTTCTGCTACCAATTTAATCGTTGTAGATAATTTACCTAAGTAGTCCTGATCAATATTATTTTGATGATTGATTTCATAAGCTAAATCCACATCCTCTGAAATATTAATCAAAAGAGGTAAGATTGAAAAATAGCGTGAAATATAGACCATTTCATCATTTGATAAGCTAGTCACTAGACGGTTTAGACCTTGATAATCTTCCTGCGTTGATAATTCTTTCAACTGCATGATTTTTTCAAAGGTCTCTGGGGCAAGCATGTTTTTAGTGATATCTTCCAGCAATTCTGTTAGAATCAATACTTCTTCTTGCACAACACTTTTATTACTATAATTTTCTAATTTTTGAAGAGACATAGACTATCCTTTCTTTATTCTACTTCACAGAAGGTTCATTGGTTGATTTTCCAATTCTCGGTACAACTTAGCGCGTTTTTCACTGGCATCAATATTTAAGACAAAGGCCACTGCCACTGACAAGACTAGAAGACTGTTTCCACCCTGGGATAAGAAGGGAAAGGTTACTCCTGTAGATGGAATCAAGCCCGAAATCCCTCCGATATTGACAAATACCTGAACCAACATCATCCCTCCGACACCGAGTGCAACCATGGCATTGAAAGGATTCTCCGCTCGGATACCGACCAAGATAATCCGCAAAATCATGAAAAACAAGAGAGCTAAAATCAGACTGGCACCAACAAAGCCAAATTCTTCAATCACGATAGAAAAGACAAAGTCTGTATGAGCTTCTGGTAAATAACCTCGTTTTTCAATCGAATTCCCAAGACCTAGACCAAACCAACCGCCATTGACCATGGCAAAATAAGAATTAGATAACTGGTGACCCGCATCCGCACGATCGGCAAAAGGATTAAAAAAGGCACTAAAGCGCTTGGCTACATAGCCAAATACTGGAATTTTTGAAAAGGTCTCAACACCGATTAGGCTGATAGTGGTCAAGACAAAGACAGAAGCGGCAGATACGAGCGCCAGAATGGTTGAAAACCAGCGATAAGCGATTCCACTAACTGTATACATAATCAAGGAAACCAAGACTAAAATAGTCGCATTCCCTAAATCAGGGAAAATTCCCAAACTTCCAATCAGAACCAGGAGAACGAATCGCCAATCATTAAAAGCACGGGGAAGCCATTGATTTTGAGTCAAAACTTGAAAATCATAAATAGCTATTTCTTCTTGCTGTTTGGAGAATCGGTGAGCCAAATACCAAATAATAATGATTTTTAAGTACTCAGCTGGCTGAATAGTTACTCCTGCAACCGAAATCCAACCGTATGCCCCGTTTACGGAAATACCAATAAAACGAGCCAAGAACAATAAAACCATTTCTATCAATATAACTAAAATGATTAGTCGCTCATTTCTCAAAAAATCTAGTCTCAATTTATAAATTAAGGCAATCAGTATCAAACTAACAATCCAAAAGATTCCTTGGTTTCGAACCAATTGCAAGGCGCTCTTGCCTTCTTCAATTAAAATAGCGCTGGTGGTCGAATAAACCACAATCAAGCCCAAAATAGATAAAAGCAAGTAAGGAATCAAGATGGAATAATTTAATAAGTGCCTCTTACTAATCTTCATAGTATCACCACTCTACTAGGATACAGACAAATCTGTTCCAAATTCCGTTTTATTTTCTAGTTTTGATTGCTATTATACCATTTTTTCAGAAAGAAAAAAACTCTTACCTCACAATCCTTCGAATTTTACTGTTTTTTCCAGAAACATTTCCATACTCAAGTTCAAAAAATACAAATCTCAAGAGAGATTTGTATTGATTTGGACTATTCGTTTGATGTACTACTGCTTGAGCTTGAATCTCCACCACCGATATATTGGGTAAAGATATTTTGGAAGGCTTGGTCCTTAACCTTGATATTGGCTGCTTGCAATTCTTTTCCGATAATGCTTTGAACAAATGTTGAATCATTTTGTTTTTGAGTCAAGATAACAGTTTTTAATTTTTCTTTGTAGTCATCAATATTAGATGATTTTTCTGTTTTCTTAATGAGTTTTACAATGTAATATTGGCTACTGTAGGCTTGTGTGCCAGTTGCTGTAATCACATCAGAAATACCATTTACATCTAAAGCGAAAGCGGCTTTCTTGACTTGCTCAGGTACTTCCGTTGAAGCAGAATCAAAGGTAATTTCTCCACCATTTTCTTTTGTTTTTTCATCAGTTGAATTATCTTTGGCTAATTGAGCAAAATCAGCACCTTCTGCCTTGACTTTTTCGAGAACTTCTTTGGCCTTATCTTCATTATCAAGACGGATGATTTGAGCCGTTACGTCTGGAGTGTACTCATCAAAGGCTTTCTTATAAGCATCATCTGTCAATTCTGCTTCTGCTGCCTTCTTAACTGCCAACTCAACCAATTTACTTGTACGAATTTGAGCTTTACGTGTTTCAAGGGTCATTCCTGCTTGTGACAAGACACGTTGGTAGTTTTCGCCATATTGTTTTTCTTCTTCGGCAATAGTATCATCAACCTCTTTATCATCAAGCTCTGAGCCATATTGTTTTTCAAAAACTTTTTGGATGGTCATATTTAACAAGACTTGTTGGGCTGAAGGGTTGCTTTTTACTTGCTCATAAAATTGGTGTTCTGTAATAACATCCCCTTTCATGCTGATAAGATCTGCCCCTTCTGAACCTTTCGAACAAGCTGCTAAAGTTGCTACTGATAATAGTGTAATGGCACCTGCCAATAATTTTTTCTTCATGTCTACTCCTTTGAGATAAGTGTTACTCTATCTATTTTACTATATTTTCTTAAATTTTTCTGAAAATCATTCGCTGTCAGGCAATTGAACATTTGCTACATTTTTACGAAGCATGAGAATGCCGTCCCCCAGAGGGACTAATGTTGCAGTGAGTCCTGGATTGTCTAAGGTTGCATCAAATAGTCTTTGAAGTCCTCGATAAATGGTTCGCTGACCTCGACGGACTTCCATAATGTCCTTGGCAACATCACCACCTTGGAAAATATCATCCAAGACAACCACACCTCCAACTTCCAAATGTTTGAGGATTTCTGGCAGAAAAACGATGTATTTAGACTTGGCAGAGTCCATAAAGACGAAATCATAGGACTCTGTCAGTGTAGATAAGATATCTACCGCATCTCCTTCTAGGAGAGTAATTTGCTTGCGACTGTCAAACTGGGCAAAATTTTCCTTGGCAAATCCAATCATCTCTGGATTGCGGTCAATGGTTGTAATCTTGGCCTTTGGCGCATGTTCAGCCATCAAAAGGGCTGAAAAACCGATAGCCGTCCCAATTTCCAGAATATTTTTAGGCTGCATGGTTTCCATGAGAAAACGGAAATAAGCAACCGTTTCATGAGGAATAATGGGAATATTTTCCTTGCGGGCAAAGTCTTCCAATTCTTTCAAGGAACCTGTGACTTGCTTTTGACGCTGGCGCATCAAGTCCACAATTTCTTCCTTGACAACAGGGCGACGCATGTTATGGTTGGCATTTTTACTATACGATTCAACCATCTTATGCCAATCCCAATTTTTCAACAAGGGCTTCAAACTCATTTAAACGGCGTTCAAAGACTGCAAAGGCATCGTTGAGGTAGTCTTCCTTCTCCATATCAACACCAGCTTTTCTCATGACATTAAGTGGATAGTCAGACTTACCTGCCTTGAGGTAGTCGATATAGCGGTCACGGTCTTCTTGACTACCATGGACAATCTTTTCAGCCAAGGCTGAGGCTGCTGCAAAGCCTGTTGAATATTGATATACATAGTAGTTATAGTAAAAGTGTGGAATTCGAGCCCACTCGTATTGGATTTCAGGATTGTCTTCCTTACTCAAACCATAATACTCTTGGTTCAAGTCAGCGTAGAGTTTATTTAGGAAATCGCTTGTCAAGACTTCACCATTTTGATCCGCTTGGTGAATCGCGTGTTCAAACTCAGCAAATTGAGTTTGGCGGAAAACTGTTCCACGGAAACCATCTAGGAAGTTATTGAGAATAGCAAAGCGCGTTGCGTCGTCTTCCACTTCTTCCAATAATTTCTCCGTCAAGATATTTTCATTGGTAGTTGATGCAATCTCAGCCAAGAAGATAGAGTAATCTCCGTAAACATAAGGTTGCGTTTCACGAGTATAGCTAGAATGCATACTGTGACCTGTTTCATGAACAAGAGTAAAGAGATTGTCTAGATTGTCCTGCCAGTTGAGAAGCATAAAGGCATTGGTATCGTAAGAACCACCAGAGTAAGCCCCTGAACGCTTGCCGTGATTTTCGTAAACATCAATCCAACGCTCGCTGAAGGCACGTTTAACACGGCTCAAGTA
>NZ_KQ970286.1:345337-349967 GCF_001579035.1 Streptococcus mitis | reverse complement strand
GTAAAACTATATTCAACAGACGAAAGCGGTGTGTAGACATCGTACATCTTGAGGTCTGAAATCCCCAAAATCTTTGAACGAAGTTCAAGGTAACGATGCAAGAGTGGCAAATGCTTGCGAACTGCTGCTACCAAATTGTCATAAACACTCTCTGGAACAAAATTGGCCGCTAGGGCTGCATGACGCGCACTCTTGTAGTTGCGAACTTTGGCACGGTAGTTTTGGACCTTAACATTGGTTTGCAAGGTTTTGGCATAGGTGTGTTGGAATTGCTCATAAGTCGCATAAAGGGCTTGATAGGCCCCACGGCGAACCTCACGATTTTTAGACTCCATCAAACGTGTGTAGGTCCCATGAGATAGCTGAGCTTCTTTACCATCATCGTCGAGGACATAAGGGAACACAATATCCGCATTGTCCAAAATAGCGAAGGTTTCACTTGCTGAACCAAAGATTTCTCCAGCTCCAGCCAATAATTCTTCTTCACGTTGTGAAAGAACGTGTTCCTTGCCTTGCAAAAGCTTGTCAAAATAGTGTTGATAAACCTGCAATTTTGGCTGAGCTTCTAAAAAGTTAGCATACTGCTTTTCACTGATTTCCATAAATTCAGGTTCATAGAATGAGAAGGCTTGGTCTAGCTGGCTATAGAGAGTCATGGCCTTGGCATAGTACTCTTGGTACTTGGCTTCACGTGTGTCTTGGTCATTCTTCATATGAGCATAAACGTAAAGCTTCTCCATTTGGCGTTCCATTTCAAGAGAAAATTCAGTAATTTCGAGTAGGCTATCCGCACTATCCAGGAGATGTCCTTCATACTGGGCTACTGTCTCCAATTTTTCTGTTAAATCTTTTAAGGCTTCTTCCCAAGCCTGGTCAGTTGGGTAAATCGTTGATAAATCCCATGTATCTTTTTCATTTATTTCATGTCTTTGTAATACCATTAGATTCCTCCATCTTTTCTATTCTACCATATTTTTCAAGAAATATTGCTGATAAAAGGCTGGTGGATAGAGCTTTTGCCAATCATTTTGAGAATTTTCTTGGTAATAGGTTTGAAAATACTGATAATAGCTAGTCAAATCTTGCTCAATTTGGCAAAACTCACCTACTAGCGGTCGAATTTGTGGATACCATTCTTTTAGCCCATAAGTCAGGAGATTTTCTCCCTTCTGATAGGCTTCTGCTTGTTCTTTCATCCAAAAAGGAGTTTGATAATACAGTTGTTGCCGGATATAGCGACAGATGTCCTTATCTTGAGAAACTGTAAAATGCGATATTTTTTGTTTCTTATAGGGAATACGTAATATCTCCAGTAGCTTACCTTGACCATAGGGAAATTCCTTAATCTGATAATGGAGTTTACCTCGGAGATCTTGGTGGATCAGGTATTTGAGTCTTAAAACCTGTTTTTCCTTGTCTACTTCCCAAACATAAAAGCCCATATTTTGACTGAAATAAAGAAAACCTTCTTGCAGACGGGTCAAACGCTCCTTGAGCCACAGTTTTTCTCCCAACAACCACAGTACTTGGTAACCCTGACTACGATAGCCCTCACTACGCTCTTTAAGAACTTTTTGAGGCAAGGGACTACACTGCACTTCTAAAGCTAGGTTGCCATTTACAAACACATCCGCAATCTGTTTAAGCTCTGGAAGTGGGTATTCTAATTGCACCTCAGCCTCTTTTTTCAACCAGTGATAAAGGGATTCCTTATTTGCCAGGTGTTCTGGACTTTCATTTTCAAATGAAAAATCACAGTCTTTTAAGGATTTATGGGCAAAATGGGTCCGTACACTTGATCCTTGACGCAAACGGAGCTGACCTCCACAAGCTGGGCAGGTGTATTCTTCCTTCTCAAGCTTATCCTCTAACACATTTACCAATTCTCCCCTAGCATCTCTCGCAACAAACATGATTTCCCTCCTTTTCTATATTATTCGTAAAAAAGAAAAAAGATCAGGAAATTTCCTAATCTTTATGTATGTTTACTTGATTTTTTTAGCCAGCATGGTCGCAAAGCGTAGTTGAATACGATTTCCATTCTCGTCGCGACGGTGAAGATGACCAGGATTTTCATTGTACTTGACCAACTCCCAATCCTTGTAATAGTCTGCCAGTTCTCCTTCTCTAAAGGTGAATGGGAAGTTCACTGAGCAAGGATAATCTTCCGTATCCATGGCACAAACGATAAGATTGTAGCCACCAACAGTAGTTTTCTCCTGCATATTTTTGATAATTGCAGGAATGCGGTTTGCTTGCAGAAACATGAGAACAACTGTCGATACGATGAAATCATACTCTTGCCCAATGCTGGCTGAATTGATATCGTAAAGACCAACAGGCATGTCCAAATCTTCCTGCTCCACAATGCTTTGCAAGATTTCAAGGGCCAGTTCATTTTGATCCACAGCCGTCACATCAAAACCTTGCTGGGCTAGAAAGAGTGCATTACGGCCTTGACCACAGCCCAAATCCAAGGCTTTCCCTGATTTTACTGTCTGCATGGCCTCTAAGACCTCTGAATGAACAGGATTGGTATTGTATTTCTTAGGAAAATAATCCTCAGGTTTACAATAAAACTCCAAATACCATTCCACATCGTCTGTTACAGCCTCCACTCGGTGCCAGGCTTGAGGTTGCGCCATTGGATTGTCTGCTCCTGCTTCAAAGAGGTGCTCAGCTAAAACCTCACCATCTTCTGTCAATTCAATAAACTTGAGAGCTCCCTTCAAGACAGTAATCTTCCCCCAAGTCCCAACCTTGGTATTGTGTTTCTGCTGAACAGCCTCTGGCATGGTTTCTTTAGTCCACAAAGGCATGCGTTTATAGGCAACTAGTTTTTCCATCTTCATTCCTCTTTTTATCGCTGATTAACAGCTTTCATAACACGCGCGATGTCGCGGTTTTGCTCACGTCGTTTGATAGACTCCCGTTTGTCATAGTCATGCTTCCCTTTAGCTAGACCTAAAAGGAGTTTAGCGTAACCATCTTTGATATAGACTTTAAGGGGAACCAGGGTCATTCCTGTTCCTTTAGTCTCTTGTTCCAATTTTTGAATTTGCTTTTTATGGAGCAAGAGTTTGCGACGGCGTTCTGGTTTCTGGTTCCAGATATTTCCCTCTTCGTAAGGAGCGATATGAACATTGCTCAACCAGACCTCCCCATTTTTTACTTGGGCAAAGCCATCCTTGAGATTGATTCGAGCAGCTCGTACACTCTTGATCTCAGTTCCTGTCAGGACCATCCCTGCCTCTAGCGTATCTACGATTGTATAGTCGTGGCGCGCCTTTTTATTTTGTGCGACGACCTTTCCCTCGCCCTTTGCCATGCTTGGCTCCTTTCTTAGCTACTTCCTTATAAAAAGGTTTCTTTCCTTTTTTCTTCTTGTCTTTTTGTGAATGCTTGCGCTTATCATTTGAGCGTCCTGATTTTCTTTTGTCTTCCTTCTTATCTGAACGACGATTTGAACCACGTCCTCTTTCATTACGACTAGACTGTTTCAAGCCTTTTTCAATCACATCAAACTCACTTGGGATATAAGAAAAGTCAATTTCACCTGTCATTTTATCCGCTCTTTCAACTCGGATACGGATTTGCTGACCTACACGGAAAGTTGTTCCTGATTTCTCTCCACGAAGAGTCAAATCACGTTCATTGAAATGATAAAATTCAGGTAGATTAGTGATGTGAATCAAGCCCTCAACTGTATTCGGCAATTCAACAAAGAGACCGAATTTAACGATGCTAGACACAACCGCATCGTACTCTTCTCCCACGTATTCTTCCATATACTCAGCCTTTTTCATGGCTTCGACTTCACGCTCAGCCTCGATGGCACGACGCTCCCGGTTGGAAGACTGGGTCGCAATCTCTGGAATCACTTGCTCAAAATGCTCTGCTATTTCCTTAGAACGGCCGTAATCACGAATCATACGGTGAACAAGAAGGTCTGGATAACGACGAATCGGGCTGGTAAAGTGAGTGTAATAGTCAGCCGCTAATCCATAGTGGCCGTGATTGTGCTCAGAATAGCGAGCCTGCTGCATGGAGCGAAGAAGCATCATGGACAATACATCCGCATAAGGTTCTCCCTCAACAGCACGCATGATGTCTTGGAGGGCCTCCTGGCTAATCTCACTAGCAGTCCCATAGATTCGAATACCGAAACTTGAAGCATAATCAATAAACTTTTGAACTTTTTCAGCCTTAGGCTCCTCATGGATACGATAAATGAAAGGTAGCTCTAGCTTGCTAAAATGCTCGGCAACTGTTTCATTGGCCATCAACATAAAGGACTCAATCATGCGCTCGGCAACACCACGCTGACGAAGAACGATATCAACAGGCTTACCCTGTTTATCCACTAAAATCTTCGCTTCATTGGTATCGAAATTGAGGGCTCCACGTTTCACACGCATGTTTTCTAGAGTTTCATGGAGCTTAGCCATAAGTTCAAGACTTGGAACAATTTTATGATATTCTTGTCTCTTTTCCTTGTCTCCAGCTAGGATATCATTGACATCACTGTAGGTCATCCTGAAGCTAGTCTTGATAACCGTTTGTGTGATGGTGTAGTTGACTACACGACCATGTTTATCAATCTCCATAATGGCAGACTGGGTCAGGCGGT
>NZ_KQ970286.1:342158-344675 GCF_001579035.1 Streptococcus mitis | reverse complement strand
CATAGTAGGAAACATCTGCTATGTGAACTCCGAGTTCCAGATTGCCATTTTTCAAGGCCTTGATATGTACCGCATCGTCCAAGTCCTTGGCATCAGCACCGTCAATGGTAAAAGTAATCTCATCTCTCAAGTCCAGACGGCCTTCCATATCCTTTTGAGACGGAGCATCAGGCACACTTTCTGCTTCCTTAACAACAGCCTCTGGAAATTCTGAGACAATGTCCATAGACTCCAAAACCTCAAGAACATCAATTCCGACATCTGTTGAGTGTCCCACCACATCGAGAACACTCGCGACAAAGAAATCATGTTTCTTGCTTGGGTATTTATCGATAAAGACCTTGAGAACTTCGGTTCCCTCCAGTTTAAGGGCTGGTTTCTTAACATAGATGGGTTGGTTGATTTTCTGATTTTTTGAACGGATGTAACCCGCATACTTAGGTTTTTCCTGATCTAGAACGATTTGGCCGACAACGGTTGTCAAACTGTGTTCTAGAATATCAATAATTTTTGCTTCTGCTGCTGTTCCCTTATTGCGGTCAGCGACTTTCTTGATCACGACCTCAACGGTATCACCATCAATAGCATAGTTGACATCGTTTTTTCCTACAAAAAGGTCGTCCTCCTCGCCTTCCAGACTAACAAAGCCAAAGCCATTTTTATGAGCATGAAAAATCCCCTTGAGAGTAATCTCATGTTTTTTCTTAATTTCTAATGTCAGACTACCATCTTCTTCAAAGCGTATCTGATGCTTTCTTTCCATTAGGGACAAGGTTTTAATCAACTCACGAAAATCCTTGGACCCGTCTTTTCCCAAAGCCTGAGCCAAGTCATTGACAGTCACCTTTCCCTTATCTTGTAAATATTCTTTTATTCTATCTTTCATATTTTCTTTCTAGATTTTTTAATTTTCTTTTACTGTAAAACCTTCTCAAACATCCTTTAAAAATAAAAAGAGGCAAAGACCTAGTCCTGCCCATTATTTTCTTATCTACTTGATAATACCGTCAATGCTAAGGCAATGGCTAGCCAGAAAAAGACTAAAATCCCTGTCAAACGCTGCATTACAGCTTCAAAACCGCGAGCTTTACTGCGTTCAAACAAATCACCTGAGCTGGCATCAAATACATTGCTGGATTGGTTTTTGGTTGGTTGCATGAAAATTGCAATCACAATCACAACAGATAATACTAATAAAATGGTTAATAATAGGTTATACATATCAAACTCCTTAAAATCCCTATTATTTTACCATAAAATCTACTTAGATTCAAGATGTAGGGTTACTTTTCTTTCCTTGGGACAATACTTTAAAACCTCAATCTTGTCTGGATGGGTTTTTGAATTTTTACTGGTTAGGTAATTGATACTGCCACAAGAGGAGCATTTGAGATTGATTTTTACTCGCACTAGATTTCCTTTACTTTTAATAATGTTCGAAATTGAAGCAGGTTAAAGAGACAACTAAAGGCAACACAAAGGCTTGTCGCATAAAAGACTGCATGGTAGCCAAATTGACCTGCTACTGCAGAACCTGCCATGGGACCAACGACTCCTCCCAGATAAAAGAATACCTGATTAAAGGCAAAGACCCTTGAAATACCGGCTTTGGGTGTCATCTTACTGAGAAGGGCATTGACTCCGGGAATCAAAGCACCGGTTCCCAATCCAAAGAGGAAACGATAAAGTCCTAGTTGAAGGGGGCTAGAAGCATTAGCACAGAGGAGATAGATGATAACTGAATAAAACTGGGCTACAACCAAGAGGCGATGGTTCCCCACCTTGTCACCTAGCTTTCCCATGACTCCTGCACTCATCATACTGGAAAAGCCCATACTGGATACAATCAAACCAGATACAAAAAGAAGATTCTCTGTCTGGCCTAAGTCACGCACATACAGAGCTAAGATAGGGCCAATCGATTGGGCTGAAAACTGGATGACAAAACTGGTCAGAAAGAGATTGACCAAAAGATAGGGATATTTGACCGAGGTAAATAATTCCTTTGTTGGAATAGCCTTTTCCTTGGCTACTGGTTTAAAATCTTCCTTGATAAAGAAAATAGTCAAAACAGCAGCTAAAAGTAGAAAACTACCAACCAGTAAGAAAACAGTACGAATGCCAAATAATTCTGCAATAAATCCCCCGATAAAGGGACCAGTTAGAGTACCTGCAACTACGCCTGTAGACAAAGTACCTAAGGCAGAGCCTGATTTCTCCTTGGGAACCTGACTGGCTATCAAGGCCGTTGCATTGGGAACAAAACCCGCAAATACACCATTCAGTAAACGAAGAAAGATTAACCAATAAATATTTGGCACAAAGGCTAAGCCTCCCATAGTAATGGTCATGGCCAGACCAGCACGAATCATCATGGGTTTTCGACCGTATTTATCAGCAAGAATACCCCAGATAGGAGAAAAGAGTGCTGCGGAAATAGCAGAGACAGAAATAGCTAAGCCTGCATAAAAAGCGACTTGCTCACTTCCTACACCTAGATTTTTCCACAAAGATGGG
>NZ_KQ970286.1:338671-341897 GCF_001579035.1 Streptococcus mitis | reverse complement strand
ATGAACCTGAGCTCGCCAGAGAACCTCATCCACATAGATATTGCCAAGTCCAGCTACCAAAGTCTGGTCCAAAAGATGGGATTTGATAGGCTTTTGGACTTGGCTAGGGCAGCTTGAAAGACCTGTAAATCAAAGTCTTGTTCGCTTGGTTCAGGACCTAATTTTTTAGAAATAAAGTAGGCGTCTAAAAGGTCAGGAGCCAAGAGTTCCATAGTACCAAACTTGCGAACATCCTCATAAACAAGCGTGCCACCATCCTCAAATTGGAAGAAAACATGGGCATGCTTGCGTTCAGGTGCTTGGTCTGGATAGTAAAAATACTTACCCTCCATCCGTAGATGGGAAATCAAGACCTTGTTTGTCAGGCAGAAAAGCAAATATTTTCCACGACGTCCCATTGACTCAACAATCTGACCAGGCACTTCCTTTTGAAACTCGTCCAAATCCGTCTTAATCATCTTGGGATAACGAATTTCTACACTCGAAATCTTCTTTCCCAAAATCAATTTTTCTAAGCCACGTCGAACGGTTTCAACCTCAGGTAATTCAGGCATAAGTCCTCCTTCTGTAAAAACAAGAAGCAGGCATGAGCCCACCTCTACTTAGTATTCTTTTTCATTATAGCCAAAGTCAGCCAAATCTAGCTTTTTATCGCGCCAGTTTTTCTTGACCTTGACCCATGTTTCTAGGAAGACCTTGTCTCCTAGCATAAGTTCGATATCACGACGGGCCATACTACCGATTTTCTTAAGCATAGCGCCACCTTTACCGATGATAATCCCTTTTTGGCTATCGCGCTCGACCATGATGGTTGCACGGATGTGAACCTTGTCTGTCTCTTCGTCTCGTTTCATAGAATCCACAACTACTGCGACAGAATGCGGAATCTCTTCACGAGTTAGGTGCAAGACTTTCTCGCGAACCATTTCTGAAACCAAGAAACGTTCTGGATGGTCTGTGATTTGATCAGACGGGAAATACTGAAAACCTTCATCCAGATTTTCACTCAAAATATCCACTAGACGAGAGACGTTATTTCCTTGAAGGGCTGAGATTGGAACAATTTCCTTGAAGTCCATTTGGTTACGGAAATCATCAATCTGAGACAAAAGCTGGTCTGGATGAACCTTATCAATCTTGTTCACCACCAAAATCACAGGAACCTTAGCATCCTTGAGACGCTCGATAATCATGTCATCCCCCTTACCACGCGCTTCATCAGCAGGCACCATAAAAAGAACGGTATCCACTTCGCGAAGGGTACTGTAGGCAGACTCAACCATGAAATCTCCTAGAGCTGTTTTAGGCTTGTGAATCCCTGGTGTGTCGATAAAGACGATTTGTTCCTTATCAGTCGTGTAAATTCCCATGATTTTGTTGCGCGTTGTCTGCGCCTTGTCACTCATGATGGCAATCTTTTGCCCCATGACATGATTTAAAAAAGTTGACTTCCCAACGTTGGGACGTCCTAAAATGGCTACAAAGCCTGATTTAAAAGTCATAATTTCCTCTTACTGTTTAAAATATTAAGTCCCAGATTCGTGGGAGAAAAATCAATGCGCCTGTTAAGGCTGCGAAAAGAGAGACCACTAATACCGCGCCAGCCGCCATATCCTTGGCATTTTTAGCCAGCATGGAAAAGTGATAGTGACTGGCTAAATCCACCACATTTTCGATAGCAGAATTGATAATTTCAAAGGCTACTACCAAGAAAATGCTCAATAGGAGAAAGAGCCATTCGATTCGTGACACCTGAAAAACAAAACCTGCAAGGATGACCACAAGAGCCGTCACTGCATGTTTTCGCATATTGCGTTCTTCCTTGATGGCAGTAAAAATTCCTGTGAGAGCAAATTCTAAACTGGATATCAGGTCACGATTTTTCCATTTTCGTTTATTGTCTTGTGAGTCCATAGGCTGTCAAAATTTCTTCTTGTAAACCGAACATCTCCGCTTCTTCTTCCGGAGTGTAGTGATCATAGCCGTTGATATGTAAAAAGCCGTGTACTGCCAAGAAGCCCATCTCACGCTCAAAGCTGTGACCATATTCCTCAGCCTGCTCATGAGCCTTATCGATAGAGATGAACAATTCCCCAATATAGGCATCAAACTCAGACATCATCTCTGCCAATTCCGGATTTTCAAGTAAATCCTCTTCGTCAAAGACAATTTCCAATTCTGGTTTATACTCAAGGCTGATGACATCTGTCGGACGGTCTGTGTCACGGTACTCCAGATTGAGTTCATGACTACGTTCATTAGTCACAAAAGTGACTGCCATCTCCTTGTCTTCTTTGCCTAATTTTTGGGCTGCAAATTCCAAAATTTCTTGGGTTTGTTGCAACATTTCTTTTGAAACTTGACCAGTTTCATCTACCATTTCAATATACATGTGCTTCTCGTTTCTCTTTACTTGGCTTTATTATACCACATTTCCATGATTTTATTCTACCTTTTTGATATAATACTATGGAATACAATCACAAGGAGAGAACGATGTCATTTGACGGATTTTTTTTACATCACATGGTTGAGGAATTGCGAAGAGAGTTAGTGAATGGTCGCATTCAGAAAATCAATCAACCTTTTGAACAAGAATTGGTCTTGCAAATCCGCAGCAATCGCCAAAGCCATCGCCTGCTCCTTTCTGCCCATCCAGTTTTTGGACGCATTCAGCTGACCCAAACGACTTTTGAAAACCCAGCCCAGCCTTCTACCTTTATCATGGTTTTAAGAAAATATTTGCAGGGTGCCCTAATTGAGTCGATTGAGCAAGTGGAAAATGACCGTATTGTGGAAATGACAGTTTCCAATAAAAACGAGATTGGAGACCATATTCAGGCTACCTTGATTATCGAAATCATGGGCAAACACAGTAATATTCTACTGGTTGATAAAAGCAGTCATAAAATCCTCGAAGTTATTAAACACGTCGGCTTTTCACAAAATAGCTACCGTACCTTGCTGCCTGGGTCTACCTACATCGCTCCGCCAAGTACGGAATCTCTCAATCCTTTCACGATCAAGGATGAAAAGCTCTTTGAAATCCTTCAAACACAGGAAACGACCGCTAAGAACCTTCAAAGCCTCTTTCAAGGTCTGGGACGCGATACGGCAAATGAATTGGAAAACATTCTGGTTAGTGAAAAACTTTCCACTTTCCGAAACTTTTTCAATCAAGAAACCAAGCCATGCTTGACTGAGACTTCCTTCAGTCCAGTTCCTT
>NZ_KQ970286.1:334805-338534 GCF_001579035.1 Streptococcus mitis | reverse complement strand
GCAAATGAATTGGAAAACATTCTGGTTAGTGAAAAACTTTCCACTTTCCGAAACTTTTTCAATCAAGAAACCAAGCCATGCTTGACTGAGACTTCCTTCAGTCCAGTTCCTTTTGCAAATCAAATAGGAGAGCCTTTTGCCAGTCTTTCTGATTTGTTGGACACCTACTATAAGGACAAGGCTGAACGCGACCGGGTAAAACAGCAAGCCAGTGAACTCATTCGTCGTGTTGAAAATGAACTTCAGAAAAACCGCCACAAACTCAAAAAACAAGAAAAAGAGTTACTGGCGACAGACAATGCTGAAGAATTTCGTCAAAAAGGGGAATTGCTGACAACCTTCCTCCACCAAGTGCCTAACGACCAAGACCAGGTTATCCTAGACAACTACTACACCAACCAACCTATCACGATTGCGCTTGATAAGGCTCTGACTCCCAACCAGAATGCCCAACGCTATTTTAAACGGTATCAGAAACTCAAAGAAGCTGTCAAATACTTGACTGATCTGATTGAGGAAACCAAGGCCACTATTCTTTATCTGGAAAGTGTAGAAACCGTCCTCAACCAAGCTGGACTAGAAGGAATCGCTGAAATCCGTGAAGAATTGATTCAAACAGGTTTTATCCGCAGAAGACAACGGGAGAAAATCCAGAAACGCAAAAAACCAGAACAGTATCTGGCAAGCGATGGCAAAACCATCATCTATGTTGGACGTAATAACCTGCAAAATGAAGAGCTAACCTTTAAAATGGCCCGCAAGGAGGAACTTTGGTTCCATGCCAAGGACATTCCTGGAAGCCACGTGGTCATCTCAGGAAATCTTGACCCATCTGATGAAGTCAAGACAGACGCAGCAGAACTGGCCGCCTACTTCTCTCAAGGTCGCCTGTCAAATCTGGTCCAGGTAGATATGATTGAAGTCAAGAAACTCAACAAACCAACTGGTGGCAAACCAGGCTTTGTCACTTACACAGGACAAAAGACCCTCCGTGTCACACCAGATCCCGAAAAAATTGCATCAATGAAAAAATCCTGATTTAGCTTGAAATCAGGATTTTTAACATACTATTCACTCAAATCATATCCAATTATAGGACTAATCTTTGCCACCTAATTTCTCATTGATTTTCATCATCACACTAGCAATTTTTTCTCCCCAATAAGGGTCTGAGGCATATTCCACATTCATACCAGACGCCTTGTTTCCAAGGAAAGTTCTGCCCCTATCGATATAATTTTCCTTAATCCACTTGGTTGCACCTAAAATTCCCTTATCCACATCATCAAATGTCTTGGCAGAAAGGTACGGGGTCGTATCATAGGCTGTAATTCCAAAGAAATTATTCTTATCTTTGGCAATCTTACTTCTTCCCCAGTCGCTTTCTAAAGCACTATGGGCAAGGAGGTAGAGGGCATTGATATGATAATGCTCTTCGGCTTCCTTAAAGGTAGCTCCCTTATTTTCCAAGAGACTATTGTCAATATTTAACAGACTAAATACCTTATCCAAGTCTTCAGCACTATAGTTTGTAGTCTCTGTCAAATCTTTGAAAAGGAAGGGATTCTCAAGCTTAAAACCATCAAAATGCAGCCCATCTGCCGAATAATATTTCTTGCCTACTTCCATATCAGAAAGGTGAGAAGCTACTGGGATACTAGCATACTGGCTCACATAGTGATAAAAACGGTGTCCATCGCTCTCATAATAAGGGATAAAATCCTTACTAGCATCTAGTGCTTGTAAATCTTCTGTTTTCATATAGCCTGACAAACCAGAAATAGTAATAGCCAGGCGCTTGTCATCACTTTTTCTATCCTTATCTAGCCAAACAACACTACCTTGCGATATATAGGACAGCTTCTCACCATCTGCATCATAAACATTTGCTGTGACAGGTACTACTTGATAATAAGCAGCATTTTCGTTTGTAGCTTTTTCTCCAAGCCATTTACCATCGCTTCCAAGCTGATAACCATCTACAGTCTCATTTTTCGCCATGTAGCCACCAGATTTGAAGTAGTACCAGGCTTGACTTTTAGAATCGTATAACCATTCTTTCTCAGTCATTTTCCCATCAGATTTGAGATAAAACCATGACTCCTTATCCCAAATCCATTCATTCACTGCCATATAGCCACCGGATTTGAAGTAGTACCAGACTTGACTTTTAGAATCGTATACCCATTCTTTTTCAGCCATTTTGCCATCAGACTTGAGGTAAAACCAAGATTCCTTATCCCAAATCCATTCATTTGCTGCCATATAGCCACCAGATTTGAGATAATAATAGTGACCATTTTCGAAAATCCATTCTTTATCAGCATGATTTCCATTTTCTTTTATGTAAAACCAAGATTGGTATTGTTTGTCAAAAAGCCAACCTTGCTGTACTTTGGCACCAGTGGCATTCACATAAGCCTGGTCAATCCACTGACTTGTCAGTAGATAACCACCAGATTTGAAATAATAGTCCTTCCCTTTAATTTGAAGCCATTCTTTCTCTGCGTGTTGTCCATCTGCTTTGATATAAAACCAAGCGTCATACTGAGAATCAAATACCCAGTCTTCTATTACTTTGGCACCTGTTGCACCGACATAGGAAGCTCCTAGCCAAGCATTTCTTTTCATCTTTCCATCTTGGTCAAGATAATAGAAAGCTCCCTTGTCTTCTATCCATTCTGACTTGGCCATATAGCCACCAGATTTGAGATAAAAATAGTCGTCACCTTGTTTCAGCCATTCATTTTCAGCATAGTTGGCATCTGCTTTTATATAAAACCAAGATTGATAATGAGCATCAAAAACCCATTCATTGGCTGCTTGACTGCCGTCTGCTTTCATGTATTGTTTTCCTTGCCAAGTACCATCACTGGCCATTGCACTCTCTGGTCTGACTAAGAAAAACAGCAGAGCTAAAAAAATAAATCTTACTTTCTTCATTAACCTTCTTCCTCTGTTCTTATTTATTTTATTGTACCAAAATTCTCTGAAATTCATATTACAAACTAATAAAAAATCAAGAACAGATTGATTGCAGTTTACCTCAGAGACTCTTTTACTTCCTTGCGGAGATTTTCCAGACTGCTGATGCCATATTTATCCATAACCTTTGGTAGATTTTCAATGATGTCAGGACAGGCATATGGATTGGTAAAGTTGGCTGTTCCAACTCCGATTGCAGATGCTCCAGCTAGATACATTTCTAGGGCTGCTTCTGCCGAATCCACTCCCCCCATTCCAATGATGGGCAGGTCTGTGGTTTGGGCGACTTGGCGGATGAGTTTGAGGGCTACTGGAAAGACTGCTGGACCAGACATTCCACCTGTTCCATTGGCCAAGATTGGTTTTCTGGTTTTGAGGTCAAAGCGCATTCCAACTAGAGTATTGATCATGGTTAAACCACTTGCCCCTGCATCTTCTGCAGCTTTTGCGACAGTAACAATATCGGTCACACTAGGGGTTAATTTGACATAAACTGGTACATCAGAAGCCTCTACAGCTGCTTTCACCACATCATAAGCCAGATCTGGGTCTTGACCAATCAAGAGTCCATGATTACAGTGATCTACGTTGGGACAAGAAATATTGAGCTCGATAGCCTTCACATTAGCTGCCTTGGAAATACCATGAGAAACAGCAGCATACTCTTGTTTTGAAAAACCAGCCACATTGGCAATAATGGGAAGATTTGGATATTCTCTTTCCAACCAAGGTAGCTTTGCAGCC
>NZ_KQ970286.1:333724-334724 GCF_001579035.1 Streptococcus mitis | reverse complement strand
CTTTGCAGCCAAAACAACCTCCAAACCAGGATTTTGCAAGCCGATTGCATTGAGCATACCAGCAGGCGTCTCTGCTACCCTTGGAGTTGGATTGCCAAAACGTGGTTCAAGTGTTGTCGCCTTGATCATAATAGAACCTAAAAGGTCTAAATCATAGTACTTGGCATACTCTTGACCAAAACCAAAACAGCCCGATGCTGGAATAATCGGATTTTTCAAATCCAAGCCAGGTAGAGAAACTTGTAAACGATTTCTAGTCATGATTTTCTCCTTATAATACAACTGTTCCTGTGCGGAAAACAGGGCCATCTTCACAGACGCGTTGGCTGACTGTCTCGCTTTCTGGCACTTTTAGGACGCAGGCATAGCAAGCTCCCATCCCACAAGCCATACGAGATTCCAAAGATAGATAGGCTCTTGGATGGTTATAGAAGGTTTGATTGATATACTTCATCATTCCAGGAGCCCCACATGAATAAACAGCATCAAATTGATTGTCTAAATCCTTGATAACAACGGAAACATTTCCCTTGATACCATAAGAGCCATCATCTGTCGTTACAAAGACCTGCCCATATTGGGCCAATTCCGTCTCTAAAATAACAGCATTCTTGTTGGCAAAACCGAGGACTGTCACTACTTTCACACCACGCGCATGCAATTCCTTAGCCACCTCAAGCAAGGGAGGTACACCAATCCCCCCACCAACTAAGAGAACCTGGCTCTGATTGTCCAGTTCAGACAAGTCAAATCCATTCCCCTGAGGCCCCATCACATCAAGAGTATCTCCCTGACTTAAGGTTGAGAAAATAGCTGTCCCAGCCCCTTCAATCCGATAAATGAGATGACACTGCTTCTTAACCTTATCGATAGATGAAATTGAAATAGGACGACGCAAGAGATGGGCGTCATCAGGCACACGCAGATGAAGAAATTGGCCTGCTCGCATGGCTTCAACCATTTCTCCTTCTAGGACTAATTCAAAGATTGCTGGCGCGAT
>NZ_KQ970286.1:331885-333260 GCF_001579035.1 Streptococcus mitis | reverse complement strand
CACACTCAAAAAGTCTCTTCTAGAAAATTGTACTATTCTTTTATCCGACACCTTGTGAGTCTCTCTGGACTCCCCTTAAAGGTTAAATTTTTATTAGTATACTCTTTCAGCTAAAAAAAGTCAAGTAGAAAACGAACATTCTACTTGACTTGACGAGATTATTTTTCACGAATAACTTCGATTTTGTAGCCATCAGGGTCTTTGACAAAGTAATAGTTAGGTGCAGTTCCTGGTAGGCCATTTGGCTCAGTAACTTCATAACCTTTGGCACTATGCTCTTGATGAAGCGCCTCAAGATCAGGTGTACTGAGGGCGATATGGGCAAAGCCATCTCCAACCACATACGGACCGTGATCGTAGTTATAAGTCAACTCCAACTCATAGTCATCACCCTCAAGACCTAGATAGACAATCGTGAAGGCATGGTCTGGAAAATCTCTGCGACGCAATTCTTTAAAACCAAAAGCATCTTGATAGAATGCAATTGATTTTTCAAGATTTTCTACTCGCAAGCAAGTATGTAGCATTTTTGAAGCCATATTTTTCTCCTTTATTTTTAAAAAGACTGGGACAATCCTGTTCCAGTCTTATCTGTTATTATTTACCAAGCTTTGCTTTAGCTGCATCTGCAAGAGCTGTGAAAGCTGCTGCATCGTTAACAGCCAAGTCAGCAAGCATTTTACGGTTAACTTCGATCTCAGCCAATTTCAAACCATGCATCAATTGTGAGTATGAAAGTCCGTTCATACGAGCTGCCGCATTGATACGAGTGATCCACAATTTGCGGAAGTCACGTTTTTTCTGACGACGGTCACGGTATGCATAGTAGTAAGAGTTCATTACTTGTTCTTTTGCAGTACGGAACAAGATGTGTTTAGCTCCATAGTAACCTTTTGCTAATTTAAGAATACGTTTACGACGTTTGCGTGATACAACGCCACCTTTAACACGTGCCATGTTTTATTTCCTCCAAATATTTCCTAGAATTGTTTACTTACAGTCAAGCTATTATTTCAAGCGAGTAAGCATTGCTTTGATACGTTTGTAATCTCCTGAATGCACCATAGATGCTTTACGAAGATGACGACGTTGTTTCTTAGTTTTTCCGTGGAAACGGTGAGAAGTGTAAGCACGGAAACGTTTAAGTCCACCAGAACCTGTACGTTTGAAACGTTTAGCTGATGCGCGGTGTGTTTTTTGTTTTGGCATGATTTTTTCTCCTTTATTTAACTTTCTGACAATTATTTTTTGTCAGTTGCTGGCGCCAATTGCATGAACATTTGACGTCCATCCATTTTAGCACGTTGTTCGATGATTGCAATATCTTGAGTTGCTTCAGCAAACTCGGCTAAAACTTTTGCACCAATCTCTTTAT
>NZ_KQ970286.1:327290-331249 GCF_001579035.1 Streptococcus mitis | reverse complement strand
AAAAGGCTGAACTTGATGAGGTTTTAGAGCCATGTTGACTAGCTTTCAAAACATCCACCTCTAGGTCAGGATAATGCTTCAGCAAGTCCTTCTCTCCTTTCTCCTCCAAATTTCCAGTGAAGAGAAAGTGCTTATCCAAAAGTTTTCCATACAGAACTAGGGAATCTTCATGACCTCCGTCTCCAATTTTCCTTGGAGATAGGACTTCTAACTGACTTCCGAAAATTGGCAAATTCTCTCCCATTGTCACACTGCGTACTTTGGTTTGAGTCGCCTGTAGTTCTACCACAAATTCCTTCTGTTTCAGACTGCCTTTTGATACTAAGATCTCCCCTACATGGAAAGCCTTGGTCACCTCCAACAAATCTCCAACACGTTCCTTGTCTGTATTTGTCAAAATCAGCTGGTCAATCTTGGCCACTCCACGACTTTTAAGATAGGGTATCAAGGTTCGCTGGGCATTGCTGGTCGTCGCCTTTTCTTGCCATTTTTCGATTTTCTTATCAGATTCTGCCTTGCCACCTACATCTATGAGAATGGTTTTACCAGTTACATCCCGTAGGAAAATACTTTCCCCCTGCCCAACATCAAGCATGGTAATTTCATTTTCCAGTGGATGCTTTGTCAAGAAAAAGAGTCCTGTAATCAACAAGCTCAATACTGCTAGCCTTTTAATGTTTTTCCTCAAATCATAGACCAAAGCCAAGGAAATTAACAATAAGATTAAAAGCCATGCATTGGGTTGTCCAAAGACCAGAGGTCTACTTGTCATCTGCGAGACCAAGCGAATCATTCCCTCCAACCATTCAAAGATAAAATTCAGCTGAATGACTGGGTAGAGAAAGGAAAGGGCAAATAAGATAGACAAGAGCGGTAAGAAGACCAAATCAAATAGAAAGGAAAAGACAAAGGTCAAGAGGATGGACCAAGGTTGAAATTCCGCAAAATAGAAGGATAGAATGGGTAATATTCCCAAAGAAATAACCAGACTTTCTCTAGCAACAGCCTTGAGCCCCTCCCCTTCTTTGCTAGTCATAGTCAAGATAAAAGCGTAAGCGCAGGACAAAACTCCTCCTGCAGTCAGGAAAAAGTTGGGCATGATGATAAAGAGGACAAGCACGGTCAAGGCAAAATTATCCAAGCCCTTAACACCATGTTGAGCCAGTAACTTCTGCAAGAGACTGCGAATAACCGATGCTGAAAATCCTGTCAGACCAGCATAGATAAGGGAAAAGGGATAAGTCAGCCATTTCAACTTTTCTTGAGTCAAGCCCAATCGCAAAAGTATTTTCTTAAAGCCATCCATGAAAAATCCTACCTGCATACCGGACAATGCAAAAAGATGAATAATTCCTAGACTAGAATAAAGCTCATTCATCTCCTCAAAATCTGTGTCCAGATGCCCTAACAAAAGCCCCGTCATGTAATTGCGCATAGGGTCTGGAAAGTGCGTCTTAATCCAAACCACAGCCTTTCGACGTAAACTGGACAGGTTTTCACCTATATCCCAACTACGAACTTGTTTAAGTGACTGGATTCTTTTGATATTGAGAGTCTGGTAAATTCCCTGAGTCTTCAGATAGGCTTGGTAGTCAAAGCCACCAAAATTTCTCTGCCCTTCTGGCTCCGAAAGTTTTCCTTCTAGTTCTAAGTCATGAAGGTCTGTTAAAGTTTGAAATTGTTCTTTCTCCTCCTCGGACTGGAGTTTATAATAGACTTGAAAAATGCGTCCATGAGACTTACCACGAAAGGACAAACTATCACCATTAACCTTAATAGTGTCAGGCAAAATCCGTACCCTTTCAACAGAAACAGCCAAATTTTGACTCGCTTGACTCTGCTGCCAATTTTGAAACAGAAACCAGAAGGCAAAGATTCCGCAAAGCACTAGAACTTTGCTAGCAGATTTCCAAGGAAATTGGAAAAAGAGACAGACTAGCAGAAAAACAAAGCCCAATAAAGCAAGATAGGATGCAGAAAAAATGGCGTAGTAAAGCCAGAGCAATAGAAAACTCAGGTAAATTAGGGGAAGGGGGAAATTCTTAATCCACCGTAACATAGTCTTTTAGCTTTTCTATGGTCTTAGCACCAATACCAGAGACCTTCTTGAGTTCATCAACCGACTTAAATTTCCCATTTGATTCACGATGGTCAATAATGTCTTGAGCTCGTTTTCCTCCCAGTCCCTTGACCTGCTTGAGTTCTTCAAGACTGGCCTTGTTGAGATTAACCTTCTTGTCCTTGCTTGTTGAAGAAGGCGCTCCAGAATTAGTCTGTTGATTAGCTACTTCTTCTCCCTTAGTTGGAACGTAAACCAGAGCCTCATCACTGACTTTCTGAGCTAGATTGATCGACTTGCTGTCTGCTTGCTCTGTCAAGCCACCAGCCTTCTGAACAGCATCATTGACCCGACTACCTACCGGCAAATCATAAATCCCTGGTGATTTTACAGCACCTTTCACATCTACTGTAATTAGATCTTGTTCAACCGGTTCTTCCTTCACTTCCTTTTCGGATACCGAATCCTTGGAAACTGCTGCAACTTCTGCTTGCAAATTCGTTTCTTTTACAGGTGTTTGTGGAGCTGGCTTTAGCAGGAAAAATCCTCCTACAAGCAAGCCCAGACCAGTACAGATGACAATGATTTTATACTCTTTGATTTTCTCGATAATTGCTTCCATATTTCCTCCTCTCTTAGATTATTCGTAAGAGGAAGAAAAAAACAGTCGAAAATTTCTTTTCAACTGCTTATTTATTTGCAAAATAGTCTTCCTTGGTCAAGACATAATGAACTCTTGTCACGATTCGGCCTTCTTCATGCTGGTCCATACAAGCATATGGTTCTGCATGTGAAAAACGCATGCCTGATTTCTCCATGACCTTTCCAGATGCAGGATTGTCCTTATCGTAAAGGGCAGTCAACTTATTCATCCCTATCTTCTCAAAAGCTAGCTCAATCACGGCACGGTTGGCTTCTGTCGTTAATCCTTGATTCCAATACTTTTTATTGATAATGTAGCCAATAGCTGCCTTCTTAAGAGCAGGATCAATCTTGTGCAAATCAATGGTTCCAATAAACTGACCATTGCTTTTTAGTTCTATTCCCCAGCGTCCCAAGGGATTGACCAAGTAGAACTGGGCAATATTATTTTTGGTTTCTTCCAAGCTTTGATTGGTTAGAAAAGTGTAACGTGTATTATTCTTGTCCGAGGCATAGGCAAACATTTCTTCCGAATCATCCAAGGTTACAGGTCTAAGCAATAAACGCTCTGTCTCTACTATTGGATACTGGGCAAATTTTACAAAAATTGATTCCATACGTTTCCTCCACTTGAAAAGTTTCTAACTAATATAAGGATATTGAATGAAATATTTAAAAAGCAAATTTATACTTGGTATTGAGATAACTTTAAGTACAAAAGAACTACCCTTCAGACAGAGGTTGAGGATCTAATTCTTCACTCTCTTCTTTTTTAACTGGAGTTGGTTCATAAGCTCGAATAATCTGAGCGACAACTGGATGGCGAACCACATCCTTGGCTGAAAAATGAACAAAGTCGATTTGGTGAATGTTCTTTAGTTTCTCTTGAGCGTCAATCAAACCGGACTTGACATTCCGCGGTAGGTCAATCTGACTGATATCTCCATTGACAATCATCTTAGAATTAAAACCTAAACGAGTCAAGAACATTTTCATCTGCATGATGGTCGTATTTTGCGCCTCATCCAGAATGACAAAGGCATCATCCAAGGTCCGGCCACGCATATAGGCAAGGGGCGCGATTTCGATAATTTCACGCTCCATGAGACGGGTCGTTTGGTCTTTGCCGAGAATCTGATACAAGGCATCGTAAACAGGTCGAAGGTAAGGATCTACCTTCTCCTTAAGATCACCCGGAAGAAAACCTAGACTTTCACCTGCTTCCACTGCTGGACGAGTTAGGATAATCCTCTTGACC
>NZ_KQ970286.1:323780-326980 GCF_001579035.1 Streptococcus mitis | reverse complement strand
CCTGGACAATCTCCGTACGAGCATGAATCACCACATCAAGCTCTTCTTCCATCAAACGAAGATGGCGTTCATTGGAACCAAAAAGATAGAAACAAGTCATCTGGATGACTCAGTTGAATGTCTATTGAATGTTCCTTCAAATAAAGAACCTCTCTAATCCTTTTATTTCTTTTTATTATAGCAAAGGGGTGGAGAAATTACTAGCCAAAACCCAGTGAATCATGCTAGTGTTCTAAGTATTCTTGCCAGATGGCGTCAAAGTCTCCTAGATTAAAAGAGAAACTGGCATGTTCTTCCAAAAAGCGACTCACCTCATCAAAATCATCGGTGTGTTTTGGAAAAGCCGACTCTTCAAAAGCGAGGTCTGCCAAGATAGCTTTGGGACTGTTACTTTTAGGATTGCGCTCGGTCATGAGCCAAGTGTAAAATGATTTTCTCATAAGTCTCCCTAAATCAATTCTGTCCCAAACTGGTCTTGCTTGATTTTACCAGACTTCATCAAGCCACCGAGTGCTTTCTTGAACTGACCTTTAGAAATACCAAAGGTTGCCTTGATATCGTCTGGAGATGACTTATCATTTAAGGTCATGAAACCACCATTGCTTTCCAAATAGGTCAAAATCATCTGAGCATCATTTTCCAACATTTCAAAAGAACGTGGTTTGAGGGAGAGGTTCAAGGTACGGTCCACTTCACGGAAACCAATAACGCGCGCATCTAATACTTGCCCCAAACGTGGCTCTGCGTAACGCTCGCTAGGATGGATAAAGCCGAGCATGTTATTTTCTGGCAGGTAAACAAACGTTCCTGACAGCTTGAGGCGGTAAACAATGGCTGGCCAGTTTTGGTTCTGCATGTTGTTGTAGGCAGGACGAGCCAGACGTTGGAAGTCTTCTTGATAGGCCAAGAGTCCCCAAATACGGTCTTTCTTGTCCACCTCAAGACGGATGTAGAGTTGGTCACCCTTCTTAGGCCAGAGTTCCTTAAGTTCAGGGAGAATATCGAGTGACACAACGATTTCCTTGTCAGGAAGGCCTGTATCTACAAAGACACCCAAGTCTTTACGAACTTCCGTTACAGTTCCCCAACCAAATTGGTCCTGAGTGGCAGTCACTTCTAAGGTTGTCAGGCGGAATTTTTGCTTCATATCCGTGTAGGCAAAACCTTTGACCGTATCACCTACCGTATGCTGACCTTCTTCCTTGGCAAGAGCATAGGTTTGACCATCCTTTTGCACAAAGTAAAAACGGTCATTTTCATCGATGATGAGTCCAACGATAAAACTTGCAAGATTTGTATTCATATTTCCTTCTTTCGAATAAAACTCAGCCAGCAATGCCAACTGAGTTTTTCTGTTTATTTTTAGACTTCCAAAAGTTCTTTTTCTTTGTTAGCAGTCATGTCGTCGATGTGTTTAACAGCATCGTCTGTTACTTTTTGAATATCTTTTTCAAGAGTCTTCAATTCGTCTTCAGTGATTTCTTTTGCTTTTTCTTGTTTCTTAGCTTCGTCCATAGCATCGCGACGGATATTGCGGACAGCCACTTTAGCATTCTCACCGACCTTCTTCACTTCTTTAGCAAGGTCACGACGAGTTTCTTCTGTCAGAGCAGGGATAACCAAACGAATAACAGAACCATCATTAGCTGGTGTGATACCAAGATCAGAAGCGTTCAAGGCACGTTCGATGTCTTTCAATGAAGACTTGTCAAATGGTGTTACCAACAAAACACGCGCTTCTGGAATCGTAATTGAAGCGATTTGGTTAAGAGGAGTTTCGACTCCATAGTATTCTACATGTACACGGTCGAGCAAGCTTGCATTGGCACGACCAGCACGGATACCACCAAATTCACGAGCAAGTGATTGGTGAGACTGGGTCATTCTCTCTTTAGCTTTTTCAATAATTGCGTTAGCCATAATCTTTCTTATTCCTTTTCTTAGATATTATTTGAAACTGTTGTTCCGATATTTTCACCAAATACGACACGTTTAATGTTACCTGGTTGGCTCATGTTAAAGACAACCAAGTCAATGTCGTTATCCATTGAGAGGGTTGAAGCTGTTGAGTCCATGATACGAAGGCCTTTATTGATAACGTCACGGTGGGTCAATTCTTCAAATTTAACGGCTGTCTTGTCCTTCTTAGGATCGGCATTGTAAACACCATCAACACCATTTTTAGCCATGAGGATGGCATCCGCTTCGATTTCAGCTGCACGAAGGGCTGCTGTTGTATCTGTTGAGAAGTAAGGTGAACCAATTCCAGCACCAAAGATAACGATACGGCCTTTTTCAAGGTGACGAAGGGCACGTCCACGGACATAAGGCTCTGCCACTTGTTGCATGGCAATAGCTGTTTGAACACGCGTATCGACACCAACTTGTTGCAATGAATCTGCCATCACAAGAGCATTCATCACAGTCCCAAGCATTCCTGTGTAATCTGCCTGTACGCGGTCCATTCCTGCTTCTGCAGCAGGCTCTCCACGCCAGAGATTTCCTCCACCGATAACAAGGGCAATTTCGATACCTAAGCTATGAACTTCTTGAATCTCTTTTGCGATTGTTTGAACTGTTTGGATATCAATCCCTACGCCACGTTCACCGGCAAGGGCTTCACCTGATAACTTGATTAAAATACGTTTATACTTGGGATTCGCCATTTTCACTCTCCTTTTTTTATCCTACCTATTTTATCACAATTTCTAAGATTTTTATAGTATCATGAGCAATTCTTTCAAAAAAATTAGACAGTTAAAAATTCCTCTAAGTCGCTGAGAGCACGCTCTGCAATTTTTTCATAACGAGCCTTCTTATCACGGATACGCTCGCCTTCTAGCTCCTTGATAATACCGAAATTGACATTCATTGGTTGGAAATGCTTGCTGTCGGCATGGGTGATATAATGAGCCAGACTTCCAATCGCTGTTGTCTCTGGGAAAATAGCCTCGCTTTCTCCCTTGAAAAGACGAGCCGCGTTAATACCCGCAACTAATCCTGACGCTGCTGATTCAACATAGCCTTCTACACCCGTCATCTGACCAGCAAAGAAGAGATTGGGTTGTTTCTTAGAACGATAAGTCTGATCCAGAAGATTTGGTGAATCCATGTAAGAATTGCGGTGCATGACACCATAGCGAACAAACTCAGCATTTTCAAGACCTGGAATCATTTGGAAGACTCGCTTTTGCTCCCCC
>NZ_KQ970286.1:310594-323760 GCF_001579035.1 Streptococcus mitis | reverse complement strand
AGCTGCATTATCCTGACGAAGTTGCACAACCGCATAAGGAGTCTTAAATTCTCCATCACGAGGTCCTGTGTAGTCGTCCGGATACTCAAGCCCCACTGGTTTCATAGGGCCATAAAGCATGGTTTTAATACCTCGTTTGGCCATGACTTCAATTGGCATACAACCTTCAAAGTACTTTTCTTTTTCAAAGGAATTAAGCGGTGCTTCTTCCGCATTAACCAAGGCTTCATGGAAATCCAGAAACTCTTGCTTGGTCATGGGCGCATTGAGATAAGCGGCTTCTCCCTTATCATAACGAGACTTGAGATAGACCTTGCTCATATCGATAGTGTTGACGTCGATAATAGGCGCTGCCGCATCGTAGAAATAGAAACCATCGCCATCATTAAGGGCATGAATCTTTTCAGCCAAGGCATCGCTGGTCAAAGGACCAGTCGCCACAACCGTAATAACATCTGTCGGTAATTCTGTAATTTCATCACGAACCACTTCAATCAAAGGGTGGTTGGCAACTTTTTCGGTCACCATTTTGGAAAAACCATCACGGTCCACCGCAAGCGCACCACCTGCAGGAACACGGGTTGCTTCAGCAGATTCCAAGATAACTGAACCCAAGCGACGCATTTCTTCCTTGAGAAGCCCGACAGCATTAGTCAGAGCATCCCCACGAAGAGAATTGGAACAAACTAACTCTGCAAAATTGTCTGTTTTGTGCTGGGGTGTTGACTTGACACCACGCATTTCATAGAGTTTAACTGGAATACCACGTTCTGCGATTTGGTAGGCTGCTTCAGAACCTGCCAAACCAGCACCGATAACATTGATATAAGATTGAGACACGACACTAATACCTCTTTGGGGAGTGTGCAGACAAGCTCCACATTGAAAAAAGTCCACTGGACTTACTTCGCTTTCGAATTTCCTGGCTCAGGCTGAAAAAGTCCCCCGGACTTACTTCGCTCTCGAGTTTCTTGGCTCAGGCTGAAAAAGTCCCCCGGACTTTTTCACTCCCACAAATCTTTCTAATTTTTTCTTCTACTAGTATAACAAAAAAAGGGAAGAAGGCAAACTTCCCTGTTTAGTCATTTTCTTGATTTTCTTCCCAGTCGTGGTAGGCAGCGTAAAGCTGGCTTTTATTCCACTGGTAAATCTTAGCGACTTCCTTGATAGCTTGATTTTTCTTCATGCCTTGATGGATACGGGCTTGAATTTCTAAGAATAAGTCTTCCTCGTCTTTTTCCTCCACATCCTGACTGGCACCTTCAACGATGAGAAGGCATTCGCCCTTGAGTGGCGTTTCAGCTATGCTTTCCAATAACTCAGAAATGGTACCTCTTTGGTATTCTTCATAGATTTTGGTCAATTCTCTGACCAATACGACCGAGCGGTCACCGTAGACTTCTAACATATTTTCCAACGTGTCTGCTACACGATGAGGTGATTCATAGAAAATTTGTGTTTCAGGATAGTCTTTTTTCGAGTCGAAAAATTGCTTTTGTTGGCCTGATTTTCTCGGTAAAAAACCATAAAAGATATGTGGCTGTGGCGCTAAACCACTGGCAATCAAGGCAGAAATCCCTGCAGAGGCACCTGGAACTGTGACAACAGCAATATCTTCCTCAATCGCTGCCTTGACTAAATCATGACCAGGGTCTGAGATACTAGGCAAACCTGCATCCGATACCTGAGCAATACTTTGTCCTGCTTTCAGGAAACCAATCAAATCAGGAATCTTTTCCTTGGCATTGTGCTCATGAAAACTGATCTGCTTGGTGGAAATATCAAAATGTTTGAGCAAAAGCCCTGTATTGCGCGTGTCCTCAGCTGCAATCCAATCCACTTCTTTCAAGGTTTGGATGGCTCGAAAGGTCATATCATCTAGATTGCCAATCGGCGTTGCCACTAGGTACAGCTTGCCGTAGGGAGACTGCCCCTTAAAACTTTTTTGAATCTGCATGCCTACTCCCTATATAACAACTCGTCACAGAACATACATTCCTCGTCCTGCTCTCGACGTTGTCCATAAAAATCATTACAAACGTGAAATCCATCACGGTATATGCGACGGACACTTTCGCGAACATGTTTGGCCTTGACAGGAGCATCTGCTTCCACCTCACCCAAGCGTTCTCGCAACTTACTATTTTCCAAGCGAAGAGCTGTATTTTCTTCTACTAGGCTCTTGAGATTTTTCTTGATGGCTTCCACATCGGCCAAGGTCACCAATAACTGTTGGGAAAAATCGTCCAGCGCGTCAAATAATTCTTTTTTGTCCATAAAACAGCCCTTTCCTTTCTTTATCATTCATTTTTGAGTTTACATTTCTTTCAAGACCAGATATTCCATGGCATTTTGAAAGCTGACATTGGCTTGCCACATTTTTCTGGCTTCTAGCAAATCTTGTAGAATCACTCTTACTCTTGCTTGCAGGAGGTCCTGCCCACAGAGGACTTCAAGAATCCGTAAAACCTGATCTTGTTTTTCCTTGTCATCTGCCAAGCTAGCTAGTTTAGCAACCTGCAGATAACTTTCTTTTTTCTTAGCTACTAACCAAGTCAGCAGGCGTTCACTTTCATCGACCAAGGTCCAAAAGCCTGCCTGATTAGCCAACTTTTCTGCTTCAGCTCGTGATTGACTAAACTGAGCTAGGAGAGTCGCTTTTTTCTTAACCAACCCCATTTGTTCTAAGAGCAAGATAATCTTCTCTTCTTGCTTTTTAAAGTGAAAAATTTGCGTTCGACTACGGATGGTCGGCAACATCTTTTCCTCATCGCTAGTCAAGAAGAAAATATAAACCTCACTCTGGGGTTCTTCGATGACCTTGAGCAAAGAATTGGCTGCGTTGGGATGCATTTTCTCAGCTTGCTCGATAATAAAAACCTGTTGTTGGTTTTCAATCCCTGCTTGGGAAAACTGCCCCACCAATTCTCGAATGCGTTCTGTCTTAATGACCTGATTAACTGGCTTAATCAAAGTGACATCGGGAAATTCTCCCTGTTCAATCAGCTTACAATTTCGGCATTTCTCACATGGTAAAATACCTACTTTATCTGTACAAAAGAGGCTCTTAGCCAAAAACTGCGCCATTTCCAAGCTTCCAAAAAAACCTGAAAAAAGATAGGCGTGATTGAGCTGGTCTTGCTCCAAAATACGGACAAAGCGGTCAAACTGATCTGGCTGCCAAGCCTTTAGTTGATCTTGTTTCATCTTGTCAAGCCCATTCTGTCAAACAAGACAGCCTTGGTAGTTTCCACAACCTGCTCCAAAGGGAGACTAGCATCAATCTTGACAATGCGATTTCTTTCTTTGTCCAGAAGAGAAAGGTAGCCTTGACGGACTTTCTTGTGCAATTCCAACCCTTCCAAGTCCAGACGATTGACCTCGCGATTGCTATTAGCAGCAATGCGAGCCAGTCCTTCTTCCACCTCAATATCAAAATAGAGTGTCAAATCGGGTTTGAGGCCATCTGTCGCAAACTGGTTAAGCCAGTCAATGGCTTCAATGTCCAAACCACGACCAAATCCCTGATAGGCAAGAGAACTATCGATGAAGCGATCCATAATGACCAACTTACCAGCTTCAAGTGCTGGGAGAACTTTTTCCACCAAGTGCTGTCTGCGACTGGCGATATAGAGAAGAAGTTCTGTCTTCGCATCCATCTGAGTATGACTTGGATCCAAAATCACTTCCCGAATCTTCTCCCCAATCAAGACTCCGCCAGGTTCACGGGTCGTCAGCACCTCTACCCCTGTTTCCTCTAAAATTGGGAGCAGAGCCTCTAAAACACTGGTCTTTCCTGCTCCCTCTGGTCCCTCAAGAGAGACTAAAAATCCTTTTGACATGTCTAACTCATTTCTTTTTTACTACTTCTATTCTATCAAAAAAATAGGGGTTTGTGACAATCTTTTTGTTTTCTCATTTCATACTCAATGAAAATCAAAGAGCAAACTAGGAAGCTAGTCGCAGGTTGCTCAAAACACTGTTTTGAGGTTGCAGATGGAAGCTGACGCAGTTTGAAGAGATTTTCGAAGAGTATCAACCACCATAAAAGAGGCAGACAAATCCACCTCTTATTTACCTAGTTCTTGTGTTCGTTTGTAGGCTTGACCAACTGCATCCATGACCGTTCCTCGAAAAGCATGCGCTTCTAGGCTCGCTACACCAGCGATAGTCGAACCACCTGGGCTACAAACTTGATCTTTCAAGACCCCAGGATGTTGCTGACTTTCAAGGACCAATTGCCCAGCTCCTACCACAGTTTGAGCCGCCATTTTCAAGGCCGTTTCTCGTGGCAATCCCGTCTGAACACCCGCATCTGCCAAGGACTCAATAAAGAGATAGACAAAGGCTGGTCCACAGCCTGCAAGACCTGTCGCTGCATCTATTAAGCCTTCCCTAAGTTCAACCAAGAGGCCAGCCTTGGTTAAAAGCTGACAAAAGAGCTCACTGTCCTCAGCCCTGCAATTAGGAGACAAGGCATAACTAATCACTCCTTGGCCGATAGAAGCAGGAGTATTAGGCATCATGCGAATAATTCGATGTTGAGTTGGCAGAAGGCTAGCGAGTTTTTCCAAGGTCAATCCAGCTGCCATGGAAATCAAAAGAAGACCTTCTCTTTTTTTAAGGATGGTTTGATATTGAGATAGCAAGTCTGAGAACTGAGCAGGCTTAACTCCTAGAAAAATCACATCTGCTTCTGCAAATATTTCTTCATTGCTGGAAGCCTGACCACCAAAGTCTGCAATGAAAGCATCTACCTTGGCTTGACTACGATTGGCAAGGAGAATCTGAGCACCCGTCTTGGCCTGCAAAACAGCCTTGGCCAAACTAGCTCCCATATTCCCCAAGCCGATAAATCCAATCTTCATCTCTTACTCCCTTATCTGTCCGTCACCAGTAACCACATATTTGTAGCTAGTCAATTCCTTCAAGCCCATGGGACCACGCGCGTGCAGTTTCTGAGTTGAAATCCCCATTTCACATCCAAGACCAAATTGGCCTCCATCTGTGAAACGAGTTGAGGCATTGACATAGACAGCTGCAGAGTCCACTTGATCTGTAAAGTAAGCTGCAGCTTCAGCGTTTTCCGTCACAATGGCATCCGAATGATGGGTACTGTGGGCTTCAATATGCTCAACCGCTTCTTCTAAACTGCTCACAACCTTAACAGCTAATACATAGTCTAAAAACTCGGTATCAAAGTCTTGTGCTTCAGCTGCGTGGCCTGAAACAAACTGACTTGCTTTACTATCTAAGCGGAATTGAATTGGTTCCAACCCAGCTTCTTTTCGATCTGCAACCAGCACTTGCTCCAAGCGAGGAAGGAAGCTTGTTGCCTTGGCTTCATGAACCAGCAAAACCTCCATGGCATTGCAGACAGAAGGACGACTGGTTTTGGCATTGTTGATGATAGACAGAGCCTTGTCTTCATCTGCATCCTTATCCACATAGACATGGACAATCCCAGTCCCCGTCTCAATAACAGGTACGATAGCATTCTCAACCACGGCATTGATCAAACCAGCTCCTCCACGAGGAATGAGAAGGTCTAGATAGCCTTTTGCCTTCATCATAGCATAACTACTTTCACGGCTGGTATCTTCCACCAGTTGAATCACATCTGGGTGAATAGTAGTCGTCTCCAAGCCCTTCTTCAAAGCTGTGACAATAGCATGAGCTGTTTGATAGGCATCCTTCCCACTACGAAGAACAACTGCATTTCCACTCTTGAGAGCCAAAGCAGCCGCGTCAGACGTCACATTTGGACGACTTTCATAGATGATACCAATAACCCCCATAGCCACACGTTTCTTGGTAATAACCAAGCCATTTTCAAGCTGACTTGTTTCTAAAACTTCACCGATTGGATCTGGTAAGGCAACCACTTCACGAATTCCTCTTGCCATTGCTTCTATACGACCTGCATCCAAATAAAGACGATCCAGCATCACATCTGAGATTTTACCTTTGGCCGCTTCCATATCGAGGGCATTGGCTGCTAAAATCTCCTCAGTAGCAGCCACTAAGTGGTCAGCCATGGCTAGCAAGGCTTGGTTTTTCATCTCTTCACTAGCTGTGTTGATCGATTTTTTAACAGCCTGTACCTGTTCAAATTGTTCTTGTGTACTTACCATAGTTTACCTCTAAAATTCTGTAAAGAGTAGTTGGATTTCAGGAGTAATGGAAATCCAGTCGTCACGGTGAATCAAGACACCCTTGGCTTTTTGAGAACGCAACATATCCTCCAAAGCAGATGCTCCAAATTGCACGCGTCCTTTTCCAAGTGATTTTCCACTTTCCTTGTCAAATACTGTCACGATATCACCGTAAGAAAAGGCTCCTTCTGCTTCAACAATACCAGATAAAAGGAGACTCTTTCCATGTTGAGAGAGAGCTTCCGCAGCCCCTTTATCAACCCAAATAGAACCTTGGCTCTGAGCATAGAAAGCCAGCCATTGTTTCTGGGTACGCAGTCCCTTCTCTTGAGCAACAAAGTAGGAACCATCCTTGGTCTCCTCAGCCGCCTCAATCATGGCATCTGCCTTCAAGGATGAGCAGATATAAACAGGAACGCCCGATTCTGTCGCAATGGTGGCAGCTTTGATTTTTGTAAGCATGCCCCCAGTTCCGTTTGAAGAACCGGCTCCACCTGCCATATCAATAATCTCACGATTGATGGTCTCGATTCGCTCCAAGCGTTTGGCTCTTGGATCTGAATGAGGATTTCCAGTATAGAGACCGTCCACATCTGTCAAGAGAACCAAAAGGTCCGCTTGGACCATGGCCGCTACCTGGGCACTAAGAGTGTCATTGTCCCCGACCTTGAGCTCATCAATGACGACACTGTCATTCTCATTGATGATAGGAATCGCACCACGGCTAAGTAGAACTGACAAAGCCTGATGGGCATTTTTATAACGGCGCTTATCCACAAAATCATCCTGGATCAGCAAGATTTGTGCAGAAACGATTTGGCGCAAGAGAAGATTGGTCGTGTATTCTTCCAACAAAAGGCCTTGCCCTACCGCTGCTGAAGCCTGTTTATCAGCAATCTTAGTCGGACGCTTTTTAAATCCTAAGGCCCCAAAACCTGCAGCAATGGCACCCGACGACACCAAAATCAATTCATGACCAGACTCGTGCAACATAGCCAACTGTTGGGTAATAGCTTTTACTTTACTACGTGATAAACTTCCATCCTCATTCGTCAGAGAAGAAGTCCCCACCTTAAAGACAATCCGTTTGTATTTCATAGTCTCACTCCGATTCTTCATATTTATCCATTATAACATGAATGGCAGGAAATAGAAAAGAGTTGATAGGAAAAAGAAGGCCCTAAAACCTTCTTGGTAACTTCTCAAAGTAACTTCCACTTGCCTGACCAAAGTGGAAATTAGTCTAAAACGGATTTTTATGGTGGAATTAAGTATGAGACGTTTGACCTCCCTCTTCATTAGGCAAAAACTTATGTTACAGTTTTACTAAAACTAAAAAAATGATATAATCAAACTGATTAAATGTTTTAAAAATAAAGGAGAATTTTAATGTCTTACCAAGAAAATTACCAGAAATGGGTTGATTTTGCGGAGCTTCCTGACTACCTTCGTCAAGATTTGGAAAATATGGATGAAAAAACAAAGGAAGATGCCTTCTATACAAATCTTGAATTTGGTACTGCAGGTATGCGTGGTTTGATTGGTGCTGGTACAAACCGCATCAACATCTACGTTGTTCGCCAAGCTACTGAAGGATTGGCTCGTTTGATTGAGTCAAAAGGTGGAAACGAAAAAGAACGTGGTGTGGCAATTGCCTACGATAGCCGTCACTTCTCACCTGAGTTTGCCTTTGAATCTGCGGCAGTTCTTGCTAAACACGGCATCAAATCTTACGTATTTGAAAGCCTTCGTCCAACTCCAGAACTATCATTTGCAGTTCGTCACCTCAACTGTTTCGCAGGTATCATGGTCACAGCCAGCCATAACCCTGCTCCATTTAACGGTTACAAGGTTTACGGTGAAGACGGTGGACAAATGCCTCCACACGACGCAGACGCTTTGACTACTTATATCCGCGCAATCGAAAACCCATTTGCGGTAGAAGTTGCTGATGTGGAAGCTGAAAAAGCTTCTGGCTTGATTGAAGTTATCGGCGAAGCTGTTGACGTAGAATACCTTAAAGAGGTTAAGGACGTAAACATCAACCCAGCCTTGATTGAAGAATTTGGTAAAGACATGAAAATTGTCTACACACCACTTCATGGTACTGGTGAAATGTTAGCTCGTCGTGCCCTTGCCCAAGCAGGATTTGACTCTGTTCAAGTCGTTGAAGCGCAAGCAACTGCTGATCCTGACTTCTCAACTGTAAAATCTCCAAACCCAGAAAGCCAAGCAGCCTTTGCCCTTGCTGAAGAACTTGGTCGTCAAGTTGGTGCAGACGTTCTTGTGGCAACTGACCCTGATGCTGACCGTGTTGGTGTTGAAGTTCTTCAAAAAGATGGTAGCTACCTCAACCTTTCAGGTAACCAAATCGGTGCTATCATGGCTAAATACATCTTGGAAGCTCACAAAAACGCTGGAACTCTTCCTGAAAATGCCGCTCTCTGCAAATCTATCGTTTCAACTGACTTGGTAACGAAGATTGCTGAAAGCTACAGCGCAACTATGTTCAACGTCTTGACAGGTTTCAAATTTATCGCTGAAAAAATCCAAGAATTCGAAGAAAAACACAATCACACTTACATGATGGGATTTGAAGAAAGCTTCGGTTATTTGATTAAACCATTCGTACGTGATAAAGATGCTATCCAAGCCGTTCTTGTCGTTGCTGAACTTGCTGCCTACTACCGTTCACGTGGTTTGACACTTGCTGATGGTATCGAAGAAATCTACAAAGAGTATGGCTACTACGCTGAAAAGACAATCTCTGTTACCCTTTCAGGTGTCGATGGTGCAGAACAAATCAAAGCGATTATGGCTAAATTCCGCAACAATGCTCCAAAAGAATGGAACACAACAGCTATCACTGTCGTAGAAGACTTCAAGGCACAAACTGCTACTGCTGCTGACGGTACTGTTACAAACTTGACAACTCCTCCAAGCGATGTGTTGAAATACACACTTGCTGACGGTTCATGGATTGCCGTTCGCCCTTCAGGGACAGAACCAAAAATCAAGTTCTATATTGCAGTTGTAGATGAAACTAACGAAGAATCACAAGCTAAGATTGCGAATATCGAAGCAGAAATCAATGCTTTTGTAAAATAAAGTCCTATAAAAGATGAGACCAACCAATCTCATCTTTTTTTCGTATCAAATCTAAGCAATTTTAGAAACTTTATGGCATACTAGACTTATCAATGAAAGCGAGGTAATCTCATGGAACAATTTTTAGATAACATCAAAGACCTTGAAGTCACTACAGTAGCGCGTGCGCAAGAATCTCTTGATAAAAAAGAAACTGCAACCTTCTTTATCGGTCGCAAAACTTGCCCTTACTGCCGTAAATTTGCAGGTACATTGGCAGGTGTCGTAGCTGAAACCAAAGCTCACATCTACTTCATCAATAGTGAAGAACCAAGCCAACTCAATGAGTTGCAAGCATTCCGCTCACGCTACGGAATCCCAACTGTACCAGGATTTGTTCACGTTGCAGATGGACAAATCAATGTCCGTTGCGACTCCTCAATGTCAGCACAAGAAATCAAGGACTTTGCTGGATTGTAAAAAAGCCACTCATCGAGTGGTTTTTAAATGGTCAAAATTACCTTTTTTCAATCAAATCTTGTATCATCCGATGCAGTTCTTCGATTTTCTCAGATTGCTTCTCTAGTAATATTCTCTGACTAGACAATTCATCTTGAAGTTTATCAAGTTTTATCGGTTCATCTGGATTATCCTTTACAAAAAAGTTCGTCAAAGCACTTGTTAGCATCCCTATTGTTCCAATACCGACAAGCATCAGTAAAACTGCTAGCCATTTCCCAAAAAGGGAAACTGGAACAATATCACCATAACCAACAGTAGTTACTGTCACAAGAGCCCACCAAAGACTATCTGAGAAAGATTTTTCTTCAACTACAGATAAAATTGAACTTCCTACTAGAACGATAAAAATATTAACATACAAGATATAAATCAGGCCATTTGTCCGTAAGAATCTACTAATTTTTCTTTCTAATTTACCTGTAAGTCCAATTATTCTAAGTAAACGAGTCAGTTTCAGTAATTTTGTCAGCCTTGCTAAGCGGAAGATACGCCCTAATCGAAACACTGTAAAAATAGCATTTAAAGGGAGAATAGCCAATAAATCAAAAATATTTTCAAGAATAAAGCGCCATTTTCTTTTAGTAGTAAAAAAGCGCCAACTATAATCAATTACAAAAACATCCCAGATTACTAAATCAATATACTATAAGGCGGATTGTCCAAATCGACCGTCTCAGCAAATCCAAGTAATACCAGAATAACAGAGATTAAAGCAAGTAAAATAATTGTTGTATCATAATAATCTGCAAAAAACCATTTTCTTTTCACACTACTTCTCCTATGTTATTTTTGAACGTTATACCACAACAAATATCTACTAATTTATAAAAAGAACACCTTCTCAGCGTTCTTTCTATATCTCTGTCAAGGGTGTTGCGGTATCTGGTGAGGTATCATAAACCTTAAAGTCTACTCCGACTCCCAGATCAGCTTGCGCTAGCTGATTGACCATGGTCATGTGAGCAAGCTCCTTGATATTGTTCTCTTTAGACAAATGTCCTAGGTAGATTTTCTTAGTGCGATTTCCTAGCGTCCGAATCATGGCTTCGGCACCATCTTCGTTAGAAAGGTGACCCAGATCCGATAGGATTCGTTGTTTGAGTCGCCAAGCGTAAGAACCTGCTCGCAAAATCTCTACATCATGGTTGGACTCGATAAGATAGCCGTCCGCATTTTCGACAATCCCTGCCATACGGTCACTGACATAACCTGTATCTGTCAAAAGGACAAAACTTTTATCATCCTTCATAAAGCGATAGAACTGCGGTGCGACTGCATCATGGCTTACACCAAAACTCTCGATGTCAATATCTCCAAAGGTTTTGGTTTTGCCCATCTCAAAGATATGCTTTTGCGACGAGTCCACCTTGCCAAGATATTTACTATTTTCCATAGCCTGCCAGGTCTTTTCATTGGCATAAAGATCCATACCATACTTGCGAGCCAAAACGCCCACTCCATGGATATGGTCTGAATGCTCATGCGTAATCAAGATGGCATCCAAGTCTTCTGGCTTGCGATTTATTTCAGCAAGTAGGCTGGTAATTTTCTTACCAGACAAGCCTGCATCCACTAAAAGCTTCTTTTTTGGGGTTTCCAGATAAAAGGAATTTCCACTGGAACCCGACGCTAAAATACTGTATTTAAAGCCTATTTCACTCATTCTAGTCTTCTACTTCATCCTCCCATACTTCTTCTTTCACTGCATCCTTATCATAAGGGAGCACAATGGTAAAGGTTGATCCCTTACCGTATTCACTCTTGGCCCAAATAAAGCCCTTATGTTGTTTGATAATTTCTTTGGCAATAGACAGTCCTAGACCTGTACCACCTTGTGCACGACTTCTAGCACGATCCACACGATAGAAACGGTCAAAAATACGTGGCAAATCCTGCTTAGGAATCCCCAAACCGTGGTCAGAAATGGATAAAATCATCTGGTCTTCAGTTGTCTTCATTCTGACAGTGATTTTACCCCCATCTGGCGAATACTTAATGGCATTATTTAAAATATTGTCGACAACCTGCGTCATCTTATCTGTATCAATTTCCATCCAGATAGAATTGATGGGATAATCTCTCACCAACTCATATTTTTTCTCCTTTTCCTGTCCTTTCATCTTGTCAAAACGATTGAGGATAAAGGTAATAAAGGCAGTGAAGTTAATCAGTTCCACATCCAAGTGACTAGTGGCGTTATCAATCCGTGAAAGATGAAGGAGATCGGTCACCATGCGCATCATACGGTTGGTTTCGTCCAGAGACACCTTGATGAAGTCTGGTGCTACAGTTTCACACAAAGCTCCCTCATCCAAGGCTTCAAGATAGGATTTCACGCTGGTTAAAGGAGTCCGTAACTCATGACTAACGTTGGAAACAAAGAGTCTCCGTTCGCGTTCTTCCTTCTCCTGCTCCGTCGTATCATGCAAAACAGCCACCAAACCTGAAATAAAGCCAGACTCTCGACGAATCAAGGCAAAGCGAACTCGAAGGCTCAGATATTCGCCATTGATGTCTTGGGAATCTAGCAACAATTCTGGACTTTGGGTAATCAAATCACGCAATTCATAGTCTTCTTCTATCTTGAGCAATTCTAAAATGCTTCTATTCAGAACATCTTCTTTAACCAACCCCAGTTGCTTCTTGGCTGTATCGTTAATCATGATAATCTGCCCCCGACGATTGGTCGCAAGAACCCCCATCTGTCATATAAAACAGGATACTATTTAGTCTCTTACTCTCTTGTTCTAGATTTTCCTGAGTGAGACGAATAACCTCCGACAAGTCATTCAAATTATTGGTAATATTGGTGATTTCAGACCCACCTTGCATATCAAGAACCTTGGAATAATCTCCTGCAATCAAATCTTTAACCTTTTGATTGATTTGCTTCAACCGAATATTATCACGTCTATTCTCCAGTAATAAGAGGGTCACAACAAGGATGAAACCTAACAAAATCAGGATAAAGATAAAATCTCTGGTAAAAATGGTTTGTTTCAGTAAATCAAGCATTATTTCTCATGTAATACCCTACACCACGGCGCGTCAAGATATACTCTGGTCGGCTAGGCGTATCTTCAATCTTCTCACGCAGACGTCGGACAGTCACATCAACTGTACGGACATCACCAAAATAGTCATAACCCCAGACAGTCTCAAGCAAGTGTTCGCGCGTAATGACTTGACCTGTATGCGATGCCAAATGATACAAAAGCTCAAACTCACGGTGGGTTAAGTCTAGTTCTTCGCCATATTTTTTAGCCACGTAGGCATCTGGAACAATTTCTAAATCCCCAATTTGGATAGGTTGAGGTTTACTTTCTGCTTCCTGCCCATCTACTGGCATAGGTTGAGAACGACGAAGAAGAGCTTTGACACGCGCCTGCAACTCACGATTGG
>NZ_KQ970286.1:301446-310546 GCF_001579035.1 Streptococcus mitis | reverse complement strand
AAGCTCCAAACCGATGACCTTATCAAATTCGCTGTCTTTAGCCGACAGCATGATAATAGGTACACTACTTGTCTTGCGAATGGTCTTAGCAACTTCTAAACCATCAATTTCCGGAAGCATCAAATCCAGAATAATAATATCTGGTTGCTCTGCTTCAAATTGCTCTAGCGCTTCACGACCGTTAAAAGCAGTTACAACTTCGTAACCTTCCTTGGTCATATTAAACTTGATAATATCCGAGATTGGTTTCTCATCATCTACAATTAGTATTTTTTTCATATGTTCACCTTTTTCTCTACTATTATACCAAAAAAATAACAAGAAGACACGATAGCTAGTCTTTGCTACTGTCTAAGTTGGTTTGTGCATAAGCCTGCCAAATTTTTTGTTGGGGTTTGGCAAGTGGGTAATCCTTGAACTCTTCTGGTAAGAGCCAGCGAACTTCCCTATCTGAAAAATCATGGAAGTCAGTCACCTGACCGGATACAATTTGAACATGCCACTTGCGATGGCTAAAGACATGCTTGACAGTCTCAAAACAACCATCAAACCAATCAACATCTAGGTCATAGTCCTGCTGGAAACTCTCTTCTGGGCTGGGGCCAAAGTTTACACTTTCTTCCGCAACCTGATGAAAGAGGTCAAACTGCTCTTCTTGCGGAAACTCATCTACTTCTATCAAGGGAAAATGCCAAAAGCCTGCCAACAACTTTTCACTCTCATTTTTTTCAAGAAGAAATCGTCCCTGAGAATTTTTCACAACTAAGGCTTTAAGATAAATGGGAACTGGCTTTTTCTTTGGTGCCTTAATTGGATAACGGTCCATGGTTCCATTCTGATATGCAGCACTAAAGTCCTTCACCGGACTCTCTTCTGGTCTAGGATTTACAGGAGCCTCAATATCAGACCCTAAGTCCATCAAAGCTTGATTAAAGTCGCCCGGACGCTCAGGATCAATCAAGATTTCCATCATTGCCTGAAAAATTTTGTGATTACTTGGAATCCCAATATCATGGTTGACTTCGAACAGACGGGCCAAAACACGCATAACATTACCATCGACCGCTGGCTCAGGCAAATTAAAAGCAATACTGGAAATGGCTCCTGCTGTGTAAGGGCCAATCCCTTTTAAACTAGAAATTCCTTCATAGGTGTTTGGAAATTGGCCACCAAAATCAGTCATAATCTGCTGGGCTGCAGCCTGCATATTGCGAACTCGAGAATAATAACCCAAACCTTCCCAAGCCTTCAACAAACCTTCTTCAGGAGCTGTTGCCAAACTTTCCACTGTTGGAAACCAGTCCAAGAAACGTTCGTAATAAGGAATAACCGTATCCACCCTGGTCTGCTGGAGCATAATTTCAGATACCCAGATATGATAAGGATTTTTACTTCTGCGCCACGGTAAATCTCGCTTGTTTCCATCATACCAACTGAGGAGTTTCTCACGAAAAGAAACAATCTTCTCCTCCGGCCACATGACGATATCGTATTCTTTCAAATCTAACATATCTCTAGTATAACACAGAAGATTCTAACTGTCCTTTTCCTAGTATTAAAAAGCCTCTTCCCAAAGGAAAGAGGACTAAATCTTATTGATGAACAGCTTGGGCTGCTGTGATAAGGGTTAACTTGTAAACATCATCTGCATTACATCCACGAGAAAGGTCGTTAACTGGTTTGTTCAAACCTTGCAAAACAGGTCCTACAGCTGCAAAACCACCAAGGCGTTCAGCCATCTTGTAGCCGATATTTCCTGCTTCGATACCTGGGAAGATAAAAACATTTGCTTGACCAGCTACTGTACTTCCAGGAGCTTTCAAAGCTGCAGTTTCAGGAACAAAGGCTGCATCAAATTGCAACTCACCATCGATTTCGAGGTCAGGACGCAAGTCATGAGCAATTTTAGTGGCTTCTACAACCTTATCGACGCTCTCACCAAATCCTGAACCTTTAGTAGAATAGCTTAGCATAGCAATTTTAGGTTCGATGCCAAACATCTTAGCTGTAATTGCTGAGTTGATGGCAATTTCAGCCAAGGCTTCTGCGTCTGGATTAATATTGATGGCACAGTCCCCAAAGAGGTAACGCTCCGTACCACGAACCATGAGGAAGGCACCTGAAGTACGCGTTACATTCGGACGTGTTTTGATGATTTGAAGTGCTGGACGAACTGTTGAAGCTGTTGAGTGAATCGCACCTGACACCATTCCATCAACCAAGCCCAGGTATACCAACATAACACCAAAATAGTTGACATCTTCAACCAAAACCTTGCGTGCATCTTCTTCAGACATTTTGCCCTTACGACGCTCCACCAAGGCAACAACCATTTCTTCAAATTGAGGATAATGTTGAGGGTCAATGACTTCATAACCATCCATGATCCCTTCGATTTCAAGATAGATTTTAATTTTTTCAGGATTACCAAGCAAGACAGGAATCACTTCTGTTTCTTTTACCAAACGTTTTGTCGCTTGAAGAATACGTGGCTCTTCCCCTTCAGGGAGAACGATACGAGCATTTTTACCAACCAGGTTGGCTTTGAGACTTTCAAAAACTTCCATGAGTTTTCTCCTTTAAGATAATAATTATACTCTGAAACAGTTTTTATAGAGTATTAGTTGATAACTGGGTAATAAGGTTACTGAAATCATCCGGCAAGGGACTTGATACCTGCAAGTCTTGCTCTAAAAATGGATGATAAAAGGATAGGTAATGGCAATGCAGGGCCTGACGTTGGATGCCGTCGTCCAGACTACCACCATACAAATCATCTCCCAACAAAGGAAAACCGATATGGGAAAAATGGACTCGGATTTGGTGGGTTCGTCCAGTGTGTAAACGAATATCTACCAAATGAATATTTCCATAGGAAGCTACAATCTTGTAGGAAGTATGGGCATACTTTCCGCCTTTAGCCACTCGTCTGGTAATAATGGAGTCTTCATCACGCGCAATCGGAGCAATAATTTCCCCCTCTGACTCCAAGTGACCATCACCTTTAACCAAAGCAAAGTAGCGTTTTTCGATAGATTTCTTCTGCAACTGCTTGTCTAATCGTGCATGGGCATATCCGTGCTTAGCAAAGAGCATCAAGCCAGAAGTGTCTCTATCAAGTCTGGTCACAATGTGAACCTGCTGATTTTCATAATTTTGCTTGACGTAGTAACCCTTGATAAAATTGGCAATGGTATTGGAGTGGTTAACACTAGGAATAGAGGCAACTCCATAGGGTTTATTCAAGACTAGAAAGTGGTCATCCTCATAGAGAATATCCAGTGAGCGCTCGATAGCTTCCAGAGTTTCAAAACCTTCCTCAGCGGGAATATCAATAGTAACACGGTCCCCGATATCTAATAGATACGTTGCATTTTGCGGTTGGTCATTGACCAGAATAGCCCCACCTCGAAACTTAATCTTGGCCAAAAGTCCCTTAGAAACCTCGTGCTTTTTCAAAAAGGTATTAACCTTGACATGTTCATCTGCGATAAATTCAAACCTCATTCGTCCACCTCGCCGATAAAAGCATCCTTAACGCGGTTCCAGAAGCTGGTATGGCTAGGAGTCGCGACAAAGTGAATCTTATGATGATCGATTTGATACTCGATTCGCTCGATACTACGAAAAGAATAGACACTATTGTCAACCGAAATAGTATGATAATCGTTTCTCGTTGGAAAGAGTTCAATCTTATCCTTCTTAGGCACAATAATGGAAGAGCCCAGCGTTCGATAGACACGATTATTAAGGCTGGCAATCTCCGTTAATTGCAAAGCTTCAATGGTAGGGTGTAAAACAGCTCCACCAAGAGACTTGTTATAGGCAGTACTACCAGTCGGTGTCGAAACTGTTAGCCCGTCTCCACGAAAACGCTCAAAGGGAACACCATTGATGACAATATCTGCCACCATGGTTCGATCAGACCTGCGAATGCTGGCTTCGTTGAGGGCACGAAAAATCTTGACCTCTCCATTTCCAAGAAAAACCTTCACATTTAGAACAGGGTAAGAAACCCTTGCTCCGGTATCTAGCTGCAAATTGGTCATTAACTTATCCAACTCAAAATCACGATAATCGGTATAAAAGCCCAGATGTCCTGTATGAAGACCGATAAAGCGTACCTTATCAAGTTGGTCTTCATACTTATGAAAGGCCGACAAGAGCATGCCATCTCCACCAATGGAAATGACAATGTCCGGACTGCTATCATTGAGTATAAACTGATTTCTCTTCAAACGATCTCGCAATTCATACAAAACCCTTTGACTCTGCGGTTTTCTATTAGCTATCAGATCAATTCGTTTACCTGTATTCTTCATCTGTATCGTCACTGTTTCCTACACCGTCATTTAATTTTCTACTCAAAGGATCAAAAAGAGCCTGAGCTTCCTGGATATCATCTCGAATTTTACCCATTTCTTCATCCAACTGATGGGCGATTCTAGCTGTAATTTCCAGTCGCTTCTTAATCTCCTCTGGGAAATCCCCTTGGTACTTGTAGTTGAGAGAATGTTCTATCGTTGCCCAAAAATTCATGGCCAAGGTACGAATTTGAATTTCCGCCAAAATGGTCTTGGCTCCATTGATGGTATCAACCGTATATTCTACTACCACGTGATAGGAACGGTAGCCTGATGCTTTTCGATGAGTAATGTAATCTCGCTCCTGTATGATCTGCATATCCTGACGTTTGCGCAAAATCTCCACTACTTCCTTAACGTCATCTACAAACTGAACCATCACACGCAAACCAGCAATATCTTGCAAATCGTGCTCTAAGGTCGCATAAGTAATGCCACGCCGAGCCATTTTTTCCCTGATGCTCTCAATCGGCTTGACTCGACCGGTCACAAACTCAATCGGAGAATGCTTATTTTGCTTACGATATTGCTTACGAATACCACGAAGTTTAATCTTTAACTCACCAACAGCTTGAATGTAAGGATCTAGAAATTCTTCCCATTCTAAGGTCATATATTCTCCCTTGTTCTCATATTATCCTTCAAAAATATCTTTGATTTTTTCTCCAGATTTATATACAATAAATACAATGCTTATTATACCATAAGTGAAAAACGTTTACAAATAGTTATCAGTGTTTTTCAATAGTTGAGTTTTTACTTATTTTTCTTTGAAATCATTTTCGTTAATTGCCATCGTTTTTTTAACTCGTATTCATTTTTGCCCGTATAGTTGAGAAGGTTGCAATTTAATTCTAATGGTTTACAAAAGGATCAGTGACTAATTTCACTGTTTTTATTTTTAACAAAACACCGTTTTTGACAATAATGCGACACGATTCTCCCTCCCTATTCTTCAAGAAACCGCTTTTTTGAACAATAGGATTGTGATTATGGTTTCTAATCGTTCAAAATGCGTGTTTTTGAGCAAACAAAAAAACCGCAAGCCTGATCCTGCGGTGAAAGAGCATTTTAGAAAAGTTTCCTTTCTATTTATTTAACTGTAATCAAGCCATTAGGCTCAACTGTAAACTCTGGTTTATCTGCCATCGTTCCGTCTGCTTTGAGGTAGTACCAGCCTGTTCCGTCTGCGGACTGGACGAAGGCGTTTGATACCATCGCCCCTTCTTTACCGTCAAGGTAATACCAGGTGTCCTTATACTTGACCCAGCCTGTCTTCATAGCACCCTCTGTGTCGAAATAGTACCACTTGTCAGCGATTTTCTTCCAGCCTGTGGCCATTTCGCCTGATTGGTCAAAGTAGTACCAATTACCGTCTGTGTGCTTCTTCCAGCGGTCTGCAAGCATATAGCCTGATCCGTCGAAGTAATACCAAGTTCCGTTGATTTTCTCAAACCTGTCTTTGGGATAAGACCCGTCTGAGCGCACATACCAGTAGCCTGTATCATTTTTCTGCCAGCCAGTTTCAGCGCCTAGGCCGTTCTCAATATCTCGCTTAAACTGTTCACGGCTAACGCCCCATTTAGCAAGATAGGGATACGGGTCAACGTGGTCTGAGTTGTTGTTAGGCTGGTTATTGGTACAGTATTCATGCGTTTTGATACCTGCCAAGTCGTCTGTGTCAAGAGTCTTCGGCAAGCCTGCTTCGTTTGCTAGATTGCGCAAGAGTTCGATATAGAGACGGTAATCTGCCATGAACTCTTCCTTAGTTGAATGGCTTTCAATCAATTCAACTGCTGCATAGCTTTCCGCATTCCAACCGCCGCCAACGTCCCACGCTCCGTTGTTTACAGGTCCGACCTGCATGACACGCCCGTTACCAACGACATGAGAGAAGAACCCAAGTTCAGGGTTCTTTCTGTAGTGGTAGTCCGCCTCATTCTGAGCGCTTGAGTTGCGGTTGCCTGTTGAGTGAGCGTGTACTTGTCGATAAGGCTGCACCCCAACCTGGGGCAAGCCTGTACGTAGTCTGCTTGTATCGATATCCATTACTCTTGTCCTTTCCAAGCGTCATTCATCTGCTTCACGGCTGACTCTACAAAGGTAGCCAAGTCCTTGTCAGTCATGCTGATGTTGTATTTGGTTAGCTCTGCACGAATTTTAGCACGAGCCTGTGCCAGTTTTTCATCACCTTTATAACCTGTCTCAGCAGCCACCTGCTCCACGGCATGAACTGCGTTCTTGGCTAGGATTTCAGCGATAATAACTGCTTTTTCTCCGCCTTTTCGCAAAAGATAGTCTTTCACTGCTTTCACGATACTGCCTATTGCTACTGCTAAAAAGCCTGTCGCAAAAGCGATAATAAATTCATTAAATTGTGTCATATGTTTTTCCTTTCTTTTATGGCAATGTTGCTGGCCAAGGGTCATCGGTTGTGAATACGATAGGACTAACTCGTATTTGAGATAGTATAGTATCTGTTACTTCTTCTTTTGGCATAGCGTATCTCAATTGAAGAGCGTTTTGATCCGATGTTCCTCCTAAATAAGTGCTACCTAATAAATCTCCTAAATCTCCATATAATCCTGAGAGTATTGAGCTAGAGCTTCTAAATCCTTCTGGAATGACAGCATTCCCTTTTCCTATATCTACTTTGACCCACGTATACTTCTTTGAGCCGATTGTTTTATTAATGATATTACCGCTCTGTTGAGATATTGGTTTCATTCCAAACCAGCCGTATGATAGCCCGTCAAATTTAACAACAACTTCGTCATTAATTCTTCTGATTTGAATTTTAGCGTTTCCTAACTTATTAATAACATTTAACGTTCTCCAACCTGTATCGCCAATCAAGACACGCCAACCTTTGTTGTTGTTACCTTTTTCTTTTATCCACTTAAGAGCGCCATTCGTCGCATTGACATCTACATAGGTTGTTCCGATTTCAGCAGTGATACGCCCTTCCGGCGAACCTGTACCACGGATTTCATGCCCTACGTTATCTGGTAACGGTAGAGTGACATTATTACCCCCGACAATTCCGAGGGTATTTCCTGTCAAGATCAGCCTTGGTTCAGGCTTTTGGTTCAGCACCTTCACATCACGGCCAACCGCTTGAGCGAATTCCTCAAAATTGCTCATGGCAATCACACTTTCGCTGTGTTATACGTTGCGACCAAGTCAAGGCCAGCTAGTTCGTCAATACGACGGCCAAGGTCAGCTAGTTTTTGAACGACTGCGCCCTCAGTATCTCCACTCATGCTAGCGATTTTTTCAGCGATTTCTTTAAGAGTGTCAAGATTTTCAGGAACACCCTCGCCCAAAATGTCGTTTTTGACTTCGGTTTTAGCCTGCTCGATAGCCTGCATTAAAGTAGCGTTGTCAATCTTCGTATCGATTAACTGCTTCATTGTCTTGTTATCCGCTCCCAATGCTTGAGCGAATGCAATCCATTTACTTGTATCCATGTTTTACACCTTTCCTAAGTTATAGTACGTGAGCAAGTCCGGGATTTCCTGACATACTCCAGTCTCGCTTGCAGTTCTACCTGCAAGCTGTTTTTCGACTTCTTTTGCGATGTCCAGCTCATTTAAAGCATGGACTTCTTCTGTGACCAATTCCTTATCTGAGGCGACTATCTTGATATGGACAGATTTATCACTGGGAAAAACATAGCCTCCAGCCGTGATTTCCAAGCGATAACTCCCAATCGGCAAGATAGCGTCCAGATGAAAACTCACACCTTGACTGGTAACAGCTACCTGCTTCTTCCACTGGTAGCCCTCCTTGGTCAGACTAATAAGCGCCTCCTCCCCTTCCAGAGAGGAAATCACTTGGTAGTCTTCGTCTAAGAGGGCAAAACCAAAGGTGGAAGCCAAGTCCCCTTGCTTAATCAGGTGACCACCGTCAATCTGTGCGAGATTGGTCATATTGAGATTACAGACCATTCTGCACCTCTTTCTAATCATCTACTAAGATGTCTTCCTTAATCTCCAATTTCCCAAAATCGCTGAATAAGCGGTCTATGTAGCCGTTACCTCCTAAAGCCTTGTAGCTTTTGTGCAGACTTTCCACTAGTGAAAATTCGTCTTTTGAAGTGAACCCTCTACGAATAGCCCGTCGCATGTCACGGTCAAGGCGCAACTTCATGGTATTTAGATGCGCCTCGTCGTGCACTTTTAGCTTTTCCTGTACTTCATCGATTTTGGAATTGCTATCTTTAGCGGTAGTCTGGACATCTTTGATCTGTTTCTTGACTTCGCTCAACTCTGAAATGATTTGGTCTGTCTGTTCCTTTGATTTCTTCGGCAATTTGTAGCTGAGCCAAGCTATAATAATCGGTGAAGCTGCTGATAGCACGTCCATGAAGAAATGCTCTATTGATTGTAAGACGTCCATAAGCACCTCGCTAGTTTGCCAAATGGCTCAAACCACGTCGCTTCAATTCCTTGCGTACACGGTCTTTCCAGCGTTTATGTACCCATGAAAAGTCAATTGCTCCACGTTCCAGTAGGTTGATGTACATGTCGATTTTTGCTTGGTCTAGTGTAATCTTACTCATTGCTGCTACCTCCATTGTCTTCACTAGGGCTCTCTTGGTTTGTCGTTTCAGAAATGTCATCTTCTTTCTCGCTTTCTTTGTTATCTTCTACCGCTGGGGTTGGTTGTGTAGGCGCTTCTGCTACTGGTTGTTCAGTAGTTGGCTGCGCTGGTGCTGATTCTGCTTCATCAGC
>NZ_KQ970286.1:297889-301019 GCF_001579035.1 Streptococcus mitis | reverse complement strand
CTGTCTCCGTAACCCGAGGGGTGTCCTCCTCTGCCTCCTCTTTCTCCTCCTGGTCAGACTCTCCTTGAGCTTCCAGCTCTTCCAATCGCGCTAAGATATCCTCAATATCCTGAGCATTCTGGAGATTGACCTTCTGCATGCCATCCATGAGCTGATTGGCTTTCTCCAGCGCTTCCGTCGTTTTAGCCAATTGTTCTTGGTTTTTGACAATGGCGCTAGTCGGGTCAAGTTCGGTGCGTAGAATCTCTTTGACTGCTTCAATGAGCGTTTCGTCCGTGTCACCCAAACGGTCACCCTCCAACTCACGAGTGAAAAAAGTAAAACGGCTTGTCACATTGAATAGAGACTTCCGTCTTGCCAACTCTAAAAAATTTATTTACTAATACAAATTCCATGTTTAATGTTCTCCTGATTATTTAATATAAATGTCTATTGAAGCGCCGTCTGTAAATTTTTTTCTAAATTCATCTCTCTGACTAGTGTCCGTAAACTCAATGTAAAGTCCAGGACTTTTGTCTATATCTGCTGAGTATTCATTTGAGTATTCATTCGGATGATGTGTATATGCGTATCTTGCGTATACAACTCTTTTTGCACCTTGTTTAGGTTTTATATTAATTTTTGTTTTAGTTATTTTGCTTCGATTACGATATTTATCATTGAACGAATCCTCTTTATTGTTTGTGCGGAAAATTAAAAAATTGCTTGAGATCGTTGGATTGCTTAAATCTCGAAAACTTCCAACAAACACCCACTTCTCTTTTTCCCAAACCAATATATTGCCAACATATCTTTGGACAATTTCATGTCCTCCGACATAAATTCCCTCTCTTGTAGCCATGTTATACCTCTACATCGTACACATCATAGATTGTGTTAGGGTCTTTGTAATAAACTCTTTCGTATTGCGCTTTAGACCCATACCAATACTTCATTTGCTGATTTCCGTTTTGGTTAATCAGCTTATTAGCGACTACTTCGGACGATGTACTTGGAATCCCAAGCGCTGACCTGTTTACTCGCAAAACACCCGAACTATCGACTGTAAGAGTTGAGTTATCAGGTCGAACCACACCAACCTGCCCACTCGTTGCCGTCTTGGCTTTCATCACGCCATTTGAAACCTCTGTCGTCTGATTATCAGGTCTGACGATACCGTTTGAGTTTGATGTTGCAACTGATATAGCTGATTGTGGTGTTGTAAATGTTCGTTTCAAAGTGGATACAGGAACTTTTTTCAATCCTGCCCCACTGTGAACTAGCACCACATCTCCGTCCGATACGTTGGATAACGTTGGCAAATCAGTAGCTTTTCTAACTTGGTTACTCATAATTACCATTCATCTATTCCTCCCTTTCTACTATTTGGTATTTCCAATCCGCTACGACTAAATTGTTGTTTTCGTCACCTAGCAATACATTAGCATTATCTTCGGCCTTGATTGGTATATAGAATGCATTCTGTAGTACCATTTCTTCTAGCAATGACAATCGTTGTTCTTGCTCATTGACTTCTCTTTTAGTCGCTTCATGGTCTGTATAACTGGCTTGCCTTACGTTGTCCACATTCCCCAATCCTACCTGCGTCTTGGTCACATTGTGTGGGTTGTTGCGGTTTTGAATATGAGCAGTAAGGTCAACCTTCTCAGCCTTACTTCTGGTGAACTCGTCAATCTTTTCAGGCAGACCGTCGATGTCTGCAACCTTGTGCCTGTGACTTAAGTCGGCTTTCCCATTCCAGCGTGTCCGTTCCTGGTCAGAAACGTGACGGGCAGTATCTCCAATATGATTATCGATATTAGTCTGCAACTTCCTTTCTGTCGCCTTCAGTTCAGGGACAGTCGCATAAACCAAGTCAGTCGCATTGTATTGAATGGTAATCTGACTATTCTTGCTGATAGTTGTATTGAAATCATAATCTCGATATACATAAGCAGATGTTTTGGGAGGAATCACATCTCCCTGCTCTGCCCAAGTATACATGTACATGAATTCTTCATGATTCCCACGTTTTGCAAACACACCGATTTCATTGATAATCATTTCACGCTCAATCCGCGAATTATCAAATCTCGCTGTGAGACGAATCGTATCAGCTACATCCGTCGATAAAGACTGTGTCACTTGCAGAGAATGAACTATTTGAGCTACATCATTCTTCTTGCCAGTGTCTGTCTGATGCCGTCCGCTACCTAAAGCTATTCGAGTAAAGACCAGTGGTTCTCTATTTTGAATTGCTAGGGCTGTTTCGCTGATTGCTTTATCAGTCACAATGGGCTGGATAAAATATCCCATTTATTTCCTCCTATTCAAATCGAACCGAACGAATGTCTCTGAATGTGTGAGCACCAACATAAATCTCGTTCATCATTGGCGCTTCAACCGAGAATTGGATTCCTAAATGAGCAGGAATCAATTCACGCACATACTTTAAAAAACGGTTCAAATATCCAGTCGGTAGTTCTCCTAAAAATCGGATATGTACCGCTGAACCTTTGACCGTTACTAAGTTATTGACATTCGTAAAGCTCTTTGTAATTTTTTGTAAACTCACTGAGTTGATTTTAATCTTGGAAGAAATTAAAGTGATTAGATACCGCCTTCGTTCTTCCAAGTCGGTTGTTTTCGGTTTTACCTGAAGAGCTTTTTCCCAACGTGTAATCCAGTCTTCCGTTGCTTCTGGCAACAACATCAATCGTCTAGTATCAAAGATTAAGTCTGTAATCAATTCCAGCTCTGGAATCTCAGTTTCAAACAAATCATTAATTGTTGGATCTAAGACCTCTGGCAAAGCCGATAACATACGATATCTAACTTGTGACATTGATAGTTACCTCCGCTAGTTTCGGAAGCATGTTGGTAGAAAGCTCAATACTTTGTTCCCTGTCATTCAACAAAATACGATCCACATCTCGAACCCCATTAATTCTGTCAATGATTGTAGCAACTTTATAGTTTCGAACCTCTTTCTCTTCAAATGCTTCTTCACGTAAGTATTTAATGAGTTGGACTTTCGCCTCGTGCTTGATGGTTTCGATATCTACATCTTCATCAATCTTGATCGTTGCGGTAATACGAACGTCGTAGCCACTTACAGACTGCACTGTCACATAAGCACCAATCGGAGCAA
>NZ_KQ970286.1:285732-297869 GCF_001579035.1 Streptococcus mitis | reverse complement strand
TTCAGGATCCAAGTAATTCTTGAACTTATTTACCAGCTCTGAACTAGCTTCGTTACCGTCAGCATCCGTAATAGATACACGTACTGTATTTTCACCCTTCCAAAGTGGCTCTACCAAGGCCGAACCAACACCAACAAACTCACTTGCCCATTTTTTATATTGAGCAATATTCCCGTTCAAAGTCGGTGTTTTCAAGTACTCAATAGTCCGTTTACGGAGTTGTTTATCCGTCTCTTCGTCTTCTCCTACGACGATAACAGAGCCGATTTCTGCCCCTTTAAAACCATTCAACACATCAATATTGATGAGTTGACCTCTTACATAATTGGGAGCATTTCCGACTTGTTCAGCTACTACGCTATACTCAAATCCAGAGCGACGTTCTAAGACACGGAAATTATACTCACTATTAACCACACTGAAACGGGTTCCGAGTGGAATTTCCTGTTTGAATTGAACCAATCGAACTGATGCCGTGGCTGGCAAGCGTTCAACTCCGAACTGCCTACACAAACGAGTTAAGAAAATTCCAGTGCTTGTATCTAAAAAGTTGACTTCCTCATACGATTTTAAGACCGTATACTGAATAGCAACTTCTCGAGCAGCAGGCGCTACTAGATTGTACAAGACAGATCCTTGTCTTTTGTCATACTTATCATCAAACAAGGCCAGCATATCCTCTAAAATTTCTGGATATGTTTTTACCTTTATCATCGTTTCACCTCCAAATCCATTTCAAATGTTCCAAAATCACTATCAACCATGAACTGCACATAAAACTCATCTTTCTTTACCTTGGTAGAAAAAGAGTGAGCCTCATGAATCCTGTCGTCTTCATATAAGGCTTCTTTTATGCGCCGTGCGATATCCATTTGGGCATAGTCCATATCCCCACCAAATAGAGCATCTAATTCAACACCGTACCGATGGTCATAAATCGTATAGATGAACCGTTCAGTTGTCAGCATGCGTCTGATTGATTGCTTCAGAGCGTGGATACCATCTGTTTCTAGCAAGATATTGGTTTCATCTAGTGTTAAGCTAGGCTGTTTCTTAGCTTCGACAACATTTTTAGCGATGTTTAAAAAGTTTGTTTTAGGAGTACTCATTCATCAGAACCTCCTTTCACTTTGCGCTTGTAGTGGAATATCTTCTTGTACAAGACATAATAAAACCCTCCACCATCTTGTCTGATGAGATGAAGGGTTTGGCCTACGTACTCAGGATCCAATGTTTCATCGGTCCAGGTAACAGCAAGCATGGAATCATCTAAAATCAACTCATTGGTCAACTGGATTTTTAGTGGAGAAACCGATAAAACTACACCAGTTGTTATCTTGGCAAACTGACGATTTTCAATGAAATTACTAATCAATTTCTTTAGATTTTCTATTACTTCCATCTACTCACTTCCTGCCATAAATAATTTAATTTCCATCGTGTGCTTTTCTGCACTGAAGGAATGAGTTGCCTCTTCAATGACATACCATCCCTTCTTCTCAATATCCTTAACATCCACATAGACTGCATGACCTGCTAAAAAGTCAATACTTCCAATATCAGCTTTCAGACTGAACGTTTCTTTTGGACGGTTTTTCATCTTCAAGAGCATTTCGCCCCATTGCTTGATTTGCCCCTCAGTCGCTTTCTCGTCTACTTTTTTCATATACTGGAGTTTTCCCCAAGCACCGATATTGTAGCTGTCCTGATAGATGTAGACTTCTCTCTTTTTGGTTTCTTTGTTCTCTTGGATCAAGCGGACAATATTAGCACTATCCTCAATCGAACCTTCAAACTCAAAGCTAGACATAAAGGATTCATTTCCGATAATGTACTGGATTGGTAAGTTTTTCGGAGTCGTTAGTGTCAACTCTCCGAACTTGTCATACAAAACCAACAATTCTCCACTTTGTACCAAGGTCTCATCCATGGCCTCTTGGATAATATCCAGAGCCTTCTTATCTTCCTTCAATTGAGGCGATAAGGTCACGGCTGGGGCTTTTAGTTCCCCAATCTTCAAATCAAAATCTCCTGCGATTGCCGAGACGATTTGATTGACGTTTTTATCCTTGGCGACAAAGTTGATATTGCGTAGCAAATACTTTATCTGGTCATGGAAAGTCAAGGTTGTTTTGGTGTCTTTTTCGTACTTGACTTTGGTCAAATAACCAAAGAATACCTCTTTATCATCTAGCTTAAAAGCAAGTGGAGAACCGTATTCAAAGGCTACTTTTGTAGAGTTGTATAAGGTAATCTCCACGCTCCAAGCTGACCCTTTTCTAGTTGTCTTGAACTCAACTTTTTCAGACACAGTTGCTAAATCCCATGTATCTCCAGTTTTATTGTTCTGATAGAATAATTGCATCATGGTATCACAAACTCCTGTCCAGGATAAATCCAATGAGGGTCTTTGATTTTGTCTTTGTTGGCTTCGTAGATTTCAGTATATCGGCTGCCATCTCCGTAAAATGTCTGAGCAATTCCCCACAGTGTATCACCGCTCACAACCGTATGGCTTTTTTGAGCAGGTTTCTCTGTTGTGGCACTACGTTCTTCCGTAGCTTTCGCTTGCGGTTTCTTTTTAGTAGCCTCAAGTGCTTGCTTGTCTTTGATGGTGACCTTTCGTGGTTTGTGAGACCGATATTGTAAGAACTTAATCTTATAAATCAGGTCATCTTCATATCCCGTCTTGGTAGAGACATCAAACTGTTCCACTAGAAATTTCCCGTTAATAGCAGAACCAAAAGCACCCCCAATCATGAGTTGAATAGGAGTGCCTTCCGTCTTAAATTTACGAATAGAGGAGACAAAGGATTCTGGAGAAACACGGCTATTTCGTTGGTAGTTCCCATCGTACCTTCCACTAGGAATAAAAGATTCAAACTCAATCGATTGAAGCTCTGGATTTCCGACAAGCGGAACGTTACCAGTATCGATGATAGCGACTGTCTCAATTCCTTGCTTGTCCTCCAGTTTGATTTCTTCTGGATTCACTGGCAATTTAATGCCTTCGATAAATATAAACATCTGCTACCTCCTTCCTAGTAAGCCATAAGGCCGTCAGCGCCGTTATTCAAAGCGTCTACAATGGTTGCATTCAAATCATCCAATACATTAGCATACTGGCCAGCGTTGTTAATGGAGTCAATGTTGGTGACAATCTCTGGTTTCAAGGTAATAAAGTTCTGTTGCCACTTCATGGTCGCAACGTCCTTAATCAATTTGATGTATTCATCGTCCAGTTTGATTTCGTCTTCAATCTTGCCGACTTTGTCTAATTTACCACCTGTAGGATTGTGACCACCGCCTTGTCCTCCGTCGCCTTGTCCAGGGACTGAACTTGCTGGGCTTAGTTCGTAAGGTGTAGTGCCTTGGTCGCCCAAGAAATTATTTCCTGCACCATTGGCATCGCCAGCTCCTTTGAAGAAACCACCGACAGCCTTATCAATTCCTTGACCGAATTTATAGCCGTTATTAAAGGCTCCAAGAACGCTCCCTCCCTCTAAATAACCAATTTGCGGAGCGTCAAGGTGCGGAGTACTTAAGCTAGCCTTATGTTGTTTCAGACCATCTGCCAAGTGCAGTCCTTCAAAAGTCTTCTTGACTGGTTTTTCCATGCTGTCAATGGCGTTCGCAATATCACCGGCAAAGTTCGTCCGACCAAGAGAAACCGTTCCAACAGCGCTTAGATTTAGACCGAACCCATTTAAGAAGCCAATCATTTTATTAAAGCCCCCAAGAACAGAGTTAATCATGCCCTCGACTGCACCGATAACACTATTGACCATGCTGTCTACAAATCCAGCGATAGCGACCGCCATATCACGGCCACCTTGGGCAATATCGTACCAAGCGCTTTGAACTTGGAAAGACATCTCGTTCCATAAGTTAACAGCACCAGTAACAAACCAGTCGATAAAGTCTAAAATACCTATTAAAATAGTTAAGATAGCCTGATAGAGAAACATCCAGAATGCTATTGCGGTATTAACATACCAAAAGACGCCTTGTAGCATCATATTAATCACCCAGATAGCTGCATTGGCAATACTAAGAAGTATATTCCAAATGGTCATTCCTAGGTAAAATATAGCCCCTATGATGATTCCTGTAGCTGATACAGCTGCGCCAGTAAGATTGTTAAACCATGTTACCAAAGCATAAAATAGACCAATAAGAATGATGACTGCCATTACAATTAACATGATTGGATTCATTGCCATAACTGCATTAAAACCAGCCATTGCTGTTTTAGCCACGTTGGTAGCGATACTAAATAGTTTAGTGGCGATTTCTGCTGCGTTCATTGCGACTATATAAGTACCAATAGCGATTGCTACAGCAATAATAATCGGTTGAATGACAGACCAGTTATCAGCCACAAATTGAGCAATCGGCGCCAACATACTCCAAACAGCCCCAATCATATCCATGGCAAAGATAACGGCTTGGACGACATATTGAAGCACCGTGGCTACAATCTGGGCAAATTGTTGGAAAGCTGACGAGTTCACTATCTGATTTATCTTAATCGATATTGGCTCAAGTGCCTTGGTCACAAAGTTCAGGAAGTTCTGCCATGCCCTGCCCCAAGTTAGGGGCATATTGCGGAATTGCTTGTCAATCGTATCGCTTGCTTCCAGCATGGCTGTTTTGACAATATCGGCCGTAATCTTCCCGTCTGCTCCAAGTTTCTTAACCTCGCCCACGGCTAACGCCTAGCTTGTTTGCAATAGCTTGGATTAAGGCTGGTGAAGTTTCAGCTAGAGAACGCAACTCGTCACCCTGCAACTTACCACTAGCCATAGCCTGAGTAAGCTGAAGCATGGCGCTTTTTTGTTCTTCGATACTTGCGCCACCGACCACAAAGGACTTGTTCATAGTTTCCAAAAAGGCAATTGTCTCACTGTTGTTTTGGAAAACATCGCCAGCCTGCATCCGCATCTTAGCTACACCGTTCGCCATGGTTGTATAGGCTGAACCTGTACGTTGTGCGGATGTATAAATAGACTTTTGTAGTTGCTCTGTCGTCTGCGTACCATCACGGATCATATCTAAACGAGCGTGCATGTTGGCATATTCGTCTGACATATTTATAGCTTGTTTGGCAGTTTTAACGACTGCAATACTAGCTAAAGCAGTCTTTAGCAAGCCTTTCAAAGATACTAACCTACTTAATTTGTTAGAAGCGTTATTCGAAGCATTCCCTAAATCTCTTAGAGCCAGTTCTTCTTTTTTTAGTCCTGTAGCTGCTAGAGTTGCACTGTTGACAAACCTACCGTTGACATCAACGACTCGCCCAGCTTTATTGACAAAATATTGACCAGAATCACCAGCTTTTTTCATAGCGGACTCTTGCGCCTTCATGGCTTTATCTATGCCAGAACCTGCATTTTTGACACGCTCCATAGTCGCATAGATTTTATTTAAAGTGCCTGTGACTCTATCGGTCAAAGACATGGTTGTTTGTATATTTGCCAATAGAATCACCTCACTTCTTCATTGCTTTTTTACGTTGTTTCGCCTCTTCGTGCATGACTGCAGCGAAAAAGGCTTTTTCTTCTACATCCATATTCACAAATTCACTAGGGCGAATGTAATAGTTTACGAGGGCGAAGTAGGCAAGTTGTGCCTCCGCGTCCTCTTTTATTAGTTTTTTGCCTCGTCAACCTTGTCTTGGAATGTTTGGTTGATACCGCTGAGTTCGGTCACAGCTTCCAAAATCAAGGCGCTTTCGCCCCAATTAAACATAGTACCGAATAACTCAGAAGCTCCCATTGTTCCATACGAATCTTGCAATTCTTTATCGTTAAGGTCAGGAACCACGATAGACGCAATACAGATTTCACGGTTATATTTAACACCGTCAAAGACACGCTCTTGACGTCCATTACGACCAGGCTTATTGACAAAGCAACGATCATTGATTAAGTCCGCTTCACGGGCGCTCAACACTCGAATTTTAACTGGTTCCTCAAAAGAAGGAAGCAAGACATCCTTAGTCTCTTCCCCTTTTTTATTTTGTTTCAAAAATGCTTTTAATCCACTCACCACTATTTCCTCCTTGTGTTAGTATGTAATTTCTTGGAATTCTGATAAGATATCAAAATCTTGGAATGTGAAGTCCGTTTCTTCGTCAATGACCTCATCTGCTGATCCATCAAGTTTAAAGATAAGCGATTCTTTGAACAGAACCCCTTTCAAAACGATGGTATAGCGACCTGCACGAGATGTGCGGTCTTCGTTTGTACACTTGATATCGATACGAGGCAAAATACCTTGTTTGACATAGTTTAAAGCCATCGTCTTTAATTCTGGGCGGTGGTAGTACATCTTCAACGAACCTGTACCTTCTGCACCGACAATCTTACCACCCTTCATACGAGAGTTGAGAGGGGTAACATCAGCTTTTGTATATTCAACCTTCGCTTCTAGCGAGATAAGCTCTGCTAGTTCGTATTGCTTGTCATTGATTGTAAAGAAGACCGTTCCTTCTTTAGCAGACAAAGCATCCAATTGGTTCATAATAGCCATTAGCTAGTTTCTCCTTTCTTAATCACAGATAACCGTCATGTACAAGATTTCCATAGCGTCCGTCAAGACAACTGGCAAGTTTACCACGACGGATTCTTTTGTGATACCTTGTGAAATCTCAATATCTTTGGCTTTATACTCCAATGCTTGCTTTTGAGCAAGTGGGTCAAGGACCATTGTGATGATTCGCTGTTTAAACAACTCACGACCATTCACGTTGTTTGGCACTTTACCGATGAAGTAGTTCTCAAAGATATACTTGACATTGGTATTGATATTATCCATGGTACGGACAAGTTTGTTCTTACCAAAGATACGACTGTGTTCTGCCGTATAGCTAGTAAATGAGTTCACATCTGACAGGATAATAACTTTTTCATTTCGATAAGCAAAGATAAGCTGACCTTTATTGATGAGCTTTTCAGCCTCTGCTTCGTTCTTACGCTCACAGTCGATAGCGCCTGGATAAGACTTGAATGTATTGGATTGCAAGCCAGCCCCTGCATACTTACCAGCTACGAAGTATACACAGTCCTTAGCGCTTAGTTTCGTACCATCACTTAATGTAACCCCGTTACCGACTGATACAACACCTTCATCATCAGCGTCCGTGTAATCGTTCAATACTGCAATAACTGAACGACCAGCGTCACGCCATTTCTTGATATGAGCCGTAACAAGCGCTTTTGTTGCACTTTCATCTGTACCCAGAGCCAAGACACGGAAGTCTTGAGTATCGAGTGCATTTAGGAAATCTTCAACCTCTGAATTGGTTGTAGCTCCATCAGTACCACCTTCAAGCAAGATTGTTTTATCTTCTGTTGTTAAAGTGCCCGTTACATTCACGTAGTCATTCTTAAATGGCAAGGCTGTGATGATTTGTTTATCAACTTCTTTTCCAAAGAAAACAGTCGTCACTTCAAAGCCAGTCTCGACTTGTTTCTTGAAGATAACATGAATATGGTTACCAGCCAATCCTTTGTATTTCGCTGTAACGACCATATCGCTTTCTGTTTTCGTTGCCTGTAGCCCAGTGTTGTTCACACCGTTGTAGACAAGAACCTTACCAGTTCCTTTCAAGGCTTCACGAATCGGAAGAAGTTCGTCAATCGGTTTGCCAAATAGTCGGCGGAAGTTGCTTGTACCGTCAACAAGGGTAAAAGCACCAGGCTCTCCCCAAGATCCAGCAATCATAACTGCTGCAATCGTATTGTCTTCCAAAGGAATAATCACATCATCTCTTGATACGAAATTGATGTAGGCCTTTGGAACTCGTTTATTCTGTACTCTCCATTGTGCCATTAGTTAGCCACTCCCTTTCTCCAGTCTTCTAAAATGCGTTTTACTTCTGCTAGTGAGTATGACTGGTCATCTTCCAGCAAAATGTTTAACAAAGTTGCATCATCTTCAAAATACTTGAGTAATGCCTCTTTGCCAAATTTATCTTCAGTGGTTGGTACCACTGGTTCGGTTACATAACCTAGTTCTTCATTCATTTCCATGAGAAGTTTCACCTATCCTTTCTAATATTTGCATTCTTGGTTCTTCTTCAACCCATCGTACGTATCGAGTGATTGTAAATGTGCATATCAAGTCATTGGCATTGTATTCCATCTTCAAGTCATTGATAGGGTACTTATCCCCCAAATAACGAAAAGAAGGCGAATTAAACACCATTTCAATCTCTTCAAACTTTTGGTATAAGTCTGTTGTTTTTTCGGTGTAGTAATGCAGCAAGACAATAAAAACCTGCTTATCGTTTTGGTTTGCCAACCGTTTGCGAGTCACAGGCTTCACATCTACAATAAAACAAGGTGTTTTCAATCCTTGCTGGATTTGTTCATCATACACCTTGCACCCAAACACATCTTTGAGTTGCTTAATGACGAGTGGTCTAATACTATAATCCACCTAGCTCCTCCTTTAGCCTCTCTTCGATTTGTTGCGCGATTTGTGGGATTTTTTGTTTAATCTGTTCTTCTGTCAGTCTCATCATGAAGCGCCCTTCTACCCAAGGATTGACCAAGCGCTTACCAATTGCAGGGACATAACGCCCTACTTGTTGACGGTGTCCACTTTCGACGAAAGAAGCATACTCCATAGGGTTAAATGCGATAACCTCGTACACGTTTCCGTTTTTGGTCACTTCCATCTTCCACGATTGATTTAACTTGCCTGTTAAGCCCTTTGGTGTTCGTTCCTTAACCTCTTTCAAAAAGGCTAGGCCGATATCTTTAGCAGCCTGCATAAACTCAGAATCAATAATTGCCTGAGCCCGTTCAAGGCGTTTTAAGAACTCTTGAACATCACTATCATCATAGCCACTCATGTCGTCTCACCACAATTTCTTGATGTGTGACATAGACCATCGGGTCTTCACTGGTCAGGTACTGAACACCATCTACGACCAATTTACTACCAGCTTTGATAGCAAATTTAGGCGAACAGAAAATCTTGTGTTCTGTCTTGAGTTGGTGCGCTTCGTTCTGCTCTGTATTCACTAAGTTACGAACAGAGATACGACAGGGAACCTTCTTGTGGATTTCTTTGAATTCTACAAAATCAGCTCCGTTGGGTTTCGTACCCTCGACAGTAGCAAACACATCCATCTTTTTATCATAGGTCCATTCAATGCTTGGTGTTGCCTGAGATAGAACATCATTGATATTCATCCTACCACCTCAACTTTCTGAACCGCTGTAGCTGACTGGTAAAGTCTAATAAGACACTTTCAGCACGTCTGGCAAGGTCTGACTTCCCCAATTCGACACGAGTATCTCCAACGGAAATATTCTTGCCTTGGACAGCTTGGTCAGGATTACAAACAACATAAACCATCTGCATGGCCACAAATCGCAACTCTAAAGGAAAATCCTCACGATTACAGTAGTTAAGAATGTTCTGCATAACTTCATCGACCACTAACTCTTCTGGATAGCCTAAATAACGTTGTTCGTACAAGTCAATCAAGGCTTGTCTAGCATCTTCATTATGCTTTTGAATCTCTTCCGATATTCTCTTCTCCATCAGCAGAACCTCTCTTTCTACTTATCGTCCTTAGTGGATTTCTTAGATAGTTTTTCAAGTTCAGCTAGAGCTTGGTCACGTTCAGCAACTACTGCTTTGTACTCTTGAATAGTATAAGTACGTCCGTTAGTTGCTGGCTCTACGACTACATACTCACCATCTTTGATTTCAACCACATCGTAACCATCTTCAAGGAAGGTTACTTTTTCTAGTTCATCAATATCTAGTACACGATTGTCTTTTTTTACTGTTATCATTTTCTATCCCCCTCTTTAAGGCGCGACGACAAAGGCTAGACCTTCATGTTTAGTCTGGAATAGCAATACATCATCGTAAGATTGTTCGTAGTACAAGTAGTTGCCGCTTGAAGAAGCGCTTGGTGCGTCAAGTCCTACAAATTCATATTTTTGTGGCGCTGCCATACATGGAATATGAATCAAGAAGAAATGGATTTGTTTAGCAGTTGGGTCAACCTTAGCTCCATTGGTGAAATTGTACAAGGTCTTCATACGGTCAGATGGAATAGATGGCTCAATCGTCACATCGTCCAAACGACCAATAGAACGGTCAATAACTGTACCTTGACCGTGGATATTAACAGTACGACCAAATTGCTTGATGTTCTTGATCATACGTTTAACTGCTGGTGTACAGAAAATAACACGACCTTCAGCTGGTACGCCAGCTTCGTCCATTTGTTCCATCAATTCATCAAATGTTGCGAGGAAGTTTTCCTCGGTCAAATTCAATGACTTAATTTGTTTACTTTCTGTATCAAGTGCTTTCTTACGTGAGAATAATTTAGATACCATGAATTTATCCATTTCTGGGACTTTTTCAGTATCGTTGAATGTTTTAGTAATGTTAGCAATGGAAGTAACATAGTTATTTTCATCAACATCTGATGGGTCTACTAGTGTTGACCAGTAACGCTCATTAGTCAATGTGTATGTTTCCCATTGGTTTTCATAGTTAGCGTCAATATTCGTAATCGTGCGACGTGTACGATCTTTACGTCCTTCTTTAATCAAAAGACGTGGTACTTTCACTTCTTTAGCTCCTGTGAACTTCAAAAGCGTGTTTGATGGAGAGTTCCAAAGTTTGTTAGTGAATAACAATCCGTTTTCACTGTAGCGTTTTTGCAAACCTTGTTGATAAGATTGTGCATAGTTCAATGTTGCTGGCATATCTGTTCCTCTTTTCTATTTTTGATTATAGATCTGACGTAAACGCATTAATCATCTGCGTTGTCAGGTCATTAGCAACTGTTTCTTCTTGTGTTGCCCCTTGTGGTTTAGCACCAGCGATATGTGGTTCTACAGCCTTTTCTGGAGCAAATAAAAAGCCTTTAGATTCCTTCAAAGCCGTCAACTGTTCATCTAATCCAGTCACTACTCCGTTGTCACCTAATCCCAATTTAGACTTATCTAGTAGACTAGACACGATTCCAGCGTCATGAACCTTACCACTCAAGTGCATTTCAATAGCATGATCTAGTTGCATTGTCTTGAGTTGTTGTTCATGTTCCTTCTGTTGTGTCTTGTACTTGCTGTCCAAGTCTGAGTATTTTTGTTGTAGGTCAGCATTGCCCTCAGCGTCTTGTTTGAGCTGTTTCATGTCCTTATCACGCTCTTTCAACTGGTCTTGCAAGCCCTTGGCATTGTCTTCTGCAGCAGACACCTTCGCTTGTAGGTCCTGTGTTGATTTGCCATGTTCAGACATAACTGCTTCAACTTGTTCTTCAGTCAATCCTAACTGTTCCAAAAATTTACGATTCATTTCTTTTCCTCCTGTACGTTTGTTTAACGTGGCAACGACCACGGCATTTTGGTAAAGTAAAAAAGCCTTTTAACGCCATGCCCAGGGCGAAAGAAAACCGTACGGGATTCCATACGGTTAGAGCATAAGAAAACCGCCTCGATTTCGATGCGGTTAGGTTTCTAATACAATATCTTCGGCAGTTCCTACATAGATATCTTTAACTTCTAATTCACAATCCAAAAAATCAATAGGAGAATCTCCTTCCAAATACTTGTTTTCGTGATATACGTGAATATAGTTTTCTTCACTCATTATTTTACAAATTTCTTTAACTTTCATTTTAGATACCTTTCTGAGTACGAAAAAAGCACTTAGATTTCTCTAGGTGCTCTTAGTAATTATATCCAGCTTCTTTTTTCATTTTGTCGAAATCGCTTTTTACTTTAGGATTCAACATGTATTTTTCAGCTAAAGGCCCATAACCTACATTTTCCGGATGTTGCAGTATTTCTCTTACAGTATCTATATCGTCCTCACTTGGAGAATTAGGAAATTCCATCCATTTGTAAAAAGAATCTAACAAGATTTCAACAACAAAAACCCTTCTTTTCAAATCAACCAAAGCGCAACGTCCGTCCACTAAGGTTACTAGCACATTTTTCCTTGCAATATCTAACCCGATTATATTATTTAATTCGAACAAATCTATCACCTTCTCTCATAAATAATTTTATTCCGATTTTTTTCAGTGCTTCCACTTGTTTATTTGTTGGCTTGCTGTCTGTAGAATACATGCTAGAGACATCAGATAAGAG
>NZ_KQ970286.1:281397-285371 GCF_001579035.1 Streptococcus mitis | reverse complement strand
TTACTTTTTCTGGAGTGTCTATATTCGCATTTTTTAAGATAGAAGTATAATCTTCCAGATAATCTTTATCAATTCCTACAAGACGAGGTTTGTTAGGATTGTCAGCAACAAGGTCTTTGAAAGCGGCTGGACCCAAACTATTGTTTATTGTAAAGGTTGTTCTATCAGCTATTTTCTCTTTTGAAAAATGAACGATAATATCACCATACTGTTCAACACCAGCGTAGGCTTTTAGATTATAGATAAAATCTTCATAAGGATCTTTATTTCCAAAGTAGCCATACTTTTCAAATTCAGGTTTTTTCAGCCTTTTACCTTGCAAACCAAAAAGTTGTTCATTTGCTTGACGACGATACTTCGCATTTACAGTACCACCGCTTGTTCCAGTTTCAAACTGGTTCAAAAATCTACTTGAATCTATCAATTTATCTATATTTTCAGATTTGAAACGCATAGCATAACTGCTATTAGCGAAAACTTCTTTTAATTTTTCGCTAACATTTTCAATATCTTCAATAGACAAAGTTTTCTCTACGTAATCATTATACCATTTTCTAGAATTATTAGAGAAATTTGCTAAAGTTTTTATCTTTGTATCTAGTCCTTCAGAGAATTTATCCGTAGATTTCGTATCTTCCTTATAGTCTTTCGCAAACAGTTTTTCTTTAATCGCTTCCCCTTCACGCTCCCAACCTGCAAAGATTTCGTCCAGAGAACGCTTCTCTTTTGCCATTTTTACAGGGGCGTTATTTAGTAATATATCGAGATATGGGCTAATCTGTTCTGCTTCTTCTGTCCTGTCAGTCTTATCAGCCTTGCCTTTCTTATCAGACTTGACTGCAGGCCTGATAGTAGAACGGCAACGAACATGAAATGGCGGTGCGGTTCGACCTGGTTCATATTCTTTAACAGAATGAACCTCGTGATTTTCTAACCTGCATATCTCACTTGTACGACTGTCTAATACCGCTACGATTTCGTAGTGGTCACCACCTAATTCCTTGATAGTATCTAGCGTTGCAAGGTTGTTGTAAAATGTCGTCTCAGTCCTGACAAGCGTATCAGCCCTATGATAGGCAACTCCTGTACGTTCAGAAAGAGCCCTAGCCATTCTATCAATAGACCAACCGCCTGTTAGGCCTTTGTTGATTGTATCGCTGATAGATTTATAAACAGCTGCATCGTGTCCCCACACATTCGTTGAGAATGTTTTACCACTCCAGTTACTAGCCATCTTATGCTTAACTGCATCGACACCCAATATTGGTTTCTCTATGATTCCGAAATGAACCAAGTTCTTAGCTTGATGGATTTTACCTTTGATGTAGACGTCACTCAGAGCCTCTGTGACCTTGTCATGTATGCCGTCTGGCTTTCCATATAGTTCAGCCGTCAGACGCTCAATTTCGGCAAGCAAAGCCTCCTTGCGACTAATACGATGGCGATATCCCAAGGCGTCCAACAAAGGTGTCGGTGTGTCAGGATTTAAAGCCATCTCACGGAATCTTTCAAGAGTTACATTCTTAAACTCTCTACGCTCTTTATCTGTCAGATATTGCTTGGCCTCTGCATGAGTCATTTTATTATCAACTGCATACCTGGCATAGAACTTCTCAATCTCAGAAACCAACTGATGTTTATAGTCAGCTAAGGATTGGCCAATCTGTGCCATGTATCTATCAGCAACTATCTGAGCGTCTTGTTCCTGTTGTAAAGCTCGCTCAGTCCAGTACTCATCTATCTTTTTCTTGTCCTTGGTCGTCATGGTCATCCTCTACCTTTTTGAAATTGGTCCGAGAGTATGGATCTTGTCCTTGTTCTTGTTGTTCTTTCAACCGTTTCTCAACCTCTGGTTGATACCATGGGTGTTGTTCACGAATACTTAGGTCGTCTAAGATACCGATTGAGTTCACACAATCTTGAATGGCTTCAGACTCATTTGAAATGATGTCACGGTTAAAGACATAAGTAAATTTAGATGAATCAAACGCTACTCCTTTGTTAGCTGCATACTGTTCTACAAACCAAAGGAATTGCTTGATACCTTTTTGGAACTCATTTTCTAGCTCGTTACAGTCCAAATCAAGGTCTGTATAGCGCCATTTAAGAGCTTGGCCACTTGCATTGCCTAGATTATCATCTTGGGTATCAATGGCTCTTGCAGCCTCATACAAGAACTTACGAGAGCGTTCGATATCTGCTTCAACTCCGCCAGTATCATTGTCTGCTTGTAGGGTATCTACACCACCATCACTAGAAACTTTAATAGAGCGGAACTTATTCAGATTATTCATGAACTCGCCCAAGTCTGCGCCCTGATAGTTTTTCAAAACATAAATCAGTTTCGGCATATCTGCCAACATATCAGCGTTAGTAGACATTTGAAGTTGAATATTATCAATCAAAGACTTGGTTTGGACTAAAAGACCGTCCTCATACTCGTTATAGCGGAATGGAATCAGAGGGACTTTCTCCCAAGTATAAGGGATCCGTGTGCCGTCTGCGTTGACATAATAAAAATTTCCCTTGGTTTCCTTAGATAGTGGATTGAGTTCAAGGTGTGAACCTGTCCAGATATAATCTGTAATTCCTTGTTCATCGTAGTATTCTACAAATGTTTTAGTCTTCTTTACTCCATTTTCGTAGACTGCCTGTTTGTAGACACGTACAAAGGCAGATAGTTCTAAATGACGCTCGTCTTTCCAAAAAGGGATAATCTGTTCACTTGGGATTTTAAACAAGCGTAGACGGCCGTTCTCATCGTAATAAGGCAAGCCGTAAGCTATTCCTTTCATCACTGCTTCCTTACCGAGCGACTTAATCGTAGATAAAAGGTCCTCGTCAAACACACTATCTAGGAAATCTTGTGATTTTTCTCCTTCAAGAGAGATTGTTGGTTTTTTAGAAAATAAATAACCGACCTTCTGGTCTACCAGTTTCTTAAATAAACCTAATTCAATCCTTGAATTCGTCCGCCAATCCACATCTACTTTCTTATTTCGAATATCCGTGCGATTTCGATAGTAGTTGTAAGCCTCTTTCATCGTGCTTACTTTCTCAGAATTTTGGTGTTCTTTTATCTCAATCTCTAGTATTTCATTTTGGGTTGTATTCTTAATCAACAACCGCCTGATTAACCATTTAAACCAATTACTCAACATTTCTCCTTCTCCTACCAGAATGATATTCCTGGCTGTCTCATATCGTCTTCAAACGCATATCTAGTAGCGTCGATTGTGTGATCATTTACTTCTTCTAGCTTGGGTTTGGGATTTCCATCACGGTCAACTGCATAGTCGGCACTTTCGAACTCTCGTGCAATATTCGGTGTGCGTTCTGGATCTATCACAATCGCATCCAAATCATCTAACCAGCGCTCTCCATACTCACGACTATCAGGACCTTTCTTAGCACCTTGAACAAGCGGAATATTCAACTGCAGTTTTAACTCATCAATCGACTTAGGTTCTGCGCTATCACAGGTTATCATCTGAGATTGATAGCCTTTCTCACGGATTCTTTCAGCTAATTCACGGTTGCTAATCTTCACGCCATAAATCTCATCAATAGCATAGATAACACGTTTCTTCTTGTCGTAATGCCATCTTACAAAAGCCAGAGGGTCATTGGCATATCCAAAGTCGTTACCTTGCCGAATGTTATCAAACCTTGCTAGCTCCTCATCTGTAATCTTGCGGAATACCAGATTTTCAAACGGTGCTACACCCGAACCGATAGCCTCGCCCAGATACTCCCAACGGTAACGCTTCTCTGAACGCTCTCTCGTGGCCTCTGCTTCTTCTATAAACTCTTTGGCGATAAAAGGGTTATCTTTGTATGTCGAATGGTGTACGTGGGTATTAGGAGGCTGTATGACGCTTTCATATTTCTTATTCACCCAAGACTGTTTTCTTTTTGGTGGGTTGTAAGAGTAAAAGAACTTATAAAAAAGACCGTCATCCAATTCTCCACGA
>NZ_KQ970286.1:278006-281296 GCF_001579035.1 Streptococcus mitis | reverse complement strand
CGTCATCCAATTCTCCACGAAGAAGGGAGTTGGTGATTGTCTTTACTTCATCTTCGGTTTTAAACTCAGCTAACTCCTCAATCCAACCAATCGCAAATGGAAAGCGACTATCTTTCAAGGATTTGATACGCTCTGGATTTTGAGCACCACGGAAAACGATATAATTGCCTCTTGGAACGTAAGTAATTCTTAAAGGCGACTTGTTAAATTTAAACTCACTTGTCAAACCTAACTCTGAAATCGCCCACTTCAATTGCTCATAGACCGATTGTTCTAAGGTATTATCCGTCTTACGAATACATACCGCGTTGACTGGATAGCGCATAATCAGTTGAATGATAGTGTGTCCGAGGTCGCTTGACTTACCAGAACCACGCCCTCCCTTTTCCACTACATGTAAGATTTTAGGGTCAAATGCTGCACGCCACATAGAGTAAAAAGCCTTTGGGATAAATTCGCTCATTCTACGCTTCATCGCCAAATCCTATATCATCAACGAATTGAACAGCTGAAGACATCTCGATTTCTTTTCTCTCTAAATACGCTCCATTCACTCTAAATATGTGGTCTATAGAGCGTTGTCTTTCTTCAATCGTCGGAGTAAATTCATAAGTCGTTTCCGATACCTCCACACCTTCAGCAGTCTTTACAGTTTTTTTAGAATAGCCTTGTTGAGTTTCCCCTCTAGCAATACTAGCAGAGATTGCCAAGGCTTCTACGATTGACATCGAACGTTCGTCAAAAAGTTCTTCAGTACGTTTTTTAATGTATTCAGAAATCTCAACATTTTTCAACAATCTTTGTCCTATGCTATATGCCGTTTTCTCTGAGTACCCCACCTTAATAGCGGATTGTGTTGCGTTTCTACTGATGATGTACTCATCAGCGAAATGTTTCTGTCTCTCGTTCAATTTTCCATCACCACCTTTCAAAAAATCAAAAAAAGCCACACGATGTGTGACCTTTCTGCAAGGCGACTACAACCTTGCGTGTGTATTAAATTTTGACTTCATTTTTATTTTTTGTAGTCTTTACAACCTCTGAGGGAATCAAACCCTCTAGCTTATAACTTACCCGGGATATAAGTAGCTACGCAACCATGCGAGGTTCGGTCGCTCCTGCAACCATTTTTAAGTTAATGAGTGATATATGAATGCTAAGCCTACTGCCTACCCCATTCTGGGACACAAACACTCAAATGACAGTAGCTGGAATTGAACCAGCTGGTCTAGCAGTAAAACGTACGCTTGGTAAAAATTTTAAAGGAGACCCAAACAACCTGCTAACCTGTCCTTACTGTCTAAGAGGCCGAAACCTCTATATTTTTAGGAGTCCTCATGACTGTTCGTTGCCAATCATTGGATAATACTATTTTAGCACGTTTTTCCGTTCCAATTCTCCCAAGATTTTCCCAGATTTTTCCCAAGATTTTCCCAGATTTTTCCTAAGATTTTCCCAGAAATCACTTGTAAACCAGAAGGTTGCTTGCTTGATAGGACTCCGCGAACTCTAATAGAGCTTTGTTTAAGATCCGATAATACTCACTAGATGAGTAACCTAGTTCTGAATAAATGCTGTAGTCTTCCCTCCTTTTCTTCCTACAATATCGTTCGATTAGGATACGTATATATTCCATATCGGAAAGATTGTTGATTGCTTTAGCGATTAGTTCTAGGTCCTGCTGAGCTGATACTCTACGCAAGACCATGCTTTCTACCTGCTTACTTGTCTGACCACTTGATGATCTTGGCTCAAGTGAGTAGGATATTGTTATTTTCGGAGCGTATTCTTCTCCAGCTATCCGTCTCAGACGACTGTATTTTTTAAGGACTTTGATAGCTTCCTTTCTGGTTTTCTTTTCATCGATGATATCCAATAACTCTATTTGCACACGAACTCCTCCTCATGATATAATAGTTATGCGAAACTATAACACGAGAAGTCAGCTGTGCTGGCTTTTTTCTTGCCTTACTCCCTTTTTAGGTGTATACTGTATGTATACGAAATAAAGGAGAAACAAATGAATACTGTTAAAACTCGTAAGGTTGGGAACTCTGTCACTGTAACCATTCCCAAAACACTCAATGTTCCAGAAGGTCAGGAAATGTTTGTCTACAAGGGGGTAGATAATGTCATTGTCCTAGCTCCAAAAATTCCAGACCCATTTAGTGGTGACGCGAACCTACGCATGGAAGATGACTTCGAGGGGGTAAGATTCCTTGACAGCGAAATATGATTACATTCCAGAAAAACAGGACATCATCTGGATTGACTTTGACCCGTCTGTTGGACGTGAGATTCAGAAACGCCGTCCTGCTATTGTCGTCTCTCGTAGAGAATATTCGGAGCAGACTGGATTTGTTGCTGTATGCCCTATTACACACGGTCAAAGCAGACTAGAAGAACAAGGCCTGCTCGTTCCTGTGCGTTCCAATAAGGTAGATGGCTCTGTCAATCCACTCCAACTCTATACTTTTGACTTTAGAGAGCGCAGGGCTCAAAAAATCACAACCATGGATACAACCAGTTTTCAGAAGGTTGTCCAACTCTACAACTTCATCTTCGAAGCCTAGTCCTTATGGATTGGGCTTTTGTTATTTGTTATACTTCACATGTTTGTTGTCATAACATCACCTCATCCCCAATTTTCACTTTATCCCACTGCTCCTTCGTAACTACGAACACCCCGTAATCACGAATGGTAAGCGTGTATAGCTTGCCGTGTCGTCCTTTCTCAACAACCTTACCGAATATCTCAGCGCCTGCGTTATCCGCCTTGTAGATAACCATCGGCTTCTTCTCTTCCAAATCTCGAATCCTGTCCATCTGCCAGATGTTCAATCCAGCAGATAGCAGAATCCAGATAGCTATGAATCGTTTCATTCTGTGACCTCCTTTATTTCTCCAGTAAGTCTATTTTCTAAAATGTGACTTGTATAGCAAATATCGCTTTTATATGTATAGTGATTAACAGTTTCTTCAAGCCATTGGCTTCGTGTGTACGGGTATCTGTTTGGCCGTTTCATCACTGCACCTCATTTTTCAATTCAAAATCAATTCCATATAAGAGCAAATCATTTTGAAAGTCAACGAATGCTTCAATCATCTCAGCTTCTTGAAAGTCGTATTCCTCAACCATACTTAAGAAATCATCAATATCATTTCTTTGTACACTTCCGTATTCTGTCTTTGTTTGTTCCATGGCTTGTTCATAGTCATCAAAATCAATTGTGTAGCATATTCTGCCACTCGAAAAATCATATTTGTAATTCTTGATAATCATCCCTCCA
>NZ_KQ970286.1:263114-277205 GCF_001579035.1 Streptococcus mitis | reverse complement strand
TCTACTATCCTTTGCAATATCTCGTGATATTCGTAAATCTCCAGCTCAATCCTATAATTCTTATTTCCGGACTTGCCACCGTGCATGAACTCAGTCGATACTATCACGTTGTAATTATCATCTGTCCAAATCTTTGCGTCCGTCAATCCGTCAAACAAAGCCTTACTTGTTGGCGACCAGTTCGGTGGATCATACTTCCGATTTGTCGGAGGATATATCCAAACCTTAACCTTGCAAGGCTTGTCCTCGCTATAAGGCAACCCAAAGTAATCTCTCAGTACATTGTTACCCTCGTATGCAGCTAATTGCCGTAAAAACTTAGTGATTTTAGCCTTTTGATGAAAGTGCGGTCTATCATTTGAGTTAATCATCTGCTTTCTGTTTAACTCAAATTTAAGAATCAATCTTTCCTGCATTCAACCTCCCTAGCCATCTAGCTTTTTCCACGCTTGCTATTGCAAGAATGTCATTAGCTAAATCAAAAGCTGTGTACCAATCCAGAACTCCTAACAAGTCCTTGTGCTCCTTTAATTCATCAACTAAGCTTTTCAGTCGTTCCAATGGGTTGCTTTCATACCCCAACAGATACCCAACGCTTACCCCGAAGTAGTCAGCAAGTTGCTGGGCTTTTTCTGGTTTGATTTGGCTTTCTCCGTTTTCCATTCGTTGGAATGACCTTAAAGAAAATCCCAAAGTTTCAGCTATTTCTTTTTGAGATAGCTTTTTTTCTTTACGTAGCTTTTTCAATCTATTCATCCAAGCACCTCATTCAGTTTCATAATCTCCTCTCTGCCATACTTTCTACCAAAATCCCACGCCTGCCAAATTGTGAGCACAGCAAGCGTGAGTGAAATTCTTTGCGCCATTCATCCAAAGTCACATAAGTGTCACTGACGCATTTTCTAGTTCGCAGTTTTACAAGAATGCACGGCTTGTTGGTTTTTGAGTTGTTTCCAAAATGGAAACAGTTGGTTTTGATTATCTTGATTCTTCAACAGCAAACATATCCTCGAATTCATCTGTCTGATCCTTAAATTTCATCGGACTGTCTGCTTTGAAATAAAATCCGTTTTCATCCAATTCATCTTTAACTCCTGTCGCCCAAGACAAGAAAATTGAACCTTGGCAGTCAGGACAATTCATGAATGTAAAGTAAGGCGGGACTTTCCACCGCTTCGCACATCCGCAAAATGGACATTGTAAATCAACATCTACCTTCTCGTTTGGTTTCTGCGAAACCGCTGGACTTCTGCTAAATTTTGCTGACAACCTGTCTATAGCTTCCTTGATATTGACATGATCGACTTCAGCATCATTTTTTAAAACGGTCTTTGTATTCTCGGGCTCTTTCTGACTTAAATCCTCAAGAATTTCATCAGACCCTGTAACCATTTGATAGGCTTTGAATAAGGTTTGATAGTCAAGTTTCTGCGCTCGCTCAAAGCTCAATTTTATGTCATCTTGTTCAATATAAATTTTCATTCTTTCCTCGCTTTTCTTGGATAATATCCCGGACTTCTACAATTTCATTTCAAGTTCTACCTGCGTCAACGGCTCAATTCGTTGATAACCTTGGACAGTGTAATTTTTCTTGTATTCAAATCCCAAATCCGCAAGGCTATTCTTGAAATAGTCTTTTTCTTTCGTGTCAGCGAAATACACTTCCAAGGTCATCTTTTGGGTATATCGTTTTAAGCCGTTTTCGACCCCTCTGACGGCTTCTTGTTGGTTTTGGGATAATTGCCCACCGCCTAAGATTTCGCCCGTTTCTGGATCAAATTCTTGCGTCTCCTCGTCGATATGACAGCCAAGGATTGTTCTAAACTCTGGATGTTCATTTTCTTGTTGAACTAAAACTTCCTCACGTTCTCGTTCAGCTCGCTCTTGAGCCAATCTAACTTCTTCTTTTTGCTTTTCAAAAGCGTAGTCTGCCTTGATTTGTTCCAACACTTCAACCAAAGTCATGTCTTTCAACATCCGAATATATGGCTGGTCTGTCATTCCGTACTCAGCGCATTGCCCTGAGATTGCTGAGATGGTTTTCTTGTATTCTTCTTGTTTCTGAAACTCAAATGTGACCATGTCATCAAGTGACTTCATAGTGGCTTTTTTAAGCGTCACGCCGTCAGCCATGAAATCGCCAGCCTTGACATACTCAAGGTCCTTCTCGTCAAATAGACGAGGGTCAAGCATGTATTCTGACGCCTTATTTGTAATGTAACCCTTAACAGTATCCAGTCTGAGTGCTTTCTGGTGGTCTTCAAACTCTTTGACATCTTTCGCAATCTTTTTGATAACACCATCAAGCGGTTCAACCTGCTCTGTGATGTATTCGTTAAAATCATCAGCGGTTTTTGACAAAACCTTTTTGATTTTGATACGTTCATCAGATATCTGCTTGAACAGTTTTCTGAGATCAGCTAATACCTGCTTATCGTCCTTGATTGTCGAAGCAGTAACTGTGTAATTCTGGTACTTCGTTACCACTTCTTTAATATTTTGTTCAAACAACTCACGGTCTAAAATTTCAACCTGAGCTTGTGTTACACTTACTTGTAATTCTTGCATGTTAGTACTCCATTTCTTCTAAGAGTTCGCCTTGGACTGTCTTCTCAACTTGAGTAGGTTCAGGAACTGGGTGATTCGCCTCTTGTTCTTTATTGAATTGCTCAATCTGAGCCATCTTGCGTGTTACGACATCCTCTCGACTTTCTTGAGGTGTGACATCTTTGATACGGTCAAATGTTTCTCCGCCGTCATCCTCTGTGTACATATTGCCTAAATCCTCAGGGAAAGCCTCTCTAAGAGCATTTACCAGAGCCGTCTTTCTAATCATAGTAGCTGGCATAGAGTTCCAAGTGCTTTGTTTCTTGTCATATTCCTCACGGCTAACAAAGATCTCCACAGGTACCTTGAAATTTTTGCGGTACACTCTTGCCCATCCGCCTATCAATGTGTCTCCTGGGAGCATGATTGCCCCTTTGCGTTCGTGCATAACACCCTCGCTATCTACCGCCACTACTCCAGCCTCAAAGCCTTCATAGTCTTTACATTGAGCGGCACGTTTCAAGAAAGCCTCTTTGGAGACAATTAAACTGAACTCTGTGCCTCCATTACGATTTTTGTAAGCCACAATGTAGACCTCGTTAGCAAATGGGTTAAGATTGCGACCTTTACATAAGGCTAGAGCCTGACCTATTTGTTTTTCAGTCAACAGGTTTTGTGGGTCAAAATACTTTTTGATGTCTGCCCCAGTCAATGAACTTGGGTCAATAGTAATATCACGTTTTGTCTGCGTTGCTAATTGATTATTTGTCATTTTCTTCTTCCTTTCGTCTTCTTCAAATTCCAATTTTCACGCTTTAAGCGTCGATTTTCGTTTTGCAATTTCAAAATAATATCCTGTTGGTCGTTGATGATTTCTCCGATCTCAATTCCAAGATGCATATACTCAGCTCGCCAGTTATCGATTTCTGCGTGTAGTTCCTGGATCATATTTCATCACCCACATATCGATACTGTCCACATCCAACATAGATGTACTGGCTTGGGTCAAGTTCTTCACGTTCTTCAGGCGGTTGCATTATATCTCTGTCATAATCAAACATGCGTATACACCTTTCCAAGTTCCAGCACTCGTTTCACATATCTAGCCTTGGATGTTAGCTCAAGGTCCAGCAATTCGTTTTTTTCTTTATGATTGGCCAAAAGCCACACACGGTTTTCAAGTTCAATTCTAGTCATCAGCGTCTCCTTTGCTCTATCCCAAATACTTTGCATAGCGTGCTTTTCGTGGTTCTGGCAAGGCTAGTGGCTCAGGGCGCAATCCTACAGGCGGTTCATTGTCGTAGGTAAAACCCTTGAACTCTCTGCGGATATTCTTGCGGATTTCTTGACGCTGTGCCTCTCTACCACGTTCGTATGCATGGTTGTAGCCTTGGATAATCATAGACGCAAATTCTTGCTCTTCTCGTCTCTCTTCTTCCTTACGCTCCTCTTGTAGTTTGATATGACGATAAGCCCCTGCAAATCCAATCAGCAAGGCTCCAACACCCATTAACTGGTCTAAAATCGGTGGTTCAAACATCTTATTTCTCCTTACGCTCTTAATTTTCGTACTTCTTTCTCTAATTCCAAAATCTCATAAACATCATTGATATCGTACATAATATCTTTCCCTTGCTTACGAAATCTTAATCCTTTGCGTTCTAACTGCTTAACATAGCCATGAGTAAAGCCGAACTTCTTCATCAAAGCTTGTTGATTGATTGGCATGCGATCATTCTCTAACTGCTCCTTGACCTGCTTTTCAGCAAAGGCCAACAATTGATTCGTGAACAATTCAGCACTTTCGCCATCTAATCGTAATTGTAACGTTATACCTTCCATTTTCTACATCCTCTCAACTATGCGGGCAAGCATTTTTGTGATATAATGGTTTTGATTATTTTAGTATGCGCCTGACTTCGTTAGGTGCTTTTTGCGTTGTTGTCAAACTGTTTTACTTTCCATCGCCCTGAGTTCTATCTCATGGATGACTTGTTTCAATAGCTTCTCACACGCTATTTTAGCTTCTCTGTACGTTGTGTTCTCGCTGATGAAGTAATCAGCAAGTTCGATGATTTTATCTTCCATTCAACCTCCTATATCAGCCTCAAGACTGATGTAATATCCTCCTAAATTGCTATAATAATCTTGACTAGGACCTCTCACCGTTTTAGTCAAAAATTCAACAGAAAGGAGATTTAATCATGGGTAAAAATCAGCATGTTGTCCCTGCCAAAAATGGTGGTTGGAACGTGAAAGGTGCTGGCAATTCAAGAGCAACTGTTCATACTACTACAAAGAGTGAAGCTACAAATATTGCTAGACAGATTTCACGAAATCAAGGTTCCGAACTTATCATTCATGGCAAAGATGGGAAAATTCAAAGCCGTGACAGCCACGGTAAAGATCCATTCCCACCTAAAGGCTAGCCATAATTTGGTCTTAGTCTTACAACATATCCTGCAGCAGAAGTTACATCATCTAGTGTGACTTCTGCTATTTTTTTCGCTCCATCCTCTGTTTCAACAATTAGCCGTGTATAAAAGCGACTATCTAAAATGTTCATCAGATTTGGTTTGAAATTATACGGATATCGTCTTGGTCTCATTTCTTTCTCCTTTGTATTTATTTTTCTACCCTCTCTTTTATTTATTAAGAGAAGTAGGACTTGTTGTCTTTTAATATTTATTGTTATTTAATACTTGTTGTTATTTAATATTTATTAGTGCCTTATTTTACTGATTTGTAAAATACAGATTTGTAAAATAAGGAAATGTAACTGCTAACCTGTGGATAACTTTTCTAAAGCCTCCTCTAACCTCTGTTGCATCATCTCAAATTGAAAATCAGTTATTTTTGTATCTGAGAAGAATCTGAAAGTCTGAACTCCTCGCCCTCTGCCGAGACTTTTTTTAAAAGTTCTGAGATAACCTGCCTTCTCTATCTTTTTGAAATGCCTATCTACCATATCCCGACTCACTCCTAAACGCTTTGCGATTTCTTCTGGATAGACCAGCCAATTTTCTTTATTGCTGAGGACGACCATCAAGATACCGATAGAAGCAGGCTCTAGGTTCGAATCTTTGAGAAAATCATTGCTGACAGAAGTGTAATCATTAACTGGATTTTTGAAAGATGAGCTGAGCTTCCAAGTTCTTAAAATCTAACATGATTTCTCCTTCCTAATCCTCAAATACCAAGCGTTTTCTGGTGACTGTTTCCGTCTCTATGCGGACGTTTTTCAGTCCGTTTTTAAAGATATAATCCGCCGCTTGACTGATTGGTATTCCGCTTCCTTGAGCTAGCTCATATAAATCCTCAAATAGTTCATCTGAGATTGCGACCGTGCGAACTCCACGGCTACTCTTTTTTGCTGGTCTCCCTTTACCTGGTTGCATCTTTACTATCTCCTTCTCTAAATTGCTTAGCATTTACCCATTTATGGTCTTGATTTCCATCTTGGTATTATGTGATGGTTCCCATGACTTCCAGTAATCAAAAGCCCTCTCTTCGTCTTTTTTCTTCAGCAGGTCATACCGTGGAATCCTAAAGAATTCTTTAAAGTCTTTAGCAGCCTGACGAAAGACCTTGCTGGCAAGAGAGCGATCTTTATAAGCTTGACTATCCTTACCGCCAAGAGCCATGATAACTTTCACTCTTCGTAAATTTTCAAGTTCCAGACAAATGGACGGATTAACAGGCTGCTCATTTTTTAAATAATCAACATCCCCTGCTAACACTTCCTGATTTTGCTTTAATTCTTTTTGAGTTTGTAGAACCTGAATCAAGATATCTTCTTGAGTCAGTTCGTTTAGTTGACTTTTAACTACTTCGTGCTTCATAAAATTTCTCCTTCCAAGATTTGATTGCCTTTATTTCTAATTTTTTGTAAATCCGTAAAGAATCGGATACCTCGATTGACGAAACTATCGAACTCCTGACCAGCAACACCGTCCGTATGTAAGACTTTTTCTTCATCTGCATAGATAAGACCGCCCATATTGGCAAGAAAATCATTCCCTTTCTGGATAAGGCTAAGGATATTCTTGTAGGAAGCGATTTTTTTCTGGTAGTCGTCCAACTGCCCTTTGGATTGCTGAATGGCTTTTGTCAATTCATCGTACTTGTTCGATTTTTCATCCACTTCTGCACGTTGAGCGTACAGGTCTTTTAATTGCGCTTCAAGAAAAGCATTCCTTTCCTCTGCAGACTTGGCACGCGCTTCTAGTTTTTGACGATTCTGGAGAGCTTCTTGGTAGTCTGCTGGCATAACAGGAACTTCTTTCACGATTTCCTTAGTTGGTTCTTGCCCCTTTTGCAGTTCCATTATTTTTCTTTTAGCTGCAGAAAATTTTAATTTCAAATCTTGCAATTCCCTTACCGTCGGATTATCCCCTTGCTCAATCCTGTTAATTTGAGCTTGTTTCTCCTCTTCTGGTAGGGTTGCAATGAGATAAAGGGCTTTTGTCCCCAAATTTGTGTACGTGCCCAAATTTGGAATCTCTTCAGCTATTTTTATAAATCTACTTGCTTCTGTTCTAGCAATTCCTATACTCTCTACCCAACTTCCAAATTGACCGTGGGTAAGATTACGTTCTTTGACATGTTTTAGTCGTCTGCCGATTTCCCAAATTGACTGACCTGCAATTTGTTTGTGATGATTGATTTCTAGTTCAATCTGATTGAGGTTGTTTGATAAAGATATTTCATTCATTCCCTCTCCTATCTAAATTCATCCAAGCTGACTTCCAGTGCATCAGCGATTTTGCACATGTTCTTAAAAGAAATACGCTCGGTTTTGATATTTCTGATTGTATTTGGACTAATACCAGCTTTTTCAGCTAATGCCTTCTGTGTCATCCCTTTTTCAATCAACAAATGCTTAAACTTATTCCACACACATTGCTCCTTTCCCAATATATTGTGTTTTGAACATATAAAAACACTACATATTGTTATTTAATTTATATTGTGTTATAATCATTCTCGACTAGGACCTCTCACCGTTTTAGTCAAAAATTCAACAGAAAGGAGGAATCACCAGTGCAAAAAAGTTTATCTGAAATAGCCCACGATATAACCGTTTCTCTACTGCCAACATCATTAACAGAAACTTCTTCCAGTTTATGGCGAAACAGCGACAATGGCCATCTAATGGTAAATGCTAATGACATCATGGTGGACTACGCAGAACTTCACTACACCATCCTTATGGCTCTAAAGAAAGAGTACGGGGAGAATGGGGAAAACTATCCTCAATAACATGCTTTATCATAATCCCCTTACCTAGTCCAAGACTTCGTTTCACAGTTCTATACTGAACCTGCTTTTTACTATACGGATATTTTCTTGGTCTCATATTTATAATCCATTCCTTTCGTTTCATTTTCAAACACAAATCATTCCATCCTGTCTTTAATAAAGCAAAATAGATTTATGACAGCACAAACTACATTTACGATTGTTACTATGATTAGTCCTAGTTCGTTCATTTCGTTCTCCTTTCTTAACGAGGTAATTCTGATGAAATTAAATCCTGATTGTATAAGAGATATACTGCTAGATATTGAAAGTAAAACTACTTTCAAAACATATGCTAAGTACACTGAACCCGATGACTTCAGCAATTTACAACCAAAGTATGAAGTTGACGAAATAATGTATCATATAAGACAATGTGAACATTCTGAATTGTTCATTGATAAAGTTTCGTACTTCATTGGCGGAGGTTGTATGGTAAGAGATCTATCTCCTAAAGGCCATCAGTTCATCAATAATATTCGTCAAGATACCAATTGGAATCGGACAAAAGATATAGCAAAGAATGTTGGTTCTTTTTCACTGGATGTCCTTAAAGATATTTCATCACAAGTTATTACCAACCTCATTTCAAATCAGCTTGGCAATAAATTTTAAGTAGACAGTAGCATGGTTGCTTTCAGCCGTGCTTTTTGTTTTGATTGCTTGCACACCTTTTAATTTTTGGTTATTCAAATAGATACCATCTTTTCTTATTTTTAGTTCGTTCATCTTCCCCTCCTACAACATATCTTCCACCCTACACCCTAGCGCCTTGGCGATGACCACCGCCTGCGACAGCGTCACTGCCTTCAGGTCGTTCTCGATCCGTGACAAGGTCGTGTAGTCTATCAAGGTTCGCTTGGCAAGCTCACGCAAGCCCAGCTTTTGAGCCGTTCTCAGCTCCCTCATTTTCGCTCCATACATCGACTTTTTCCTTTCTACTAATAGGTCTTTTCAAAACTGTTGGTACTTGTCAACAGTTTTGATAGAATTATTCTATCGATTTTTGAAAAAGTTTGACCTTTTTGACTTTTGTTTATTTTATCTCTTTTTGAGATATTTTTAACTGAAGAATAAGTCAGTTTCACTCATTCCGAATTTATTAGCAATAATTGCCATTTCATAATCCTGAAAAGGAAACTGACCTTTTTCTTTAAGTTCATACTGACGACGATTTTTTAACCCAATCAAGTCCGCCATGTATAACGTAGTAAGCTCTCTTTTTCTACGTTCTTCCCTTAATCGAATTTTAGGAAGAAGAAATTGAGAACGTATTTTCTCTTTATTTGTCAACAATAATTCTCCTCTCTTATATAAGTCAAGTAATAATGATAACTAGAATAGTTAAGGCAATCAAAGACCAAGTGATAAATTTAGCGGTTTTGTTTTGCATTTTTTCTACCTTGTGCTATAATGAAATTACACAATAGTGGTTGGGGCTTTCGCCCCTTCCACTCTCTTCCTAGAAGAGTTTTGATATAAGATTTACCAGTGCAGAGATTAGATTGATGAGGGCTATTATCAAACCGATCTTGACTTCATTGGTAAGTCTTTTCTTTTTGTGCTTTTTCATTTAGTCCATCCTTTCTGTTGTTTTCCTTGTCTTAAGATTGCCTTTCTCAACCTTACAAGACTATTATATCTCATTTTGAGATATAAGTCAATGATTTTTTATCACTTTTTGAGATTTTTTTATTTATTTTTTTATCTCATTGTGATATATTATAGGTAGAGAAAGGAAATGTTTATGAATATACTAGGTAATTCTATTAAAGAAATCAGAAAATCTAAGAAAATGACACAAAACGAATTGTCACAGTTGACTGGTTTTAAACAAAATACTATATCCAATCATGAAAACGGCAAACGACAATTAGACGAAACAGATATTAGAATTTATGCTGCTGCTCTCGAAGTTGAGCCACAACAACTATTTAGTCTTTCTAAAGTTACCACCCCTACAACGTCCCCAGATTCGCTCACACAGCAGATAACGGACAAGGTGGTACAATTAACCCCAGATAATAAAAAAATCGTGCTACGGACTTCTGAGGAGCTTCTGGAGAGGCAAAAAGCAAACGGCGAGATGTACACAGAGCAAAATGAAGAAGAAACGAAGGTAAACGAAGTGTCGGAAGTTATCAGCTTGTACCAAGTTGAGGTTGTATCTGAGACGGCAGCAGCTTCTGGATTTAACTATGGATTTGGGTACGACGATACAGACAGAGAGACTATAGAGGTTGACCAGCAACCGCCACGTCACGACATTGCGACCAAGGTCAGCGGAGACTCCATGCAGCCTAACTACCAAGACGGAGATATTCTCTATTTGGTAGACAAGGGACTGACCACCTACAACGGAGACCTAGCAGTTATCGCATACGGAGACCGTTCTTACTTCAAGAAGATCTATACCGAAAACGGACGCTTACGCCTCGTATCACTCAATGACAAGTACGAAGACATCATCCTAGACTTCCCACCAGCCGAAGACACACACATCAAGATTTATGCAGTTGTTGGAGTGTATAGAGGGGAGTAAAAAAATTATTTTTTAAAAATATTAAAAAACAGTTGACTTTTTAAAAAAAATCATTTAGAATGAATTCATTAGAGAAAAAGCGTCGGGATCTCTACGGGGACCGATACGGGAAAACTCCTTCATTCTAAATTAGAATGGGGGAGTTTTTTTTGAAGCCATTTAAAACAATCGAGGAACAAATCGCAACACTAAAAATCAGAGGGTTATCCATTACAGATGAGTCTAAAGCAGCTAAGTACCTGCTAAGTAACAATTACTACAATATTATCAATGGATACAGTAAGTTTTTTCAACACCCTGGTACTGACACTTATATTGACGGCGTCACATTTGACGAAGTTTCAAGTCTCTATACATTTGATAAAGATGTAAAACGAGCCATTTTGCAAGCTATTCTTGAAGCTGAACACCATATCAAGTCAATCACTGCTCACAGATTCGCCGAAGCCTACCCCAGTCAAAAATACGCTTATTTAAACACCAATTCTTATGCAGATAATAAGATATTAGACGTGGGATTTATTGTATCAAAACTATCCAAAATCATAAACACAAACAAGCGATACAGAGGAAATTCCATTCACCACTACGCACATACTCATTCAGATGTCCCAATCTGGGTACTAACTGATTATCTAGAGTTTGGAGATTTACGCACGATTATTGAAAACCTGCCGAACTCACTCCAAAATGAAATCGCACGGGATTTAGTAAGTTTTATAAGCACAAACATACCTGACTTTAACGATGTTTTCCCACCAGAAACCTTGATATCTTTTCTAAAAAATATTAACGAGGTACGAAACAAATGCGCTCACAATAATCGCTTATTAAACTTCAGATGCCGTTCTAATAGTACGTTTTGGGAAACGATTCATAACGAAGAGATCTTGATGGGAGATGACAGTAGAAAAACTGTATATTCAACAATTATTAGCCTTCAATGCTTTATTAGTAAAGCAGAATTCAACATTTTATGGAATACTCTTAGAAAGAAAGTTATCAAACTAGAGAAAAAACTGCCTTCTATAGACATCAATGTAATCAACCAGTCTTTAGGTTTTCCTAATGATTGGCACCGTAATGAACCAAGAGTATAAATTAAAACCAACTGTTTCCATTTTGGAAATAGTTGGCATGTAGTAGAAAGGAGAAAAGAATGGAAAAACCTAAATCCAATTTTGAAGATTTGTACGAAAAAATTTTAGATAAAAATATTACTATTGACAACTATTCTAAAGACCAACTTATTGATTACCTTAAAACTAGAAGTTACTACTATAAAATCACTAGTTACAGAAAAAATTTCCCTAAAAATCCCAAAGGAAAGTACGATAACTTAGATTTCTTAGATTTAACGATTTGCGCTTCTTTAGATGTTCGGTTACGTGAACTATTATTACTAATGTGTTTAGATGTAGAACATTCGTTAAAAACAAGGTTTATGACACTTCTTACAGAGGACGACAAAGAAGACGGTTACTCTATAATTGAAGAATTTAAAAATAAGTACCCTGAAAAATTTTTAAATATAATTGAACAATTTCGCTTAAATAAATATAAAAAAGATATGTTTCAAAAAAGAACAGATTTATCTATTTGGGTATTTTTAGAAATTGTAAGTTATGGTGATTTTACTACGCTTGCTGATTTATATATAAAAAAATCAGAGCTGAAAACAGACCCTCTGTATACTACTCAACACAAATTGATTAAAAATATTAGAAATTCTTGCGCTCATAATAATGTTTTTTTAATAAATCTTTTTGACGGTGCTGATCACATAAAACAACCAGACCCTAAAACAAAATCTTATGCAAATACAATGAAGATAAATCTTGCATTAGTTCATTATCCAAAAATCATTGACATCATCAATTTATTTTATCTTCATAAAAAATTATGTTCCGATGAACTAAACCAGAGACGACTGATTGAAGCTGATTTAATTGTTGAGAAATATTCACAGAACGCTCCTACATTTAATAAGTCCGAATTTAGAATAAAAAAATTTTTTGAATCTATTTTTATAAAATGCATTGACTTTTTGAAGTAATAATGATATTATCGTTATACAGAAACAAGGTTCGCCCTTGGCTCACACAATTGGGTTTATAGAAAAAGTCAGCAATTCTCTATTGTTGACTTTTTCTTTTTTAATCAAGAATAAGTTGACGTTTGACAAAAATTAAAAAAAGAAATACACTAAGAATGTAAAAAAGCCTTGTTCGTCAAGGATAAAATCGTCTGGTGTACTTCTAAGAGGTACGCTTTATTTTATTATCTGACGAGATAGCATCTCTTTCCAGTTTGGAAACAACTCAAAAAATCCCCGCACTCGCCATCGCCAAACTTTGAGTGTGAGGATTTAACTTTCCATCAAGCAAGCAATGGAAAAGATGATAAAAAAAATACAACTATAGTTTATCATAAGTTCTACACCTTTTCAACTATGCGGGCAAGCAATCGAAAAGAAAGGACTTTTTTATGATAAAAAATACATTACAAAAAAAGGAGAGACTAGATATCTCTTTCAAACATACCTAGGCATAGACCCTGCCACTGGAAAAGAAAAACGCACAACACGCCGTGGTTTTAAAACCATTAAAGAAGCTAAAGCAGCCGAACGTGACCTACTCTTAGATGTTGAAGAAAATGGTTTTTCAAACAATGAAGATTTCCAAAACCCTACTTTTGCTGAAGTCGCTGATTTGTGGCTTGAAAGCTATAAAAACACTGTAAAACCCACAACCTACCAGCTTATTAAGAACAAACTTGATGTTATGATTGACTTATATTTTACAGATATGAAGATTCAGCAGATCAGTGTAGCTTATTGTCAAAAGGTTGCTATCCAGTTAAGTAATCGCTATATCCTCTATGCTAATTACTACTCTGTAATCAGCCGTATTTTCAAGTATGCCGTTTCTCTTGACATCATTAAGTTAAATCCCTTAGACAAGATTATCAAGCCTAAAAATAGACCCTTAAAGGGCAAAGAGAATCACTATACAAAACAGGAACTAACGGAGTTTCTTAAAGTTTACAAAGCAAATTGTAAGCCAGTAGACTACACCTTTTTTCACTTGCTCGCTTTTTCTGGCTTGAGAACTGGAGAAGCTATCGGACTCATGTGGTCAGATGTTGACTTTGAAAATAAATTGTTAAGTATTTCTCGGACAGCTGTCGTAATTGGTGACAAACAAACTGTTCATGACCCTAAAACCAAAAAGAGTAAGAGAGTGATTACCTTAGATGATGAAACTCTGAATGTATTGAAACTCTGGAAACGTCAGCAAATAAAAGAATATTTTCAGGCTAGTGTGCCTTACAAACATGAATCGAATTATATATTTACGAATGACATAGGAGGATGGCTTTTGGCTGCAACTATGAAAGTGAAGCTTAGAAGATTCTTTTGTAAACACAATGAGCTTAAAAAAATTACACCTCATGGCTTTAGACATACACACGCTTCTCTCCTATTTGAAGCTGGTGTTACAGCGAAAATCATTTCAGATAGACTCGGTCACAATAATGTTCAAATCACCCTTGATATGTATACCCACATCAATGATAATCAACGTGTTGAAGTCGTTAATCAGCTCATGGATTTCATCCGCTCCAGCTAAAAGTCATGCCGTATTCAATATCGTATTCACTTTTGGTTAACACGCTAGAAACCCACTGATTTCAAACGA
>NZ_KQ970286.1:260701-262706 GCF_001579035.1 Streptococcus mitis | reverse complement strand
CGTCTAAAAGACCAGTTCACAGGTGTCACTCCTGTTCTTCAAAAAAATTACTACATCGACACACCTGATTTTGGACTGCGAGAAAAAAAAGTTGCTATGCGCATTCGAACCTTTGAAGACTGGGCAGAATTGACACTCAAAGTCCCACAAAGTGTCGGAAACATGGAATACAATCAAAAATTGCAACTAAAAGATGCTGAGAACTATCTGGCTAAGGAAGAACTTCCTCAGGGGCTGGTTCTTGATGAATTGGCTAAACATGGTATACAAAACAAGAAATGGCAGGTCCTTGGTTGTCTAACAACGCTTCGCTATGAAATGCAAACAGCTATTGGCCTCATGGCACTGGATGAAAGTCAGTACTTTGATATGACAGATTACGAATTAGAGCTTGAAGTGGAAAATCACGAGCAAGGGAAACAGGATTTCCAGCAATTTTTAGAGGAAAATCAGATTTCTTATCAAAAAGCTCCTTCAAAATTGGTTCGATTTGTCAAAAGTATGAAAAATAGCTGAAATAATCTCCATTTTTTGGTAAAATAGAAAAGATAAAAATACACGAATCCCAGTTCATATAGGTAAGGCAAATATCACTAGGATTTATAAAGTTTACAGAGGACGGTCTATAATGTCAGATAGAAAAAACATGAAACTTTTCGCACTCAACTCTAACCAAGAGATTGCACAGAAAATTGCTGAAGCTGTTGGTGCCCCACTTGGAAAACTATCATCACGTCAATTTTCAGACGGAGAAATCCAAGTGAATATTGAAGAAAGTGTCCGTGGTTATGATGTTTACATCATCCAATCAACAAGTTTCCCTGTTAACAACCACCTAATGGAATTGTTAATCATGGTCGACGCTTGTGTGCGCGCAAGTGCCCACAGTATCAACGTTGTCCTTCCATATTTTGGCTATGCACGTCAAGACCGCATTGCTTGTCCTCGTGAGCCACTTACAGCAAAACTAGTTGCCAATATGCTGGTTAAGGCTGGGGTTGATCGTATCCTGACTCTTGATTTGCATGCCGTTCAGGTTCAAGGTTTCTTTGATATTCCTGTCGATAATCTTTTCACAGTTCCCCTATTCGCAAAACATTACTGCGATAAGGGACTACTCGGTTCAGATGTTGTTGTCGTTAGCCCTAAAAATTCAGGTGTGAAACGTGCGCGTAGCTTGGCTGAATATCTTGATGCTCCTATCGCCATTATCGATTACCCTCAAGACGATGCAACTCGTAACGAAGGTTATATCATTGGTGATGTTGAAGGTAAGAAAGCTATCTTGATTGATGATATTTTAAATACAGGACGTACCTTCTCTGAAGCTGCCAAAATCGTTGAACGTGAAGGAGCTACAGAAATTTATGCTGTTTCTAGCCACGGTCTCTTCGTCGAGGGAGCTGCTGAACTTCTTGACAATACTAAGATTAAAGAAATTCTTGTGACTGATTCAGTAGCAACAAAAGAAAAAACTCCTAAAAACGTATGCTACATCACTGCTAGTGAGTTAATTGGTGATGCTATCGTCCGTATCCACGAAAGAAAACCAGTCAGCCCACTCTTTGCCTACAACAAAAAGAAATAAGGTGATTCTTTGATTTATTTGGACAATGCTGCAACGACTCCCATGTCAGCAGTTGCTATTTCAGCTATGACCAAGGTTATGCAAGAAAACCATGGCAATCCTTCTAGTATTCATGGACATGGACGTCAAGCTGGCAAACTCTTGCGAGAAGCCCGTCAGGAACTAGCTCAGTTACTGAGGACAAAACCTCAACATATCTTTTTCACTTCTGGTGGGACAGAAGGCAACAATACTGCCATCATTGGCTACTGCCTTCGTCACCAAGAACAAGGAAAACATATCATCACAACTGCCATTGAACACCATGCCGTCCTTGAAACCATTGATTACTTGGTTCAACACTTTGGGTTTGAAGCAACCATTATCCAGCCAGAAAATCAAGAAATCACCGCCCAGCAAATTCAAGAGGCCTTACGT
>NZ_KQ970286.1:258222-260681 GCF_001579035.1 Streptococcus mitis | reverse complement strand
CAAGAAATCACCGCCCAGCAAATTCAAGAGGCCTTACGTGACGATACGATTTTGGTTTCTACCATGTTTGCCAATAATGAGACAGGAAACCTACTGCCCATTGCTGAAATTGGTCAAATACTCAAGCAACACCCTGCCGCCTATCATGTCGATGCCGTTCAGGCTATTGGTAAAATCCCTATACACCCAGAAGAATTGGGCATTGATTTTCTCACTGCTTCTGCCCACAAGTTCCATGGTCCTAAGGGAATCGGCTTTCTCTACGCATCTAGCATGGATTTTGATTCCTATCTCCATGGCGGAGACCAAGAACAGAAAAAACGTGCAGGAACTGAAAATCTAGCTGCCATCGTAGGCATGCTTGCAGCTCTAAAAGAAGACCTAGAAAAACAAGAAGAACATTTTCAACATGTACAAAATTTAGAAACTGCCTTTCTGGCAGAGCTAGAGGGAGTTCAGTATTACCTGAATAGAGGCGAACACCATCTCCCTTATGTTCTCAATATTGGATTTCCTGGCCAGAAAAATGACCTCTTACTCCTTCGTCTGGATTTGGCTGGAATTTCAATCTCTACTGGCTCAGCCTGTACAGCAGGTATTGTCCAATCCAGCCATGTTCTTGAAGCCATGTACGGGGCAAATTCAGAACGCTTGAAGGAATCTGTTCGTATCAGTTTGTCGCCACAAAATACCGTTGAAGACCTAGAAACCCTCGCAAAAACCTTAAAAGAAATTATCGGAGGTTAGCCATATGGCATTTGAAAAAACCATTCAGTTAAAAAATTGTCGTTACGACTACACTCTTAGCCCTTCTGTTAAAAAATTCACCCTCAAGGACAACACTTTTTTTGAAACAAAGGTTGGTAACTATGAACTAACTCGCCTTTTGGAAAAAGTGCCAAACAGCGGTGAAGGATTCCAACTCAAAATCATCATTAACAAGGAACTTACAGGGGCTAAAATCAATATCACTGACAAGTTTGGCCTTCGTCTAGTTGATATTTTCAAATCAGAAGACCACCACATTCATCAGGAAAAATTCTACTTCCTCATGGATAGCTTGGTAGAACGTGGTATCTTTACAAAATCAGAAAGATAGAGCCAAAATGTTTGAATTGACCTATAAGGATAACTATCATGTAGAGCGGACTCTCAAGTATGAGGATTACGAGGAACTCATACTAGCTTTGTCAGGCTGTGTGACCCTACCAGATACACTTTATGTGACTTCTTTGACCTTTAAGGGCCAGAAAGTTTATCAGGGTCTGGTCGGAGACCTCTACCGTTTTCTATCACATGCAGATTTTTTACATCAAAACTAAGATTTTTCTTAGTTTTTTCTTATTTTTGTTGATTTTTTCACAATGTTTCTATAAAATAGAAGAATAGAAAGGTTGTGATTTTGTGAAAGATAAACAGTCTGCTATTCCAAAAGCTACAGCGAAAAGACTCTCTCTCTACTATCGAATTTTTAAGAGATTTCATGCAGAAAAGATTGAACGTGCCAACTCTAAGCAAATTGCAGAGGCTATCGGTATTGATTCAGCAACCGTACGTCGTGATTTTTCCTATTTTGGTGAACTAGGTCGGCGTGGATTTGGTTATGATGTCAAAAAACTGATGACGTTTTTTGCCGATTTACTCAATGATAACTCTATCACCAATGTCATGCTGGTTGGTATTGGAAATATGGGCCATGCCCTTCTCCACTACCGCTTCCACGAACGTAACAAGATGAAGATTATCATGGCCTTTGACCTAGATGACCATCCTGAAGTCGGTACCCAAACTCCTGACGGGATTCCCATTTACGGAATTTCTCAAATCAAGGATAAAATTCAGGATGCTGATGTCAAAACTGCTATCCTGACCGTTCCCAGCGTCAAGTCACAAGAGGTTGCCAATCTCTTGGTTGATGCTGGCGTGAAAGGAATTCTTAGTTTTTCACCAGTCCATCTGCATTTACCAAAAGACGTGGTCGTTCAGTATGTCGATTTGACAAGTGAACTCCAAACTCTCCTCTATTTCATGCGAAAAGAGGATTAGAAAGCGAAAATCATTTTATGAAAAAACCAGTTATAGGGATTACAGGAAACGAAAAAACTCATCCTGATGATGACATCATGATGAGCTACGCAGCAAAAGGCTTTGTTGAAGGCGTTAAAGACGCTGGAGGGATTCCCATCATCCTACCGATTGGTGATCAAGAAATGGCCTGCCACTATATCAGTATGGTTGACAAGCTCATCTTAACAGGTGGGCAAAATGTTGATCCAAAATTCTATGGCGAACCGAAAACAATTGATAGCGATGACTACCACCTTCAAAGAGATATATTCGAACTAGCCCTCATCAAGGAAGCTATCAAACAGAAAAAGCCTATTTTCTCCGTCTGTCGTGGGACTCAGCTTTTTAACGTTGCCATGGGCGGAACTCTGTACCAAGATATCGAAGATCAT
>NZ_KQ970286.1:254256-258038 GCF_001579035.1 Streptococcus mitis | reverse complement strand
AGAATTGTTCTGCCGAGTACACAACTCAACGCTTAGTGACAGAACCTGATACTGTTCTCCGAGAAATCTATGGAGAAATTTCCCATATCAACTCCTTCCACCATCAGAGCATCAAGGATTTAGCACCAAATTTAAAGATTGCGGCTCATGATCCTAAAGATGGCATTATTGAAGCTGTCATGAGTACGGATGATGTCGCCTTTCTCGGTGTCCAATGGCACCCAGAATTTCTTTTTGAAAATCGCCCCAAAGATAAAAACCTCTTTGACTATGTCGTTAATGAACTTTAGATTAAATCCGTCTTTTCACGGTAACTAAAGTAACTAGATTGTGAGACAATCAAATGGTCCAAGAGGACAATCCCCATCAGGTCGCAGGCTTCTTTGACAAGTTTAGTAACATGATCATCATTTCGGCTAGGGGCTACTGCTCCCGAAGGATGATTGTGAACCAAGATGAGTGAAGTCGCCATATGCTTGATAGCATAGTGAAGAATCTCTCGCGGCTCAGCAATACTACGAGTTGCAGAACCGATAAAAATAGTCTGTTGATGAATGATTTGATTTTGAGTATTGAGATAGAGCGCCACCAGGTGCTCTTGTTTTTTGTCCCCCAATTCCTGTTGCATCTTCTTGGCCAACTTTTGACTGCTGAGAATACTTTCCATCTCAAGAGTCTCATGTTTGTGAATACGATGTCCCAGTTCAATCATAGCTTGTAATTCTATGGCCTTAACTCGCCCAATACCAGACAGACTCTGTAATTCCTGCAGGGTCATTTTTTTCAAATCTGTTAGGCTTGAAAGATTGCTCAAGACTTTCTGGGCAATTTCAAAAACGCTAGCTTGACGTGTTCCTGTCCTGAGTAAAATAGCTAGCAACTCTTGGTTACTGAGCGCTTCTACTCCTTCCTTGGCCAGTCTTTCTCTTGGTAATAGTGAATCTTCTTGGAATGAAATACTATACATAAAAATCCTCCTCACTTTATTATTCGTGAGAAGGATGAAAAATTAGTATTTTTTTCTCAATTGGGGCCACACTAGCCAAAAGTTTTTTCAAACCTACTTCTGGGAAATTGATTTTCAATTCCTGAGTTGCACCGCTACCTGAAACTTCCAGAACAGTTCCCTCTCCCCATTTTTTGTGGAGAGCAATGTCACCAATGGACCAATTTGACTCACTAGACGCTGATTTTGCCCCAGCTGTAAATTGACCAAATGGAAGACCGCTTGACTGGATAGATTTTGAGGCAGCACTGCGTTTACAGTCTTGAAGAGCTTGAGCCAAACTCATACCTTGACCAAAGGCAAGGCCACCACTGCTATATGATGCCTTAAAGCTTGTATTTGCTGGACGGGCCAGACCTTGATACTCAAGTAAGTCTGAGCTGATTTCGTTAATAAAACGAGTCGGACGGTTGTAGTTGGTACGACCAAAAAGCAGGCGCGAGTTGGCATTTGTCAGATAGAGAATTTTCTCTGCACGCGTAATTCCTACATAGGCCAGACGACGCTCTTCTTCCAATTCATCTTGATCTTCAGCCGCACGGCTAAGCGGAAAGACATTTTCTTCCATTCCAATCAAAAAGACAACTGGAAACTCGAGACCTTTGGCAGCATGCAGGGTCATCAGGGTCACTTCTGATGTCTCCTGACTACCTGAATCTGTGTCTGCAATTAAGGCCAAATCATTTAAGAAACGACTCAGCTTGTCCAAACCAGTTTCTTCTTCTGGCACATCAGAGGTGTCGTCAAAATTTTTCGTAACAGAAAGAAACTCTTCGATATTTTCAACACGAGCCTTACTTTCCAGAGTTGCTTGGGCATTAAGAATATCAATGTAACCTGTTTTTTCTAGAACTGCTTCAACCAACTCAGTAATGCTTAAGTGGTCCAGCTGCTCTCGCAAATCTAACATCATATTGGCAAAATCCCAGATAGATTGAGCTGCCTTACCCTTGATACCAGATAACATGATATTGGCTGAAGCATCTAGCATGGACATGTCTTGCATATTCGCAAAGTCACGGATTTTCTCAACTGTACCTGGTCCAATTCCACGCTTCGGTTCGTTGACAATGCGCTCAAAACTGATATTGTCACTCAAATTGGCAATGAGGTTGAGGTAAGCGATAATATCGCGGATTTCCTTACGGCTGTAGAACTTGGTCCCTCCAACCATGGTATAAGGAATGTTTGACTTGAGCAAGGCTTCCTCAATAGTACGGGACTGCGCATTAGTCCGATAGAGAACTGCAAAATCCTTGTGAAGGAAGTTTTGACTGCGACCAAGTTCATCAATAGTTTTAGCCACAAATACAGCCTCATCTAGCTCATCATTGGCACGATAGTAAACGATTTGTTCTCCATCAGCGTTTTGGGTCCAGAGATTCTTAGGACGGCGGTTTTTATTATTTTTAATGACCTCGTTGGCCGCTTGGAGAATAGTTTTAGTTGAGCGATAATTCTCCTCCAACAAAACAACCTTGGCTTGGGGATAATCCTTTTCGAAGTCCAAGATATTCTGCATATCAGCACCACGCCAACCGTAAATAGACTGGTCCGCATCCCCAACCACACAGATATTTTTAAAACGGGAAGCCAAAAGTTTGACCAATTGGTACTGAGCGTGGTTGGTATCTTGGTACTCATCAACATGGATGTATTGAAACTTCTGCTGGTAGTAGGTCAAAACATCAGGATTTTGATCAAAGAGACGCAGGGTCAGCATAATCAAATCATCAAAGTCAACCGACTCCGACTGACGCAGTTCTTTCTGATAGGCTGTATAACACTGGGCCACAATTTGCGTGTACATATCTCCAGCTTGAGCTGCATAAGTCACATCATCAATCAAATCATTCTTAGCATTGGAAATAGTTCCTAAGATGCTCCGTTCATTCCATTTTTTCGGATCCAGGTTCAACTGCTTGAGAATGCGTTTCATGAGCGTTCGCTGTTCACCAGGATCTACAATAGTGAAATTGCGGTTGTAGCCAATATGGTCCGCAGCCCGACGCAAAATACGAACACACATGGAGTGGAAGGTAGCAATCAGACAGTCCTGAGTGGCTGGATTGAGGCTATAAGCACGCTCCTTCATCTCACGCGCAGCCTTGTTGGTAAAGGTAATGGCCAAGATATTCCAAGGATTGACCAGCTTTTCATCGATTAAATAAGCGATACGGTGGGTCAAAACTCGGGTCTTTCCAGAACCAGCCCCCGCCATGATCAACAAGGGACCTTCTGTCGTTTGCACCGCCTCAGCCTGACGGTCATTCATTCCATTCAATAATGCGTTCATCTTCTCTTCCTTACTCTTGAAGTCAATATTTCTATTATATCAGAATTCAGGGAAAATATCTTTACCTAGACTGATTGCTTATAGAAGGCAACTCTTTCATCAGATGAAAATATGGCCTTATATCTAGATAAGAAAATGAGCTTGGATAGTATTTCCAAACTCATTTAAATTCAATTAAACTATTAGAACAAGCCTAGAACGGTTCCATCGCTTTCAACATCCATATTAAGAGCAGCAGGTCGTTTTGGAAGTCCTGGCATGGTCATGACATCACCAGTTAAGGCAACGATAAAGCCTGCACCTAATTTTGGTACCAATTCACGAATGGTAATTTCAAAGTTTTCTGGTGCTCCAAGGGCATTTGGATTATCTGAGAAACTGTATTGAGTTTTAGCCATACAGATTGGCAATTTGTCCCAACCGTTTTGAACGATTTGAGCGATTTGTGTTTGAGCTCTCTTCTCAAAGTTTACTTTGCTA
>NZ_KQ970286.1:250408-254236 GCF_001579035.1 Streptococcus mitis | reverse complement strand
GGTAGATTTCAGTGACAATTTTTTCAATCTTTTCTTGAACAGAAAGTTCATTGTCATAAAGACGTGTATAGTTGGCTGGGTTTTCAGCGATTGTCTTGACAAGAGTTTCAGCAAGCGCTACACCACCTTCTGCACCATCAGCCCAGACACTAGCCAACTCCACTGGTACATCGATTGAGGCACAGAGTTCTTTCAAGGCTGCGATTTCAGCTTCTGTATCAGAAACAAATTCGTTAATCGCAACAACTGCTGGAATACCGAACTTGCGAATATTTTCAACATGGCGTTTCAAGTTAGCAAAACCTGCGCGCACTGCTTCTACATTTTCCTCTGTAAGAGCGTCCTTAGCTACGCCACCATTCATCTTAAGGGCACGAAGGGTTGCGACAATAACTACTGCATCTGGAGAAGTTGGCAAGTTTGGTGTCTTGATATCAAGGAATTTCTCAGCTCCAAGGTCCGCACCAAAACCAGCTTCAGTAACTGTGTAATCAGCCAAGTGAAGGGCTGTTGTCGTTGCCAAGACAGAGTTACATCCGTGAGCGATATTGGCAAATGGACCACCGTGTACAAAGGCAGGTGTACCGTAAATTGTCTGAACCAAGTTTGGCTTAATAGCATCTTTCAAAATCAATGCTAAAGCACCTTCTACCTGCAAATCACCTACAGAAACAGGCGTACGGTCATAGCGATAACCGATAACGATATTGGCCAAACGGCGTTTCAAGTCCTCGATGTCCGTTGCCAAGCAAAGAATTGCCATGATTTCTGAAGCAACTGTAATGTCAAAGCCATCCTCACGAGGAATACCGTTTAGAGGACCGCCAAGTCCAACGGTTACATGACGAAGGGCGCGGTCGTTCAAGTCCACAACACGTTTCCAGAGGATACGACGTTGGTCAATTCCAAGCTCATTGCCTTGGTGCAAGTGGTTGTCAATCAAGGCAGAAAGAGCATTGTTGGCAGTTGTAATGGCATGCATGTCCCCTGTAAAGTGGAGGTTGATGTCTTCCATTGGCAGGACTTGGGCGTAACCACCACCTGCAGCACCACCTTTGATACCCATGACTGGACCAAGAGATGGTTCGCGGATAGCAATCATAGTTTTTTTACCAATCTTGTTCAAGGCATCCGCCAGACCAATGGTAATGGTTGATTTCCCTTCACCTGCAGGCGTTGGGTTGATGGCAGTAACCAAGATCAATTTCCCGACTGGATTACTCTCAACTGCACGAATTTTATCAAAGCTGAGCTTAGCCTTGTACTTTCCATACAACTCCAAATCGTCGTAAGAAATACCAAGTTTCTCTACAACATCAACGATTGGCTTCAACTCAATACTCTGTGCGATTTCAATATCTGTTTTCATTCAAAACTCCTCTAACCTCTTATATGATAATTCATTATAACACAAAACAAGATTTTTAACATCCTTAAACTCTCTAAACGTTCGTAAATATCCCTGTTTTTAAGGTTTTTAGAGTCCTTTCTTAAATTTTATATGGCTTTATAGTTTGAAACTATAGTAAATCTTCGTTTTTACCAAAATTTATCGCTTTCATTTTACTTACCGTTTATTTTTGTGTACAATAGTGCTATGAAAATTTTAGTTACATCGGGTGGCACCAGTGAAGCTATCGATAGCGTCCGCTCTATCACTAACCATTCCACAGGTCGCTTGGGGAAAATCATCACAGAAACCTTGCTTGCTGCCGGGCATGAAGTTTGTTTAATTACGACAAAACGAGCTCTGAAGCCAGAATCCCATCCCAACCTAAGCATTCAAGAAATCAATAATACCAATGACCTTCTTCTAGAAATGCAAGAACATGTTCAGGATTATCAGGTCTTGATTCACTCAATGGCCGTATCTGATTACACTCCTGTTTATATGACGGGGCTTGAGGAGGTTCAGGCTAGCTCCAATTTGGAAGAATTTTTAAACAAGCAGAATCATCAAGCTAAGATTTCTTCGACTGATGAGGTTCAGGTTTTGTTCCTGAAAAAGACACCCAAAATCATCTCTCTAGTCAAGGAATGGAATCCTGCTATTCATCTGATTGGCTTTAAACTGCTGGTTGATGTTACCGAAGACCATCTAGTTGACATTGCTAGAAAAAGTCTTATCAAGAACCAAGCAGACTTGATTATCGCAAATGATCTCACTCAAATCTCAGCAGATCAACACCGAGCAATCTTTGTTGAGAAAAATCATCTTCAAACGGTTAACACTAAAGAAGAAATTGCAGAACTCCTCCTTGAAAAAATTCAAGCCTACCAATCTTAGAAAGGAAAGCTATGGCAAACATTCTCTTGGCTGTAACGGGGTCAATCGCCTCTTACAAGTCGGCAGATTTAGTCAGTTCTCTAAAAAAACAAGGCCATCAAGTCACTGTCTTAATGACTCAGGCTGCTACAGAGTTTATCCAACCTTTGACACTACAAGTACTCTCACAGAATCCTATCCACTTGGATGTCATGAAGGAACCCTATCCAGATCAAGTCAATCATATCGAACTTGGAAAAAAGGCGGATTTATTTATTGTAGCCCCTGCAACAGCTAATACTATTGCAAAACTAGCCCACGGCTTTTCAGATAACATGGTGACCAGTACATCTCTAGCCTTGCCCAGTCATATTCCCAAACTCATCGCACCTGCTATGAATACAAAGATGTATGACCATCCGGCAACTCAGGCTAATCTGAAAACATTAGAAACCTACGGCTATCAGCTGATTGCTCCTAAGGAATCCCTACTAGCTTGTGGAGACCATGGACGAGGAGCTTTAGCCGACCTCACAATTATTTTAGAAAGAATAAAGGAAACTCTCGATGAAAAAACGCTCTAATATTGCGCCCATTGCTATCTTCTTTGCAACCATGCTCGTAATACACTTTCTAAGCTCACTTATCTTTAACCTTTTTCCATTCCCAATCAAACCGACTATCGTTCATATTCCTATCATTATTGCCAGCATTATCTACGGTCCACGAGTTGGGGTTACACTTGGATTTTTGATGGGCCTACTTAGCTTGACAGTTAACACGATTACAATTCTACCGACAAGCTACCTCTTCTCACCATTTGTACCAAACGGAAACATCTACTCAGCTATCATTGCCATTGTCCCACGTATTTTGATTGGTTTGACTCCTTACTTAGTCTATAAGCTGATGAAAAATAAGACTGGACTGATTCTAGCTGGTGCCCTTGGTTCACTTACCAACACAGTCTTTGTACTTGGTGGAATTTTCTACCTTTTTGGAAATGTTTTTGATGGTAATATCCAAAAACTCCTAGCAACTGTTATCTCAACAAATTCGATTGCTGAATTAGTCATTTCCGCAGTTCTAACCTTAGCCATTGTTCCAAGATTACAAACTTTGAAGAAATAAAAACAATCTCCGCTTTCAAGTTTGAAGGTGGAGATTTTGTTTGATGTAGTTTGTGTTTTTAGTGAAATGTTTACGAGTCTTTAATTAAAAAAAGGACTTATAGACCTAAGTAAATCCTTGCTTTATTGTCTTTTTTATTGTACTATACTAGTGTATATACAGATAAAAAGGAGATTCTTATGAACACACGGAAAAAGACACAATTTATGACAATGACTGCCCTTTTAACGGCTATTGCGATTTTGATTCCAATTGTTATGCCTTTTAAGATTGTCATTCCACCTGCTTCTTACACTTTGGGAAGCCACATCGCTATTTTTATCGCCATGTTCTTGTCGCCCTTGATGGCAGTTTTTGTCATCCTAGCCTCTAGTTTTGGTTTTTTGATGGCTGGCTATCCCATGGTTATCGTTTTTCGAGCTTTTTCCCGT
>NZ_KQ970286.1:243615-250364 GCF_001579035.1 Streptococcus mitis | reverse complement strand
GGGGGCTCTTTACCTACAAAAATTCCCCGAAACCCTAGATAAACCAAAATCGTCCTGGATTTTCAACTTTGTGTTAGCGCTTGTCCATGCCCTTGCTGAAGTATTGGCCTGTGTCCTTTTTTACGCAACTTCTGGTACCAATGTAGAAAATATGTTTTATGTTCTATTTGTACTAGTTGGATTTGGCACAATTATCCATAGTATGGTAGACTATACATTAGCACTAGCTGTCTATAAAGTGCTTCGAAAACGCCGTTAAAAGGAAGAACTATGACAAAAGATCGCAAACAAGCCCTGCTCCAACTCTTGAAAGAAGCTCCTAAAGCCCTCAACGGCCAAAGTTTGGCGGAACATTTTCATGTCACACGTCAGGTCATTGTGCAGGACATTGCAATTTTGAGAGCCGATGGCGCTCCTATCCTATCCACTAATCGTGGCTACATCTATAAGCAAATTGATACCAATCCTTATGTTCACAAACTTTTCAAAGTAAAACATGAAGTTGAAGAAATCGGTCAAGAACTCCTTGCTATCGTAGATAATGGTGGACGTGTTCAGAATACCTTGATTGACCATCCCGTTTATGGAGAAATTGAAACCTTGCTGAAACTGTCTTGTCGTAGAGATGTGCAACATTTTCTAGAACAAGTCGAGCATTCAGATTTTAGACCTCTGTCTGAATTGACAGATGGCATCCATTACCACCTAGTCGAAGCCGAAACACAACAAGACCTCCACTATATCGAGGAGGCCTTGGATCAGCTAGGTTATTTAGTAAAGGATTAGAAAATTTTCTTTTCCCAATCGTCTTCTGTACGGCGAGGGTAGAAAAATTCAGATTTGTCCGGAGCTTCCATCATTTCCATTAAAGGCAACATATCATAGGCCAGATCCAAGTTTGGAATCTGGTCTTTTTGCACCCAAGAAACTTCTCCAAATCCAAAAGATTGAGACTTTTATATAGAATCAGCTATAGCAGGTTCTAAAGACTATCCGCTTGATTTTATATTGAAAAGTTTCTCCTTAATTTAATTTTTCACAATTTCGTTCCCTTAATTTTACTTTCGAGCAATAAACATACCATATTCTTTAGGAATAATTAACTTCCCCTTATGAAAATGTACTTCCAATCTTTTACGAATGACTTTTTCTTCTAGCGAACTTATTTCTGAAATTCCTTTAAAGGATTGGATGTATTTAACTAGATCATCTATGCTAGTTACCTGTAACTCATCATCATAGAGTAATGTATCGACAGAGTTAAAATACCTACTCAGGTACCTTTTGCCATTTTGTAAAGTAAAAGTTTTATTTTCCAAATCTTGATTAACCTCATCTTTAAATAAACTTGCCAAATAATCTACAACTCCATTTTCACCAAATGTAGCACAGTAAAAAATTCCGCCTGTTTTTAAGACTCTATTCACCTCAGAGAGCGCTTTAGGAATATCATTCACATGATGTAGAAGCATATTAGCAATAACAATATCAAAAGTTTCATTCTCAAAAGAAATCTTTTGAATATCCATTATCTCATAGTTGACATTGTCTCTATTTCCAATCACTGACTTCGTTGATTTTACCATATCTTTAGAAAAATCTGTAACAATCAACTGCTTCATTTTATCTATAGAATTACTATTACTTTTCCACAGTTCTCCGGTACCACATCCCAATTCTAGAACCTTTACTTCATCAGTGATTTGGTAGTTAGAAAATATCCAATTATTAAATCCCAATTTATTTTTTGAATACTTCTTATGCAATTCTACTCGAATATCAAGATTATCATGACTTTTATATTGTTCAATTACTTTATCATCCATTTTCTGGTACTTCCTTTCATATTTTAAGATTATACCATAAAATAAAACAATCTCCGATTTCAAAATTGAAGATGGAGATTGTTCAAGATATAGATAGGAAATTTAGCAATATTCAGTTGACTTACATCGCCATACTTAGCCTATATTTCAGTACCGTACTTTAAAAGATAACACCTATCAACTAATCATAGAACTAAAAAATTTCTTTCTCCCAATCGTCTTCTGTACGGCGAGGGTAGAAAAATTCAGATTTGTCAGGAGCTTCCATCATCTCCATCAAAGGTAGCATATCATAGGCCAGATCCAAGTTTGGAATCTGGTCTTTTTGCACCCAAGAAACTTCTCCCTCTTCTGAAGAGCGAAGGGTACCAGAGAACTCAGTCGCCTTATAACAAATGACAATATAGCGCCCACCTGTATCTAGTGGCCAATTTTTAATGCCGACAAGTTGAGGATTTTGGATAGTCAACCCTGTTTCTTCATAGATTTCACGAATGACAGACTCTGCGAAAGCCTCACCATTTTCAACATGACCTCCAGGAAATGCATAACCTGACCAGCGATTGGTTTCAGGAGAGCGATACTGCATAACCACGCGCTGAGTTTCGAGGTCTTCAATCAGACAAATGTTTGTTAAAATCGTTAATTGTGAACGGGACATAAATTTACTCACTTTCTAATTTATTAAATTTTCAGACTTGGTACCAGAAATATTAGCTTTTACTTTTTAGAATTATTTAGAATAGCATACCATCCGTTTTTCCTTTATAGGCTTTCCAAGTTCAAGGATTTTTTCTTGGCCATCAAAAGTAAAACCCATTTTTTGATAGAAAGCAATGGCGCGCTTATTATCTTTCAATACCCATAAGAAAATTTCAGAAAAATGATCAAGAGCAGTCAAAGCTGCTCTCACTAACTTTTGTGCAATGCCTTTTCCGTAATAGTCTTTTAAAACATATAAAGCAATAATTTCACCAGCTTGAATAGTCTCATCACGAAAATTACCATAACTGATAAAACCAACCACCTTCACGCCATCCATCGCAATCAATGTATTTTCTGGATACTTTTGACTAAAGAATCGACATCTTTCTAATGTCATTGTCTCCTGAAATTCTGCAGGCAAAAGGTCGTCATAGGCCTCTCTCCACGTTTGCCAGTGAACAAGGGATTTACCTTCTATCTCTTCAGGAGTTTCCATTGATTTGATAATAACCGTCATTTATTTTCTGCTCCTTAATCCAGTACCCTAACTTCCTTTGCTACTTTTTGTAGAAATTTTTGTCTTGTTGAACTTGTATTTACTTCACGGCCTAACTCTCCTAAGATTGAAACCCTATTTGTTTTTATGCCACAGTGATTCAATACAGCATTCTTTAATACTGATATTCCATAACTGTCTGGAATGTTAATCGGACCTGAAAATACTTTGTACCACCAAGTTGGTGCCATAGAAGTTGCATAGATACTAGCTGTTTTTCCTTTTAGTAACTTTTTGAACTGTCTACCTCCCAAGTAGTTCAAAATAAAGCTTCCTCGATTGTTTGCGGAATATGCAATGCCTGGCGTAAAAACACGATCAATCCACCCCTTCAATAGACTAGGCATACTACTCCACCAAATAGGATAAACAAAAATGAAATGATCTGCCCACTGGATTAATTCTTGAGAGCGTAGAATAAACGAATTGTCCTCCATTCTTTGTCGATAACCATAACGTAAAACAGGATCAAACTCTTCCTCATTAAGATTAATCACTTCAAGTTCATGTCTCTTTGAGTCTATATTTTCTACAATCGTTTGAAAAATTGCTTGACAATAGCTTTCTTTATCAGGATGTCCATTGATAACTAAAATATTCATAAAATTCCCCTAATCCAACGCCTTGACTTCCAGCATCATATCACGTATCTGAGCTGCCATTTCAAAGTCAAGCACTTCGACGGCTTCTTGCATTTGTTTTTCTAGTTTCTTAACTAGTTCTTTGCGCTCTTGTTTGTTGAGGCTGTTGATGTCGACTTCCTTGTCCTCTTCCTTGGCAACTGCCTTAGTCACGGCAATCAAGTCACGAATTTCTTTCTTAATGGTTTGTGGAACGATACCATGTTCTTCATTATAAGCCATCTGAATTTTCCGACGGCGGGCAGTTTCATCGATGGCACGTTGCATAGACTGGGTAACCGTGTCCGCATACATGATGACATGACCTTCACTGTTACGGGCGGCACGTCCAATGGTCTGGATGAGTCCACGTTCGTTACGAAGGAAACCTTCCTTGTCAGCATCGAGAATCGCTACGAGGCTCACTTCAGGAACGTCAATTCCTTCACGAAGGAGGTTGATTCCGACCAAGACATCAAAGACACCCAAACGCAGGTCACGGATAATCTCTGTCCGCTCCAGGGTTTTGATATCTGAGTGCATGTACTTAACCTTGATGCCCATTTCCTTGAAGTAGTCGGTCAAGTCCTCTGCCATTTTCTTGGTTAAGGTTGTGATAAAGGTACGCTCATTCTTCTCAACACGGGCATTAATTTCACCCAAGAGGTCATCAATCTGTCCCATAGTCGGACGGACTTCCACTTCAGGATCCAAGAGGCCTGTTGGACGAATGATTTGCTCAATCACTGTCTCGGTCTGTTCATTTTCATAGTCACCAGGTGTCGCTGAAACGTAAACAATCTGATGGACATGACTCTCAAACTCCTCCCGACGGAGAGGACGATTGTCAAGAGCAGACGGCAAACGGAAACCGTAATTTACTAACATTTCCTTACGCGAACGGTCCCCATTGTACATGCCCTTGATTTGCCCCATTGTCATGTGGCTCTCATCAATCATAATTAAGAAATCATCTGGGAAGAAGTCGAGAAGGGTATAAGGAGGCTCACCCTCACTCCGTCCATCCATGTGACGTGAATAGTTCTCAACCCCGTTGGTATAGCCCATCTCACGCAGCATTTCGATATCATACTCTGTCCGCTGTTTCAAACGCTGTGCTTCCAGTAATTTACCTTCCTTCTCAAAGACAGCTAACTGCTCTTCTAATTCTGCTTGAATCTTGGCAATGGCAACTTCCATATGGTCGTCATTGGTCACAAAGTGAGTAGCTGGGAAAATCGCCAAATGATCCACTTCTCCCAATACCTGACCAGTCAGGGCCTCAACCTCACGAATACGGTCAATTTCGTCTCCAAAAAACTCTACTCGAAAGGCGTGTTCATCACGGGAAGCTGGGAAAATCTCTACCACATCCCCACGAACGCGAAATCTTCCCCGTTGGAAATCAATATCATTACGTTCAAACTGGATATCAACTAAGTCATTCAAGAGTTTATCACGAGAAATTTCAAGACCTGGACGGAGACTAACGACACTATCAGCGTATTCCTTGGGCGAACCCAGACCATAGATACAAGAGACTGAGGCCACTACAATAACATCATTACGCTCCAAAAGAGCCGAAGTCGCTGAGTGTCGGAGCTTATCAATCTCGTCATTGACAGAACTATCCTTCTCAATATAGGTATCGCTAGAAGGGACATAGGCCTCAGGTTGGTAATAATCATAGTAAGACACAAAGTACTCAACTGCATTTTCAGGGAAAAATTCCTTAAACTCCCCATAGAGCTGTCCTGCTAGAGTTTTATTGTGGGCGATGACCAGAGTTGGTTTATTGACTTTGGAAATAACCTGACTCATGGTATAGGTCTTCCCTGTTCCGGTCGCCCCCATCAGAATCTGAGCTTTTTCTCCACCCTCGATATTATCAACCAACTGCTCGATAGCTTGGGGTTGATCTCCTGATGGTTGATATTTTGATACTAGTTTAAATTGATTATCTGTAATGCGGTTAATCATAAGAATCCTCTCTCAATGTGCTATTCCTATTTTAGCATACTTGTATCATTTTCACGAAGAAAAGGACGAACCTAAGTCACATCCTTTCATTTTCTTTCTTTAATTGATAAGCGAGATAGACAATCAGCAGTAGCAAGACCAAACTTGTCATGACAGAACCTTCAATCCCAAAAGAACCACCTGATAGCCAGCTCCGATCGCCTTGTGGTAAAAAGGTCATCAGAGACGTTCCTGACGGTTGACCACTAACTAAAATCCCAAAGAGATTACCCTGAGCAAAATTCCAAGCTCCATGAATACCACCTATACCCCATATAGTATCTGTTTTAAGAAGATATAGGGACATGGCAACTCCGAATAAAAAGAGATCAATTGCAGATAAGAAAGTTATGCCTGGATTTCCTAAATGAAGTAAGGTAAAGAGACTACTAGATATGATAATAGCGACTTTAATATTGGTTCTCTTAGCCAATTGTGGAATCAGCCAAGCACGAGTAACCAATTCTTCTGCCGTTCCTTGTAAAATCCAAAAAGGTATTGTAAATAAAGTAAAAGCTAGCGAATAAGTATCCAAGTGAATGGAGTCAAATTGATACTGCCCCAACACTACTAGTCCAGCCAAAACAAGTATAAAGAGGGATAGACCAAGACCGTATCCTTTAAATAAGGCACTTAAAAAATTTTCTTTATAGAATCCCAAGGTTCGAATAGGTCTTTTCTCTACTTTTCTAGTCCATCTAAACACAGTTAAGATGATAAAACCAAAGGCCAGTAATTCAAATATCAAATGGATGTCACTTGTTTTATCCATCAAGCTCTGCTGCAAGGTCTGCAAATAGGTTGCAAGATTTTGACCAACCTCTCCAAAATTTCTAGCAAGTCCGATGAGAGCTAACAAACTAATACCATACAGAGTATAAGCCACAAACTCTCCTATGAAGACAAAAGCAAAGGCTAACAAGGGGCTTGTGTAAATGTTTAAACTCATTTTAGAAGTTTCAAAGTCTTTTAAGATTCTTTTGTCTTTCATAACTTTATCCTCTTTTACTATATGATATACCT
>NZ_KQ970286.1:241750-243518 GCF_001579035.1 Streptococcus mitis | reverse complement strand
CTGATATAATGGGAAAATATTCGGAAAAGGAGACTAAAAATGAAGAAAAAATTTCTAGCATTTTTGCTAATTTTATTCCCAATTTTCTCATTAGGTATTGCCAAAGCAGAAACGATTAAGATTGTGTCTGATACCGCCTATGCACCTTTTGAGTTTAAAGATTCAGATCAAACTTATAAAGGAATTGATGTTGACATTATCAACAAAGTCGCTGAGATTAAAGGATGGAATATTCAGATGTCCTATCCTGGATTTGATGCAGCGGTCAATGCGGTTCAAGCTGGTCAAGCTGACGCTATCATGGCAGGAATGACAAAGACTAAAGAACGTGAAAAAGTCTTCACCATGTCTGATACTTACTATGATACAAAAGTTGTCATTGCAACTACAAAGGCACACAAGATTAGTAAATATGACCAATTAACTGGCAAAACCGTTGGTGTTAAAAACGGAACTGCTGCTCAACGTTTTCTTGAAACAATCAAAGATAAATACGGCTTTACTATTAAAACATTTGACACTAGTGATTTGATGAACAACAGCTTGAGTGCTGGTGCCATCGATGCCATGATGGATGACAAACCTGTTATCGAGTATGCCATTAACCAAGGGCAAGACCTCCATATTGAAATGGATGGTGAAGCTGTAGGAAGTTTTGCTTTCGGTGTGAAAAAAGGAAGCAAATACGAGCACCTGGTTACTGAATTTAACCAAGCCTTGGCTGAAATGAAAAAAGATGGTAGTCTTGATAAAATCATCAAGAAATGGACTGCTTCATCATCTTCAGCAGTGCCAACTACAACTACTCTAGCAGGCTTAAAAGCTATTCCTGTTAAAGCCAAATACATCATTGCCAGCGATTCTTCTTTTGCACCTTTTGTTTTCCAAAATTCAAGCAACCAATACACTGGTATTGATATGGAATTGATTAAGGCAATCGCTAAAGACCAAGGTTTTGAAATTGAAATCATCAACCCTGGTTTCGATGCCGCTATTAACGCTGTCCAAGCTGGTCAAGCAGATGGTATCATTGCTGGTATGTCTGTCACAGATGCTCGTAAGGCGACTTTTGATTTCTCAGATTCATACTACACTGCAAACACAATCCTCGGCGTCAAAGAATCAAGTACCATTGCTTCTTATGAAGATTTGAAAGGAAAGACGGTCGGTGTTAAAAACGGAACTGCTTCTCAAACCTTCCTAACAGAAAATCAAAGCAAATACGGTTATCAAATTAAAACCTTCGCTGATGGTTCATCAATGTATGACAGTTTAAACACTGGTGCCATTGATGCTGTTATGGATGATGAACCTGTTCTCAAATATTCTATCAGCCAAGGTCAAAAATTGAAAACACCAATCCCTGGAAGTCCAATCGGAGAAACAGCCTTTGCCGTTAAAAAAGGCACAAATCCAGAATTGATTGAAATGTTCAATAACGGACTTGCAAACCTTAAAGCAAACGGTGAATTCCAAAAGATTCTTGACAAATACCTAGCTAGCGAATCTTCAACTGCTTCAACAAGCGCTGTTGACGAAACAACTATCTGGGGCTTGCTTCAAAACAACTACAAACAACTCCTTAGCGGTCTTGGTATCACTCTTGCTCTAGCTCTTATCTCATTTGCTATTGCTATTGTTATCGGGATTATCTTCGGTATGTTTAGCGTTAGCCCATACAAATCTCTTCGCGTAATCTCTGAGATTTTCGTAGACGTTATCCGTGGTATTCCATTGATGATTCTTGCAGCCTTCATCTTCTGGGGAA
>NZ_KQ970286.1:236047-241696 GCF_001579035.1 Streptococcus mitis | reverse complement strand
TTCTGGGGAATTCCAAACTTCATTGAGTCTATCACAGGACAACAAAGTCCAATTAACGACTTTGTAGCTGGTACTATTGCCCTATCCCTCAATGCAGCAGCTTATATAGCTGAGATTGTTCGTGGTGGTATTCAGGCCGTTCCAGTTGGACAAATGGAAGCCAGCCGCAGCTTGGGTATCTCTTATGGAAAAACTATGCGTAAGATTATCTTGCCACAAGCAACTAAATTGATGTTGCCAAACTTTGTTAACCAATTCGTTATCGCTCTGAAAGATACAACTATCGTATCTGCTATCGGTTTGGTGGAACTCTTCCAAACTGGTAAGATTATCATTGCCCGTAACTACCAAAGTTTCAAGATGTATGCAATCCTTGCTATCTTTTATCTTGTAATTATCACACTTTTGACTAAACTAGCGAAACGCTTAGAAAAGAGGATTCGTTAATGGCAAAATTAAAAATTGATGTAAATGATTTACACAAAAGCTACGGAAAAAATGAAGTTTTAAAAGGAATTACGACCAAGTTCTATGAAGGAGATGTTGTTTGTATCATCGGTCCTTCGGGTTCTGGTAAGTCAACTTTCCTTCGTAGCCTAAATCTTTTGGAAGAAGTTACTAGCGGTCACATCACTGTGAACGGTTATGACTTAACTGAAAAAACAACCAACGTTGACCACGTCCGTGAAAATATCGGAATGGTGTTCCAACACTTCAATCTCTTCCCACACATGTCTGTATTGGACAACATCACCTTTGCTCCTATTGAGCACAAGTTGATGACTAAGGAAGAAGCTGAAAAATTGGGAATGGAGTTGCTTGACAAGGTTGGACTAGCAGATAAGGCTAAGGCCTGTCCAGATAGCCTGTCAGGTGGTCAAAAACAACGTGTGGCCATCGCTCGTGGACTAGCAATGAATCCAGACATCATGCTCTTTGATGAACCAACTTCTGCCCTTGACCCTGAAATGGTCGGAGACGTACTAAACGTTATGAAGGAATTGGCTGAGCAAGGTATGACCATGATTATCGTAACCCATGAGATGGGATTTGCTCGTCAGGTTGCTAACCGCGTTATCTTTACTGCAGATGGTGAATTCCTTGAAGACGGAACACCTGATCAAATCTTTGATAACCCACAACACCCACGTCTGAAAGATTTCTTGGACAAGGTCTTAAACGTTTAAACGCAAACTGTAAGGATTTCCTTGCAGTTTTTTTCTACCTCGTATTGGAATTTTTGATTTTTCGGAAAATTATGTTAGAATTAAGTTTATGAAATGAGGTTTCCTCATACCTAGCAAGACTAGGAATAAAAATAGAAATTAGGTAGCTAGATGTCATCTAAGGTTATTGTTACAATTTTCGGTGCGAGTGGAGACCTGGCTAAACGCAAGCTCTACCCTTCCCTATTTAGACTATATAAATCCGGCAATCTTTCCAAACATTTTGCCGTTATTGGAACTGCCCGTCGTCCTTGGAGCAAGGAATATTTTGAATCTGTTGTAGTCGAATCGATCCTTGATTTGGCAGATAGTACCGAACAGGCTCAAGAATTCGCTAGCCACTTCTACTATCAAAGTCATGATGTCAATGATACAGAACACTATATTGCTCTACGTCAATTGCAGGCTGAACTAAATGACAAGTACCAAGCTGAACACAACAAGCTCTTCTTCTTATCTATGGCACCTCAGTTCTTTGGAACTATTGCCAAACACCTCAAGTCTGAAAACATTGTGGATGGTAAAGGTTTTGAGCGCTTAATCGTTGAGAAACCATTTGGTACAGATTACGCAACTGCAAGCAAGTTGAATGACGAGCTCCTAGCAACATTTGACGAAGAGCAAATTTTCCGTATCGACCATTATCTTGGTAAGGAAATGATTCAAAGCATCTTTGCAGTTCGCTTTGCAAACTTGATTTTTGAAAATGTTTGGAATAAGGACTTTATCGACAATGTTCAAATTACCTTTGCTGAGCGCTTGGGTGTAGAAGAACGTGGGGGATACTATGACCAATCTGGTGCCCTCCGTGACATGGTACAGAACCACACTCTACAACTGCTTTCCCTCCTTGCCATGGACAAGCCAGCAAACTTCACAAAGGACGAGATTCGTGCTGAGAAGATTAAGGTCTTTAAAAACCTCTATCATCCAACTGATGAAGAGCTTAAAGAACACTTTATCCGTGGTCAATACCGTTCAGGTAAGATTGATGGCATGAAATACATCTCTTACCGTAGCGAGCCAAATGTAAATCCAGAATCAACAACTGAAACCTTTGCATCTGGTGCCTTCTTTGTGGACAGCGATCGCTTCCGTGGCGTTCCTTTCTTCTTCCGTACTGGTAAACGTCTGACTGAAAAAGGAACTCATGTCAACATCGTCTTTAAACAAATGGACTCTATCTTTGGTGAGCCACTTGCTCCAAATATTTTGACCATCTATATCCAACCAACAGAAGGTTTCTCTCTTAGCCTAAATGGGAAACAAGTAGGAGAAGAATTTAACTTGGCTCCTAACTCACTGGATTATCGTACAGATGCGACTGCAACTGGTGCTTCTCCAGAACCATACGAGAAATTGATTTATGATGTCTTAAATAACAACTCAACTAACTTTAGCCACTGGGATGAAGTTGGTGCCTCATGGAAATTGATTGACCGTATCGAAGAGCTCTGGGCTGAAAATGGTGCCCCACTTCATGACTATAAAGCTGGAAGCATGGGACCTCAAGCAAGCTTTGACTTACTTGAAAAATTCGGTGCCAAATGGACTTGGCAACCAGATATCGCCTATCGTCAAGATGGTCGTTTAGAATAAAAAAATTTCCTGCAAGTTTATGCCTTGCAGGATTTTTACTTCTGATTAGATTAAGCCTTCCAAGAGACCCTTCATAAAGTTTTCTGAGTTAAACTCTCCAATATCATCGATTTTTTCACCAAAACCAATCAATTTTACAGGAATATTGAGTTCTTCACGGATGGCTAGAACAACACCACCTCGAGCAGTTCCATCAATCTTAGTCAAAACAATTCCCGTTAAAGGTGTGATTTTCGAAAATTCTTTGGCCTGTACCAGGGCATTTTGACCTGTTGATGCATCAAGTGCCAAGAAGGTTTCATGCGGAGCTTCTGGCACAACACGTTTGATGATACGACCAATCTTTTCCAACTCAGCCATAAGGTTGTCCTTGTTTTGCAGACGACCAGCGGTATCAATCATGAGAATATCGATACCTTCGGACACGGCACGTTCCATGCCATCAAATACGACACTAGCTGGGTCAGCTTTCTCAGGTCCAGTCACTACTGGAACATCTACTCGTCGACCCCATTCTGCTAATTGGGCAACGGCACCAGCACGGAAGGTATCTGCCGCAACCAGCATGACCTTCTTACCTGCTTGTTTGTAGCGGTGGGCTAGTTTCCCAATAGAAGTTGTTTTCCCAACACCATTCACACCGACGAAGAGCATGACTGTCAAGCCCTCTTGGAAGTGGATGCTTTCATCATAGTTTCCATCCTTTTCATAAAGCTCAACCAATTTCTCAATGATGACACGGCGAAGTGCGTCCGGTTTCTTGGCGTTTTCGAGCTTGACTTCGTAACGTAACTCCTCCGTTAAGTTAGAAGCGACTTGGACACCAACGTCACTCATGATCAGTAATTCTTCCAGTTCATCGAAGAATTCTTCATCAACAGAGCGGAAGTTGGCAAAGAAGGCGTTCAAGCGAGCACCGAAACCTGTACGAGTTTTCTTAAGACTGCGGTCATATTTTTCCTGAACGGTTTCTTCTGCTTGAGGCGTTTCTGCTTCAAGCACTTCAGAACTATTTTCTTCTACAGTCTCTAGGGGGTCAGGATTCTCTTCCTCTACGACTTCTTGTGAGTTTGGAACTTCTTCGACTTCTTCTTGAGAAGCTTCTACAACTGGCTCTGAATCCAGATGTTCTTCAACCGTATCTTGGATTTCCTTCTCTTGGAGCAAAGCTTGTTCAACAATTTCAACTTCTCCATCTTCTTGAGAAACTTCCTCAGCTTCTGTAAGAGAAGACTCAACATCTTCAGACAAATCAAGATTTTCCAGAGCTTCTTTTACAACTTCTTCGATTTTAGGTTCTTCTTTTTTTCCGAATAGACGGTCAAATAATCCCATATCTTAGTTCTCCTTTAGCACGTATTCTTCGATAGCCCAGGCGACAGCCTCTTCATCATTGGTCATTGGTGTCACTACATTTGCGACTGCCTTGACTTCAGGAACTGCATTTTGCATGGCAACACCGAGCCCTGCCCATTCAATCATAGAAAGATCATTGGCCTCGTCACCACAAGTCATAACTTGGCTTTGGTCGATTCCAAGATGGCTGATTAGTTTTGCCAAACCTGTTGCTTTATGAACATTCTTTGGTGACCACTCTAACAACATTTCACGTGATTTAAAGATTTCATATCGGTCAAACAATTCTGGAGAAATCTTCTGAATAGCTGCATCCAAGGGTTCTTGAGCAAAGGCAGTCACGCACTTATTGTAGGTCATTTGACTAGATAAGTCTTCAAAGTCCAATGGAACAAAGGTCAATGCTGGATTAAATTTGGCATAAAGACTTTCTTGGTCCGATTGGATTTGATAAACAGTTCCTTCTGAAATGGCATCAAGAGGCAGTGATAATTTCTCTGTTTCTTCATACAAGCGTGCTACATCATCATATGAAAAGACTGTCTTATCAAGGATTTCACCTGTATTTTTCTGAACCAAACCACCATTAAAAGTAATCGTATATTCATCTTCGTGGCCGTCAGTCCCTAGCTCATGGAGAAAGAAATCCATAGCTTTTAAGGGACGACCAGTTGTCAATACGACCTTGATACCACGATCACGCGCAGCTTTCAAGGTTGCCTTGGTACGATCCGTCAGCCTTTTATCAGTAGTCAGCAAGGTCCCGTCCAAGTCCAATGCAATCAATTTTATATCTGCCATTATAAGCCCTCCATATAAGCAATAACCGACTGGTCCTTATGGTGACCAATCACAGTCTCTGCTAATTCTAAAATTTCTGGTCGTGCATTTTCAGGAGCTACAGGATGTCCCACAACCTGCATCATATGCAAGTCATTTAGATTGTCTCCAAAAGCCATAACCTGATCCATTGTGATACCAAGTTTTTTAGCTAATTCAACAATGGCCACACCCTTATCGACATAGTCCAGAACAATATCAATGGATTCAAAGCCAGTTGTCATGGCCTTAACACCAGGGACATTTTCATTGACCCAAGCTTCCCCAGCTTCCAGCGTTTCTTCTGTGAAGTTGGTTGTAAATTTGAAAATATCATCTGTGATATCTTCAAAACTGGCTACTTTTTGGATATTTTCATTATAGTGCTGACTCACTTTTAAATAGGTCTCATCAACCGTATCTAGCACATAAGAGCCTTTTTTTCCCGTCAAGAGTAGTTTATTGATATCTACATAAGGTGACGTTTTCAGCTTTTCAAAAGTTGCCAGATAAAAGTCACGAGACATAGTCGCTTCATACAAATCCTGACCTTGATACTCTACCAAACTACCATTTTCAGCTATAAAAATAATGTCATCACGAACATCAGCAAATAATTTTTCTAGAGACAGAAATCCGCGCCCGACGA
>NZ_KQ970286.1:228903-235769 GCF_001579035.1 Streptococcus mitis | reverse complement strand
CGCAAAGTAAATCCCTTTTTCCTTGTAGGAAACCAAGAGAGACTTGAGGCGGTCCATATCAAAGCGCCCATTCCCATCTAGGAAGGTTCCGTCCATATCCGTTGCTACTAGTTTAATTGTCATCCTTCAATACTTTCTAAATCTTTTAACTTAACTGAAACAATTTTTGAGACACCTGATTCTTGCATGGTCACTCCATAGATAGAATCAGCCGCTGCCATGGTTCCCTTACGGTGGGTTACGACGATGAACTGACTATCCTTATCAAATCGATTGAGGTAATCCCCAAAACGCTTAACATTAGCTTCATCAAGTGCAGCCTCTACCTCATCCAAGATAACAAACGGGATAGTCTTGACACGAATAATGGAGAAAAGCAAGGCTAGAGCTGATAAAGCTTTCTCCCCACCACTCATGAGGTTAAGCGACTGGATTTTCTTACCTGGAGGTTGAACAGAAATCTCCACACCAGCTGTTAAAAGGTCGCCCTCAGTCAATATCAAGTCTGCCTGACCTCCGCCAAACATCTGTTTGAAGGTCACTTTAAAGGACTCACGAATAGCTTCAAAGGTTGATTTAAAGCGTTCCTTGACCTCATCATTCATCTCTGTAATGGTCTCAAGGAGCAGGTTTTTCGCTGACAAAATGTCATCACGTTGGCTATTGAGGAAATCCAGACGACTGTGAACTTCTTCGTACTGTTCAATAGCATCCAAGTTGACAGGACCCAGTGAGCGAATAGCCTTCTCTAAATCCTGCACCTCTTGCTCTGCCAGATTGAGATTTTCCAACTCATGTGCTTTTTCTAGAGCCTCAGTATAGCTAATCTGATACTGGTCTGTTAATTGACTTTGTAGATGGCGCAAGCGCTCGCTGACCTTTTCTTTCTTGGCTTCAGCACGTGTTTGCTTGCGAATCCATTCCTCATTCTGCTGGCGAGCCTGATCCAAATGACTGGCAATATCATCCAGTTGCCCTTCAATATCATCCAACTCAAACTGCTTACGAATCAAACCTTGTTGGAGGTTTGTTTTCTGTATTTTGGCTTCTTCCGCCTGTTGACTGAGCAATTCTGTATCAACTTTCTCAAGATTGTCAACCTTTTCTTGAAGAAGGCGCTGGATTTCCTCTTGTTCGATATTCAGATTGTCCAATTCTTTGCATAAACGCTCAATATCAGCTACTTCATAACGTTTTTGCCCTTGCAATTCTGTCTTAAGCAAACGAGCTTGCGCTACCTGTTCTTGCAAGTTCTGATAACGTTCTTGGATGGCATTTTTGTTGGACTTAATCTCTTCAATCTCAGCTTCCAGATTTTGCTTGTCACTGGCAATAGTAGCAAGGCGTGCTTGGCATTTTTCCTTATCTGCTTGCCAATCTCCGTCAGAAAGACGATCTAATTCCTCTTCTTGGAGTTTCCAAAGAGTTTCTAGCTCTTCAACTTGCTGACTGGTCTGCTGATAAGCGAGGGACAAGCCTTGCTCCTGAATACGTGCCTGTTCTCCCTGAGATTTAATACCTTCTAATCTTTCTGTCAATCTAGCCATCTGGTCTTGTAAGGTCTTCAAAGCCACTTCTTCTGAACGAAGACTTGCTTCCTCTTCAGCAATTTCTTTTTGTAATTGCTCCAGTTCTGGCTTGATGAAGATGCTGTTGTTCTGACGATTGGCTCCACCTGCATAGGAACCACCTGTACGCAGCTCTGTCCCATCCAATGTCACCATGCGAACCTGATAACGAACTTGTCGAGCAGCTTCACGCGCATGTTCTACTGTATCAAAAATCGCTGTCGTGGCTAGCAAGTTCTTGAAAATAGCTTCCAGTCTAGTATCAAAAATAACCAGCTCATCTGCCATGCCCAAAAATCCCAGACTTGCAGCGATAGCACCTTGGTTCTGACTAGAAATCGTACGCGCCTTGATCGTTGTCAACGGAAGGAAGGTTGCACGACCTGCTCTGTTTCGTTTGAGGAAATCAATGGCCTTGGTTGCCGCATGTTCATCTTCTACGATGATATGCTGACTGCTGGCTCCAAGCGCAATCTCTAGGGCAGTTTGATAATGCACATCAAAAGTCAGGTGCTCACTGACTGCCCCAATAATCCCACCAAGGCGGTCTTTTTCTTGGAGAACACTCTTAACACCTGCATAAAAGTTACTATGATTTCTCAGGATGTTTTCCAAACTTTGAGCTCTGGCCTGCTTGTTTTTAAGACTGTCCAGACGGTCAAAGAGTTGACTTTGTTGAACTTGATAGGAAGTTTTCTGCTCCTCTTGGTCCTTGGTAATAGCTTGGTAGTCGGCCAATAATTTCTGAACATGCTCCTTGGCAGTTTCAAGCTCCGCCTTTTGCTGACTAGCCTTCTCTTTAGCTGTAGCCAGTTGTTCTTTCAGCTTTTCTAGTTGATCTGCTTGTTTTTGAGAAAGCTGACGACTATTTTCCAACTCATTTTCGATACGGGTCAACTGGTTTGAGACATCCGCTTCTTCTTGTAAAAGAGCTACAAAGCGTTCACGCAAGAGCTCAATCATCTGATCAGGATCATCTGAAAAAGCCAGCAATTCAGCTTCTAAACGATTAAGTTTTTGATTATTTTGGACTAGATTTTCTTCTAAGAGAGCTAAAGAGCTTTCCTTATCAGATTTTTCTTTGCTGAGTGAATTTCTCTTATCCTCCAAAGCAGCCAAACGAGCTTGTGCTTCCTGTTGATTGAGGGCTACTTGCTCAGATTCTAATTTCGATAGGGCTAATTTTCTCTCTAAATCACTAATCAGACTGGTCAAGTCCATCAAACTGCCCTGATCTTTGGCCATTTCAGCCTGTAAATCTTGGCGTTGCTTTTTAAGATTCTGATTTTCCTCTTCTAATTTTTCACGCTTTTGATAGTAGCTCGTCAAAAGTTCCTGAACCTGAGCCAACTCTTCTTCTGTCGACTCTAGTTCAGACTTATTTTCCTTGATTTGAGCAACCAAAACATCTAAATAAATAGCCTTGCGTTGACCTTCCAAGTCTAAAAACTTACGGGCATTCTCAGCTTGCTTCTCAAGAGGTTTGATTTGATTATCCAACTCGTAGATAATGTCCTCTAAGCGGTCTAGATTATCCTGAGTTTGCTGCAGTTTGCTCTCAGTTTCTTTTCTGCGAGTCTTGTATTTCAAAACACCTGCAGCTTCTTCGAAAATGGCACGACGTTCTTCAGGCTTAGAATTAAAAATCTCCTCAACCTTCCCTTGGGAAATGATAGAGAAGGAATCTCGTCCCAAACCTGTATCCAAGAAAAGGTCATGAATATCACGCAGACGGACTTTCTTACCGTCAATCTTGTATTCGCTATCTCCACTACGGTAGATATGACGTTCTACCCTGATTTCTTGACCTGCATCCTTGATAAATCCGTCATGATTATCCAGAGTCACAACTACAGAAGCATAATTGAGCGGTTTACGACTTTCAGTTCCAGCAAAGATGACATCCGGCATCTTGCCACCACGTAGACTCTTAACACTTGACTCTCCCAAGGCCCAACGCAGACTTTCTGTAATATTGGACTTTCCAGATCCATTTGGACCAACAACTGCCGTAACCCCTTGGTCAAAGAAGACCTTTGTCTTGTCAGCAAAAGACTTGAATCCCTGAATTTCGATTTCCTTTAAATACATGAATCCAGCCCTTTCTCAACGGCATTTTTGGCAGCTTCCTGCTCTGCTAATTTCTTAGAACGACCTTGACCTTGACCAATGCTCTTACCTTCAACCAGAACTTCTACATCAAATACCTTATCGTGGGCAGGACCCGTTTCAGAAATCACCTGATAACGAATAGCCACATCCCCATTGACCTGAAGTAACTCTTGGAGATGGGTTTTGTAGTCTGTAATCATCTCAAACTCGCCTGCTTCAACCTTAGGAATCATGACTTGATAGATAAATTCCTTGACCTTGGCCACATCCTTGTCCAAAAGGAGGGCACCAAGAAAAGCTTCAAATGCATCACCAAGAATGGTGTCACGATTGCGACCACCAGACTTTTCTTCCCCCTTACCCAGCTTTATAAACTGATCAAACTGGCAATCACGCGCAAAACCAGCCAAACTCTCCTCGCGAACAATCATGGCACGGAGTTTAGACAAGTCACCCTCAGGTTTTTTAGGATATTTTTTATACAGATATTCTGAAATCAATAACTGTAGAACAGCGTCTCCTAAAAATTCCAAGCGTTCATTGTGTGAAATTTTTAAGAGGCGGTGCTCATTGGCATAACTCGTATGAGTAAAGGCAGTTTCCAGTAAATTTTTGTCTGCAAATTCGATTGCAAAATGGTTCTTTAGTACAGTTTGTAATTCTTTCATACCAACCTCTTTCTAACTGATAACAGTCTTTTTTATTATATCAAAAAAAGCCCCCTGAGTCACTTTAAAACGGGACTGAAGGGGATTTGGGCATTCTTTAGAATATGATTTTCAGTTTTAGGGACACATTTAGAGCAGTGTAAAGAAAAAAGCCCTATTTAAAGGCTTTTTTAGGATGTTTACATCCACCCTGAGGGAATCGAACCCCCATCTCAAGAACCGGAATCTTACGTGATATCCATTACACTAAGGGTGGAAACTTGTTTTATTATAACAGAAATTTGCTCTAATAACAAGTTTTTTTCTGGCTAGACCGCCCATCTTAGTGGGAAGCATCCCCATTCCAGATAGAGTTTTTCACGATTACATAATCAACGTGTTTAAGGTCAGCAACCTGACGTCCACCTGCATAAGAAATAGCACTTTGAAGGTCTTGTTCCATCTCAGTTAAAGTATCTTGCAGATGACCTTTGGCAGGAAGCAAGATGCGTTTGCCTTCCACATTTTTATAAGCACCTTTTTGGTATTGAGAAGCTGAACCGTAGTATTCTTTGAACTGTTCACCATCAACTTCAATCATTTTCCCTGGACTTTCGATGTGTCCAGCAAAGAGGGAACCAATCATGACCATGCTGGCACCAAAACGGATAGACTTGGCAATATCACCGTGAGTACGGATCCCACCATCAGCGATAATTGGTTTACGCGCAGCCTTAGCACACCAGCGGAGAGCAGCCAACTGCCAACCACCTGTACCAAAACCAGTCTTGACCTTGGTGATACAAACCTTACCAGGACCGATTCCAACTTTAGTAGCATCCGCACCAGCATTTTCCAATTCACGCACAGCTTCTGGTGTTCCCACATTTCCTGCAATAACAAAAGTATCTGGCAATTCTTTCTTGATGTGTTGAATCATAGAAATCACGCTATCTGCATGACCATGAGCGATGTCAATCGTGATGTATTCTGGAGCATCAGCCTTGAGCTGGCTAACAAAATCATACTCATAGTCCTTAACACCGACAGAGATAGAAGCAATGAGCCCTTGATCATGCATGCGTTTGATAAAAGGAATACGTCCTGCTTCATCAAAACGGTGCATAATGTAGAAGTAACCACCTTTAGCCAGTTGCTCTGCTACATTTTCATCCAAAATCGTCTGCATATTAGCTGGCACAACAGGTAGTTTAAAGGTGTGATTTCCTAGAGTGACGCTTGTATCCGCTTCTGCACGGCTTTTAATGACACATTTATTTGGAATCAATTGAATATCTTCGTAATCAAAAATTGGAAATTCATTTAACATATTGATGTCTCGTTTCTTTTATAATGACCTACCTATGCTCTCGCATCACTACGCCTTTTCCGACGTTTCCTTAATTTATTATAAACCAAAGTACAGTTTTTGTCAAATTATTTTATGAATTAAAATATATCGTTCGGGTTTTGCTTGTGTTAAAAATAAAAGAAAGAGGGGAAATTATTTTCTCCCCACTTCTTCATCAATAATCGCTTTAAAATTTTCTTCTGAATTTTCCATCATTTTACAAAATGCACTATAGGATGAGGCATTCTGAGGGATTCGAATAGACCACTTCTTCAATTGAGCTCCATAGCCAGCTACTTTTCCTATTTCACTATTTACTGACTGCTCCATACTAGGAAAAATCAGTCCAGCCTTCTCAGCTTTTAAAATATAAGAATAGGAAATCAGCTGGAACAAGTCCTCACGATTTATTCCTTTTTCAGCCTTTTCAAGCTTTTTATATTTAGCATCTAATACTATTTTAAGCTCTTCTTGATAAAAATCTGGATATACTTTTCTTTCTTGACTAGAAAATACTGAAATTCCGTCCGTCTTATCTTTATTCCGTGGATGGATAAAATCTTTTGGCAACAAAATATGAACATACTCTTCCCAAAGCCAGGCAACATCAAAAAGAATACCATGAATTTTTTGATTTTGATACCCTAAACCGTGCTTTTCTTGGTTTAGAATCATCAGACAAAGTTCTTGTAACTTTCTGTACTCATTAAAGTATGCATGACGTAGAGGTTTAGATTGATTTCCCCGAATAATCTTCGCACGATCAGCTAGTTTATAGGCAGGGGTTACACGAGTAATTTCAGCTATTGTTTCACGATCACTATCGAGCATAACTCCGAAGCTTTTTTGAGTCTTTATGTACTCAATCGTATGCCGAATTAACTGCATGATAGGATTATCATAGGTGAACTCTCTCGTTGTGTAGGCAATATTTCCCGTGAAAGGAAGATTTTTCTTGAGATGATTTCCTACATCAACTACTCCTTTTACATGACTATCGTTATGGAAAAATCTCTGATATTCCTTATAAAGACCTTTTCGGAAAGCAGCTTGAAGATACTTGGGAAAGAGATACATCAAAAGTTGATAGAGTTTATCTTCACGCGACAAAGATACATCTAAACTAGTAAGATTGATATGAAGAACCTTTTGTAAAAGATAATGTAAAAAATAGTCATCACCTTTAAT
>NZ_KQ970286.1:227251-228583 GCF_001579035.1 Streptococcus mitis | reverse complement strand
ACCACACCCCAGAAAACCAATCACATTTCCTGTCTTGATTTCCTGATTGACCGTTTCCAAAATCTTTTGTTTCTTATCCAAATCTGGAGAATATTGTAGATCATTTGGGAAAACAAAGATACTGTCTTCTTGAGAAAGATTTCCTAATGTTCTATCTAAAAGAAGTTTGTTTAGTTTGGGATATTCTGCGACAAAGTCTTCTTTAGTAATTTTATACTGATTATCAGTTATCCGCATCATCACTCTCAACGCTTTCATCGTCACTCTTATCTGACTGACTTGCTTCCTCACTAGTTGTTTTGTTAAATGCTTTTTTCAATGTTTTAAGGGTTTCATCTTCCTTATAAAAACCACGCAAGTAGTCTTCCAAAAGCGGTTCGAGATAATCAGACCAGAGTAATTCATAGTCAAAATCTACATCCTTCAACTTAAGGAAATAACTTGGCCCTATATGGTAATGACTGTTTAATTCCTGAACGTTTTCAATAGCAGCATTCAAATTTCTAAGACGAAGTTTTGCTTCTTCCGCACCGTCTTTGAGTTCTTCATCTAGCATTCCTAACTGACTTTCAGCTGTTATTTCTACAAAACGAAAGCGACGACGCATAGCAAAATCAAAGGTATCCACCGAACGGTCAATGTCGTTCATGGTCCCTATAATATAGATATTCTCAGGAATATAAAACTTGTCATCACTTTCGTGTAGATTGGCATATTGGGTAGAAACACTTCCCTTTTCACCACGATAGCTAGGATCAATTGAGAAAAAGAGTTCTCCAAAAATCTTAGAAATCTCACCACGGTTGATTTCATCGATGATGAAGACGAATTTCTTGTCTGTGTCAATCGTTGGAGATACATAATCACATAATCCATAACTTTCTTTCATGTGATCCAAAACAATTTTTTGATAAGTTTCGTACTTTAAATTAGTATCTTCACCCTTGTACAAAAGATACACTTTTTCTTTGGTAGCAACAGGAGAATCAAACTTCACATTCCCTTGACTGTTTAGACTGGCTGGAACAGAACTACGAGGGAAGAAGTATTGTCCTTGCTTTTCATTGATAGCATCCGTTAGCTTAGCCCACGTTTCATCAAAATTATCTTGTCCCCCAGTTTTCTGAGCTTCTTTCGCTCTCTGACAAAACTTCTTAAAAATACCATCTTGTAATTTAAACTCGATAGCTCCATCCCCATTTGATACTGGGCGCAAACCCTCGACAAAATCCGTGTAGTCATACGAAGGATGAAACTGAACAAAGCCGATTTGATCTTCGTTGCCATCCGTTAATTCTTTAGCAATTTCTTTAGCAAGATAAGTTTTTCCCG
>NZ_KQ970286.1:224397-226927 GCF_001579035.1 Streptococcus mitis | reverse complement strand
AATTAACACCAATACAATGTTTAAACTCTGTTTTTGTTTCATCAAAGTAATATGTTTTCACACATTGTCCAATACCCAAAATTTTGTTAAATCCTGAGGTAGCTATTATATAATCATTTATTTTTATGTCATGTGCAAACTTCCAAATAAATAAATTTCTCTGCTTTCCTTGCTTCAATTCTTCAGGATTATTGTAATCTAAAATATTAGATAAATTAGAATCAAAATCTATACAAGCTATATTTTCTTCTTTAAATAAAGACCAAACTTTTCCACCTCCTCCTGCAACTATCATCCAATAATTTAATTTTTCTTCCATTTTGTAGCTCCATTTTCATATTATAGGCTAGTTAGTATTTAATATTTCAAAGCCCTATTTCACATATAGAATATCACATCTATAGAAAAAAGAAAAGAATTTCTAAAGAAAAAGCCTAGGGTAGAGTGGGTATTCCCTCTTAACACTAGACTTCTTTTTTATCCTAATAATACTCGCCCTGACGGTAGTCCCATGAGTTAAAGGTATCTGACAGGTGCATCATAATCTTATCAATGTCAAGCCCTTTACGGATTACAACTGGAGCTGGTGAAGTTGATCGTGCTCCCCCTTGTTCTGGGATGAGTTTGCCATCTTTATCGACCATAGACACCATCACACCTTGCTCGTAGCGAGTTTCAATCGTTTTGTCAGGTTGGATGGATGCCACATAGTCGTCTGCTTCGATGACAAGGTCTACAGCTCCTTCGATACGTTCTCCGATACCTTCTACCTTACCACGGTTTCCTTTTCCAGATGGGTTTGCAGATGAGGCGTAGACCATTTTACCTTCTTCCCAAAGTTTGGCAGCCAATTGTTCACCAGCTTTCCCAAATTTGATAACAAAACAGCTCGTTCCACGCACGTCAGTCATCAGTTCTTCACGGCCATCACCGTATGCTTTGAGTTTTTCAAAGGCTTCTGGTTTCCAAGGAAGGATACAACCAAGAAGAATATCTTGATCCCAATGTTTTTGGTAGAAGGCTTCAATTTCTGGGTTGAGTTGTGCTAAAGCACGAAGCTCATCCATGCTACCGCAGAGAACAACACCTGGTTTGTTACGGTTACGCTCTTTAGCTGCGAACTTGCGCTCAAGTCCTGCCTTGTCGCTAGTCATAATAATGTAGCCAACTTTTGTAGGACAAACGATACATCCGCCCTCACCTTTTAAAATGTCATAGCCTTCTTGTGAAAGTGTTCCGTTCCATTGAATGTGTTTTGTCATAGTTCTATTTCCTTTTCTATTTTTCTTCTAATTCTGCCAGTAGGCTGGTCGTTGTTTTTCATAAGCAGCAATCAAGTCTTCATACTGCAAAGTAATACCGATATCATCCAAACCATTTAAGAGTTTGTGTTTCCATTCGCTATCAATTTCAAAAGTGAATTCTCCAACTGGTGAGATGATTTTTTGTCGTTCCAAGTCCACAGTTACCTGGTCACTTGGTTGTAGCTGGGCTAGTTTCTCTCTAACCTCTCTGGGCTGAACAATAGGTAACATGCCATTATTGAGTTCATTATTGTAATGAATATCCCCAAAAGACCCTGCAATCACAACCTTAAAACCATAGTCTGCTAAGGCCCAAGCTGCGTGTTCCCTCGAAGACCCTGCCCCAAAGTTATCCCCTGAGATGAGAATACTAGCTTTCCGATATTCAGGTCGGTTAAAGACAAAGTCTGGGTCCTCAGTATACTTGTCATCCAGATAACGCCAAGCATACATGAGGTACTTACCAAAGCCTTTTTTATCAATTAACTTGAGAAACTGCTTGGGTAGGATTTGGTCAGTGTCGATGTTATCATTCATGAGAGGAACGGTCGTTCCCGTATAAACTGTAAATTTCTCCATATCCTCTCCTTACTGGGCTTCTGGCATTTGTCGAACATCTACAAAGCGCCCTGCAATAGCTGCCGCAGCTGCCATAGCTGGACTACAGAGATGAGTCTTAGCGCCAAAGCCTTGTCTGTCTTCAAAATTTCGATTGCTGGTTGAGGCGCAGTGAACACCATCAGGAACCTTGTCCGGATTCATCCCCAGACACATGGAGCAACCCGGGTCTCTCCACTCAAAGCCAGCATCTAGAAATACCTTATCCAAGCCCAACTTCTCAGCAGCTCGTTTCACAGGACGAGAACCTGGGACTACGATAGCCGTTAAGTTAGGAGCAATTTTCTTCCCTTTGACAAATCGCGCAGCCAGTTGCAAGTCGCTGAGACGAGCATTGGTACAAGAACCGATAAAGATATAGCCTAGTTCAATATCTGCTGGCTTTTGACCAGGCTCCAAATCCATGTAATTGTAGGCACGCTCATCATTCATGTCCTTAATTTCTGGGAAACTACTGTCAAAGTCAACACCCATAGCAGGATTGGTCCCCCAGGTCACCATGGGAGCTAGGTCTGAGACATCCATCCGGATAACCTTATCGTAAACGGCATCCTCATCACTGACAATTGTTTTCCCATCAGCCACAGCCTCATCAAAATCTTCTGGAA
>NZ_KQ970286.1:220385-224263 GCF_001579035.1 Streptococcus mitis | reverse complement strand
TCATCAAAATCTTCTGGAACACATTCTCGTCCCTTGAGATAATCATAGGTGGTTTGGTCCGGATTCATGATTCCCATCTTAGAACCAAACTCGATGGACATATTGCAGATGGTCATTCGCTCTTCCATGCTCAGTGCATCAATAGCTTGTCCACGATATTCCACCACGTAGCCAACGCCGCAAGCAACGCCGTACTTGGCAATCAAGGCTAAAATGTAATCCTTGGAATAAACTCCCTTTTGAGGAACACCTGTAAATTCCACCAGCATTTTCTTGGGTTTGACCTGCCAGAGTGTCTGTGTAGCAAAGACATGTTCGACCTCACTGGTCCCAATTCCAAAGGCTATTGCTCCGAAAGCTCCATGGGTTGCTGTGTGGCTATCTCCACAGACGATGAATTTTCCTGGTTGGGTTCGTCCTGTTTCTGGACCAACCATGTGAACGATTCCTTGCTTTTCAGAACCGTGGGCCGCATGTTCAATCCCAAACTCCTCAACATTTTCAGCCAGCTTATCAATTTGAGCCTTGGAAATGACATCTCGAATATCGTAGATATTGACCGTCGGGACATTATGGTCAAAGGTTCCAAATGTCAAGTCTGGCCGTCTCAATCTGCGTCCTGCGTCTCGTAATCCTTGAAAAGCCTGAGGACTGGTCACCTCGTGGATATAGTGCTGGTCCACATACATGAGTTGGGGCTGCCCCTCTTCTCCTGTGATGACATGACGGTCCCATAATTTATCAAAAATCGATTTTCCTGCCATCCATTACCTCCAAATAAAATATAAGGCTACTAGTGTAGTCACCATCCCGAGAAACCAAACTGTTTTAAAATACCATTTTCTAGTCTTGTGGTGAAAAATGATTCCTGCTAGCCAGGCACCAAAGCCACCACAAGTAAAGGCTAAAATAAGTAAGATTTTCTCTGGGATGCGCCAAACTCTTCTCCTTGCCTTAGATTTGTCAATGCCATAAATCAAGAAAACCATGACATTCCAAATCAAAAGGACTAGAGTAATTTTTTCGTCTAACTTCATAACCTTGCAATAATAGCTTCCGTCATTTCCTTAGTCGAAGCCTGTCCACCTATATCTCTTGTTAAAACACCAGCTGCCAAACTTGCCTCAACAGCACGCTCGATACGCTCTGCATCCTCATAACGTCCAAAACTGTCTCTCAACATCATGGCAACTGATAAAATCATGGAGATAGGATTGGCAATTCCTTGACCAGCAATATCAGGTGCTGAACCGTGAATAGGTTCATAGAGACTTGGTCCATTTTCAGAATGACTGGCTGATGGCATGACACCAAGTGTACCAGATAGGACGCTTGATTCATCAGAGAGAATATCTCCAAAAAGATTCTCCGTTACAATAACATCAAACTTGACAGGATTGGTAATCATGAGCATGGCAGCTGAGTCCACCAGCTGGTGTTCCAAGGTCACATCCGGGAAATCCTGTGCGACATCCTCAGCCACTTTTCTCCAGAGTTTTGATGTTGCCAACACATTTTGCTTATCAATGCTGGTAACGATTTTTCTGCGATTTCTTGCAATTTCAAAGGCTTTGCGAATAATCCGCTCCACTTCCTCATAGCTATAGTCGTTGATATCACGCGCTTTGCGCTCTTCAAGGATATGATCTCCAAAGTAAATCCCGCCTGTCAACTCACGCACCACGACAAAGTCTACACCAGCAATTCGTTCCGGTTTGAGTGGGGACAAATGCTTGAGACTGTCAAAGATTTTTACAGGGCGAATATTAGCGTAAAGATTGAGTTCCTTACGGAGAGTTAGCAAGCCTTGTTCAGGCCGAACCACTGCTCCATCATACTGAGGACTACCGATAGCCGCTAGGAGAATGGCATCTGCTTCACGACATACCTTGAGGGTTTCATCAGGTAAGGGATGCCCTGCAGCATCGATACCTGCACCTCCAAAAGGTCGTCTATCAATCTCATAGTCAAAACCTGTTTTTTCAGCTAGAGCTTCCAGAACCTCTAAACCAGCCTCCATGATTTCTGGGCCGATTCCATCCCCTGCTAAAGCTACTATTTTCTTTGTCATAGCCTTCTCCTTTACACACTAGGCATGTCGCGATAGGAAACACTGCGTCCCATCTCACCAGCATTCTCTTTTTGAACAAAGGTATTAGCATTGATGTAGGCAATAGCCGAAGCCTTCAACACATCGAAATCAAGACCTGCTGCATTAAAGATGGTTTCTGTATCTCTGTTTTCAACAGTGACCAAAACCCGAGCTTGGGCATCAATTCCATCTGTCACAGCGTCAATAGTGTAGGACACCAAGCGGACGGATTGGTTAAAGAATTTGTCGATAGCGTTAAAGATCGCTTCAACGGAACCTTGCCCTGTCGCATTGAAATCAACTTTCTCACCATCCATATTGGCTAGGCTAACGAGTGCTTCAATGTCATTATCTGCATGGGTTTGCAGTTGTAAATCATCAAAGTGGAAGCCTTCTGGGTTTTCAACCATAGTTCCAGCGACCAGCGCTCGAATATCTGCATCTGTGATTTCTTGTTTCTTGTCTGCCAGAGCCTTGAACTTAGCAAAGAGTGGTTTGATATCCTCTTCTGTAAAGTCTAGGGCCAATTCTCTTAATTTCTCGACAAAGGCATGGCGACCTGACAATTTTCCAAGCGGAAGGCTATTGCTCTTAACACCGACCAATTCAGGAGTGATGATTTCATAAGTAAGAGGATTTTTAAGGACTCCGTCTTGGTGAATACCAGATTCGTGAGAGAAGGCATTACCTCCAACGACGGCCTTGTTTTTAGGAACTGGAATTCCTGAGAAGCGAGAAACCATTTCTGACGTATTCATTGTTTCATTCAAAACAATATCACTAGTTACTTGGAAGAAATCCTCACGAATCTTCAAAGCAACAGCTACTTCCTCAAGAGCAACATTACCTGCGCGTTCACCGATACCATTAATAGTTCCTTGAACACGTCTAGCACCGTGTTTAATTGCTGTCAAAGTATTTGCAGTTGCCATTCCGAGATCATCGTGACAGTGGACACCAAAGACAACATTATGATCTGATTTAATATTTTCAGTCAAGTAATCAAAGATACGGGCAAACTCTTCTGGAGTCGTAAAGCCAACTGTGTCAGGGATATTGATATAAGACGCCCCTGCATCAACCGCTGTTTGAACGACTTGTAAGAGGAAATCCAACTCTGTTCTAGTCGCATCCTCAGGAGAGAATTCGACTACTTCAAACTTAGAGCGGGCATAAGAAACATGTTCCTTAATAGCTTCCAAAATCTCTTCCTTGCTCTTATTAAGTTTATACTTACGATGAATGGGACTGGTAGCAATAAAGACGTGAACTTGTGGATACTTGGCCTCCTTGAGGGCCTCATAACATGCATCGATATCAGACTTGACAGAGCGGGCCAAACCTGTCACTGCAGTTTTCTTCAAGACCTTAGCAATCTCCTGCACTGCCGTAAATGAATCTGGACTAGCAGCCGGAAAACCAGCTTCAATTACAGAAATTCCCCATTTCTCCAGCTGTCTTGCAATGGAAACTTTTTCCTTTATTGAGAAGTTAACACCAGGTGTTTGTTCCCCATCACGAAGACTTGTATCAAAAAATTCAATTTTACGCATAAGATTTCCCCTTTTCCAAATGTGGTTTTTAAAAAAACATCTCGCTTAGAAGTCCAAGCGAGATGTTGATTCACTCCCGCTTGGTAAGCCAACAGGACTAATGCTTTTTGCACTAGCCCGAGTACCTCAACAACAAAGCAAATTGATTAAACTTAGCTGTTCTCATGTTTGACTTTCTCCTTCGTTTGATATCTTGTTTAGTATTTTAGCACAGGCAAAAGACACTTGTCAAG
>NZ_KQ970286.1:219153-219841 GCF_001579035.1 Streptococcus mitis | reverse complement strand
AAAGGTTTGACGGTTGTCAAGGTCAACTCCCCCCACCCTGGTAGAATTTTCAATTTTACCTTTAGCATGCTCTAAAATTCTGTGATAGTGAGCAAAACGTTTTTCTAAGGAGTCGCCAGACACACCAGCACGAGTTAGGATACGAGTGACTCCAGCTTGACTAAGCCAGTCAATAGCTTCCAGTTGAGCATCATCACTCAATTCATCAAAGGCCATGTGAAAGACAATTTCCATTCCTTTTGACGCAGCTATCAACTTCTCCAGATTAGCCTTATCCAACTTCTTATCAGCAGTTAAAGCCCCAAATACAACCCCTTGACTTCCAACCTGAGCAGTCAACCGAATGTCTTCTAGCATAATAGCAATTTCTAGGTCATTATAGACAAAGTCACCACCACGTGGACGAATCATGGTCATGATGGTCGTATCGTAGTTAGCTGCCAATTCAACCGCTGCCTTGGTCACTCCATAGCTGGGAGTTGTTCCGCCAACTGCTAGATTATCACAGAGTTCGATTCGGCGAGCTCCAGCCTGCATCGCTTTTTCAAGCAAGGTCACATTTTCAGCACAAAATTCGTAAATCATTTGATTCTCCTTGAAGATTACTTTTAATTTATTATATCATATTATCGTGAATATACTTTCATTTATATCAAGGAAAATAGTTACTATTTCTTATTCTTTGTCC
>NZ_KQ970286.1:218419-219133 GCF_001579035.1 Streptococcus mitis | reverse complement strand
GTTTGATATCTTGTTTAGTATTTTAGCACAGGCAAAAGCACTTGTCAAGAAAAAATCAAATATTTTCTGAAAATTTCTTCAGTATAGAATATTTAGCTAATTGAAAGTTATTGAAAATCCTTGAAATGTTTCATTTTTTAGAAGTTAAATTCCAACTTCTTTCTATCAATTCCAGTACTTCTTCATCTGATAAAGTATCATCAAAAGCCACACTAATCCAGTAGCGTTTGTTCATATGAAAAACTGGATAAATACCCTTTTGTGAAAGCAGGTCCACTACTTGGTCATGCTTGAGGTTGACTGCTTCCACTAATCCTTCTCTACCCTTTTCCAGCTTATCCCAAGAGATTTTCATCAAAACAGCATACCATTTTTTATTGCTTTCATGTCTTAACACTGCCGTATCAGGTGATTTTTCCCACAGATATTCCAACTGATTACCATATTGTTCCTGAACTTGAGTCAGGATTCGCTTAGTCTGAGGACAGATAAAATCTTGCACATCAAAACAAGCCTTCCGAATCTGGTAAAGAATCTCCAAACAAGCCTCACGAACACTTGCAACAAAACTCCCTGTCATACTTTGCATATGGACTTGAGGATAAAGGTCGCCCGTTTCCTGATCAAAGACCTGAAAACTCACATTTTCAGTAGTGATGGAGACTGTCATGACAAAGTCACCCTGCAAAATCTGGCTGCTATAATTCCAGACTT
>NZ_KQ970286.1:214764-217839 GCF_001579035.1 Streptococcus mitis | reverse complement strand
CTTTGTCCGGAATGACCTTGAAGAGATAATAGGTGATAAAGATGGTCAAAGCTCCCAGACCAATTTTGACCGGTAAAAGAGGGGCAAAATAAATAGAAATCCCCATCAAGATATAGATAGATACGATGATTTTTTTCTTACGTTCACGCGCAATAGACTTTGTTTCTCGAAAATCAGCTACATATGCTTGATAGAGCTTGGTATGATAAAGCCAATCTTCGAAGCGCTTGGAACTTCTGGAGAAACAAGCAATAGACAACAAAAGGAAAGGCGTTGTCGGCAACAAGGGTAAGACAACCCCAACAATAGCCAAGGCTAGTGATAAAAAACCAATAATTAGATAGATAATACGCATAACTACTCCTAGTTAATACTCTTCGAAAATCTCTTCAAACCGCGTCAACGTCGCCTTGACGTAGGTATGGTTCCTGACTTCGTCAGTCTTATCTGCAACCTCAAAGCAGTGCTTTGAGCAACCTGCGGTTAGTTTCCTAGTTTGCTCTTTGATTTTCATTGAGTATAAAATAATCTTCTTCTAGTTTCGCATACAATAATGAATTTTGTCAAGTTCCAACCAAAAAGAGCCTGAAATTAACTTTCAGGACTCTCCTCTTATTTAATCTTTTCCTCTTCGTAGTCGCCATTACTACATACAACCTGCTTGCCACCACCACGGACTTTTTTCTCCATGAGGAAGTTGCCACATTTTGGACAGTCACGACCAACAGGCTTGTCCCAAGATGTAAATTCACAGTCTGGATAGCGATTGCAACCATAGAAAAGGCGATTGCGTTTGGTTTTTCGCTCAATGATTTGTCCCTGATGACAACTTGGACACTCTACACCAATCTCTTTCACGATTGCTTGGGTATGACGGCAATCTGGGAAATTGCTACAAGCGTAGAACTTACCAAAACGACCAAGTTTAATGACCATTGGACTGCCACACACTTCACAATCAAATCCAGCTGGTTCATCCTTGATTTGGATTTTCTCCATTTCTTCTTCAGCCTTAGCGACTTCTTTAGAGAATGGTTTGTAAAAGGCATCAATGACCCGTTGCCACTGCTCTTTTCCGACCTCGACATCATCCAGTTTACCTTCCATTTCAGCTGTGAAGGTCACGTTTACGATATCTGGGAAATATTCAACGATGAGCTTGTTAACAATTTCTCCCAACTCTGTCGGTTCAAAACGTTTGGCTGCAAGGCGAACATAATAACGTTTCTGAATAGTTTCAATGGTCGGTGCGTAGGTTGACGGACGTCCAACCCCATTTTCCTCCAAGGTCTTGATCAGTGTCGCTTCAGAATAGCGAGCAGGCGGTTGAGTGAAATGTTGCTCTGGTTTGCTATTGACCTGTTTGACCACATCTCCAACAGCCATATCTGGTAACATCTTATTCTTATCAGAATCATTATAAATGGCAAGATAACCATCAAACTTAACCTGACTACCATTGGCAGCAAATTGAACCCCATTTTGAGACAATTTAACAGCCATGGTATCAAAGACAGCAGCTGTCATCTGGCTCGCCACAAAACGATTCCAGATAAGAGTATAAAGCTTGAGCTGATCCTTGTCCAGATACTTAGCAATACTTTCAGGTGTATTAAAGACACTAGACGGACGAATAGCTTCGTGGGCATCCTGAGCTCCAGAAGCATTTTTGACCTTGCTACCATGCTTAGAATACTTGCTACCAAAACGGTCTGTAATGAAACTTGCAGCTTCATTTTGCGCTACTGGACTGATACGAGTCGAATCGGTACGCATATAGGTAATCAAACCTTGAACACCAGAACCGATATTGATCCCTTCATAGAGCTGTTGGGCAACCATCATGGTTTTTCGAGTACGGAAGTTAATTTTATTGGCAGCATCCATCTGCATAGATGAAGTGGTATAAGGCAAAGGAGCATTGCGTTTGCGCTCTTTCTTATCTACCTGATCTACTGAAAAGTCTTTACTAGTCAGACGAGATAAGACTTCCTTGACTTCGTCATTACTAGTCAGTTTCAGCTTTTTACCATCCACTCCATAGAAGGAAGCCTGAAATTGCTTGGTTCCCTTTTTAAAGACAGCATCAATTGTCCAGTATTCTTCTGGCTGAAAGGCATTGATTTCATTCTCACGGTCAATGATTAACTTAAGCGCAATAGACTGAACGCGACCTGCTGACAAGCCCTTCTTGACCTTTTTCCACAAAATAGGCGAAATCGAATAGCCTACCAAGCGGTCTAGGACACGACGAGCCTGTTGGGCATCGACCAAGTTCATATCAATCTTGCGAGGTTCTTTAAAAGCATTTTTGACCGCATCCTTGGTGATCTCATTGAAGACCACACGGTTGGCATCATTTTCATCCAAATTGAGAATATGGGCCAAATGCCAAGAAATCGCTTCTCCTTCACGGTCCGGGTCACTCGCCAGAAAGACTTTATTAGCTTTTTTAGCTTCTTTTTTCAAGTCATTGATAAGAGGACCTTTTCCTCGGATATTGATATATTGCGGTTCATAATCATTTTCAATATCGACGGACATACTGGATTTCTTCAAATCACGGATATGCCCGACACTGGCTAGAACCTTGTAGTTTCTGCCTAGATATTTTTCAATCGTCTTGGCCTTAGCAGGCGACTCCACGATTACTAGATTTTTTTTAACTGTTGATTTTTTCTTTTTTGTTGCCGTAGCCACAGTATCACACCTTTTCAAAGTAATAAACTTTATAAAGTGTAAACCATTTTTTGAACCCTGTCAAGACTTAGCTACTATAATAGAAGAAAAGTTTTATGCTTAAGACCTCAGTCTCCCTTTGATATACATAGAAGACTCACGAGAAAAACCAGCTATTCTAAAGAAATTATTGTTCCTCAGACTCTGTATCAAATTTCTTGGCTTTTTCCTTTTCTTTTGCTTCCTTATCCTTGATATACTGGAAGAAATATTCTACCAGTTCTTCCTTGCTAAGTTGTTCCGAATCAGACAATTGGGAAACTTGAACAGAAACATCACTTAAACCATAGTCCCCCCTCTTACTGGAAATCATATCAAGCTCTTCTTCTGTCAAAT
>NZ_KQ970286.1:212984-214377 GCF_001579035.1 Streptococcus mitis | reverse complement strand
CTCTTCTTCTGTCAAATAATTTCCTGAAATGGTTAGCTTTAGGGTATGATTCTTTTTAGAATAGGTTTTTTTCAAAATATTATGTCCCTGAAACTGCTCTGATATAAATTTATTAAGGGACTCTTTTTTCAACGTTTCTCTGACTAAAGTCGTTGCAGAGATGAAACTCGGAATCATCAGCAAAACAGCAACTAAAAGCAAAATCCTGCGCATTTTAGAATCTTCTTCATTATCTCTAAAATAGTGCTTCTTAACCATCATCAACCTGACACCTATATAAGTCGCAATGACAATAAAGCTACAATTGATGAGGAATAGGTAAGAGGAGCCTATGATAAATTTTAGATTAGCAGAAGCAATAGCATAACCTACTGTACAAAGAGGAGGCATCAAGGCAGTTGCAATGGCGACACCAGGGACAATATTATTTGTCTCTTTTTTCCTAGCACCAATAATACCAGCTATCCCTCCTACAAAAGCAATGAGAACATCCCAAATAGTCGGAGAGGTTCTAGCAACAATCTCCGAACTAGCATACGAAATGGGAGAGAGATAAAAATAAAGTGTTGAAGCTATTAAACTGGCAAGTATTTGAATAGCTAATATTTTAAAAGATTTTCTTAACAATTTAAAATCAAATATAGCTAGAGAGAGCCCCACTCCCAGAATAGGTGTCATCAAAGGAGAGATTAACATGGCTCCAATAATCACGGGAGTCGAATCCATATTTAATCCGATAGAGGCGATAAGCATGGCACATAGCAAAATCACTAAATCACTTCTGGAGAGTTCTAATTCTTCGTATATTTTATTTCTAAATTCTACCAACGAATACAGTTTATTATTTGTCACAAATATCTTCCTTTCCTAGCTAACTAGTCGCTAATACTCTTCGAAAATCTCTTCAAACCACGTCAGCTTCACCTTGCCGTAGATATATGTAACTGACTTCGTCAGTCTTATCTACAACCTCAAAGCAGTGCTTTAAGCAACCTGCGGCTAGCTTCCTAGTTTGCTCTTTGATTTTCATTGAGTATAAAATCCTAACAAACTCAATGCTTTAGTAGTCTGATATGCCAATCTCATGAGGTCTTTTTATCATTTTCCATAATATCCTGACGCAAATGTCTACTGCTATCTCTCATCAGCTTCATTTCTAGTAAATGAAAATCAAACTCGGAAACTCACCGTAGCCTGCTCGAAACACAGCAAGGCAAAGCTGAGCTGATTTAAAAAGATTTTCCAAGAGTGTCATCATAACTTTCAGACCATTTTTTATAATAACCATTTTATTTTTATCTGTCAAGGTCTTTGAATTCTTTCTTAACAAACCGCTTACAACCTCTACTCTTGAAGAATTTATTTTTCCTCACTGACAAGGTTTTAGATGATA
>NZ_KQ970286.1:209844-212964 GCF_001579035.1 Streptococcus mitis | reverse complement strand
ACTTAGAAAAAACGCATAATATCAAGTGATGAAAACCTGATACTATGCGTTTTATTGTGGGGATATTTACCTCATTTTCTATTAAAATTGATTTTTTCTCAGAATTCTAGCTTAGGTCATTTTTAAAATTCAAATTCTGCAAGAACATCTTGCCCACTGGTGACCAATTTTGCACCTTCTTGAATCAAATGATGGCAACCATCTGATAGTCCATCTAAAATGCTACCAGGTATAGCAAAAACATCGCGTCCTTCTTCCATTGCCCTCTCACAGGTAATAAGACTACCTGAGCGCATCTTAGCCTCTGCTACAATCACACCACGGCAAAGTCCAGCGATGATGCGATTACGGGCAGGAAAATGAAATTTCAGAGGTTGTTCACCAGGTCCATACTCACTGAGAATCAGATGATCATTGCCGATGTAGTCTTGCAAGCGTTTATTGGCTTTAGGATAAAATACATCCAGACCTGTTCCAATCACTGCAATGGTTTTTCCGCCATTCTGAAGAGCTGCCATATGCGCTGCTGTGTCGATACCCTTGGCTAATCCACTGACAATAACCAATTCATTTTCCAAGCCTTGAATGACTTTTTCAACTGACTTAGCTCCCTGTTTGCTACAAGCACGACTTCCTACGACTGCTACCTTCGGGAATTTCAAGAGGTCAAGATTTCCCTTGTAAAATAAAAGTACAGGCGCATCATATATTTCACTCAAATCCCAAGGGTAACAGTCATCTAAAATAGAGAAAGATGGAAATTTTTGAAACTCCTTCTCCAAATGCGCATCATCTATCTGAAAATAACGTTCCATAAAAACAGCTGGATTTCGGCAACCTGATATATCTGCAATATCACCTAACAACAGTTCTTGATCAACATTTTCACCGTATTCTAGGACTGTCAAAATCTGTTGATTGGTCAAACCCGATTTTTTTAACTTATAGATTTCATAGTTTGTGATTTTCATAAATAACTCCATTTCTTTTTCTAGTCATCTATTTATTCGTAAAAAAATCAAAAAACATCCGACTATTTCAGCCAGATGTTGGAATCTTTAATTTTCGTTTTTAAGAATTTCTTCTAATTTATGATAATCTTGGACACTATCAATCTCATAGATGCTATTGCCTTCTAATTCTTCAACATAGACATCTAGCTCTTTGATATTATCCTTAACCATATTGTCCCAATAGAGATCAACAAATTCACCACTTGCATAAGCCTTGTCGATAAAGCTGACAATCTTTTCTGCAGTTGGAGCATCCCAGAAGGATACACCACTAAGGATACGACCAGCCTTGCTATCAACAATAATGTCTTGAACCTTGTAGTCATCTCCATAGACCAAGAACCATTCGTTGGTACAATCTTCACGATAAACACTAAAATAAGTCGAACGAGTCAAATCATTGCGGAACATATTTTTAAAGAGGTAGTTATCTGCATCAATAACATAGCTGTTAGCTAATTCTTCTTTTACAAGATAGAGAGAGTAAAAGTTATTGTAGTCAGCGTATTTATCATTGAAAACGAGGCGAACACCGTATTTTTCTTTTAAGTAATCGAATTGTTCTTTAAGATAACCGACAATGATGATAATGTCGTTGATTCCTTTTTCTTTGAGAAACTCAATTTGGTATTCAATCAAGGGTTTTTGATTAACCTGAATCAAGGCTTTAGGGGTATTTTCAGTCATAGGACGCAAGCGAGTTCCCAATCCCGCTGCTAAGATAATGGCTTTCACACGAATCTCCTTTATTCTTTAATAATAATATAAACTCCAGCAATGACGACAAGTGACGTCATAATTGTCAGCATATCTAGTGGTGCACCTAAGAAAACAACTGCAAACAAGACAGTCCAAACTACATAACTCACGTTCAATCCTGTAGCCTTGGCTGGTTGCAAGCGATTGATAGCGATATAATAAGCCAAGTAGGAAATCATATCAAAGGCTGCAAAGACAATCATGAGACCTAGCAATTGTCCATTGGCTACTACGGTAAATGACTGATGAGAAAAGAGCACAATCACAAGATAGGATAAGAACGAAGTCACTTGACGAATCAAGAGAGCCTCGATTTCACTCAATTCACTTTCCATGGCAAAGGAGCTAAGAACACTCTCACTCCCCCATGCAATGGCACAAACCAAAGCACAGAGAATCCCAATGTAGAAGGAATTAACCTGTTCAACCTTATAGGTCTGAGCAATAATCCCTGCAATAATCAAGACAATCCCAAACACAGTATTTTTTGAAATCTTGTGCTTCAAAAAGAAGAAAGCCAATAAAACTGAAATCGCAGGGTAAATAGCCGATACCGATGAAGCCAAGGAACTTCCGATATACTTAACCGCATAAAGATTGGCCTGCATACCGATAGGGCCTGCTAGCAAGGCTCCGATGATAACACTCACATTGCGAATATTTAAGAAAATTGAGAGGCGAACTTTCCCTTCTTTTACCAAAAGAAAAGCTAGTAAGATAAAGATACTCAAGAAATCGTGAGCAGCGGCCACCACAAAGGGCGACAAATCTGTAAAAATCGAAAAGATATAAGCACTAATTGTCAGACCTAATCCCCAGAAAATACCTGAGAGTAGACCAAAAGAAACTCCATTTTTATTTTTCATCTGAACCTCCATAATATGACAAACCTTTAACAGCTCTTTGGTAACGACTCACACCATAGTCACCAAAATCTGCACCTTGCTCTTCCTTATAGACAGTCCATAGACTCCAAATAGCATCTTGTAAAATTTTATAAATGGCAATCTTTTCACGAGAGACAGGTGTTTGCTCACTCTCATAGTGAGACAAGAAAGCTTCTTCCTCTTGACGAGTGAATTCAGACTCTAAAAAGAGGGCAGCCAAATCCCACATTGGATCATTCATTGATGAATATTCCCAGTCAATCAGATAAAGTCGTCCTTGAGGTGATTCGATAAAGTTTTCAGGCACCAAATCGATATGACAAGATTTTCTGTCAACACCTAAGTCAGCCAGTCTTTTCTCTAAGGAGAAGACTTCTTCTCTAACTGCTTCATAGTTGGCATAAGGGATTTTCTCTTCAATCAAGGATTCGTATTTTTTGATTTCTTCAAAAGGAGCAAAT
>NZ_KQ970286.1:202650-209717 GCF_001579035.1 Streptococcus mitis | reverse complement strand
TATTTTTTGATTTCTTCAAAAGGAGCAAATTCTCCTCTTAATTCCTTGCCAGAAGCATGAATAGTTTGTAATATTGGAGCAATTTTGTCAAATTTAGTCTTGATTGACGTTGAATCAAGCGTAATCGCAGATTCGATATACTCATTTACTTTGATACCAGCTTCAATATCAAAAAGATAATTTTTTACATCTAAGTCTAAATCCTTTAGTAGTTCAAGATTATACTTTTCATCTTGACGATTGATCAGCTTTTCTGTCCCTTTACCAAAGAATTTAACAATGTATTGCTTATTTGTTGTTTTGACCAAATAATTTTGATTGGTCATTCCCCCCAGTTGTTCAACACTGAGGACTTCCTCTTCTTGACTAAGTAAGAAAGAAATTTTTTCTTTAATGATTTTCTCCACAATTAACCTCCAGTTCTTATACTTCCCACTTAAACACAGTTTTAAAGGCTGTGTTTAAATCGGTCGCAAAGACACGGTGAATATCTTTAATTTCTCTTACAGGTTCTTCTAGATAAAGGATATTTTTAAGACGATTGGCAAATTTCTTGACTTCCATCATTTGGATGGCATTTTCAAAATCGATGCGACCAGAACGAGAGGAACCAACCAAGAGCAAGCCTTTTTCTAAGGCATCGCGTGTATTGAGATTGACTTTATACTCGCTAACGCCCATCATGAGAATCGTTCCCTGAGGACGAATATAGCGAATCAGGTCATTTATAGCCGGTCCAGTACCATTACCACCACAACATTCAAAAGCATGGTCAAAGGCCAAATCTTCAGGAATATTATCCGTAATATAGCATTCTTTGGCAAAAGAGAAAAGTTCCAATTTTTCCCAATGACGACCAATAACCACAATCTCTGCTTCTGGCAAAGTATAGTTGATAATATTGGCAACCACAAAAGCTAAACTTCCATCTCCGATAACGGCGATTCGGTCCCGCTTGCTATGAGCAAGAGCCAATAAGCGATTCATAGCATGCATGCCGACACTGACAAACTCTGTAATGGCTGCAACCGTATCTTCGATAGCATCATAAGCCACCACACGATCTTTAGGAAGAGAAACAAATTCTCTCATAAAGCCATCAAAGCCACTAGACAAGAAATGGGTTCCTGTCATGTAGTTTTCATAGAATTCTTCATCGCTCTGCATAGGAGGCTGATTAGGAATCATGACAACTTTTTGCCCAACCTCGTAGGTTCCTGTCGGGTCAGAAATAACGGTTCCACATGACTCGTGAATCATTGCCATTGGAAGTTTTTTATTCAAAATCTTGGGATCACGTTTTCCTTGATAATAACGCTGATCCGCATGACAGACCGCCATGTAGTTGGGACGGATAAGGATATGATTTTCTTGGTCAATAGCCTCTTCCTGATATTTGACATTGATAAACTTAGGCTTAGTTAGTTGATAAATTTGATTAATCATATCACTAGTCTTTCTCAATCATACTTTTTGCAATCTTCAAATCTGTCACGGTTGTAATCTTCAGATTTGAGTATTCACCCTTGGCCAAGGCCACATCTTTTCCTTTGATCACAAAGATTTTACATGCATCTGTCAAGATTTCTTTCTCTTCAGCAGAAAGAGAGCCATAAAGGTCCATGAAGTCCTTGCAACGGAATGTTTGAGGTGTTTGTCCTTGATAAAGGTGAGCACGATTTGGAATATCTGTAATAAATTGACCATTGGTACTTTCAACGATAGTATCAACCGCCTCTACCACTGTGTCCACTGCGTCATAATTTTGGGCAAGTTGGATATTGTCCTGAATCATGCGAAGTGTAATAAATGGACGAACAGAATCGTGGGTAACAATGATATCCTCTGGAGTAAGCGGACGATAAGCATCAATGGCTTCAATGATTTTCTCAATACTTGTATTGCGGTCAGCACCACCTTTTGTAATGATGATACGATCCTTATGAAGGGGTAGATATTTATCTACAAGATCCTCTGCATGGGAAACCCAGTCTCCATGAACCCCAACCACAATTTTTTCAATACTTGGTTCCAAGACAAATTTTTCAATTGTATGAATCAAAATAGGTCGATCACCTAGCTCTAAAAATTGTTTTGGCAAGTTACTGATTCCCATGCGTGTGCCAGTTCCACCAGCAAGAATTCCTGCATAAATCATCTATTTTCTCCTTTGTCTTACTAAAAAAACTTATTCTCTCTATTATACCACAATCTAGCCCTATCATGAAAGAAATACTAGACCTCCCTTTCTAGAATAGGAGGGTTAAGCAGTTCTATTATTCAAAGAAACTAGTCCATTTCTAGTAATAACCAGGAATTCTGTAGTCATTACCAATAAATGGCTGTGAAATTTTAGAGTTCTCCAGAATAATATACTTTCCTTAAAAAAATCTTAAAATTAAGATTTGAAACTTCAAAGTAATTGCTTGACTTATACTCAATGAAAATCAAAAAGCAAACTAGGAAGCTAGCCGTAAGCTGTACTTGAGTACGGTAAGGCGACGCTGACGTGGTTTGAAGAGATTTTCGAAGAGTATTACTGCCCTTCATTTCTTATTAGCTGACTTTATGATATAACTAGAAGTAGGCTGGGGAAAAGGCTTTACAATCAAAGAACTCATACTAACAAGTAGTGAAAAAACTTTATATAGTTAATTGAATTTAATATTTTTTGAGGGAAGAACTGATAGTTGAATAGTCCACATTAGTATTGTATAGCGAAATGAAATAAGAACTGGATAAATCTATCAGGAAAGTCAAATTAATTTCTAGCAATTTTTTAGAAGTAGGGGCATACTATTCCAGAATCAATACACTATACCTGTTCGCTCACAATAGGAGAGAGCTTTTTTACGAAAATCTATTGAATATGTCATAAGAAGATTATACCACATCATGTACTGTTTTTGGTTCATTTTACTATAACATTTTTTTAGAAAGCAAAGCGTTTTATTCCAACTTCAATCCACTATAAAAGCCAGCGTTTTCTGACGCTGGTTTTTAAACTGTGAAAAACTTTTCTAAACTAGATTGCTTCTGTGACAAAACTACGGCTTTCCAATACTTTGAGCATGGCATTAGCTGTATCTAGCGCTGTGAAGAGTGGCACCCCGTGTTCAATGGCTGAACGGCGAATTTGCTCACCATCTTCGTCAGCAGTTCGTTTTGTTCCAACTGTATTAATGATAGCTTGAATTCTTCCTTTGCGAACAAAACTTGGAATATCCTTATCGTCATCACCAATCTTACCAACAGGCTGAGCATGTAATCCATGACTGGCAAAGAAGGCTGCTGTCCCTTCTGTCGCGAGGATTCCATAACCAATATTTTGGAAACGACGAGCCAAGTCCAAGGCTTCTTCTTTGGCATCATCAGCGATGGTAAATACAACGTTACCAAAAGTTGGCAAGTGTAAGTAAGAAGCTTCAAAAGCTTTATAGAGAGCTTTTTCCAAAGTCGTATCAGAACCCATAACTTCCCCTGTTGACTTCATTTCAGGACCAAGTAAGCTGTCTACCTTAGCTAGTTTGGTAAAGGAGAAGACAGGTGCCTTGATATGAACGCGGGTGCTTTCAGGGTAAAGTCCATCTTGGTAGCCAAGTTCTTCAAGGTTTTGACCAAGAATGAGCTTAGTCGCCACCTGAGCCATAGGGATATTGGTTACCTTAGAAAGGAATGGCACCGTACGGCTGGCACGTGGATTGACCTCAATAACATAGACTTTTTCATCCTTGATAACAAACTGGATGTTCATCATTCCAAGGCAGTTAAGACCAATTGCTAGGCGTTTTGTGTAGTCTGCGATTGTTTCTTGCACCTTTTGCGACAAGGTTTGTGGTGGGTAAACGGCCATTGAATCACCTGAGTGGACACCGGCACGTTCGATATGCTCCATGATACCAGGAATGAGTACATTTTTACCATCTGAAATGGCATCAACTTCGCACTCTTGCCCAACGATATAAGAGTCGACAAGAACTGGGTGGTCTGGACTAGCCTTAACAGCAGTTCGCATGTAAGAACGAAGGTCTGCTTCGTTTTCAACGATTTCCATGGCGCGTCCACCCAAGACATAAGATGGGCGAACTAAGACTGGGAAGCCAATCTTGCGAGCTGCAAGCACTGCTTCTTCTTCATTGGTAGCCGTTTGTCCTGGTGGCTGTGGAATATTCAGGTCTTTAAGGGCTTGCTCGAAGAGGTCGCGGTCTTCGGCACGGTCTAGGTCAGCAACCTGTGTACCAAGGATGGTCACACCTGCTTTTGCCAAAGGCTCCGCAAGATTAATAGCTGTTTGACCACCAAACTGAACGATAACGCCTTTTGGTTGTTCCAAGTCAATGACGTTCATAACATCTTCGAATGTCAAGGGTTCAAAGTAAAGCTTATCTGATACAGAGAAGTCTGTTGAAACGGTCTCTGGGTTTGAGTTCATGATGATGGCTTCATAGCCAGCCGCCTGAATAGCCTTAACTGAATGAACAGTTGCGTAGTCAAACTCGACCCCTTGACCGATACGGATTGGACCTGAACCTAGGACAAGTACAGATTCTTTATCAGACTTGATAGATTCATTTTCCCATCCATAGGTTGAATAGAAGTATGGTGTTTCAGAATCAAATTCTGCCGCACAAGTATCTACCATCTTGTAGACTGGGACAATCTTGTTTTCCAAGCGAAGTTGGCGAACTTGGTCAGCTGTAGTATTCCAGAGTTCAGCAATCTTACGGTCTGAAAATCCATTGAGTTTGGCAGTTTTCAAAACTTCTAAATCTTGTGGATGGGCACCTAATTCTTGCTCAATTTCAAAGATATGCAAGAGTTTATCAAGATAGAATATATCAATCTTAGTTAATTCAGCAATTTCTTCTGGTGTGTAGCCACGGCGAATGGCTTCTGATACGTAGAAGAGGCGGTCATCTTGGGCTTTGACTACTTTTTCAATCAAGGAATCATCAGAAACTGCTGCAAGTTCAGGCATTTCATTGTGGTGCACACCAATTTCAAGGGAACGACAAGCTTTAAGGAGAGATTCTTCGATGTTTCGACCGATTGCCATAACTTCTCCAGTGGCCTTCATCTGTGTCCCAAGACGGCGCTCACCTTTTTCAAACTTGTCAAATGGGAAACGTGGAATCTTGGCAACCACGTAGTCGAGGGCTGGCTCAAACATGGCATAGGTTGAACCCGTGACTGGGTTGATAACCTCATCCAAGGTCAAACCGACGGCAATCTTAGCAGCCAATTTGGCAATTGGGTAACCTGTCGCCTTAGAAGCAAGGGCAGAAGAACGCGATACACGAGGGTTTACTTCGATGACATAATACTTAAAACTATGTGGATCAAGGGCCAGCTGAACATTACATCCACCTTCAATCTTAAGGGCACGAATAATGCTTAAGCTTGCGTCACGAAGCATTTGGTTTTCATAGTCTGACATGGTTTGGGCAGGGGCAAATACAATGGAATCCCCTGTGTGAATCCCAACTGGGTCAAAGTTTTCCATGTTACAAACAACCAAAGCATTGTCAGCTGAATCACGCATCACTTCGTACTCAATTTCCTTAAAACCTGCGATTGAACGCTCAATCAAACATTGGGTAACAGGTGATAATTTCAACCCATTTTCAGCGATTTCACGCAATTCTTCCTCGTTGGCACACATACCACCACCAGTACCACCAAGTGTAAAGGCTGGACGGACGATGACTGGGTAGCCAATTGTTGCTGCAAAGGCAACAGCTTCTTCAACAGTGTTTACAATTTCAGATTCTGGAATGGGTTGGTTGAGTTCTTCCATCAATTGTTTAAAGAGGTCACGGTCCTCCGCTTGGTCGATGGCAGATAGTTTAGTACCCAGAAGTTCAACACCAAGCTCATCTAAGATGCCATTTTTAGACAATTCCATAGCCATATTAAGACCAGTTTGCCCACCAAGGGTTGGTAGCAAGGCATCTGGACGCTCCTTACGAAGAATACGAGTCACAAACTCAAGTGTAATTGGTTCAATATAAACCTTATCAGCAATTTCCTTATCCGTCATGATGGTTGCAGGATTTGAGTTAACCAAGACAACCTCATAGCCTTCCTCTTTCAAAGACAAGCAAGCCTGGGTCCCAGCGTAGTCAAACTCAGCAGCTTGACCAATAATAATCGGACCAGAACCAATCACCATAATTTTTTGAATATCAGTACGTTTAGGCATAGTTTATGATACAAAGCCCGTAAAGAACAAAGTGAAAATAGGAAACTCGGTGCAGACGCCTTCAGCGTCAAGACGATGTTTATCTTTTTCACATAGTTCTTAGGGCGTGTTCACTTCCGCGAACAATGTATCTTCTCCTTTCTATTCGGCAACTCTCGGGTTGCCATTAAATAAATTCTCCGACGAGCTTTTACTCGTTCTTAGTTTGATTGTTTAAAAGCTTCCATCATCTCGATAAATTCGTCAAATAGGTAGCTAGCGTCATGAGGACCAGGAGCTGCATCTGGATGGTATTGAACAGAGAAAGCAGGTTGGTATCTGTGACGCACACCTTCAACTGACTTATCATTGATTTCTTCGTGGGTGATAATCAAATGCTCTGGCAAATCCTCACGGCTAACTGCATAACCATGGTTTTGACTTGTAAAATCCACACGTCCTGTAGCAATTTCACGTACTGCATGGTTAAATCCACGGTGACCAAATTTCATCTTGTAAGTCTTAGCCCCGTTTGCCATAGCAAAAAGTTGGTGTCCCATACAGATACCAAAGATTGGGATTTTTCCTTGCACACCACGAATCATATCCAGTGCCTGTGGAACATCTTCTGGATTTCCCGGTCCATTTGACAACATAACTCCGTCAGGATTGAGATGGAGAATTTCTTCAGCCGTTGTTGAATACGGAACAACCGTAACGTTACAGTTACGCTTAGAAAGTTCACGTAGAATTGAGTGCTTGAGACCAAAGTCCACTAGCACCACGCTCAAACCAACTCCTGGAGCTGGATAGGATGTTTTAGTAGAAACCTGCTTGATATTGTCTGTCGGCAATACTGTTGCTTGGAGCTGGTCCGTCACATGGT
>NZ_KQ970286.1:197020-202557 GCF_001579035.1 Streptococcus mitis | reverse complement strand
CGGATAATCTTGGTAAGGGCACGTGTATCAATCCCTGAAATACCTGGAATTTTCTTGGCTTTCAAAAATTCATCCAGCGTCATTTGATTGCGCCAGTTGCTTGCTCTACGTGCTTCTTCGAAAACAACGACTCCCTTACAAGTTGGAATAATAGATTCGTAATCATCACGGTTGATTCCATAATTTCCTACCAAAGGATAAGTAAAGGTCAAGATTTGTCCATTATAAGACTGGTCTGTAATGGATTCTTGATAGCCGGTCATTCCTGTATTAAAGACGATTTCGCCTGTTACATCAATATCTGCTCCGAAGGCCTTGCCTTCAAAAACTGTGCCATCTTCTAATACTAGAAGTCTTTTTGTCATATTTTCACCTCTCGTGGACGCTCACTGGCGTCTTTTAACGTCTTGTGTTTTAGTTGGCGTTTCTACTCGCCAATACGGATTCTAAGATTGCCATTCGAACAAAGACACCATTGGTCATTTGTTGGACAATCCGTGATTTTGGTGCTTCAACCAAGTGGTCTGCGATTTCTACATCACGGTTGACTGGAGCTGGGTGCATGAGGATTGCTGTTTCTTTCAAACGATCGTAACGTTCTTGAGTCAAGCCATGTTGGGCATGGTAGTCTTCTTTGGAAAAGACTGCACCACTATCATGGCGTTCATGTTGCACACGAAGAAACATCATGACATCCACCTGATCAATGATTTCATCAATGGTTACAAACTGTCCATAATCTGCAAACTCTTGACTTCTCCATTCCTCAGGTCCAGCAAAGTAAAGTTCAGCTCCCAAGCGTTTCAAAATCTGCATATTGGATTTGGCAACACGTGAATGATCCAAGTCACCTGCAATAGCAACCTTAAGACCCTCAAAGTGACCAAATTCCTCATAAATAGTCATCAAATCAAGCAAGCTCTGGCTAGGGTGTTGTCCCGAACCGTCTCCACCATTGATAATGGAAGTCGTAATCGTTGGACTTGCAATTAACTCTCTGTAGTAGTCAACCTCAGGGTGACGAATCACACAGACATCCACTCCTAAAGCAGACAAAGTCAAAATAGTATCATAAAGTGTCTCACCCTTATTGACTGAACTAGTTTTCACATCAAAGTCAAGTCGCTCCAATCCCAGTTTAATCTCTGCCACTTCAAAGGACTTATGCGTCCGTGTAGAATCCTCAAAGAAAAGATTGGAAACAATCGGATGGTCTTCATAAGGAAGCTGAGCTCCGTTTTTAAACTCAATTCCTCGCTTGATCAATTTCATCACTTGATCGACAGTGAGGTCTTCCATGGACACCACATGGTTCAATGCTTGTTGATTTTCTGACATGGCTACTCCTTTAGCTTTCTAAGCTTCTTCAGTAATCAGAACTCTATCTTGGCCATCAAGTTCTGCCATCTCTACGATGATTTCTTCAGAACGACTAGTTGGGATATTTTTCCCAACGTAATCTGGACGGATTGGCAATTCTCTATGTCCACGATCGACTAGAACCGCTAAACTCACGCGCGCAGGACGACCATGACCTACAATATTATCAATAGCAGCACGGATGGTACGACCTGTATAGAGCACATCGTCCACCAAGATAACTTCGCGGTCTGTCACATCGACAGAAACCAAAGAAGTATCTTCTCCACTTTTAACATCGTCACGGAAGGGTTTCGTATCCAATTCCACAACAGGAACTGAAAGATTTTCTAACTGTTCCAAACGTTCTTGGATTCGGTGGGCGATAAAGACACCACGAGTTTTAATACCAGCCAAGACGATTTTATTCAAATCTTTGTTGCGTTCGATAATCTCATAAGTAATACGCGTAATCGCTCGTTTGACGGTCAATTCGTCTACAACTTCTTTTGTCTTCATGACAAACCTCCAAAAAGAAAAGTCTCCTTAAACAAGGAGACTTGAAATGTATAGCCAAGCGAGCCCTACTGCAAACAGTATAGACTTCACCCTTCTACTTTATCGCGCTCCTTGCCTGCCTCACGGGACAGGTTTAAAGGAATATTTAATTATCAATTACTATAGCACAAAGCGAGCGTAAAATCAAGCAAAAACTTTTGAGCCCCCATCTTATAAATTGCTAAAATCATATAACTGTGGGTACTGGTCACACTCTGGATTTTTAGGATGGCAAATGGCTCTTCCAAAATAAATCATGGCCTGATGAGCTGCTAACCACTGCTCCGGTGGTAAGATATCCATGACCCTCTTTTCCACCTCAAGTGGTGTCGCTGACTTTTTAACGATATCGTGGTGTTTACAAATACGCTCCACATGAGTGTCTACTGCAAAGGCTGGAATTCCAAACCCCACACTCATGACAACATTGGCTGTTTTGCGACCAACTCCTGCCAAACTCTCCAATTCCTCACGTGTTTGAGGAACTTGACCATCAAAATCGTCTAGTAACTGTTGGGCACATTTTTTAAGGAATTTAGCCTTATTCCGATACAATCCCAAGCGAGAAATGTGTGAAGCAATCTCACTCTCAGTCGCCACAGACATGGCTTGTGGCGTTGGAAAGGCAGCAAAGAGACCCGGTGTGGCCTTATTTACCGCTGCATCCGTTGTCTGAGCTGACAACATGACCGCAACCAAGAGTTCAAAATGATTGGTAAAATCAAGACTGGGTTTGGCATCTGGAAAAAGAGCAATGATTTCTTCTAGCACTTTTCGTGCTCGTTTTTTTGACAAGACCATTATTCGTCTCCGTCAAATAGTCCTTGTAAGCCAGCAAAAGGACTGTTTTCTTCTTTCTTGACTGCTTGTCGGGCTTGGTATTCTTCCTCTGTCATGATTTGCCAGTCATTTCCTGAAACAAATCCTTGACCAGCCTCTTCTTCAGCCGTCAAGACCTTGATAGGAATGTTTAGTAGGATATTGTCTGATACGCTCTCAGCAAGGTCAAGTTCTCCATTTTCGATAGGCAGGACCAAGTCATCGTCTAAAACTTCCTGATCTAGTTGGTTAGTTGCGCCTTCCATGAAAACTTCCGTTACTGGATAAGATTCAACTAACTCAACTGGCTCCATACTGCGACTTGAAGCAAGAACAATGGTATAAGATAGTTGATAATCTAAGAAATACATACGGTCTTCGTACTGTACTTTCCCAACAGCAAGGATATCTTTTACATCTAAAATTTCTTGATTACGTGCACGCAGGTCTGCGGCTAAGTCTAATGTTTGTTCAAAATGCAAGCCTTCAGACTGCTTGCGAATCTCTTGAATATTTAATTTCATACTTCCTCCATAAAGATTTACTCTCTTGATTATACCATGAAAAGGCTACAAATCAGCCCACCAAACTTTATAATTAAAATTCGATTTTTTAACATATTTACTACGATATTTTTGTTTTTTAGTTCTATACTATAGGAAAGAATACATAAGAGCAAGGAGGATGCTCATATGGAAGACAAAGAACTCGGTACTAATGCAACCCAACTCCTATCCGAGTTAAATAAATAAAAGCTACCAAAACTGTAAACAGGGTAGGGCAGATGATATTCGACTACAAGAGCTACTAAATACTACTCTGCAAGAGCTCAAAAAAGCGGAAAAGTTGAACAACAGTATCTTAATAGACCTTGAGAAATTTTACCAACCTACCAGTCTTCTGATAGGTCTCGGTAGCCTAAAACTCAACGACCAAGCACGTATCTCTTGGCACAACTATGATAAATTCCATTACGATCATGTCAAACACGTACTAAGTCTTTAGGTACCTGTTTTTGGATTTTAAAGCATAGAATTTCCAGTTTTCTGTTGACAAAATATCCTGAAAGGTATAGGATAGAGGTACAAATACTCGGAGGTAAGGGAGACATGAACAACTAAGTCTATCAAATAAAGAACCTTTATTTAGTAGATCTTGTTTTTGTCTCTTTTTGTGTGCTCTTTTATGCTCTTTCTTCTGGCATTTTATACTCAATGAAAATCAAAGAACAAACTAGGAAGCTAGCCGCAGGTTGCTCACAGCACTGCTTTGAGGTTGTAGATAAGACTGACGAAGTCAGCTCAAAACACTGTTTTGAGGTTGTGGATAGAACTGACGAAGTCAGTAATCATATCTACGGTAAGGCGACGCTGACGTGGTTTGAAGAGATTTTCGAAGAGTATTAATAGAGTTTTTTTGACATAGACATTGGCTCTACTAGGTAAAGTAGAGCTTTTTGTTATGCACTATTGATATTCTAGAAAGGGCAATCATATGATAAACATCAATCACCTGACCATCACACAAAACAAAGATCTACGAGACCTTGTCTCTGATTTAAGCATGAGCATCCAAGACGGGGAAAAGGTAGCTATTATTGGCGAAGAGGGAAATGGCAAATCAACCTTACTTAAAATTTTAATGGGGGAAGCTTTGTCTGATTTCACTATCAAGGGAGACATCCAGTCTGACTATCAGTCACTGGCCTACATCCCTCAAAAACTCCCCGAGGACCTGAAAAAGAAAACTCTACACGACTACTTCTTTTTGGATTCTATTGATTTAGACTACAGTATCCTCTATCGTTTGGCGGAGAAGTTGCATTTTGATAGTGATCGTTTTGCTAGCGACCAAAAGATTGGCAGTCTATCAGGCGGCGAATCTTTGAAAATTCAGCTCATCCATGAGTTAGCTAAACCCTTTGAGATTCTATTTTTAGATGAACCTTCAAACGACCTAGACCTTGAGACGGTTGATTGGCTAAAAGGTCAGATTCAAAAGACCAGGCAAACTGTTATTTTCATCTCCCATGATGAAGACTTTCTTTCTGAAACGGCAGACACTATTATCCACTTGCGACTGGTCAAGCACCGTAAAGAAGCCGAAACGCTAGTCGAGCATTTAGACTATGATTGCTATAGTGAGCAGAGAAAGGTTCATTTTGTCAGACAAAGCCAGCAAGCTGCTAACGACCAAAGAGCCTATGACAAAACCATGGAAAAGCATCGCCGAGTCAAACAAAATGTAGAAACTGCACTTCGGGCTACCAAAGACAGTACTACCGGTCGCCTATTGGCCAAAAAGATGAAAAATGTTCTCTCTCAAGAAAAACGCTACGAAAAGCTAGCTCAGTCCATGACCCAAAAACCACTTGAAGAGGAAGAAATTAGACTTTTTTTCTCAGATATACAGTCATTACCAGCATCTAAAGTCTTAATCCAACTGGAAAAAGAAAATTTGTCCATTGGCGACCGTGTTTTGGCTCAGGAACTACAACTAACTGTCCATGGCCAAGAAAAAATCGGTATTATCGGGCCAAATGGTGTTGGAAAATCGACTCTGCTAGCCAAGTTTCAACAACTGCTTAGCGCCAAAAGAGAAATTTCGCTTGGTTTTATGCCACAAGATTACCACACGAAACTGCAATTGGATTTATCCCCAATAGCCTATCTCAGCAAAACTGGGGAAAAAGAGGAATTGCAGAAAATCCAATCTCACTTAGCTAGTCTCAATTTCAGTTACCCAGAAATGCAGCATCAAATTCGCTCCTTATCTGGCGGGCAACAGGGTAAACTCCTGCT
>NZ_KQ970286.1:193923-196951 GCF_001579035.1 Streptococcus mitis | reverse complement strand
CCACTTATCCTGGCGGTCTCATCACTGTTTCGCATGACCGTCGTTTCTTAAAAGAAGTTTGCTCGATTATCTATCGCATGACAGAACACGGTTTGGAGCTAGTTAATTTAGAAGATTTATAAATTTGCGACATAGCAAAAATCCAGAGACGACCTCTGGATTCTTTTTACATATGTTTTAAACGCTCGATCCGTTCTGAGATAGGTGGGTGGGTGTAAAAGAGTTTTTGGAACCCTCCACCTTTTTTGGGATCATTAATATAAAGTGCGCTGCTGGCATCATCAACAGGACGACTCATTGGTTTACTATTATCCAACTTACGTAGAGCATTTATCATCCCTTGAGGATTGCGAGTCAACTCAACACTAGAAGCATCAGCTAGGAATTCCCTCTGACGAGAAATAGCTAGTTGCACCAAGGTTGCAGCGAGAGGTGCCAACACGATAGCTAGTAGTGAAATCACGAGCATAATGATTTCTAAGCCATTTCCATCCCGATCATCGTCACTTCGTCTGCGACCTGCACCACCCCACCACATCATGCGACCTGCCATACTAGAAAGCATGGTGATAGCACTGGCAAGGGCGACGGCAATAGTCGAAATACGGATATCGTAATTACGAATATGACTGACTTCATGTCCCATAACAGCTTCTAGCTCCTCACGATTCATGATAGCTAATAGACCTGACGTCGCAGCAACCGCTGCGTTTTGAGGATTAGAACCTGTCGCAAAGGCATTCAAAGAAGAATCCTCAATGATGAAAACACGGGGCATAGGAATCTGAGCCACCATAGCCATATCTTCCACTACATGGTAGAGGTCTGGTGCCGTTTGCTCATCCACCTCACGCGCTCCATTCATGGACATGACAATCTCTGTCGATTGAAAAATCATGGACAAGGCATAGATAAAGCCGATAATCAGTGCGATAACCAAACCACCAATCCCAGACCGCATAAAGAGGTAACCAACCGCATAACCAACAAGAGCTAAGAGTAGGAAAAATACCAGCAACAAAATCCAGGTTTTTCGTTTATTGCTTGCAATTTGATCAAACAACATCTTAGTCACCTAAACCGCTAAAATCAACTTTAGGAACTGCCTTTTCCTCTTCTGGTGTTTGAAGGAAATCTGCTGCTTTAAATCCAAACATTCCAGCGATAATATTGCTTGGGAAAGTTTCTAATTTTACATTGTAGTTGCTGACAACACTGTTGTAGAGTTGACGAGAGTAAGAAATTTTATTTTCTGTGTTTGTCAACTCCTCTTGCAATTTAACAAAGTTGGCACTAGCTTTCAAATCTGGATAGCTTTCTGCAACTGCAAAAATACCTGAAACCTGACGAGTAAGGGCATCACTAGCTTTCATAGCTTCTGCTGGTGAAGTCGCTGCCGCCACTTGGTTACGTAGTTCTGCCACCTTTTCAAGGGTAGAACCTTCATATTTAGCATAACCTTTTACAGTTTCAATCAAGTTTGGCAAGAGGTCATTTCGACGTTTCAACTGAACATCAATTTGGCTCCAAGCCTCCTTGGTTTGCATACGATTCTTAACCAAACCGTTATAGCTAACAATCACAAAAATAACAACAAGAGCGATAACTCCAAGAATAATCCAAGTCATTATATAAGTCCTTTCTACTTTTAGATTAGTACCAGTATATCAAATTTTTTATGATTGTGGTAAAATAAGATGATACTAAAGAAGGAAATAACTATGAAACCAGAAACATTTTACAACTTGCTTGCCGAGCAAAATCTTCCACTTTCGGACCAGCAAAAAGAACAATTTGAACGTTATTTTGAGCTCTTGGTCGAGTGGAATGAAAAGATTAATTTAACAGCCATTACAGACAAGGAAGAAGTTTATCTCAAACACTTTTACGATTCGATTGCACCCATTCTTCAAGGTTTGATTCCTAATGAAAATATCAAACTTCTTGATATTGGAGCTGGGGCAGGGTTTCCTAGTCTGCCGATGAAAATCCTCTATCCTCAGTTAGATGTGACCATCATTGATTCGCTCAACAAGCGCATCAACTTCCTCCAACTATTGGCTCAAGAACTGGATTTGGACGGTGTTCATTTCTACCATGGCCGTGCCGAAGATTTTGCCCAAGACAAGAACTTCCGTGCTCAGTATGATTTTGTAACGGCTCGTGCGGTTGCCCGCATGCAGGTCTTGTCTGAATTGACTATTCCTTACCTTAAAGTTGGTGGAAAACTATTGGCGCTCAAGGCCAGCAATGCGCCTGAGGAATTATTAGAAGCTAAAAATGCCCTCAATCTCCTTTTTAGTAAGGTCGAAGACAATCTCAGCTACGCTCTACCTAATGGAGATCCGCGCTACATCACAGTGGTAGAAAAGAAAAAAGAAACACCAAATAAATACCCACGTAAGGCTGGCATGCCAAATAAACGCCCGCTTTAAATTTTTAAGTAAAAAAATATTTACAAAGTCAGCCTCGCTCTTTTATTTTTAGGATCGGGAAAAAATGATTTACAAAATCAACCTCGCTCTTTTATTTTTAGGCTCGGGAAAAAATGATTTACAAAATCAACCTCGCTCTTTTATTTTTAGGCTCGGGAAAAAATGATTTACAAAATCAACCTCGCTCTTTTATTTTTAGGCTTGGGAAAAAATGATTTACAAAATCATTTTTTTCTGCTATACTATCCTAAGCAAAGGTTTTTAATGTCATCCCGTGAGGTGACGAAGACGCAGAAATATTTAAAACTCTTTAAAGTCTAGATTTTAGAGAAGTCTTACTCTGAGGGCCTATTGCTGTAAAATAATGGGCTCTTTTTTGATGCCCAAAAGTGAGGTTTATATGAAACAAGAATCAACTGTTGATTTGTTACTAGACGTTGACCAACGTCCTTCGGCTGGAAAAGGAATTCTCCTTAGTTTCCAACACGTTTTCGCCATGTTTGGTGCGACCATCTTGGTACCATTGATTTTGGGAATGCCTGTATCCGTTGCCCTTTTTGCTTCAGGTGTTGGAACACTCATCTACATGATTT
>NZ_KQ970286.1:193401-193903 GCF_001579035.1 Streptococcus mitis | reverse complement strand
AAAGTTCCAGTTTATCTAGGTTCTTCATTTGCCTTTATCACAGCAATGTCACTTGCTATGAAAGAAATGGGTGGTGATGTATCTGCTGCCCAAACAGGGGTTATCCTTACAGGTTTTATCTATGTGCTTGTGGCTGCAAGTGTTCGTTTTGCGGGTACAAAATGGATTGATAAACTCTTGCCACCAATCATCATCGGACCTATGATCATCGTTATCGGTCTTGGGCTTGCAGGTTCAGCAGTTACTAACGCTGGTCTTGTAGCGGATGGAAATTGGAAAAATGCTCTTGTAGCAGTTGTTACTTTCTTGATTGCTGCCTTTATCAATACAAAAGGAAAAGGCTTCCTACGAATCATTCCTTTCCTCTTTGCCATTATCGGTGGTTACCTCTTCGCACTAACTCTTGGCTTGGTTGACTTTACACCAGTTCTTAAAGCTAACTGGTTTGAAATTCCTGGTTTCTACTTGCCATTTAGCACAGGTGGTGCCTTTAAAGAATACA
>NZ_KQ970286.1:192532-193177 GCF_001579035.1 Streptococcus mitis | reverse complement strand
TGGTCCAGAAACTATCGCTATCTTGCCAATCGCTATCGTAACAATTTCTGAACATATCGGTGACCATACTGTTTTGGGTCAAATCTGTGGCCGTCAATTCTTGAAAGAACCAGGTCTTCACCGTACTCTTCTTGGTGACGGTATCGCAACTTCTGTTTCTGCCTTCCTTGGTGGACCAGCCAATACAACTTACGGAGAAAATACTGGGGTTATCGGTATGACTCGTATCGCTTCTGTCTCAGTTATCCGTAACGCTGCCTTTATCGCGATTGCCCTTAGCTTCCTTGGTAAATTCACTGCCTTGATTTCAACCATTCCAAACGCTGTACTTGGTGGTATGTCAATCCTTCTCTACGGAGTTATCGCAAGTAATGGTTTGAAAGTTTTAATCAAAGAACGTGTAGACTTCGCTCAAATGCGTAACCTAATCATCGCAAGTGCTATGTTGGTCCTTGGACTTGGAGGAGCTATCCTTAAACTTGGTCCAGTTACACTTTCAGGTACTGCCCTATCAGCCATGACAGGAATCATCTTGAACTTGATCTTGCCATACGAAAATAAAGACTAAGAGTCTAAACATATCAAAAAACGAGCATTTCCAATTACGGAAGTGCTCATTTTTCTTCTTTCTAAAAAAGGAAAGCC
>NZ_KQ970286.1:187960-192512 GCF_001579035.1 Streptococcus mitis | reverse complement strand
CGCCATGCGTTTCATAGACTGTTTCATAGCAAATTCACCGATTTTACCCTTTAGTCCGCCACCAAACATCTGACTCATATCTGGCATTCCTGCTCCTCCGAGAGCTGATAAGTCAGGCATACCACCTTGTCCCATCATTCCTTCAAAGGCAGACATATCCATTCCTCCCATATTTGGCATATTTTTGGGAAGATTGTTTGGATTGATTCCCATCTGCTTCATCATCTTGTTCATATCACCAGACATGACACCTTGCATGAGCTGTTTAGCCTGGTTAAAGTCTTTGATGAATTTATTAACTTCGACAAAGGTATTTCCAGAACCTGCAGCGATACGACGGCGACGGCTTGGATTTAACAAATCTGGATTTTCACGTTCTTCAGGTGTCATGGAAGACACAATAGCACGTTTGCGCGCAATCTGACGCTCATCCACCTTCATGTTTTGAAGGGCTGGATTGTTAGCCATACCTGGAATCATCTTAAGCAAGTCTTCCATTGGCCCCATGTTTTGTACCTGATCCAACTGATCGATGAAATCATTGAAATCAAAGGTATTCTCACGCATTTTCTCAGCCATTTCAAGGGCTTTTTGCTCATCGTATTCCTGAGAAGCTTTCTCAATCAACGTAAGCATATCCCCCATGCCAAGGATACGGCTAGACATGCGGTCTGGGTGGAAGGTTTCAATGTCCGTAATCTTTTCACCTGTACCAGTAAACTTGATTGGTTTACCAGTAATGTGACGAACAGATAGAGCCGCACCACCACGAGTATCGCCGTCAATCTTAGTAAGGATGACCCCAGTCACTTCCAACTGAGCATTAAACTCACGCGCAACATTGGCTGCTTCCTGACCAATCATAGCATCAACGACAAGCAAGATTTCATTTGGTTGAGCCAAGGCTTTCACGTCACGAAGTTCATTCATGAGGAGCTCATCAATCTGCAAACGACCTGCCGTATCAATCAAGACATAGTCATTATGATTGGCTTGGGCTTGTTCCAAACCTTGACGAACAATCTCCACAGCTGGAACCTCTGTTCCAAGAGCGAAAACCGGCACATCAATTTGTTGTCCCAGTGTCTTCAGCTGGTCAATGGCAGCTGGACGATAAATATCCGCCGCAATCATCAAAGGACGAGCATTTTCTTCTTTCTTAAGTTTGTTGGCCAATTTACCAGCAAAAGTTGTTTTACCAGCCCCCTGCAAACCGACCATCATAATGATTGTAGGAATCTTAGGTGACTTGATAATTTCTGCCGTATCAGAACCTAAAACGGTTGTCAGTTCCTCATCAACGATTTTAATAATTTGTTGCGCAGGATTAAGGGTATCAATGACCTCATGTCCGACTGCACGCTCACGAACTTTCTTGATAAAGTCCTTTACAACAGGCAAGGCAACGTCGGCCTCAAGCAAGGCCAAGCGAATTTCTTTGGTTGCCTCTTGGACATCAGATTCAGAGATTTTTCCTTTTTTACGTAGATTTTTAAAGACGTTCTGCAAACGTTCTGTTAAACTTTCAAATGCCATGTTTCTTCCTCTTATTCTCTATTATCAATACTTGTTAAAATTTCTATCTGCTCCTGCAGAAAGTCATCATTGGGATACTGCTCCAAAATCTGGTCAAAAATCTGACTGCGGACAATGTAGTCCGAGTACATGTGCAATTTCATCTCATAATCTTCCAGAATCTTTTCTGTCCGCTTGATATTATCATAGACAGCCTGACGACTGACACCAAACTCCTCGGCAATCTCAGCAAGGCTGTAATCATCAGCGTAGTAGAGCTCGATATAATTCATTTGCTTATCTGTCAAAAGCGCCGCATAAAATTCAAAGAGCGCATTCATACGATTGGTTTTTTCGATTTCCATAACTTTTATTATACCAAAAATTAGTCTAATCTACCACATTAGCAGGCTAATCCGAGAAGATAGCTAGCTAAATTTGAAAAAGACATGAGCCTAGCCCCAAGTAATTTCCAATTGATAGCTAGCAAAGGGATGTCCCTCTTGATTTTGTAGTTGATAATCTAGTTCAATCTTTTGCCCATCAACTTGATAATGGCTCGTTTGGATGATAAACTCCTGCATGCCCATAGGTGTGGGAATATAGGCTAAACTATCACTATCCTTTAGAAAGCGCATAATGGTCTTGGGATTGGAAAATCGACTCATCACCAGTTCTTGACCATGAAATTTAATAACCACTTTTTCCTTTTCCTCATTATAGAAAAGCAGGTAGCTATAATCTCCCTTTTCATGCACTTCCACATCATAAAGCTGGTCAATCACTTCCAACTGCTCATCAAACTGAATCGTATTTCGCATCCGAATCTTCACATCAGGTCCTCTTTCTTCTCTCTTGTCCTACTATTTTACCAAAAAGAGCAGGATTTTGCTATAATGGTCATATGAACGAAAAAGTATTCCGTGACCCTGTTCACAACTACATCCATGTCAATAATCAAATTATCTATGACTTGATCAATACAAAAGAATTTCAACGCTTGCGCCGAATCAAGCAACTAGGAACTTCCAGTTATACCTTCCACGGTGGAGAGCACAGCCGCTTCTCTCACTGTCTAGGGGTCTATGAAATTGCACGACGCATCACAGAGATTTTTGAAGAAAAATATCCAGAAGAATGGAATCCTGCCGAGTCTCTCTTGACCATGACCGCTGCTCTCCTACATGACCTTGGGCATGGTGCCTACTCCCATACTTTTGAACATCTCTTTGATACAGACCATGAAGCCATTACTCAAGAAATCATCCAAAGTCCTGAGACAGAGATTCACCAAGTCCTACTACAAGTGGCACCTGATTTCCCAGAAAAGGTAGCCAGTGTCATTGATCACACCTATCCTAACAAGCAGGTTGTGCAACTCATTTCTAGTCAGATTGATGCGGACCGTATGGACTATCTCTTGCGCGACTCCTATTTTACGGGGGCATCTTATGGGGAATTTGACCTGACTCGCATCCTCCGAGTCATTCGTCCTGTCGAAAATGGTATCGCCTTTCAGCGCAATGGCATGCACGCCATCGAAGACTACGTCCTCAGTCGCTACCAGATGTACATGCAGGTTTATTTCCACCCAGCAACACGCGCCATGGAAGTTCTCCTACAGAATCTCCTCAAGCGCGCCAAGGAACTCTATCCTGAGGACAAGGACTTCTTTGCACGAACTTCTCCACATCTCCTGCCTTTCTTTGAAAAAAATGTGACCTTGTCTGACTATCTGGCTCTGGATGATGGTGTGATGAATACCTACTTCCAACTCTGGATGACCAGTCCTGACAAGATTCTTGCAGACCTGTCGCAACGCTTTGTCAACCGCAAAGTCTTTAAATCCATCACCTTTTCACAAGAGGACCAAGACCAACTCACTAGCATGAGAAAATTGGTTGAGGATATCGGCTTTGATCCAGACTACTACACTGCCATTCATAAGAACTTCGACCTCCCTTATGATATCTATCGTCCCGAATCTGAAAATCCACGGACACAGATTGAGATTTTACAAAAAAATGGAGAACTGGCCGAACTCTCTAGCCTGTCTCCTATCGTCCAATCCCTTGCTGGCAGTCGCCACGGAGATAATCGTTTCTATTTTCCAAAAGAAATGTTGGACCAAAACAGTATCTTTGCTAGCATTACCCAGCAATTTTTACACTTGATTGAGAACGATCATTTTACCCCAAATAAAAACTAGAAGAGGAAATTTATGAGTATTAAACTAATCGCCGTCGATATCGACGGAACCCTAGTCAACAGTCAAAAGGAGATTACTCCTGAAGTCTTTTCTGCCATCCAAGATGCCAAAGAAGCTGGTGTCAAAGTCGTGATTGCAACTGGTCGTCCCATCGCAGGTGTTGCCAAACTTCTGGACGACTTGCAGTTGAGAGACGAGGGTGACTATGTTGTAACCTTCAACGGTGCCCTTGTCCAAGAAACTGCGACCGGCCATGAGATTATCAGTGAATCCTTGACCTATGAGGATTATCTGGATATGGAATTCCTCAGTCGCAAGCTCGGTGTCCACATGCACGCTATTACAAAGGACGGGATCTACACTGCCAATCGCAATATCGGAAAATACACAGTTCACGAATCAACCCTCGTCAGCATGCCTATTTTCTACCGTACTCCTGAAGAAATGGCTGACAAGGAAATCGTCAAATGTATGTTTATCGATGAACCTGAGATTCTTGATGCTGCGATTGAAAAAATTCCAGCCGAATTTTATGAGCGCTACTCCATCAATAAATCCGCTCCTTTCTACCTTGAGCTCCTTAAAAAGAATGTAGACAAGGGCTCAGCCATCACTCACCTAGCTGAAAAACTAGGATTGACCAAAGATGAAACCATGGCGATCGGGGACGAAGAAAATGACCGCGCCATGCTCGAAGTCGTTGGAAATCCCGTTGTTATGGAAAATGGAAATCCAGAACTCAAAAAAATCGCCAAATACATCACTAAAACAAATGACGAATCTGGCGTTGCCCATGCCATCCGTACATGGGTACTGTAAAATAATTTG
>NZ_KQ970286.1:185343-187633 GCF_001579035.1 Streptococcus mitis | reverse complement strand
ATTTTTGGTTTCTAGTTCTATCCCCTCAATAATTATTAAATCTGAATTAGGTAGTACATTATGTAAAACCTTTTTCAATTTTTTATTTTACTACGAATTAATATTATTTTTTCAAGTGATAATCGATCCACTAATCTTCCTTTATAAATATTGCAGTTCTTTTCTTAGCTAGCTTTTTTTCATAACTCTTTATAAGAATAACCAATAAACTACTTAGTAATCCCAAAAGAACTAGACTTAATCTCGGATTTAAAAGCCAATTAAAATAAGCAGCCAGTATCCCTCCAAAAGGAGCAAAAATGGTAGCTATTACAAAAGAACTAGAAAGTATTTTACCAATATTATACTCAGTACTTTCTTGTTGCTGTATTGTTGTAATCGAGATAGAAGCTATTGTAATTAGTCCACTCAAAATTGAATAACAAATTCCAAAAAATATCCAATTTTCTACTATTCCACTTGCCATAATGACAAGTGGGATCGTTGCCATTGATACATTCATCAAGATAAAGGCATCCTTCTTATTCAAAAAAGTAGAAAGAAGAGTTACTGCTATCAAACTACCAAATCCAGCAATTGAGTATACAATTCCAACAAGACTATTTGATAATTTCAATTACGTTCATTTTTTTCTCTCATTAATTGGACATAGCCCTTTGTTTCTATTTTTGAATTTAAAAACGAGAACTCTCCGCACATTTTCTCATAGAAATTATTATAATCTTCTTTTGAAAAATCTCCTAAAATCTCTATTTCAAGATAAAATCCAAGACCATCAATCTTATCTAGATTAATCGTTTTATTTTCTAATGCATCATGATAAGTCTTTCTATATTTACTTATTGTGAAAATATTTGAAAAACCATCTTGCAAGATATTCCTTACAAATTCTAATTTTTCAGATTCCAACTCTATTTCACTTTCACTCCACATTCCTTGTTTTATCGTATCTTTTCTTGTGAAAATACTTGCTCTATTATCATCTTCTTGGCGAATTCTGTAGATAAAGCTACCTACCTCATCATTTTCAAATTCTCTTCCTTTTGTTTTAAAATATTCATCAACTTGCTTATTTTCACACTTAAATTTATAAGATTTTTCTAAATATGAAATAGCATTATTATAATCCCTCTCATCGTTGAGTTCAAATCTAACTTCTAATTCATTCATTAATTTTACCTCTCAATTCTTCAAAAGCTAAAGTCTCTTTACATTCACTCAGTCTATAGTAAGTTTCTGGAGATGTTTTATGGACACAAAGCCTAATATTTTCTTGCACTCATTGTAGCACTTCAATATAATACTGTCAAGATTTTTGATAATATTTTTTTATTTATTTTTATTAAATACATATTTGTATCCTTTTGGATTAAAAAAGCGATGCTTAATTGAACATCGTCTTTACTATCCTGTTATATCTGCAATGTAATGCTCGATTTTAAGAGCCATTGACATATTTCCCTCAAGCTTATACAGGAAATAAGCCGTTTCAAAGTATCCTTTTACTGCAACTTTAGAAGAAAAATTCTTACTTACATTTCCCATCAATACATACAAATCAGCCAAAAGATATGTTGTTCTATACGTCTTACATTGCTTTATCGTATCTGTGATTTTAGTAATAGCCTCTTCAGTATTATTCTGCAACCATAGATAGCGACAAACATTATAATTAAATTTAATAGAAAGGTTTAATTCTTCGATTGTGTTTAACTTGAGTTGATTTACTTGATACTCTAACTTTTCTCTAATTTCATTAAAACTCTCTAAATCTTCAATATCATAATAAAAATTGAATAGAGTATTTGCAACTTGAAGGTAGGTCAAGTCAGTTACACTTAACTGAGACAGTACCTTCTCCAATCTTGCCACAGCCTCCTCTTTTTGCCCATAGAAATAAAAATCTATAAGAGATTTTATCCACTCCATATAAAATTTATTGACTAGAGACAAGCGATGTACCTTTACACTCTCTAATTCATATATATATTTCAAAGACTCATAATTTCGATTTGTGATAAATGTCTGGGCTAACTTTTTAAACTCTAATAACTCATCAATCTCTTCTACAATCTGCTCATTAAAAAAATAATCTATACTAATTTTTAACTTCTTAGACAGAGCATATAAAAAGTCTGCTCCTGGAGTAAATTCTCCATTCTCTAATCGACTAATCTGTCCCTGTTTACATATCCCCTCAGCCAATTCTCGCTGAGACATTTTTAATTCTTTTCGTCTATTTTTTAATCTTGTTGCTAATAGTGTACCCACGTTTGCATTTTCCTTTTCT
>NZ_KQ970286.1:184509-185141 GCF_001579035.1 Streptococcus mitis | reverse complement strand
AAATTAATAAACCAAAAGATACAAATTATATATAAGCAATGACTAGATAGGTTATTTTTGAAAACCTATCCCTTCTTCTTTTGAGATTTTCTTACTCAAACGATTGATAAACGTATTCACTTTAAATGGATTAGATATTAGACTATCATGTTTAAATTTTGTTATTGATATATTTAACAGACCAGAAATAATCTTTTACAACATATCAAATTCAGGGGAATAATAACGATTTTCCCCATTTTTTAGGCTCTCTATTTCATAACAATCAATTCATCTTGTCACATACCTTAGCCAAAAAAATCCACACCAAATCTTTTTGAAAGCTGTTTAAAGCTTTGTACTTACTTTCTGAGTTCATAGATCTGAGACTTAACCTCATTTATCCAATTCCATAATAAAAATAAGGACATTCTAACAAAGGAAGTCCTTATTTTTAAACTAATAGATGTCAAAGTTACTATGCAGATCCACTTTATTCTGTAATCATTGATCAAAATATAATTTTTTGTAAAATTTTGATTATGAATTAGTCAAATAAAAAACACTAACCTATTTTAAAAAACCAAATTGTGATGATTGCCTATAAATAAACACTTTGAATATTCTTTATTTTTCTTAATTTACTAAAAATG
>NZ_KQ970286.1:181683-184420 GCF_001579035.1 Streptococcus mitis | reverse complement strand
AAACTAAAATCGCCCCTGCCGGAATCGAACCAGCAACTACTCCTTAGGAGGGAGTTGTTATATCCATTGAACTAAGGGAGCTAGATAAAAACTCTGCTAAATGAGCAGAGTTTTTTAGTCGAATTAACGACGGATTTCTTTGATACGAGCTGCTTTACCTTGAAGAGCACGCAAGTAGTACAATTTCGCACGACGTACTTTACCGTAACGTACAACTTCGATTTTTTCAACACGTGGAGTGTGAATTGGGAAGATACGCTCAACACCTACACCGTTAGAGATTTTACGAACTGTGTAGTTTTCAGAGATGCCCGCACCTTTACGTGCGATAACAACACCTTCAAAAATCTGGATACGTTCACGGTTACCTTCGACAACTTTCGCGTGTACACGAACAGTGTCACCAGGACGGAATGATGGGATATCTGTACGAAGTTGACCTTCAGTCAAGCTTTGGATTAATGGATTCATTTTATTCTCCTATCTTTGTCAATCTTGAGGAAACTTCCTCAGCGGATAAACTGTATTTTTGTGCGTCCATTACACACAAAAACTATCATATCAGATAATTTCAGTTTTGTAAAGCTCTTTTCTCTACTTTTTTGCAACTTTTTGACCGGAATAAATGCTCCACTCTTTTGGCAGGCAATAGGCTATGGCACAGGCAATCACAAAGAAAGGAAGATTGGCATAGCCAAAGACTTCTCCTCCGATCAAGATCGGTGCGAGCAAGGTCGTAGTCGCACTACCAAAGACACTGGCATAACCGATAGCTGCAACGACCAAGACTGGAAGACCCAGTATAGATGCGAGAAAGACGCCAAGCGTAGCTCCGATCGCAAAGAGCGGTGTCACTTCTCCTCCTTGGTATCCAGCAGAGATGGTTACCACCGTAAAGAGAAGTTTGAGGATCCAGTCATAAGACTGCGCAGTCCCCTGATGAAAGGCTAGATCAATCAGATTGGTTCCAAGTCCACTATAAGTGCCGACTTTGGTCAGCTGGAGAGTCAAGAGGACTAAGCTGAGACCAGCCCCAATGACAGCAATCCGGATATACGGATTAGGCAAGACTTGAGCGACTGTTTTTTTCAACCAAGAAAGACTAACTGCAAAGAGCTTCCCAGCGAGGCCAAAAGCCAAGCCAAGAAGGGCAACTTTGATCAAGGTCTCTGGTGTCCAGCTCAACGTTTCCTTGAGTGGCACAGCAAATTTCTCCAGGCCAAGAGCATGAGAGGTGAAGCTCGCCACGATCGAGGCGATGAGAGCTGGATAGAGGGCAATCAGCTGCAATTCCCCAACGGTCAAAACTTCAAGGGCAAAGAAGGTGGCAGCTAGTGGCGTCTGAAAGAGCCCCGCAAAACCTGCTGCCATCCCGGTCATAAGAAAAATACGTGAAGCATCGGCTATCTTGATATGACGGGCAAAACGATGCGAAAGGGTTGCTCCAATCTGGACAGCTACGCCTTCCCGACCAACCGAACCACCAAAGAGGTGGCTCATCCAGGTCGTCAGCATGATCAAAGGCACCAAGACCACGGGGATTTCCTCCTCACGCGCGTGCCCAACATCAAAAACTAGGCCCATCCCTTTTGATGCCTTGCCACCAAAACGTTTATAGAGATAAACGATGACAAGCCCTGCTAAAGCCAGGAAAAGAATCAAGGGCCAGTGCTGGCTTCGAACATCTCCGATTAGGAGAAGGCCTTGGCCAAAAATCATATCGATGGTACCGACCAATAGACCGATGAAGAGGGCCATCCCTGTCAGTACCATATACTGTTTTGCTTTTTCCTTGATGGATAGACTAATCACGCGCCCTGACCTCCTCTTGGTAAGTTCTAGAGTGTTTCATCATATCTTGAAATTGGGCTTGAATGGTCGAGCGATACTGCTCATCCATCACAAGAGAGCCGACTTTTTCAAGAACTGCTCTTTCCCTTCCCTGGTCGAGCACAGGGAGTCCCTCTTGCTCCTTATATTTTACAATCTGACCGACACAAACCATCCGTTTTTCCAGCAAGGCTACAAGCTCTTGATCGATTTGATCAATTTCTTGACGAATAATATCTAAATCCATACAATCTCCTCCTTTATTTGAATTATTGTATCAAAAAGCCACCAAATAGGCTAGTAAAATCCCAACTCACGATAAAAAAATGCACTGATTGATTCCATCAGTGCACGTTTATGCTTATCCTACTTTAGCAGCCAATTCTTCTGCGAATTGTTCTAAGCGTTCAATGTCTTCTTCCTCAGCAGAAAGATCTACTTTAACACACTCTGAACCTTTTTCTGCTCCTGTTGACACAAAAACACGATCAAAGTCATCAACAGCCTTACAGAATTCATCGTAGAAGGTGTCACCTGAACCAACCACTCCGTAGATTTTACCATTCAAATTGAGATCTGCTAGGTCTTCGTAGAAGTCCATCATCTCATCTGGCAATTCACCATCACCATAAGTATAGGTCGCAACGATAGCGATGTCTGCTTCCAAGAAGTCTGAAGCGTCAACAGTTGTACATTCATCAACATCGACATCCAAGCCCAAGTCACGTAATTTGTCTGCTACAATATCTGCAATTTCTTCGGTATTACCGGTCATACTGGCAAATACAATTTTTGCTAATGCCATATCGTCCTCCTCAATTTATCTTTCTCCATTATATCACATCTTTTTCATTTTAAAAATAAAAATTCTTGTGCTACAATGAAATGAGGAAGAATTGAGGTTATT
>NZ_KQ970286.1:179113-181243 GCF_001579035.1 Streptococcus mitis | reverse complement strand
GAAAGCCTTGCTAGAATATCATTTCCCTGAAAAAACCATCAAAGCTGTTGGTTTTGATGAACCAACTCTAACTTGGATGGCTGAGATGGATCTTGTTGAAGATAGTGCCTACCAAGGGGCACTTGTTATCGTCTGTGATACGGCGAATACTGCTCGTATCGATGATAAGCGCTATAGTCAAGGTGATTTTCTCATTAAGATTGACCACCATCCAAATGATGATGTATATGGTGACCTATCATGGGTGGATACTAGTTCAAGCAGTGCTAGCGAGATGATTACCCTATTTGCCCAAACAACCCAACTGGCCTTGTCAGATCGCGCTGCTGAGTTGCTCTTTGCAGGAATTGTCGGTGATACAGGTCGCTTCCTCTACCCTTCTACCACTGCACGAACCCTCCGACTGGCGGCTTATTTGAGAGAACATAACTTTGACTTTGCAGCTCTCACTCGCAAAATGGACACTATGAGCTACAAAATTGCAAAACTTCAAGGCTACATCTACGACCATCTGGAAGTGGATGAAAATGGCGCAGCTCGCGTTATCCTGAGTCAGGAAATCTTAAAACGATTCAATGTCACCGATGCTGAAACTGCAGCCATTGTCGGTGCACCTGGACGCATTGACAGTGTGAGTCTCTGGGGAATTTTTGTGGAGCAGGCTGATGGCCACTACCGAGTTCGCTTACGCAGTAAAATCCATCCTATCAATGAAATCGCCAAGGAGCATGATGGTGGAGGCCACCCTCTAGCAAGTGGTGCTAATTCCTATAGCCTAGAAGAAAACGAAATCATCTACCAAAAGTTAAAAAACTTGCTTAAAAACTGATAAAATACTTGCCAAACTTTTCAGAATCTGGTAGACTAGTATGGTAACAATCTATGGCTCGCAAAGAGACCATGGCAGAAAGGAAATATTGCAAAATGAAAAAAGATATCCATCCAGAATATCGCCCAGTTGTCTTCATGGACACAACTACTGGTTACCAATTCCTTAGCGGTTCAACAAAACGCTCTAACGAAACAGTTGAGTTCGAAGGCGAAACTTACCCATTGATCCGTGTGGAAATTTCATCAGACTCACACCCATTCTACACTGGACGTCAAAAGTTCACTCAAGCAGATGGACGCGTGGATCGTTTCAACAAAAAATACGGTCTCAAATAATGATAAAAAGACAGCTTCGGCTGTTCTTTTTTGTTTCTTGAAATTAACTGCTGTTTTCATATTCCAGACTCAAAAGTATAGAGTTTTTTCTTGCCTAAAAAATAGAAAAGATATATACTAGCTATATATAGTATAGATTGGAGATATACCATGACTACATCACTTACTAAGCAATACAATTTTAAAATCAACGAGTCATCAATGGAACAAGCTAGAGCTATCATCAAGGAAAAAGGAATGACTATGACGGATGCTATTAGTCTTTTTATCGAGCAGATTGTTCTCGAACAGGATTTGCCAATAAAAACTGCAGAAGATTTACACCGTGAACGATTGATTCAGGAACTACAAGCCCAATCTGAACGCGCCTTAAGAGAATACGAATCCGGACAAGGAACTTCCCTAGACAATATGAGGCTACGATATGACTTATAAAGTGATTCTATCTACTGAAGTGAGTCAAGCAATTGACAGTATTCATGATTACATTACTACTGTTCTTTTATCACCCCAGTCAGCTAAAAATACTGTGGCCAAAATTTTAGACGGCTTAAAAAGTTTAGAAACCTTTCCTGAAGCTGGCTTTGATGCAGATGAAAAAATCGGACTTAAAATCAATAGTAAGTACCCCACACGAGGAAAAATTATCGGGCAATATATCTTGCTTTACTTTATCGATCAAACTCAAAAAACTGTTTTTCTTTCCCACTTATTCCACACCAAAAGTGACTATGTTACCTTGCTCCAAAGCAAAAATAATAAAAATTCAAAATCATCATTTTAATATCCACTGCTCTCTTAATAACCTTGTACTTATAAGGAACACAATCTTCATTTTCATAAAAAACTCAAAAAAACTTTGCACTCTAGCTAGCCACACAATGGCTTCCAGAGTACAAAGTTTTTTATTAGACAAGGTTTAGTCTTCCTTATCTTGATTTTCAGCTCCTTTAACTGCTTTTT
>NZ_KQ970286.1:174277-179022 GCF_001579035.1 Streptococcus mitis | reverse complement strand
TAACTGCTTTTTTAAATTCAGATAGCATTTTACCGATTGACTCGCCTAGTTCAGGCAATCGTTTTGGTCCAAATATCAAGAGAGCTCCTAAAACGATGATAATCAATCCTGGTGCTCCAATATCACGTAAGATTCCCATTCCTCTCTCCTTTCTGCTTGCGTTTCATAATGTGTTTGCTAATAGCAATACTTAATTCATAGAGTAATATCAAGGGGGCAGTCATTGCCAAATCGCTGACAAAGTCAGCTGGTGTTAAGATGACTGCGAGTACCAATAAGATAAAATAGGCATATCGGCGATAAGCAGTCAATATTTCTGGTCCAATAAGTCCAATCGACGTCAAAAAGGCAATGATAACTGGCAATTCAAAAATCAGAGCCAAAGGCAAGGTCGTTTGAAAAACAAAGGACAGATAATTTTGAGCTGTTAACTGCGTTTCAAATAGTCCTTCTCCCAACCCTAATAAAACCTGAAGTAAGGCCGGTGTTACAAAGTAAAAACCAAAAGCCAGTCCAACTAGAAAACAAAGGAAACTAGCTGGAATATAGGCAAAGACAGCTCTAGCTTCTTCCTTCTTTAAACCGGGTTTAATGAAAGACCAAATATGATACACCGTGTAAGGCAAGGTGATGGTAAAGGCCATCAGACTAGACAAACGTATGTAAATCCATAAAATATCATTAGGTCCTAAAACAATCAACTTTTGCTGAAAAGATTGGGTCACATACTGGTAAATCTGGTCTGCAAAAAGCAGAGAAACACAGAATACCAAAAAGAAACAAATGACTACAGCCAATAATCTCTTTCTAAATTCTACCAGATGTTCCACGATTGTCAATTCTTTTCTATCCATTTATTTTTCACCCTGTCTAAAAGTGACAATCAAGACAATAACAACAAAGATTAGCTGGCTGGTCAAGCCTTCCCAACTTGGATAAATTCCAAGAAGGTCGATTGTTGGAAAGCCTGTCAGCAAGTGGTTAGGTGCCATATTGGTTAACTGAAGAGCGTGGACACTAACTCCCAACATCTTAAAGGCTAGAGCATAAATCATCCAAGTCAAGATAAAGAAGACCTTATGTGGCAGGAAGAATTGACTGGCCTTGTTCATCACGATGGCAATAATTACTAAAACTAGCAAGGCAAGTGAAATTCCAAAGACAAATTCAAAGCTGGAAATTCTTGGTAAAATTCCGACATAAAAGAGAATGGTTTCTGCTCCCTCACGGAAGACAGCTAGAAAACTGAGAGCAAACATGGAAATAAAGGAACCTGTCTTAGTCACTGTTTCCATTTGTGACTCCATAAAGGTATTCCATTTTTTGACCGAGGATTTGCTGTGGAGCCAGATTCCAATCAAAATCATCATAGCTACCGCAAAAATCCCCACTGCTCCTTCGATGATTTCACGATTGGAGCCTGATGTTACTGCTGGAAAGGCAATTTGCAGGATAAAGGCAATAAGTAGACTGGCCATGATTCCAGTGATAGCACCACTATAAACCCACTTGAGTCCCTTTCGCATCTTGGCTGCTTTCAAGGTCGTTACCAAGGCCATAACGATTAAGAGAGCCTCTACTCCTTCTCTTAGGAGAATCAGCATAGCATCAAAGGCATTGTAACGTGCGCTAGTATCAATTTGTGATAAATCTGCTATCAGTTTTTCTAATTTTTCTTGGTATTCCTTCTCACTTCCCTTGACCATAATCACAGGGCTTTCACTCTCCACTCGTGTATAGAGGGATGGATTGGTCGTGCTAACAGAGCCCTCAATCGTTGGCCAGATAGTAATAAATTCCTTCATACTGGCTGCTCCTGATGCTTGGTCACCAGCTTGGAATTGTTCCAAAGCTTTCTTCAAAAGAGCAATACCATCTTTGAGACTCAAATCAGAAGATGTTGCTACGACTTCTTTTCCAGTTACAAAATCATCAATAGCCTTTTTTAAGTCCTCAAAGGAAATCTGGATTGAGTTGAAATCTGTAGGCTCGGTTTCCATACTACTACGCAAGAAAGAAATAGCTGTTTCAACACGTCCATAATGGGCCGTACTATTGTCACGAACCACACTTTCATTTATAGTCCAAGTGGAATTCATTTTCTTAAAAGCTTCTCGTACCTTTTCCAAATCTTTGGAGGCAATGGCCTGCTCTAAGGCTTCAAAACGAGGACTTAGACGGTTTACCAATTTTTCTTTTTCCGCATCTAGGTCAACAGGATTTTGTTCTTTTTCAAAGGCTAATAGGGCTGCAGAAATTTCGGTGAGTTTGTCTTCAGTAATCTCGCCTGACTGAGCTAACTTTTCCTTAACGACTTTACCAGCCTCAGAATCCTTATTTTCTACTCTTTCGAACTCTGATGCCATCTCCATAACGAGTTTCTGGGCCTCAGACTGATTGCCATTTTTTACCGCTTTAGAAGCATCTGTGATTTTCACAAAGTAAGAACTCAGACTCTCTTGGGCACCTACTGGGGAAAGAATTAAAAATGACAAAGCTAAAACTAGTAACCAGCTTTTAGCCTTCCAATAATTTCTGACCAATGTAGCCTCCTTTCTCCACACCACCAAAACAAGCAAAGAGTCCACTACCGATGTGAGTAATATATTCATTCATCTTATCTGTAGCACCTAAATTGGTTTGAACCTTAACAAAATTATCAGGATCCTTCTGGAAAGAAATGAAGAGCAAGCCCGTATCAAACTGACCAGTTTTTTCATCAATTCCATCTGAGTAAGAGTAAGAACGACGCAAAAGTGGCTTATCCACTTCCTTAGCCAACCGAACATGCGAATCATCAGGCAAAAGACTCAAATCCACTTCATCAAACTCATTTTTCTTACCAAAGGGGGCACCACTTTCCTTGTAACGACCAAAGGTGTTTTCTTGTTCTTCAAGACTAGTGCGATCCCAAGTCTCTAAAAACATCTGAATCCGACGAACCGCCATATAAGAACCATTTTCCATCCAGTCCTTACTATCAGCCCAGATAACGCGGTCAAAGTCTTGCTCCTTGGTTGGATTTGCTGTTCCATCTTTAAAACCAAAGAGGTTACGCGGTGTCTCCATTCGATCCCCGATTGCTGCAAAACCAGACTGACTCCAACGAAGGGTCACTGCATTTCTCCCCTTACGGATGAGATTGCGAATAGCGTGAAAGGCAACCTGCTCATCATCGGCACAAGCTTGAATCACAATATCTCCACCAGTATATTTTTCACGCAATTGCTCTTTAGGAAAAGGCGGTAAATCTCTGAACACTTGAGGACGCTTGTTTTCCAAGTTCATCTTTTTCAAGAAACTGGCAGACACACCAAAAGTCAGCGTCAAACGATGAGGGTTGAGCCCGACTGTTTCACCAGTATCGCTCGGAGGCAAGAGAGTATTCTGACCATCTTTTTTGACCAGTTCCCCCTCGACCAACTTAGCACTATAATCCGTCCAATCCTTGAATAGCTGGATAATCTTATCCTTATCCGTCGTATGCAGGTCTAGGACAACAAAATAGATATTCTTTTGCATGGGCGTACTAATCCCAGCTTGATGCTTGCCATAAAAAGCAATTTTTTCATTTCCGTACGAGATTTTTTCCTGACTTCCTAGCTTAGGTGCGAAAAAAGCAGAAGCACCAGAGAGTCCTAGCGCTAAACCAGCCCCTCCAATCCCTGCTTTTTTTAGAAATTCTCGACGGTCCATTTTCTTCTCAAAAAACTTTTCGTCTTTTTCAGTCATGACTCTTATTCTCCACTAAGAAATTTACCCATTTGTGATAGAGGTTCACCAAGTTTTGTCACAGCTTCTGACAATTCTTTGGTATCTTCTTTTGTCAAATCTGTATAGAGTTTGTAGTGTTCCTTGTCGGTCATGTGTTTGTCCAACAAGCTATTAACAGATTTGAAATCTACTTCCAATTCTTTAACTAGGTTAGCATCTGATTTTTCAAGTAAAGGCTTAAAAAGTTGGAAAATCTTCTCAGCACCTTCGATATTGGCACGGAAGTCAGACAAGTCTGTATGAGAATAAATTTCCTCTTCACCTGTAATCTTACTTGTTGCCACTTCATTAAGCAAGTCAACCGCCCCAGTCAACATAACCTTGTAGTCCACATCTACAGTTGCAATCTTAGCTTTCAATTCCTTGATATCATTGACCAACTGATCGCCATAGCTTTCAGTCCCTTTAGTTGTATTGTCTTCCCAAAGAATACGCTCGATACGATGGAATCCAGACCATCCTTCTTCTGTCTTGTTTTCGTCCATGTAGTCTGCCAAACGGAAGTCAATCTTGACATCTGACTCACCAAAACTCTCGGCAATTGGTTCTGAACGCTCATAAGACATACGAATCAGTGGATAAACCTTCTTAGCTTCTTCTAACTTGCCTTCTTTCAAAAGTTTGACAAAGCCTTCCGTATCTGTCAAGAGTTTATCGATTTGCTCTTGCACAAAAGTCTTATAGTCAGCAGTGGCCTTATCAAGCATTTTTTGCTTGTCTTCAGATAAAGCTGTCACCTTAGATGAATCGGTTGTATCTGCTGATTTTTCAAACCTAACAGCACAAGCTGTCAATAGCAAGGCTGAAGATAAAAGGACAAAACCTAGTTTTTTCATTGTATACTCCTATTGGTTCAGGAAACCTGAATTAATTTTACGTTTCATTATATCATGTTTTCACTCATTTTTCAATAAATTTTCAGACAATTTAATGTTATGAATAGCATTACAAATGCAAAAAACTAAGCCTAG
>NZ_KQ970286.1:172442-174257 GCF_001579035.1 Streptococcus mitis | reverse complement strand
AATACCTTCAACCAACTTATCTTGGTATTGATCACTACGGATTCGTTGGTTTTCTTCTGGATTATCCATATAACCCAACTCCAATAACACAGCAGGTTTCGCAGTCTCACGAAGAACAGCGAAGGTGGCTTGCAGAAGCCCAGCATCTCTAGCACCTGTCTCGGTCAAGAGAGATGAATGAAGGTCAGCTGCCAAACGATTACTTTCACTTATACGATCTGGATTATTATGCCAGTACTGGTTAATCTTGCTCGGGTAACCTGCATCTTCCTTATAAGAATAAGTCTGTATTCCCAGATTCAGTGTTGTGTCATTCCCAGTAGCGTTAAAATGAATACTAATAAAGAAGTCTGCATTCGTCTTATTTACCATACGAGAACGCTCTGTCACAAAGTCAACATCCACATCACTATCACGAGATGTTAAAACTGTATAGCCAAGTTCTTCTAAACGTTTCCGTAATTTACGAGAGACCTGTAGATTCAAATCTTTTTCAGCTATTCCATAATAGTAAGCGCCCGAATCACGTCCACCATGCCCAGGATCTAGGAAGATAGTTTTAGTATAGCGCCCCTTTTCAAATCCTTTTGGAAGTTCTTGCACCCATTTACCATTATCTTTGAAAAAATGACTACTTCCATCAATAGTATAAGTTCCAGTGACATAAACACCATCTTCTTTAAGATAATACCAAGCTTGATAATCTTGATCATAAATCCACTCTTTGTGAGCCATGTAGCCACCAGATTTTAGATAGTAAGAGCCAACCCATTGCTGTTCAGCATAGTGCCCACCTGACTTGAGATAAAACCAGCTAGAGTAGTTAGGATCGTACACCCATTCTTTATCTGCCATAGCCCCACTGGACTTCAGGTAATAATTTCCCTTCCAGATATTAGCCATCATGGTACCATTTTGATCAAATGCATACCATTTACCATTGATTTGACTCCATTGGTTAGACAGATATTTTCCTGAGCCATTGGCGTAGTACCACTTGTTAGCCATCTGATACCAGCTATTTTCAAGTAAGTAACCATTCTTATCAAATAGGTAGCCCTCATAAAGAGTATCTGTAAATTTGACACCTGTTTGACTATAATAAGTCCACTTCCCGTCTTCTTTTACCCAACCAGTTTGTAGCTTAGACTCAGTAGAAAGAGTTGGCTTTGTCTCCTGCTTACTCGAACTAGGAGTCGTTGGCTGGTTTTCTGTAGTTGCTTGAGAAGCATTTGCAGAGCTAGTAGCTGAACTACCGGTAGAGTTATTCGTAGAATGACTAGCATCATTAGCTAGAACTGTTTGGCTAGTGAATCCAAGAAGAGCTAGAGCAAGAATCGTAAATTTCTTATATGATTTCATTTATTTAACCTTTCTAGGGGAATGGAATCCCTGTGTTATTGAGTTATTTGACTTCCTTGATGAAGGAAGATTTGTTCTACATCCTCTAAACTATAATTTATATGATATCATGGAGTGTTTAGCTTATTTAAATATGTAAAACCTAAAAAGTATGGCTAAGTGGGAACCTTAAAAATTCAATTTCTGAACACCTCATCTCGCTTCAGATAGTTATCGAACAAGTCGAGTAGATTTCATTAAAATCATCTATTTATATTATACACCAAATTTAAGAAAAATTTTTGCAAACATCTAAATTTAAAATAAATCTAGTCCCTAGCTATACCGAATTTTAGTTTACTCTGCCCAGTAGAGATGTTATAATAAAAATAGGAGGACACAAAATGAACAATAAAACTAAAAAGTTCACACTTGCTACAGTTTTAGTACTTTCCTTGTTAGGTGCTGGAACTC
>NZ_KQ970286.1:168122-171734 GCF_001579035.1 Streptococcus mitis | reverse complement strand
CCGTATCAATGCCATTCGAAAAGAGGCAGCAGACGAAGGTCTAGTTACTAGCTATGTTCCTATCAAATGGTCAACTGCACTAGAAAAAACAGCCTTCGTTCGTGCAGCAGAAGCTTCTGTAACTATGAATCATAAACGTTTATCTAATAAAGATATTTGGAGTGCCTGGCCTTCAGGAAATTTCTCACTAGCCGAAAACTTAGCTTGGAACTATGACGGATTTATGACAGCTATTAATCAATGGTATGAAGAAAAAGCAAATTACGTCAAATCTCGTAGTGGGGCAAGTGTCTCTGGTCAAACTGGACACTACGAATCCTTAATTAACCCAAAATTGACCTATATGGGGTTGGCAGCCTTTGAAAACCCTGTCACTCAAAATGGATGGATTACCGTTGCACAAAGTTTCGGAACAGCATCTGGTGGCTCTGAAGAATTAGCTGGTGGTTATGGAAAGGCCATTCAATATACAGAAGCAAATTCTTCTCAGACTCAAACATTTGCGACTAAGGCGAATCTTTTTGACAAAGACTTGAATGCTATCGGAACTCATAAAACCAAAACTGCAAATACAAATTCAAGTCAGAAAAATGGGTTCAATCATTCCCAATACTTCGGAAGTTGGATTCAATCAAACGGACGTTGGTGGTTTAAACACAATGACGGCTCATACACGAGTAATGGATGGGAAAAAATAAATAGAACTTGGTATCGCTTTGACAACTCTGGTTGGATGCAAACTGGCTGGGTGAAAGACGGTAGCTGGTACTATCTCGACGGTTCAGGCGCTATGAAGACTGGTTGGCTCAAAGATAATGGTAGCTGGTACTACCTTGATAGCTCAGGTGCTATGAAAACAGGCTGGATGAAGGTATCCGGCAAATGGTATTATACCTATAGCTCTGGCGTCCTAGCAATCAATACAACGACCCCTGACGGCTACCGTGTCAATGACAATGGTGAATGGGTAGGATAATTTAACACAACAAAAAGACTCTATACTATCTCACAGTGAGTAATCTTCACTTTCAGATAGTATAGAGATTTTTATTTACCTAGTATAGCTCTTATCTTAGATTTTAATATAGTGGATTGAAGTTGGAATAGAGCACTGTTGTTTCTGAAACATTGTTAAAAATTGGTTTGAATTTCTCAACTAATTTGTTCAGTTTTTATTTCATTTTACTATACTCTTCTAAAATTTCTTCAAACTACATCACCCTTGCCTTGTCGTGTCTATATATTACTTACTTCGTCAGTTCTATCTACAACCTCAAAACTGGAGTTTGAGAAACCTACGACTAGCTTTCTAATTTGCTATTTGATTTTTATTGAGTATACAAATACCAGTCCAAACCCGTGTTTCTTCAGGTCGAGCATATATATGTATCTAAACCACTTCCAATAGCGCCTCAAACTCAGCAACAGTCATTCCTAACTGCTGGCTGGCAACCTCAGATGTCAGAAGACCTTGGCGAACGAGATTTAGTAGCATAGACAAACTACCTTCAGCACGACCGCGTTCAAGTCCAAGTTCTAAGCCCTTTTCCTCTGCTTGTTCCAAGGCATAGTCGTGTGCTAACAAGGCTTGTTCTTCACGCATACGTAGTTGGCTAAACATCTTCCTGTCCTCCTCGGACCAGCTCTTGTAGTCCAGCAGTTGATCTGCTTGGCTGATGGCTCGCTCAGGGCGCTGGGTAAAGGGTTTATTCCCGAAAAACTCCAACCACGGCTTGCGAACCTCATCTTTGCTGGTTTCTCTGTATTTTTTTAGTTCCAAGAACGCCATCTTAACCAGATGGTTTTCTTGTCCATTATTGGTGATAGTTAAAACCTCACCTGTCGTGTCCTCTCGCATACTAAAACTATGAAAAGCTAGGTCATCTGAGAAATAATTACTATCTACAATTGCGATAGCGTATACTGGTGCAATGTGTTTATAGCTCTGGTGGGTATCACCTTCACGTTGGCGAATTTTTTCAAGATTTTGATTAACCTGACTGCACAAGTAAGCCCACAGGCGATTGATGAAAAAATTCTGATGATGAACTTGAATCTCTATAATAACTTGCGTTCCATTATCTAGCTCCGCCAAAACGTCTATACTGGTATAGAAATCCTGTGCCGAGTAAGGTACGGAAGGCAAGACGTGAATGTTACTTCCCTCCAAAATGGTTACATTTTTGGCTGGCAAGTCCAGCATGTCGCGAATAAATTGACAAGTGATTTCTGGATTGCTAAAAATCTTCTTAGCAACCAAATCATTAGTTGGGCTAATGCCCGGATGTCTGAGAATCATCCTTTTCCTCCTTTTATTATACCACAGTTTTAAATCTAGGTTTGCTAGATTTACTGCTACTATCTATTTATTCGGAAAAGAAAGTTCAAACTATATCATTTTAAACGAAATAAGGAACACTTGCGCGATAACAACATCATTTAACAAATAGCCAAAAAACAACGACAAGGGTTACTCGTCGCTGCTTTTGTGAACGAAAATGTCTTTTAGGTCTGACATTTCATAAATCATGTTTTACTTGAGTTTGGCAAGGGTTGCTTTAAGCTCCTCTACTAGTTTAGCTTCTGTCTCTGCTGAGCCATTTTCTTCTTTCACGAAATCAAGGGTTTCTTGGAGAAGTTTTTGGGCTTTGGAAAGGACTTTTTTATCCGCTTTTTCTGCATCTAGCTGTCCGAGAACCTTGGTCAATTCCGTGCTTAATTGCTGGATTTCTGACCCTTTCTTACGACGAACCAACCAGAAGGCAATCACGCCTAGGAGAGCAAGTAGACTGACCACAATCACTCCTGCTGGAACTGAGTTTGTTTCAGTCATCTTATCTGAATCCTTACTATCTTCCGTTCCTTGTTTGGCATCCTTCTTGTCCTGTGCAGGCTTGCTGTCGCTAGCATTTGCTTTCACATCTTTGAGAGAGGTCAAGGCAGCCTTCACAGACTCTACTGCAGTACGCAGACCTTGCTCAGTCAAGGCACTATCTTCCAGAGCTTTTTGAGCATCTAGGAGAACCGCCTTAGCTGCATCGATTTTCGGATCAGATACTGTTGCCAAAGCTTTCAAGCGTTGGTCTAACTCTTGAGTCAAGGCACGAAGTTTAGACTTGTCAACTTGCTCTTGAGCTGGAGCAGGTGCTTGCGTGCTCGTTGAGCTAGCCGAAGGACTTGCTGCCACTCTAGGAGCCTGAGTCAGAGCTGAGCTTGAAGCTAGGGCAGGACTTGCAGGTTGACTAGGAGCAGTTGGTTGAGACGGTTGAGCACTTGGACTAGATGGAGTTGTTGGTATCTCTGTGACTCCTTGGTCTGGCTGAGTAGGAGTAGAAGGTTGAGGTTGATCTGCTTGTGGACTATACGGTGGTATGTAAATTCCATTCAAAGATTCTTTAGCTAGTTTTAGATTATCCCTAGCTTCATCAACTGCTTTTTGAGAAGCATATAAATCATCTAAAACAGCCTTCGCTTTTTCGATAGCTTTATCAAAAGCATCTTTCTTATCTTTGTCAGCATTGTGATACTTGTAACTTAGAGCCGTGTTGGCTGCTTCATCTACTAGTGCTTGAAGGGCTTGTTTATTAGTCTCCGCTCCTTGTAAACCTTGGA
>NZ_KQ970286.1:144350-167220 GCF_001579035.1 Streptococcus mitis | reverse complement strand
CTTTCAACTCTGCATCACTCGGAATATTATTAGTTTCAACTGGATACGGTATTCTACCGCTAACTAATGGACGGTTATTGTCTTTTTCATTCGCTTTTCCTTCCAACTCTGTCGATGTAGTTGTAAAAGTAGCTTGAGGCAACGGTCTAGTAATTCCAACTGTAGTCGTTTCTACATGTCCTGACGAATCTTCAGCTTCGATAACGACATTATTTATCCCAAATCTGTTACCTGGTATATTCCCAGTTAAATCTACCCATTTTTTACTTCCACTTCCTTGTAAGTTTGAAGTTGTCAAACCTAACTTATTTTTAACAGCATCTACTGTGAATCCACCTCGTCCACTATTTGCTTGCGGATCATATGCTTTTACTGTAATTCTTCTTATTTCTTTAGCACTTGATGATTCCGCTAAAAAGCGAATATTATTTCCTACAGGCTGACCATCTGAAGGGATAATTTTGTCATTCGAAAGTTTAGGATCACTTTTTAACCCTTTTGCAACTCCTACTTTCAAACTAGAAGTTTCCCTAGAATGTCTTAGATTTCCATCTAAATTGGTCGCTTCTCCCTGCTGAAGTTGACTAGCCTTTCTATACTCTTCAAGTGCCGCATTAAAAATCTCCTGATCAACAAGTCCAGTTTCCGATGTTCCCAATGCTGCATTGAATTTTTCATATGCTTCATTGAGTTTTTGGACTTGTTCTTGATTTTCATCACTATTCTTGAGCCTTTGAAGAAGCTTGTGTATATCATCTGATAGAGAGTAACTTCCTTCACCATTTATATAACTTGTGCTACTTGCAACACTTTCCTCTTCCTGATTCTCTACACTTCTATCTTGAAATTGAGGTGATTTGCTTCGGCGACCTATGGATACTGTTTCCTCTTCCAACTCTGGTTGTACTTCTTTTTTATCTTTTTCTTCCTCAAACACGGGAGATGATTCACCAGACACAGGTTTAACTACACCATCAACTTTTTCGTCACCTGTATTCTCTACTGTTGACTTAGCTTTTCCTTCACTATCTTTAGATGGAGTTCCTGGCTCTTTTTTCTCTGTCTCTTGAGTGTTTGGTTTAGCTCCTTCTTGTTCTACGTTAAGATTTTGATTGCTTGTATCTGATGGCGGTAAGACAGATGGATTCCCAGTGTTGCCATTTCCATCCTGACTGACAACTTCTGTATTTGCTTCCACCGCCTGGACTTCTGTCGCTGGATTAGCCACAAAAAAGACAGACCCTAGCAAGACTGAGGCTGCTCCAATTGAAAACTTGCGTATAGAAAAGCGTTGGCGCTCATTCATTTTAAACTGTTTCATGGTTTTTTACCTTTCTTTCTACCCTGTCCATCTAGTCTCAAACCTCATCTAATGATTCCAGACTCGTTTTAAAAACAGGAAAACAGGACTTCATATCATCCTAAGCAGACAACAAAAATCCCAGCTTTTTTATTACAACTTCATTATATCAACTTAGTTCCCTTCCTTCAACCGCGCTTTGTTTTAGAAAATCAGTAATTATATATATATATATATATATATATGCATATCCTTATTTAATAGGGTTTATAGATGTTTTTTATAAAATTCAATATATTTTTGGTTGGTTTTCAGAATTTTTACTTTTTGATGACAATTAATCGATGTTCCATTTAAGCAATCTCACTTAAACCTATTCTCTATCTTTTCTTAGTGATAACTTTCATATATGAGATAAATGAAAGACTATATTGCAAAAAAATGGTACAATGTAGTATGTACTTGGAACTATTAAACTACACAGTAAAGTAGTTACAAGACACAATCTACTCACTATTTAAAAAATATAAGGGAATTAACCTTTGATATGAAAGGAATTTTAGAAATCTTATGATGAACATGCAAAACATGATGCGTCAAGCACAAAAACTTCAAAAACAAATGGAACAAAGCCAGGCCGAACTTGCTGCCATGCAATTTGTTGGTAAATCTGCTCAAGATCTTGTTCAAGCGACCTTGACTGGTGACAAAAAAGTTGTCAGCATTGATTTCAATCCAGCTGTCGTTGACCCAGAGGACCTTGAAACTCTTTCTGATATGACCGTTCAAGCCATCAACTCTGCTCTTGAACAAATCGATGAAACGACTAAGAAAAAATTAGGTGCTTTCGCTGGGAAATTACCATTCTAAACATTAAAAAACAAGCATTCAAGAGAATACTTGCCTATCGTGGGAGGAACAACTGTTCCTCTTTTTGATTACTAAAAATTAAAGAATTCCATGGCCTGTTTGAAAAGCAATTCAGTGTACTCTGGGTCTTCTTGGGCAATGGTTACCTGGTCTTGAATCATTTCCAAGTCATCTGTTATCATGCCATCTGCTCCTAGCTGAACAGATTTATCAAAGGACTCTGAACTATTGATGGTCCACACGTACAATTTCTGATCGGTATTCCAAAGCTTGTTGACAAAATTTTCATCTAAAGTTGAATACTCCATGGTGTAACCTGTAGCCTTGGTTCTTGGGAAAATACTATTATAAGGTAGGATGAAATAGACTGGAATTTGAGAATCGTAGGCTAGCACCTGATCAATCACATGGTAGTCTAAAGATTGCATTTGGTGACCATTCTGCTTAAGAACCGTTCCATATTTTTCCATAAATCGTTTCATCATATCTGGGCTATCTTTTCGACTGGTTTTAATCTCAATAAGAAGTTTCTGATGCAATTCATTGGCTTTATTAAGGTAGTCATCAAAACTAGATACCTTGGCATGATAGCCATTTTCAGAAATATCAAGTTTGGTTAATTCTTCCAAAGTTAGATCCTGAGGATTGGCATTAACTCCTGTCAAATTCTTGATATTGGCATCATGCATCATGACAAACTGGCCATCTTTTGTTTCCTGAACATCTGTCTCAACAAAGTCTGGCTCTAGCTGAGCTGTCCTTTCTAGTGATTGGACGGTATTTTGAACACCATTTTTATCTGAAACACCGCGATGAGAGATAATTAAAGGTTTATGTGAAACCGGAGCTTCTAAATAAACATAACCCTCAAGAGCGAAAAAGATACAAGCACAGCCCATCACTCCCCCTCTCATCCAGTGGTCTTTCTTTCTCCTTGGTGTGATTTCTAGTTCCTCCCCTGTACAAAAAGGAAACAAACTTAATGAGAAAGTAAGTCAAGGCTATATAGTGGAAATTCTTAATCAAGACAAAGTTGATAATTCCCAGCACAAGAGATTCCTTATGGGTCAGACCATCCATCAGTGCCTGACTAACTAAGATAGGAATGAGGAGAAGAATGAAAAATAGATAGGTTTTGACGATAATCCAAAGCAAGTTCCAAATATAAAACCAAGATTGCCTTTTCGTCTTCTCTAGACTGTATCTGACTGCTTCTTTAACTGTTTTCTTCTCAAAAAAAAGCTGAGGTAAGGCAAACATGAAACGTACTGAAATGTAATATAGCAGTAAAGCCAGAATAGTAACCACTATACCTACTAGCCAATACTTGTCTTCCACATAATCAACGATAAATTCCGGAATGACGATTTTATTGAGGTAATAAATCTTTAAAATCTTTCGAATCAATGGAAAGAGCATCATGACATAAAAGAAGATAAAGGCCATTTTGGAAATTGTCACTTGCTTCATAAACAAGAAACTTTGGAGAAAGACCTTGCGACTGTACTCCAGCAGAGTTCTCCTTTCATGATAGAGGAGATGACGAGCTCCGATAAAGAGAAGTCCTATCTGGTAATAGGCGACCAATAAATTAACAATCACCAGAATAAATAAAGCAAGACTAACAAAGGGAGAACCCTTTATAATAGCAAAAATATTGTTGTAGGAAAGAAAGAGATAGCCTGTCTGGCGGAGCAAAAGTCCAGCAATCCAAGAATTTGATGGTAACCAGACAAACTCAATCATCAGGAATATCAAGAAAAAGAGAAAGAGAATTTTATCTAGATTAAAGTAGATTTTCCTAAAACCTAGATTTTTAGGTTTTTCAGGTTTCATAGGCACTCCTAGTCAAATAATTGAGACAAGTCCAAGCCTCCAAAAGGATTGTTTGATAGGCTACTTTCTGTCCCTAATAATTCTCTAGCTTGATCCGACTCTAGGAAGGACTCGTAAACACGCGCTGTCATACGAGCATCCTCTAAGCTATTATGAGACTGACCTTGAAATCCGAGAAATGAGGCAACAGTTTGCAATTTGAGATTGGCAATACCGTGTAAATCCGAACTGCGACGTTCAAAAGCTTCATCATACAGATCCACCTTGTACTGCTGGCTATAGTCTAAACCATGCTCTGCTAGAATAGGCAAATCACTTTTAGCAGCATTGTAGCCAACCATCGGTAAAGAACCCACAAACTCTTGAAATTCTTTTATAACTTCCTCCACTGGAGGAGCATCTTTTAAGGTCTCGGCTGTAATCCCAGTCAAACCATTGATAAAACTCTTTAGAGGCACACTGGTATGAACATAGGAATCATAGGCATCGATTTCCCGACCATCTCTAAAACGCACTGCCGATACTTGAATCAAGTGTGTTTGTCCTTCGTGCTGATTAAATTCTAAGTCAAAAGCAATGTAATCTTCTAATCGTTCCATTTTCTACCTCTCCTATACTGTTATTTTACTTGAGCAACCATACTATTAGAAACAAAAGAAGCCATCAGGTTAGCATTTAACCTAAACAGCTCCTTGATTATCCTCCAAATAAACGAGCAAAAAAGCCTTTCTTAGTTGATTGGACTTCTTCTTTTGCTTGGTCCAGCTCTAGCTTAAGATTTTCTTGATCCTTCATGGCTTGAAGGGTCAATTGTTGCTGCTGATCGAGTTGTTTGTCTTTCTCAGCAATCTGACGGTCTTTGATACGCATCTGCTCGTCTTTTTCTGATAACTGACGATCCTTGGCTTTTAATTGTTCATAGAGACGAAGAATTTCTGCATTCTTCTCATCAACCAGAATCTCCATTAGTTCACGTTGCTTGACATCTTCACTGACAGGCTCATCTTCAAAAATCGTTTTTTTATAGATTTCTTCTAGCTTAATCAAGCCACTTCTGGTAACGACTGTTACCCCTTTGTCATTTTTATCTGTGTCTTCTTCTGGTAATTCTTTGACACGGTTATTGATTGCTTGGCGAGATAATCCTAAGACCTCTGCAATCTCACTGACGGTCATTTCAATACTCATAATATCCTCTGAAACGTTTTCTAGCTTTTCTTTACTTAAATCTTATCATAAGCTAGAAAAACTGTCAAATTTTCGCTTAATTTAAGGCCTTCAAAAAGGCTAATAAGACTTGGGCAGAGCGACGTCCAGCTTCGATAATAAACTCATCAAAAGAGATGTTTGCTTCATGGTTGGCATTGTCACTCATAGCGCGGATGACTAAGACTGGAAGATTAAGGGCATGCGCTGCCTGAGCAATAGCTGCCCCCTCCATCTCAACGGCTAAAACTTCTGGAAAATGGGACTTAATCGCTTCTATCTTGTCATTTCCTGCAACAAAACTATCTCCTGTAGCAATCAAACCAAGATGCCATTTTTGGTCCAATTGAGATAAACTCTCTTGGATTTTGGCGACAAAGGTTTTATCTGATTCAAAATACAGCGGTTGTTGCGCCATTTGTCCATAAGCATAGCCAAAAGCTGTAACATCCACATCATGATAGGCTAATTTGTCAGAAATCACGACATCCCCAACAGCAATACCTTCTGCGACGGCCCCAGCTGATCCCGTGTTAATCAAAGCATCCACTTGAAAATGATCAGCCAAAATCGCCACACTCATAGCAGACATGACCTTACCAATTCCACTTTCTACAAGAACGACTTCATGAGAGGCAATGGTGCCTGTATGATAGGTATTGCCTAAAACAACTTGCTCCTGGGCATTGTCTAAATGCTGGACCAGATACGCCAGTTCTTCTGGCATAGCCGCAATAATTCCTATTTTCATTTCAATTCCTTTTCTATTACAAAAGTTTCATTGCTAAGACAAGCAAAATCAAGAGAAAGATGACTGCAAATAAAATCTTATTCAACTTAGAATTGAAGACATTTCTCTTGGTATTTTCAATGCGACGGCTTTTATGAATAGATGGTTCAACCTGAATCTTCAAGGTTTCCTGACTAAAGCCATGTCCCTTAGGATTGGCATAACCAAAACGGGAAGAAGAGGTTGGTAAAATCTTAGTCTCCTCATTATCATCTAGCAAAGGAGGACCTGAAATTTTTTCGCCTCTATTAGCTCTTTCAATCATTTCATCCGTTAATAAAGGTTTACCCATACTGACCTCCTCTATTTTTTGTGCAATTCCCAATATTGAACAGCCATAATTGTCTTGGCATCACAGATATGACCTGATTGGATTAATTCCTTGGCTTCTTCTAAGCTCACTTCAAGGACTTCCAAGGTTTCATCCTCATCCTGCGGACGTGGATTTTCCACTTTTGTCAAATCGCTTGCTAGGTATAGTTTTAACTTTTCATTACAAAAGCCAATGGCTGAGTAAAAATCGTACAAGAGTTCTAACTTCCCTGTATAGGCTGTTTCTTCCTCTAATTCACGCAGGGCAGCAGCGACAGGGTCTGTATTTTCTCCTACTTCCAATTTTCCGGCTGGAATTTCGTAAGAGACTGCCTCAATGGCTTTACGGTACTGCTTGACCAAGATGAGTTTTTGCTCATCCGTTACAGCTAAAACACAGACAGCTCCATTGTGGAAAATCAAATCCCGTTGGGCAGTTCCCTTGCCTTCTGGTAATTCAACCTGATCTTGGACCAGTTTAAATATTGGTCCTTGATAGATTTCTTTTCGGCTAAGCGTTTTTTCTTCAAATTCCATGATAGGCTCCTACTGATTCTTAGGATGATGAGGAAGACGTGTTGCATATTCGTCTTTATTGACCTGACGACCGCGACCAATCGCAATCGCATCCGCTGGCACGTCTTTGGTAATAGTTGAACCAGCACCAACGAGTGAATTGTCACCTAACTCAACTGGGGCAATAATGGTTGAATTTGAACCAACAAAGACATTGTTACCGATGACTGTCTTGTATTTGTTTTTACCATCATAGTTGACTGTAATGGTTCCTGCACCGAAATTAACCTTGCTACCCACTTCACAGTTTCCGATATAAGTCAAATGACCAGCCTTGGTATTCTCACCGATTGAAGACCCTTTAACCTCAACAAAGTTTCCAATATGAACTTGGGCACCCAGACTTGAACCTGGACGAATGTGGGCATACGGACCGACTGTCACTCCATCAGCAACACTACTTTCTTCAATCATAGAGTTGGTAATAACAGCTCCTGCTCCGATAGTGCTGTCCACTACATAAGTACCATTTGTCAAAACAGTCTCAGCACCAATTTTCGTTTGCCCCTTCAAGGTAACATTGGCTTCGATTTGAACTTCAGAAGCAATCTCAACATCAATATCAATATAAGTTACTTCTGGATTGACAAAGCTAACCCCATTGACCATGTGTTGATGATTGATGCGACGACGCATAACTGACTCAGCTGTCGCAAGAGCCACACGGTCATTTACCCCAAGACTCTCATCAAAATCTTTCAAAGTATAAGCACCAACTTTTTCACCAGCTTCACGGAAAATACCGATGACGTCTGTAATATAATATTCACCTTGAGCGTTATTGGTATTGATATTTTTCAAAGCCTCAAACAAACGCTCGTTGTCAAAGACATATGTTCCAGTGTTGATTTCCTTGATTTGTTTTTCAAAATCTGTAGCATCCTTCTGCTCAACGATGCGAAGAACTTCAGCATTGTCATTACGAACAATTCGTCCATAGCCAAAAGGATTATCCGTTTCAGCAGTCAAGATAGTAGCCACATTTTTATGATTGATGTGGAAATCAATCAAGTTTTTCAAGCTTTCACCTGTGATTAAAGGAGTATCTCCTGCGATGACCAAGGTGTGACCGGACAAACCTTCTAAGATTGGCTCTGTCATCATAACTGCATGCCCAGTCCCTAACTGTTCAGATTGAGTCACAAATTCTGTCTGTCCAGCCAAGACCTGCTCAACCAATTCTGCCTTGTGTCCGACAACTGTTACTGTCTTTTCAGGTTGGATAGCTCCCACACTACGGAAAACATGTTCCAACATAGAAATACCCGCAACCTTGTGCAACACTTTTGGCAAATCAGATTTCATGCGAGTCCCTTTACCCGCTGCTAAAATAATGGCAAAATTTGACATAATCTTCTCTTTTCTGTAGAAATTCCCTTTTATTATACCATATTTCAAATCATTCCGCGCCCTTGAATGAAAAAATGCTCTAAAGTCCTTTCCTTAACCCATTTTTTTGATTTTTTTTGATTTTTAGGGTAGAATTATAAAATATGAGAAAGCAAATTCATCCACTTATTTTATTTAGTTTTTTTGGGATTATGATGTTCATTTTAATCATCAATCGCCCACTTAATGACAACCAATCCTTTAAAACAAAATCCAATATGGCACAGATTGAAGCACAAGCTCTAAAACATTTAGACAAACCGATTATTGACCTCTCTGGCTGGCAGCGTCCTGAGGAAATCAACTACGATGCCCTCTCACAAAATATTTCAGGCGCTATTGTTCGTGTTCACAGTGGTGCTCAAACGACAAAAGAAAATGATGCTTCCTTTATCAATGGAATAGACAAGGCCTATAAGAGTCATATCACTGAACTTCAAAAACGGAATGTCCCAGTTGGGGTCTACACTTATGTCGCTGGAAAAAGTGTCCAAGAAATGGAAAAGGCTGCCGAAGTTTTCTACAATGCTGCCTCTCCTTACAGCCCTAGTTACTATTGGCTAGACGTAGAAGACAAAACCATGTCCAATATGAACGAGGGTGTTGAAGCCTTTCGAGCAAAACTAGCATCACTAGGTGCTAAAAACATCGGCATCTACGTTGGTGTCTACTTCATGGAAGAACATAGTATTGATACAGGCAAGTTTACCTCTGTTTGGATTCCGTCCTACGGCTCAAACTCAGGATTTTTGGAGAGCAGTCCTAAAACTGATTTAGATTATGACATCCACCAATACACATCTAAAGGAAAAATTGCCGGCTTTGACCACGATTTGGATATCAACGTCATCTCTCCCTTAAAAAACAAAGAAGAAACCTTTAGAAAACTCTTTTTAAAACCTTAAAAGCATTTGTTTAGCATTTGCTTTTTCTTTTTGTGTTTGATTGTGATACAATATAGTAAGGATTTTTTGAAATAGAAATAGTTGGAGGAACTATATGCTCTCATGGTTAGCGCGCATTATTAAAGGGATTGTGATTGCTCTTGGATTTATCTTACCGGGAATTTCCGGAGGGGTTCTAGCAGCAATCTTAGGCATTTACGAACGGATGATTGGCTTTCTGGCCCATCCTTTTAAAGACTTTAAGGAAAATGTTTTGTACTTTATTCCAGTTGCGATTGGTATGCTTCTGGGAATCGGCTTATTTTCCTACCCGATTGAATACCTACTTGAAAATTATCAGGTCTTTGTCTTATGGAGCTTTGCGGGTGCCATCATTGGTACGGTTCCTAGCCTCCTCAAAGAATCAACTCGAGAATCTGACCGAGACAAGATTGATTTGGCTTGGTTCTGGACAACCTTTATCATTTCTGGACTAGGTCTCTATGCCTTAAATTTTGTTGTTGGAACCTTAAGTGCCAGCTTTCTTAATTTGGTCCTAGCAGGTGCACTGCTGGCTCTTGGCGTATTGGTTCCTGGTCTCAGTCCATCAAATCTACTTTTGATTTTGGGTCTCTATGCTCCCATGTTGACTGGTTTTAAAACCTTTGACCTCTTGGGAACCTTCTTCCCGATTGGAATCGGAGCAGGCGCAACTCTCATCGTTTTTTCAAAATTGATGGATTATGCCTTAAACAACTACCACTCACGCGTCTATCATTTCATCATCGGTATCGTCCTATCAAGTACCCTTTTGATCTTGATTCCAAATGCAGGAAACGCTGAAAGTATCCAATACACTGGCCTTTCTCTTGTTGGGTATGTCATCATCGCCTTCTTCTTTGCACTGGGAATCTGGCTTGGTATTTGGATGAGCCAATTGGAGGATAAGTATAAATAATGGCAAAAAAAGTTAAAATCAAAAAAACATTGGTGGAACAAATCCTGTCTAAAGCAGGTATCCCACATCAAGGGATTCGAATCAATGCCCTTGAAGGAGAACTTCCTCAAGGTTATGAACGAGATTGGATTTTTAAGACCTTGGCGCTCTTGGGAGATAAAACAGGACCAATTATTGGAATTGTCCCTATCACCCAACACTTGTCTGAAAAGAAACTAGCTAAAATTTCTGGCAATAAAAAAGTGAGCATGATTCCACAAAAGGACTTGGAAAAAACAACTGGTTACATTCATGGAGCCAATAATCCTGTCGGAATTCGTCAGAAACACAATTATCCCATTTTTATCGATAAGATCGCTCTAGACTTGGATCAAATGATTGTCTCTGCAGGAGAAGTCGGACACAGCATTATCATCGCGCCACAAGACTTAGCTAGCTTTGTAAAGGCAGACTTTGTAGATATTTTGGAGGACATCAAGTAATGAAACTCTACTTTGTCCGCCACGGTCGTACCCTCTGGAACCAAGAAGGTCGTTTTCAAGGTGCTAGTGGAGATTCTCCCCTTCTTCCTGAATCCATTGACACCCTAAAACGACTTGGCCAGTATCTCAAGGAAATTCCTTTTGATCAGATTTATTCAAGTGATTTACCTCGAGCGGTCAAATCTGCCGAGATTATCCAAAGTCAACTCAAGACGCCCTGTCCTTTAGAAAGTGTTCCTAATCTCCGTGAATGGCAGCTGGGGAAGTTGGAAGGTTTGAAAATTGCAACCTTGGAAGCTATTTACCCACAACAAATCAAAGCTTTCCGATCTAATCTTGCTCAATTTGACACTCAAATGTTTGGAGCTGAATCCCTCTATAGTACCACTCAACGGACCATCCAATTTATCAAATCACTCAAAGATAGTCCAGCTGAGCGTATTCTAATTGTCGGTCACGGTGCCAATCTTACTGCCAGTCTTCGTACTCTTCTAGGTTATAAAGAACCACTTCTTCGTAAAGATGGCGGTCTAGCAAATGCCAGCCTGACCATTCTAGAAACCCATGATTTTGAAACATTCACTCTCGATACTTGGAATGATACTTCCTATCAATAACAGAACTTGATTTTATACTCAATGAAAATCAAAGAGCAAACTAGGAAACTAGCCGCAGGCTGCTCAAAGCACAGCTTTGAGGTTGTAGATGAAACTGACGAAGTCAGCTCAAAACACTGTTTTGAGGTTGTGGATAAAACTGACGAAGTCAGGAACATGCATACGACAAGGCGACGTTGACGTGGTTTGAAAAGATTTTCGAAGAGTATTAGCGTCAAGTTCTTTTTAGTTTTGAAAGATTATCCGTGAATTTCTTGGTTATTTATGATAAAATGGGAGTATCGCAAAAAAAGACTCATCGTATTCAATTTTGAGTAAATCTAGGAGGATCCCATGTCAACAGAACATATGGAAGAACTAAATGACCAGCAGATCGTTCGCCGTGAAAAAATGGCTGCGCTCCGTGAACAAGGAATTGATCCTTTCGGAAAACGCTTTGAACGTACTGCAAATTCACAAGAATTAAAAGATAAATATGCCGACCTCGATAAAGAACAATTACATGATAAAAACGAAACAGCTACTATCGCAGGACGCTTGGTAACCAAACGTGGTAAAGGTAAAGTAGGTTTTGCCCACCTTCAAGACCGTGAAGGTCAAATCCAGATCTACGTTCGTAAGGATGCTGTCGGTGAAGAAAACTACGAAATCTTCAAAAAAGCAGACCTTGGTGACTTCCTTGGTGTCGAAGGTGAAGTGATGCGTACGGATATGGGAGAACTCTCTATCAAGGCTACTCACATCACACACTTGTCTAAGGCTCTTCGTCCTCTTCCTGAGAAATTCCATGGTTTGACAGACGTTGAGACAATTTACCGTAAACGTTACCTTGACTTGATTTCTAACCGTGAAAGCTTTGAGCGCTTTGTCACTCGTTCAAAAATCATCTCTGAAATCCGTCGTTACCTTGACCAAAAAGGTTTCCTTGAAGTGGAAACACCTGTTCTTCACAACGAAGCTGGTGGTGCTGCTGCCCGTCCATTTATCACTCACCACAATGCCCAAAACATTGACATGGTGCTTCGTATCGCGACTGAGCTTCACTTAAAACGCCTTATCGTAGGTGGTATGGAGCGTGTCTATGAAATTGGCCGTATCTTCCGTAATGAAGGAATGGATGCTACTCATAACCCTGAGTTTACTTCTATCGAAGTCTACCAAGCTTATGCTGACTTCCAAGACATCATGGACTTAACTGAAGGCATTATCCAACACGCTGCTAAATCAGTTAAAGGCGATGGTCCAGTTAACTATCAAGGTACTGAAATCAAAATCAACGAACCATTTAAGCGTGTTCACATGGTGGATGCTATCAAGGAAATTACTGGTGTCGATTTCTGGCAAGACATGACTTTGGAAGAAGCTAAAGCTATCGCTGCTGAGAAGAAAGTTCCTGTTGAGAAACACTACACTGAAGTTGGCCACATCATCAATGCCTTCTTTGAAGAGTTTGTTGAAGAAACTTTAATCCAACCAACCTTTGTCTATGGACATCCAGTAGCTGTATCTCCACTCGCTAAGAAAAATCCTGAAGACCAACGCTTTACTGACCGTTTCGAGCTCTTTATCATGACTAAGGAGTACGGTAATGCCTTTACTGAGCTCAACGACCCAATCGACCAACTTAGCCGTTTTGAAGCCCAAGCTAAAGCCAAAGAACTTGGTGATGATGAAGCAACAGGCATCGACTATGACTACATCGAGGCTCTTGAATACGGTATGCCACCAACAGGTGGTTTGGGAATCGGTATCGACCGTCTCTGCATGCTCCTCACTGATACAACTACTATCCGTGACGTATTGCTCTTCCCAACAATGAAATAATACTCTTAGAAAATCTCTTCAAACCACGTCAGCGTTGCCTTGCCGTACTCAAGTACAGCCTGCGGCTAGCTTCCTAGTTTGCTCTTTGATTTTCATTGAGTATAAGCTCTTATCCTCTGGTACTTACCAGAGGATTTTTTTGTATGAAAAAAACTACGTTTTGCTAATCAAAACGCAGTCTCAGCCACTATTTTATCTTACTGTCCTTCTTTTACTTCTTTGGTTGCTACATCTTCTCCAAACCATTTTTGGCTGATTTCTTGGAACTTTCCGTCCTTGTAAAGACTAGAAAAAGCTTCATTTATCTTCTTAACCAGAGTTGTATCTTCCTTACGGGCACCAACCGCAAAAGCTTCTGTTTCTAGTCCAACTGTAAAGACATTATAATCGTTTAAAACACCTTCTGCTTCTAAATAATAGTTTGCATAGACACGGTCAATCAATAGACCGTCAATTCGATCATTTTTCAAATCAATCAAGGCTTCATTAAAGGTTTGGTATTGATTCGCTTCCTTATTAGCGACAATATCCTTTAAAATCGCTGGGTTTGCTTCAAAGTCCGCATAACCAGATGAACCGGCTTGCGCTCCTAAAGTCTTTCCAGCCATATCCTTTGCAGTCGTGATACCAGATGATTTCTTGGTCACCAATACCTGCTCATTCTTCATATATGAGTTACTGAATGCTACCTTTTCACGGCGTTCATCTGTAGCGGAATAGCCATTCCAAATCAGATCAATCGTTCCTTTTGTCAATTCAGCTTCTTTCAAATCCCAATCAATCGGTTGCCAATTTACCGTAATTCCGTATTTTTCAAAAACAGCTGTAGCTAAATCAATATCAAATCCTGCATAGGAACCATCTTTCTGAGCAAATCCCATTGGAACAAAAGTGCTATCAAATCCAATAGTAATAGACTTGTTAGACTCGTACTTAGACCAATTATCTCCACTAGTTTCGCTAGCATTTTTCCCACAAGCTACTAAGAACAAAGCAGTCATCAGACTGACTAATACAAGCATCCATTTTTTCATCCATTTTTCCTCCTATTTAGGTTCTACTTTCAATAATACATCTGCGATATTTTCAGCAAACTGCAAATCATGGGTAACCACAATCTGGGTCATACCAAGTTCCCTATTTTGCAAGATTAGTTTTTCCACTTCCAAGCGCAATTCTGGATCCAGAGCAGAAGTTGGTTCATCGTAGCCAATGATTTCTGGGTCGATCATCATAGCACGCGCCAAAGCCACTCGCTGCTTTTGCCCACCAGATAATGAAAATGGATAGGCATCTGCATGCCCTGCTAGTCCTAATTGTTCCAAGAGACCACGCGCCTTCTTATCAGCCTCCTCCTGCTTCACTCCCCATGGTCTTCACAGGCGATAAAGTCAAATTGGCCAGAACTGATAAATGAGGGAACAGTTGAAAATCTTGGAAGACAAATCCCAGTAGGTTTCGCTTCTGCAATTCATCCAACTCTAAGGAATCTCCATTATAAAAGATTTGCCCTGAATCAATGGTTTCAAGACCTGCAAGCATACGTAAGAGGGTCGTCTTACCTCCACCAGAAGGCCCAACGATAGCTAGAATTTGCTTTTCAGGAATACTTAGACTGAAATCAGACAGAATTTGTTTGTCTCCAAATTTCTTATTGATATTTCGTAATTCTAACATGGCAGCCTCCTATCTATAATAACTGTACTTCTTCTCAACTTTTTTGGAAATAATTGTCACAATCCCAATCAAAATCAAGTAAATGGCTCCTGCCAAGAACATAGGAACCAGACTAGCGTCACGGTTGGCAGCTGTTCGACTAGCCAAGATAAGATCAGAAATTCCTAGAGCATATACCAGAGAAGTATCCTTGACCAAACTCATAACTTCGTTAAAGACACTAGGAAGAACGATTTTGGTCACTTGGGGCAAGATAATATAGCGCACTGTGTCAAAAGGGCTAAACTTCAAGACCTTGGCTGCCTCATACTGTCCTCTTGGAATAGTGTCAATTCCTCCACGGAAAATTTCTGCAAAGTAAGCTGCATAGTTGAGAACAAAGGCAATAATAGCTGCAGGAAGGCGATCTAAACGAATCCCAATACTTGGGAGCACATAATAGATAAAAATCAGTTGCAAGAGTAAGGGGGTTCCTCGCATAACCCAGATGTAAATGTTAATCAGATAATGGAGGGGCTTCCAATGGACTTGCAAGGCAAAGGCAATCAAAACGCCCAAAGGAATCGAAAATAGCAAGACCAGTGCAAAGACCTGTACAGTCGTGCTCGCACCATTCAGTAAACTCGGTAATATCTCAAATAAATAAGACATACTGCACCTCCTAAAAGTAATTGTTCCTATTATAGCATGAATAAACTAAATAACCAACCATTTTTGTAAAAAATTCTATCATATACAAATAAAAACCGTAGCTATCAAAAGAGATAAACTACAGTTCTATATGTTTAAACATTCTTACAATCTCTCAAACAGTTCTTGCATTTGCACATCATCTGGAACTAGTTTTAAGTAAGCTTGCGCATTGACTTTTGCTTCTTCAAAGTAGCCCAATTCACGCAAGAGATAGATATAGTGTTCCAAAAATTCGGGATTATCCTTCAAATCTCCTGCTAACTCTTGGTAAAGCTCATAGGCAGTATCCAAATCATCCATTTCTTGATAGGAACGAGCAATCATCCATTTGGTCAAGAGATTTTCTGGCTCGTCGCTCTGCAAGTCTATAATATCCTCATAACGCTCCTGCTCCAGATAAATAGTTGCTAGACGGAGTAAGATTTCTTCTGTATCCTCAGCATCTTCTTTAGCAGTAAGGAGGTAATTTTCTGCACCACTAGCATCATGCAATTCATAAGAAAATTGCGAAGCAGCCAGTAAGAGGCGAGTTTCAAAGGGATTTTTCTCTAAGCCTTGCTTAGCGATACGCAGAGCTTCTTGAACTTGATGTTCCTTATGTAAGGCCTGGCTATACCCATACTCATAACCTTCAAAGTCAGGAGAAATGGTATCAAGCTGCTTAAAGTAGAGGACGGCCTTTTGGTATTCTTCTTGATCAAAGTAAAGACTGGCCAACTCAAAAGCTGTTAGGTCATCGTATTCTAACTCCAAGGCTTTTTCTAAAAACTCTGTGGCCGTTTCAAATTTCCCTAACTGGGCATAGGCAAAGCCAATTCGTTGATAGGTGGAAATCCCTGTTTGCTCATAAATCGAGCGATTATCTAACTGGGCATAGCCTTGAATAGCCTCTTGGTAATTTTCCAACTCACTATCCAATTCTGCCAATCCTAATATCAAGAGAGGATCCTCTGAATAACTCAAGGCCTCCAGCAATTTCTCACGCGCCACATCTGTCAAACCTTCCATCTGGTAAAGATCTGCCTTAAGAAGCAAAGACGAGACATACCAGTCACTGTCAGCTTGGATTTCTTCAAGATAGGCAAAGGCTTCCTCGATTTGACCATCTTCGCTAGCGATTGCTGCTAGATTAAGATGAAGCTCTGGGAAATCCTCTACGATTTTCAGGTAAATTTCCTTGGCCTGAGGATAGAAACCAATCCCTTCAAGATAAGTTGCTAGCTCATACAGAAGGTCACTTGGATCATTTTCTAAAGCTTCGGCGAAATAGTGCTCTGCCTTGGTTAAATCTTGCTCCTCCAAAGCCTGTAACATCTGTTGACTATTGTTCACTCTTGACTTCCTCGCCCTCTACTTCATATAGGCCACTGACTACCTTATACCATTCAAAAATGGCTGAAATGACAACCTTAGCAGAGGCATAAACCGGAATACCGAGCAAGACTCCCCAGATGCCAAACATGGAACCTGAAGTTAACAAGACAAAGAGAACATTAATGGGATGGATGTTTAATTGACTTCCCAAAATCAATGGAGAGACAAAACGACCTTCAATAGTTTGTTCTACGATAAAGACAATCACTACTTTCAAAAGCATGACTGGCCCAGCAATCAAGCCCAGAACTAAGGCAGGAAGCATGGCTAGAAAGCTACCAAGATAAGGAACCAGATTTAAAATACCAGCAGTAACACCCAACGTAACTGCATAGCGTAGACCAATAATCTTGAAAAAGATCATAAACATTACCGCTACAATAATAGCCACTGTCACTTGCCCTCGAACATAGTTGGACAACTGTTGATTCACATCTGACAAAACTTGTCCAACAGGTTCTTTCAATTTTGTCGGCATGAATTGGGTCAAATAGTTACGCAAGCCTTTCCCATCACGCAAGAGATAAAAGAGCATGAAAGGAACGATAATCAAGGCAACAATCACTTGAGAAGCCCCGCTAATAAAGGCACTCACCCAGTTGACTGCCTGAGATGAAACCTTACTTGCCCAAACTGTAGCCTGGCTAGAGAAGTTTGTCAAAACTTGCTCTAACTGAGGTCTGAAATCATCTGGCAGATGCTGGGCTACCAATCCATTAACAATCCTATCTATATCTTCTAAGTAAACAGGAACGTTTCTTGCAAAGGTCAAAACCTGACGTTGCAGATTTGGAATGGCAACTGCCAAGCCCCAAATGATAAAGAGAGCGATGATGACAAAGACAATAGTGATAGCTATAACACGATTAACCTTATGCTTCTCCATCCAATCAACAATAGGATTCAGTAAATAGTATAGTAAACCAGACAGAATGACTGGCAACATCACAACTGCTAAAAAGTCTAAAACAGGTGAAAATAGAAAACTAATCTTACTTAAAATAAAAAGATTCAGTCCCAATAATAAGGTTACTAAAAATACCGTAATTGCCTTGTTATCTAAAAACCACTTAAAAAACCAAGATAGGCTAAAATGTTTCTCTTTTTGCTCCATAAATACTTCCTTTCTATCGTTCTCTCATTATACCATTTTTAAAGTAAAATAACTCTTTTTTTAAGTGCTTATACTCTTCGAAAATCAAATTCAAACCACGTCAGCTTCGCCTTGCCGTACTCAAGTACAGCCTGCGGCTAGCTTCCTAGTTTGCTCTTTGATTTTCATTGAGTATTACATGGAGACAGCGACATAAAAAAATCCCCTCAAAAGAGGAGATTCGATTAGTCTTGAATATGACGATCTAAGTTCTTCTGATAATCAGCATTTGATTTGGCTTTTTCATCAGCAAATTTCTTGCGGAAGTCATCCATTTCTTTAGACGTTACAATCTTGTCTTGTAATTTTTGGTACTTGTAGCTGTTTTCACTTGTCTTATCACCTACCCAACCACCTGCACCGCTACCTGGAACTTTCTTCGTTATTAGCATTTGGGCACCATCTGAGTGTACAGGAATAACCAAGGCACTATCTGTTAACCAAGCTTGAGCTTTAGCATATTTAGAATAACGTTTTTGAAGATCTATTTTCTCACCACTAGCATCCGTAATTAACTCTTTAAACTTATCTAAACCAACAGCTTTGATTGCCGGATTATCTGTACCTGGTGCTACACCAAGTGCTCCTAGAAGAGTTGGACCAGATGTTGGATCAAATACATCTAAATAGGTTGATGGATCTGCATAATCAGGACTCCAACCACTATTTACATTGATATCCCAATCAGTATTGTTAGTCGATGTTGCAAATACTGTCATATTTCCCAATTCATCATCAGAAACTTGTTGAATGTCAATCACTATATTTTCAGAGCCTAAGGCTTCCTCAATGGATTGTTTATAAGATTGGGCTTGACGAATAAAATCTGTCTGAGTAGAGGAAACTGGAAGGTCTAAATGAACGGGGAACTGTACTCCATCGGCTTGAAGTGTTTTCTTAGCAACTTCAAATTTAGCTTTAGCCTTGGCTACATTATGGAGTGAATCCTGGGCATCATCAAGACTGACATCTTTCCATACATCATCTAACTTATCCAGTTCTGCCTTAGCTACTTGCCCAAATGACTGCTCTCCAACTTGGACAAATGTTGGAGGGGTAAAACTTGTACGTAATTTACGAGGTGCCACTTCGTCCCCAAATACTTGAGATACTGCAGCGGTACGATCTGCAGCGAAAGCCAAGGATTGACGGAAATCTTTATTCAACAAAGCCTTTTTAGTGGATGATTTTTCCGCATCACTTGTTTTAGCAGTATGGTTATAAGCTACACGATCGATATTAGTTGAGATATAGAAAGTTCCGCCCCTTTGTGGTCCATACACAATATTATCCTTGTATTTTTCTTTTAGACGTTCATAATTGGCAGAATTTTTAAAGAGAGGTGCCGCTGGATAATGTCCTTCATCAAAGCCACGTCCAAGAGAATCGGCATCCTGACCATCAAAGAAAGACAATTTAATATCATCAATAAAGACATTTTGCTTGTCCCAATAGTTTTGATTTTTGGTCATCTCAATAGAAGATTTAGATGTCAAGCCCTTGAGGAGATAGGCACCATTATAAAGAATGCTTGTTACATCAGTCGCCTTCCCAAAGTCATCTCCTTTAGAAGCCAAAAAGTCCTCGCTAATTGGGGCAAGAACGCCCATTGTTGTCTTGGAATTCCAGAAAGATTCTGGATGGTTCAAAGTGTAAACAACCGTATAATCATCTGTCGCTTTTACACCAACAGTAGAGAAATCTGTTGTTTTCCCATTGACATAATCGTCCAAACCTTGAACTGAGTCTTGAACCAGATAAAGAGCCTGTGATTTCTTATCAGCTGCGTGCTTCAGACCAGTTACAAAGTCCTGAGCTTTGACTTCACCATATTCTTCGCCTTCATTAGTATACCATTTGACACCCTGACGGATTTTATAGGTATAGGTCAAACCATCTTTTGAAACAGTCCAATCTTCTGCAACTGATGGAATCAGATTCCCATATTGGTCATTTTCAAGTAGACCATCAATAACATTACCTGTAATTTGTTTAGTGCTAGCAGTTCCAGAAACTGTATAATCCAGAGTCGTAGGATCTGTAGAGAAGACATAGGTATAGGTAACAGGTTTAGTAGCATCTTTACCACCTGTTGAACACGCTGCTAGCATAGCCGCCGAGAGTATAGCTACACCAGTTGCTAGAAAAACTCGTTTTTTCATAGTAAGGACTCCTTTAAACATTTTATGAATTCATTATAGCACTTTTAAGAAGAAAAGTAAGGAAAACAATCTCAATATTATTATATTTTTCAAAAAACCAATCAATTATTTTTTAAAGTGCTTACATCTAATTGGATGTCTTTAATTGGCTTGTTTTTGTGATATAATAGTCTTATCTTTATATAGAGGTAACGTTATGAAAGAAACTGTTTATTTTGGAACTTATACACGTCGTACTTCCCAAGGGATTTACAAGGCAGACTTTGATACAGAAACTGGTCAGCTTTCAAATCTAGAACTTTTTGCATCTGAACCAAGCCCAACCTACCTTGCCTTTGACCAGCACCAACACCTATACACTGTTGGTAGTCAAGATGATAAGGGAGGAATTGCAGCCTATCAAACTGACGGGACTTTATTAAATCATGTCGTTGAAGAAGGAGCTCCCCACTGTTATGTTGCCGTTGATGAAAAGCGTGATTTGGTCTATGCAGCCAACTACCATAAAGGACAGGTACTTGTTTATAAACGTCAGAAAGACGGTAGTCTTCTACTTAGTGATGTAGATCAACATAGTGGCCAAGGTCCACATGAGAATCAAGCATCTCCTCATGTTCACTTTACAGATTTAACACCTGACCACTATCTAGTGACCTGTGACTTGGGAACTGACCAAGTCATCACTTATGACCTTGATCAAGAAGGGAAATTATCTAAGCTCTACACCTATCACAGCCAGCCAGGAGCAGGCTCACGCCATATCGTTTTCCATAACCACTATAAAATTGCTTATCTGATTTGTGAACTCAATAGTACTATCGAGGTTCTAATCTACGATGGCGTTGGCGAATTTGAACGTATGCAGATCATTTCAACTCTACCAGAAGCTTACGAAGGCTTTAATGGAACCGCTGCTATTCGTCTCTCTAAAGACGGTAAATACCTCTACGCTTCTAACCGTGGCCATGATTCTATCGCAGTATATACTATCCTTGCGGATGGTAGCTTAGAGTTATTAGAAATCGTTCCAACACACGGTCAGACTCCACGTGATTTTGATTTGACACCCGACCAAAAATTTCTCATTGCTGTCCACCAAGACTCTGACAATGCCACTGTCTTTAAACGTAATTGTGACAATGGTCGTCTAGCAGAACTCTCCAACGACTTCCGTGTTCCCGAAGCGGTCTGCATCCGTTTTGCTCCTTAATAAAACATATAAAAAATGAACTTGGAATTTTCAAGTTCATTTTTTCTTATAGTCAATGAAAATCAAAGAGCAAACTAGGAAACTAGCCGCAGGCTGTACTTGAATACGGCAAGGCGACGTTGACGTGGTTTGAATTTGATTTCGAAGAGTATTATAGTCTATTTCCGACATTAATACGGTTAATGGCACGTTGCAGTGCAATCTTCGCACGACGTTCTTGGTCAATCAAGTGTTTGTCTTGTGCTTCTTCAATTGCACGTTCTGCACGAAGTTTGGCACGTTCTGCACGACTGATATCGATATCACGAGCACGTTCTGCAGAGTCAGCGACGATTGTGATCATATCATTGGCAATTTCAATAACACCGCCGTTTACTGCAATCCAGTTCACGTGATCTTCGTCATCAATACGTTTTACCTTTACTTCATCAACTGCTAAAACCGCAATCATATTTTCATGTCGTGGCAAGATCCCCATCTCACCATCCAGAGTTCGAACCGATACATAGCTGGCATGGTGATCATAGACGAGACCATCTGGTGTCACGATCTGGACAGTTAACTGAGCCATAGATCACCTCTTAAAATCCCATTTTTTCAGCTTTTGCAATCACATCTTCGATAGAACCTACACCACGGAAGGCATCTTCTGGCAAGTGGTCGTATTTACCATCAAGGATTTCCTTAAAGCCACGTACAGTTTCAGCAACTGGAACATAAGAACCTGGTTGACCAGTAAATTGTTCCGCAACGTTGAAGTTTTGTGACAAGAAGAACTGGATACGACGGGCACGTGCAACCAAGGTCTTTTCTTCATCAGAAAGCTCATCCATACCGAGGATAGCAATGATATCTTGCAATTCATGGTAACGTTGAAGGACACGTTTTACTTCTGCAGCAACTGCATAGTGCTCTTCTCCAACGATTTCAGGTGCCAAGGCACGTGAGCTTGAAGCAAGTGGGTCAACGGCTGGGTAAATACCCAATTGTACCAACTTACGTTCCAAGTTAGTTGTTGAGTCTAAGTGAGCGAAGGCTGTTGCTGGCGCAGGGTCAGTATAGTCATCCGCTGGCACATAGATAGCCTGGATAGAGGTTACAGAACCCTTCTTGGTTGATGTAATACGTTCTTGCAATTGACCCATTTCCGTAGCAAGGGTTGGTTGGTAACCAACGGCTGATGGCATACGACCCAAAAGGGCAGATACTTCTGAACCAGCCTGAGTGAAACGGAAGATATTATCGATAAAGAGAAGTACATCTTGGCCTTCTACATCACGGAAGTATTCAGCGATTGTCAAACCAGTAAGGGCAACACGCATACGTGCTCCTGGTGGCTCATTCATCTGACCAAATACCATGGCTGTTTTCTCGATAACACCTGATTCTTTCATTTCCCAGTAAAGGTCGTTCCCCTCACGAGTACGTTCCCCAACACCAGTAAATACTGAAATACCACCGTGTTCTTGGGCAATGTTGTGAATCAATTCTTGGATTAAGACGGTTTTACCAACTCCGGCACCACCGAAAAGTCCAACTTTACCACCTTTAAGGTAA
>NZ_KQ970286.1:142289-144330 GCF_001579035.1 Streptococcus mitis | reverse complement strand
TCCCAAAGTTTCTTTACCTACTGGTACAGAGATTGGACGACCTGTGTCCAATACTTCCATTCCACGAGTCAACCCATCTGTTGATTCCATGGCGATAGTACGGACCATACCATCTCCCAACTCCAAGGCTACTTCAAGGACGATTTTTGTTTTTCTTTCGTCATTTTTGTAGACGACAAGTGCATTGTTAATCTCAGGAAGTTTTTCCCCTGCTGCAAACAAAACGTCTACAACGGGTCCGATAACCTGAGCAATTTTACCTGAACTCATCTCCTTCTCCTATTCTATATAAGATACTGTCGGTTCCTAGCTCAACTAGGTCCTAAGTTCATTTTCATACGAGCTGGACTAGAGCCTATTCTAAGGCACTAGCTCCTGCTACGATTTCTGTAATTTCTTGTGTAATCGCCGCCTGTCTGGCACGGTTATACTGAATTGTCAAATCATTGATGACTTTCTTAGCATTATCTGTCGCTGTTTGCATGGCGGTCATACCTGCAGCATTTTCAGCTGTCTTGGCATCGATAATGGCACCGTAAATCATACTTTCTGCAAACTGTGGCAACAACTGCTCCAAAATTTCTTCTCGGCTGGTTTCCAATTCAAAAGTTAAGCTGTAGTCTTCATCCGCTTCATTGGGATCCAAGTCAACAATCGGAAGCATTTGTTCCACACGCATTTGACTGGTTAGCGTGTTGACATGGTGGTTGTAGCAGACATAGAGTTCATCAAAAAGTTCATTTTGGTACATTTCAACAGTTTTTGAAATAATCTTACGAACTTGATCAAAGCTAGGTTGGTCTGCCAAGCCACGTAGTTCATAAAGTGGTTGAATACCACGAGCCTTAAAGAAATCAGCTCCCATTCCACCAATACAGATCATTTCAAAACCTGTACCGTCTGGGTGGTATTCTTCCTTCAACTCCATAACGGCTTTCAGAATAGAGGAATTATAACCTCCAACCAAACCGCGGTCTGAAGTGATGACGATATAGCCTGTCTTCTTAACTGGACGACTAATCAACATGGGATTAGTTGAACCACCAGCTCCATTACCATGAAGAATATCTGTCAAGAGTTTGCGCACTTTTTGAGCGTAAACTTGGAAGTTGCGAGCAGCTTCTTCAGAGCGACCTAGCTTAGCAGCCGATACCATTTGCATGGCATTTGTGATTTGACTCGTATTTTTTGTTGAGGCGATTTTTGTTTTAATATCATTTAGAGATACTGCCATCTGACACCTCTATTCTTATTGGAAGCTGGTTTGATTGAGAAACTCTGTAATCGCAGCATCCAAGACTGCTTCTTCTGGCAAGTCTTTTGTATCACGAATGGTTTCCAAAATCTCTGGATGTTGAGCATCAAAGAAGGCATGGAACTCTTCCTCGAAACGAACAATATCATCTACTGGAACAGTATCCAAGAAACCATGTGTCAAAGCATAAAGAATGGTTACTTGTTTCTCAACAGGCAATGGTTTGTGAACCGGTTGTTTCAAGACCTCAACGGTACGACGTCCACGGTTCAACTTAGCCTGTGTTGCTGCGTCCAAGTCAGAACCAAACTTAGTGAAGGCTTCCAACTCACGGTATGAAGCAAGGTCGATACGAAGTGTACCAGCAACCTTCTTCATGGCTTTGATTTGTGCAGAACCACCTACACGTGATACAGATGAACCCGCATCGATAGCTGGACGAATACCCGCATTGAAGAGACCATCGCCAAGGAAGATTTGTCCATCAGTGATAGAAATCACGTTGGTTGCGATATAGGCAGAGATATCTCCTGCTTGTGTCTCGATAAATGGTAGGGCTGTAATTGATCCACCACCAAGTTCATCAGAAACTTTAGCTGAGCGCTCAAGCAAACGGCTGTGAAGATAGAAAACATCCCCTGGGAAGGCTTCACGACCTGGAGGACGACGAAGCAAGAGAGACAGTTCACGATAGGCTACCGCTTGTTTTGATAAATCATCATAAACAATCAAAACATGTTTCCCTTGGTACATAAATTCTTCTGCCATGGCAACCCCAGCATAAGG
>NZ_KQ970286.1:138543-141829 GCF_001579035.1 Streptococcus mitis | reverse complement strand
AAGTCACCTAGGATGATAATACCAACGTCTGTTGACTCCAAGTTTTGAGCCATACCATAAGAGCCGTTTTCAAAGATCAACAACTCTCCACTCATGGCATTTTCAAGGCCGTGAGCACGCGCGATACCATCCCCGATATAGGTTACAACACCTGTTTCAGTCACATCAAAATTGGGTTTGAAATTTTCAATTTGTTGCTTAATTAAAGCGCTGATTTCTTGTGCGTTAATTGCCAAAAGAACACCACTTTCTATTTCAAATTTTCTTTAACAACTTTAAGTTGTTGTTTAATACTCACATCAATTGTCTTGTGATTGGCAAAAATGACAAAACCACCAATAAGACTTTCATCGATTTGTTCTTTTACACTCCTTACTTTCAGAGACATTTTTTCTCAATCAAAGGGAGCAAGCGACTCTTCTGTTCATCAGTTAAAGGATGAGCTGACGTAATCGTCACTTCAAATCGATTTGTTTCTTTTTCAAGTCGGTTCAAGCAATCTACAAGCACATCATAAAAAAGATTTGCTCTGTGATTGTATGCCAGAACCTGGATCAAGTTTTGCAATAAAGGTGACACAGAGTCTTGGAAGAAAGCAATCGTTTTTTCCTTGTCAGACTCGTCTACTGCCACTTTTTTTAAAAAAGAAGGTAAACCTGTTTCTTCAGCAACTTGCTTGATTTGAGTCAAGTCTGAAAAGATACGGTCTTCTTCTCCTTTTTCAAGTACCAATTGGACAAAAGGCATGCTGTATTTTTCAATTACCTTTACTGTTTTCTTGTCCATTAAGCTTCTCCTAGCTGATCGATATACTGATCAATGAGTTCTTTATGGGCATGACCATCAAGGTTTTGTGAGATGATTTTACCAGCCAAGCTGATTGTCAAATCTGCTACCTCACCCTTAACGCTTTGTAAAGCTTCAGCTTTGTTTTGAGCAATTTCTTGGTTTGCTTTTTCTTTTAAGCGTCCTGCTTCTAGTTTAGCATCTGCTAAAATACTAGCCTTACTTTTCTCAGCTGTTTCTTTCGCATTCTCAATGATTGTCTTAGCTTCTTTACGGCTACCAGCCAATTCATCTTCGCGTTTTTGAGCCAATACTTCTGCTTTTTGACGTGCTTCTTCAGCTCTGTCAATATCTGAAGCAATTTTTTCAGCTCTTTCTTCGAAAATGCCTGTAATATTAGACCATGCAAATTTTTTAATCAAGACTAGCAAAAGGATAAAAGAGCCAGCGATTAAAATAAAATTACCAATTAATTCACCTACTGTTACGTGCATCAGTTACTCCTTTCTACTCTTCATCATTAATTTTATTTCCTAGGTACATAGAGGATAATAGTGTAAAGACATAGGCCTGTACACAAGAAATGAACACGGAAAATGCAGTCCAAACTAAGTTTGTCCCAAATGCGATTGGATACCAAAAAATAGCCTGATGTGAAAGTAAGAGAAGCAAACTTGTCATTACTTCACCTGCAAAGATATTCCCAAAAATCCGCAAAGCAAGAGAAAGGAAATTCGTGACTTCTTCAAGTAGATTCATCGGTGTCATAAACGCAGGAGTCACAAAACCTTTTAGGTATTGTTTAATCCCACGACGACGAATCCCCTCAATGTGCGCCATCACAATAATACAGAAAGACAAGACAAGGTCAAATGAAAGATTTGCAGTTGGCGATGTCCAAAGATTTGTTCCATCTGTTGTTTGAAGTTTAGCCATCAAACCAAGATTATTGGCGATGACCATAAAAAGAAATAAGCATAAGTAAAAGAGTGAGTAATCTTTCATGTAGTGGGAACCAAGGTTAGGTTCTGTAAATCCAATTACAAAATCATAGAGATACTCTAGTACATTTTGTTTACCTTTGGGTTTCAATGTCATATTACGACTTGCCCAATAGATAAATGCAAAAATCAGAAACACAGACAGCAAAGTCAAGGCTGTCAAGGTTAAATCAAAGGTAACAGGACCAATATTGATGGTTGGATTGATACTTTCTTCCATCTAACATTCTCCCTTCTCCAATTTATATTTCGTTATTTAATAATAAATGAGAAGACAAGAGTTACGAAGAAAGTTCCTTCAATAAAGGCAACCCCTAAAAACATCAAGCTACGAAACTCAGCGATAATATCTGGTTGGCGAGCTACTGATTTCAACAAACCATTCATCAATAACCCTTCACCAAGAGATACACCCATACAGGCAAGACATAGACCAAAAAATGTTAAATTCATGATGAATTCTCCTTTTAATTAAAATTTACTTACTTAGTTTAGTCCTAAAAATTAGATTTGTCAACTTTTTACCAACATTGAAAGCGTTTAATGGAAATTATTTACAATTTTACTATTTTTGAGCTTACTATATAGAAAAAATTGGAAAAAACTTGTAATAAATCCGACCATTATCTAGGTCTTTCTGAAAAATAATGAAAAATCCGAGATGAAATCTCGGACGAAATTGATATATTTTCTTTAACTTCTTTTCTTTTAGTGAGCAGGATTAAAGGGAAAGCAACTAGAAAGCTTTCATCTCCTGCTTGTTTATTAAGCACGAACTGTGACGCTGGTGCCATCTTCCTTATAAAGATTGATAAGACCTTCTTTGAGAGCTCGAACCATATCTCCAGCTTGAACAGGTTGTGGGACTTTGATTGTCAAAAGTTCCATTGGATTTGGAGCACGATCGATTTTATTTCCCTTTGCATCGTGAAGATCCTCAATATAGGTTTCAAAATGACGGAAACCTGGGCCATAAAACTCAACTTGGTCGCCTTCGTTAATAACGTTCCGTTGACGAATAGTTGCTGTTTGTGTCACATCATCATAAGAAACCACTTCAGCGACAAATTTGTACTCAGGAATTTTACGACGAGCACCAAATAACTGCTCATTTTCAGATGGTGTACCGTAGTAGAAACCTGTTGCCAATTCACGTTGGGCAACCTTCCACATCTCGTCCACCAAGTCTTGTTTGATAGCTTCAAACTTTTCAGGACTTTCAAGATAGGCATCCACAGCCGCCTTGTAGCAGTTGGTTACTGTTGATACGTAGTGAATAGACTTCATACGTCCTTCGATTTTTAGACTGTCCACACCATTTTCAATCATATCTGGGATATGGTCAATCATAGACATATCAACGGCTGACATTGAAAATTCTTCTGGAATCTCACCCTTCAAACTCTTGCGTTCTTTCCCAAATGGCATATCGTAAAGGTCGTATTTCCAACGGCAAGATTGAGAACATCCACCACGGTTGGCATCACGCATACTCATGT
>NZ_KQ970286.1:137496-138523 GCF_001579035.1 Streptococcus mitis | reverse complement strand
GTTTGAAAGTGTACAACGACCAGAGTAAGAAATACACATGGCTCCATGGACAAAGGCTTCAATCTCAACATCTGTACGTTTGCGGATTTCAGCTAATTCTTCCATTGAAACCTCACGCGCTAAAACGACACGAGTCAAGCCTAGTTCTTTCCAGAACTCAAGGGTTTCATAGTTAGTGGCACTGGCTTGAGTAGAGAGGTGGATTTCAAGACCTGGTGCTTCTGTAGCCGCAATCATAATCAAGGCTGGGTCAGACACGATAACTGCCGCAATGCCGATATCACGTAGTTTACGGAACCACTCACCAGCACCAGCTTCATTTCCTTCGTGCATAACCATATTAGCCGCTACATAGACCTTAGCTCCGTACTTAGCCGCAAACTGGACACCTTCTTCCATCTGTTCGAAAGTAAAGTTTCCGGCACGGCTACGAAGACCATAGGCCTGACCACCGATAAAGACAGCATCTGCTCCATACTGAACAGCTACTTTTAGCTTCTCTAAAGTTCCTGCAGGTGATAAAACCTCAGGACGTTTTAATGTTTTTGTCATGATTTCTCCTATTTGCAATATAAAAGTTTGACGTATTTCCTTCTCATTTTATAGTAAATAAGCGATAAAATCAAGCCTAGACAGATTGTTTTGACAATTCTAATCTTTTAAGCTTTGTATAATAATTGTTAAACTATCGAATATAAATCAATTTTAACAAGTAGTCAAAAAGTCTAGAAAAGTAAAAACCAGTATCCAAAGATACTGGCTCATTAAACTACATAAATTAGTCCTTAGATGACTACTCCCACTCTACTGTTGCAGGTGGTTTACTTGTAATATCGTAGACGATACGGTTAACGTGGTCCACTTCGTTTACGATACGTACTGAGATTTTTTGAAGCACTTCCCAAGGAATCTTAGCAAAGTCAGCTGTCATACCATCGATAGAAGTGATAGCACGGATTGCAATCGTGTAGTCATAAGTACGACCGTCACCCATAACACCGACTGAACGAACGCCTGTATTAACTGT
>NZ_KQ970286.1:133042-137196 GCF_001579035.1 Streptococcus mitis | reverse complement strand
AACGAACGCCTGTATTAACTGTGAAGTATTGCCAGATATCGCGGTCAAGACCAGCTTTAGCGATTTCTTCACGAAGGATAGCGTCTGACTCACGAACAGTTTCTAGTTTTTCTTCAGTGATTTCACCCATAACACGGATCGCAAGACCTGGGCCTGGGAATGGTTGGCGCCATACGATGTGGTCTGGCATGCCAAGCTCTGTACCAAGGGCACGAACTTCATCCTTGTAAAGAGTATTGAGTGGTTCAATCAATTCAAACTGCATGTCTTCTGGAAGACCACCCACGTTGTGGTGTGACTTGATCGTTTGAGCTGTATCTGTACCAGACTCGATAACGTCTGTATAAAGAGTTCCTTGAGCAAGGAATTTCACATCTTTGAGCTTGCTTGCTTCATCATCAAATACATAGACAAACTCGTTACCGATGATTTTACGTTTTTGTTCAGGGTCAGAAACGCCTGCAAGTTTATCAAGGAAACGTTTAGCTGCGTCTGCTTTGACGATATTCAAACCAAACTTACCACCAAGCATGTCCATAACTTGGTCCGCTTCTCCTTTACGAAGAAGACCGTGATCCACGAAGATACAGATCAATTGATCGCCAATCGCTTTTTGGAGAAGAACTCCAACAACTGAAGAGTCAACACCACCTGATAGACCAAGAAGGACACGTTTATCACCGACTGTTTCACGGATTTTTTGGATCTGCATGTCGATGAAGTTATCCATTGTCCAGTCGCCTTTAGCCTTACAGATGTTAAGGGCAAAGTTACGAAGGATATCATTTCCGTATACAGAATGGCGAACTTCTGGGTGGAATTGGATACCGTATATGTGTTTATCTGGATTTTCAATGGCTGCGTATGGGCAGTCAGCTGATGTTCCAGTACGAACAAAGTCAGCAGGAATCTCAGTAACCGCATCACCATGGCTCATTAAAACAGTCTGTTCATCAGGTGTTGATTCAAAAAGAGCTGATGGTGTATGTGTTAGGGTTGATTGACCGTATTCACGATTTCCAGCATCACCTGCAGGAACAACTTTTCCTCCAAGTTTATGGGTCAATAACTGCATACCATAACAAATTCCCAAAATAGGAATTCCGAGTTCGAAGATTTCTGGGTCAATATCAAATGAACCATCTTCGTATACAGAGTTTGGACCACCTGATAGGATAATTCCTACAGGATTGATTTCACGAACTTCAGCAGCTGAAATTTTATGGCTCTTTAGTTCTGAAAAAACGCCAATCTCACGGATACGGCGTGAAATCAGCTGGTTATATTGGCTACCATAGTCCAGCACGATGATTTTTTCTACATCTTGCAAATCAGTTGAAATGTTGCTCATCTTTTTCCTTTCTCAAAAGAAATATCTTTTTTCAATATTCTATCACAAATAAGGGTGAATTACCAACTAAACAAGGCGAAGATTGACTTTTTCTAGTTTATTAGGGTACAATAGAGAAAAGATAGAAATGAAGTGAAAAATATGCTACCCGCTTATATGAAAATCCATGATCAGATTAAAAAGGATATTGACGAACATCGTTGGGCTATTGGGGAGAGGCTTCCCAGTGAACGAGATTTAGCAGAGCAGTTTGCGGTCAGCCGCATGACCCTCCGCCAAGCCGTATCTCTATTAGTCGAAGAAGGCGTCTTAGAGCGCCGTGTAGGAAGTGGCACCTTTGTATCCAGTACACGTGTACAAGAAAAGATGAGAGGGACAACCAGTTTTACTGAAATTGTTAAGTCCCAAGGTAAAGTTCCCTCTAGCCAACTCATTTCCTACAGAAAAACCATTCCCAATGAGCAGGAAGTTGCCAAGCTAGGTATTTCTCCAACGGAGAATATTATCCGAATGGAGCGGGTTCGCTATGCGGATCAAATTCCTCTGGTTTATGAAGTTGCTTCTATTCCTGAAAAATTCATTAAGGACTTTAAAAAAGAAGAAATCACTAGTCATTTCTTCCAGACTCTACAAAAACATGGCTATCGTATCGGCAAATCTCAACAGACTATTTATGCTCGCCTCGCTAAAGAAAAAATTGCCCACTATTTGGAAGTTGAAAAAGGACATGCTATTCTTGGTCTGACTCAGGTTTCTTACCTAGAAGATGGTACTGCTTTTGAATACGTAAAAAGTCAGTATGTAGGCGAACGTTTTGAATTTTATCTTGAAAACAATTAATACTCTTCGAAAATCTCTTCAAACCGCGTCAACGTCGCCTTGCCGTACTCAAGTACAGCCTGCGGCTAGTTACCTAGTTTGCTCTTTGATTTTCATTGAGTATAAAATACTACGCAAAAACTCTCTGTCACGGACAAAGAGTCTTTTTATTTTTCTAGGAGTAAATCTTTCAAAGAAATCAGAGTTACAGCAAACAATATCATTGACATACCAAGAAAATCAATGGGATAAAATTGTTCATTCATGATTAAGAAGGCAAAGAAAACAGCCGAAATTGGCTCAATTGAAGCCAACAAGCTTGACTTGACCGGCCCAATCAGACTGGCTCCTTTTAAGAAGGCTGTATAAGCAAAGACAGTCCCGATAAGGATAATACCTGCAAAAGCAAGGAGAAAATCAAGACTAGCTGGGATAGTAGCCTCTAGAACTCCCGTAAAAGGAAGGGCGACCAAACCTGCTATGACCATTCCCACACCAATGACCAAGCTGCTCCCCCACTTCTTAATCAAGGCTATTGGCAAAATGATATAAAGAGCATAAGTGCAGGCAGAAAAGAGACCCCAGAATAGGCCAGAAGGTGTCATAGATAACTGGTCCAACTGCCCATGTGTTGCGATCAGGAAGGTTCCTCCAATGGCGAATATGATGGAAATAATCTCTCCCAGTGTCGGCGCCACCTTATCCTTGATACAGCTATAAATCAAAATCCCTACAGGACAAACGTACTGAAGCACCGTCGCAGTTCCTGCATTGGTTTCCTGAATAGCAGTTAGATAGGCGAATTGGTTGAGGAAGAGGCCAATTAGAGCAAAAATGAGAAGAGACAGCAAACTCTTTCTATCCTTTAAAAAGGCCAGCATTTTATCCTTTGCAGTAGCATAAGCCAAGAGCATGAGAATTCCACCAGCGATTAAAAGACGCAAGTTGGTCAAAACCAGAGCAGAAATTCCGTGCTCCATCAGGTATTGGCCACTCGTTCCTGACAAGCCCCAAGCTATCCCTGCTACAACTGTTAGTAAAGTCCCTTTTAAACTGTTTGACATGTCTCTCCTTACTCTTCTTTACGAATCAAGTCCATCACTTGATTGCGGTCTACAATCCATTGAGCACGCTCATCCTTTTCATAGGTACGATTCGATAGGAAAATGACCGCTTCTTGCTTCTGACGATTCCACATGATAAAGGTACCCGTATAGCCCGTATGGTCTAGCCATTCTCCTTCCAAATTCCATGCTAAAGAACGTTCCTTGTCATCCAAAGGAGAAAAATTTTGACTCAAGTCTCTTGCAAAATCATCCTCTAAATAGTGTTCTAAAAAGATTTGTAAATCCTTTACAGTCGAAAACAAACCAGCACTACCAGCATGTCTGCCCAAGAGACGAGCCTTGGGATCATGTACCAGACCTGCCTCGACACCTCTGACGGTTGGAACAGCATGCTCAACAGGCCCAAACTGGGTTTCATTCATCCCCCAAGGTTTCCAAACTTGCTCCTGTAAAATCACATCCAAGTTTTGATCGAAGATTCTTTCCAAAATAAAGCCCAAAAGCAAAAAATGAACATCCGAATAAAGAAAGGCTGGCTGACTTCGTCTATTGAGATGAAGCATCACTTCCTTTAATTCAGAAGCTGTTAAAAGGTCTCGATTGGGAATAAAAGGATCAAGGTCTGTAGCGTGAGTTAAGAGCTGGCGAATAGTAATATCTGGATAATCACTTTCAGGTAAAAAATCGGTTACTGGTCTGTCAATATCTAATTGACCTTTTTCCCACAAGAAGGTGAAAACAGTGCCAACCCCAACAACCTTGCTGACACTAGCTAGGTCATAAAGCAGTCCTGCCTCAGTCTCCAAGCCATGTTCTGGGTCACTCTGGCCTACATAGATCTCCGTCCATTGATGGTCCTTAAAATACGCAAAAGAGGCTCCGGGATAAATCCCTGCCTCAATTTGTTCTTCTATTTT
>NZ_KQ970286.1:125686-132859 GCF_001579035.1 Streptococcus mitis | reverse complement strand
TTAATAATCTTGGTCCACTTCATACTTCTTCAAACCACAATTCAATATTATTTCTATCTTTTCCAAGGAAGAATTTTTCAGACTTAGGAATAAAATATTCGGTAGACTCAAATTTTTGGCGCAGACTTGCTATATCTAGTTCATTGACCAAGAACTTGAGCATAGACAAGTCCCAAGTAACCGTATTGTCCACAGTCAAATCCTGCCCCTGAGCTGGGATAAAATCAAGTGACGCCCCAATTTCAGATAGTTCCAAGAAACTATCTACATCCGTTGGGAGGTGTAATTCCATGGAAATCTCAAATTTACTTAAAGAAATTGATGCCAAATCTGTTTGAAATTCAGGCTTTTCTCCTACTTCTACTAGACTTGCTCTATCATTTTCTGCATGAATCAAAATCAAATCATCTTCGGGTGAAAAAATCTCAAAAGCGTAGCCATTTTGACCTTTATATAATTGATGAATCGAATCTGTTTTAGCTAATAAGGCTTCGATTTCCAAGGGATTTTCCACCTTGACAAGCAATCTAGCTAATTTTTTTCTTCCCTCCACCTTACGAGTACGCATACTTGGAGCTTCTTCTAAAACCAGCTTTTCAAGACCTGTTTGATCACCTAGTGATAGAAAGGCTGACTCCTCTAACAAGGCCTTCATTCCAAGGGTTTCAATATAAAATGTTTCATTTAATTTTCTATTATTAACTTTTAAAGTAGGAATAATCCGTACAATTTGATTCACATTCATAAATTCCTCCATCACTTTTTATTTTAAAGGATTTTAGAATTTTTTACAAGATATTATGCTCAAATTTACCAATTTTTCGTAAAAATTTCACCTAAAAAACCGAGGATTTCCCCGGTTTCAATTTCTTATAGGTAAAGGAATTTGAAGATAGCTACTGCCGCAATTGCTGCTGCGATAGGTGCTACTACTGGTACCCAAGAATACCACCATTTTGAATCACCTTTGTGCTCACCAAGAACTGATTTTGGAAGGAAAGCATGAAGGAGACGTGGTCCCAAGTCACGGGCTGGGTTCAAGGCAGGTCCTGTAGGTCCACCAAGTGATGTTACCAAAGCCATAACAAGGAAACCAAGTGCCAAGTGAGCTACTGAAAGTCCTGAAGCAGTATGTGGTGCTACTTGGGCTTTGATTGCTAAATCAGAAAAGTCAACATTTTGACCTGCTTGACTAGCCATTTGTTTCATGTATTGAAGCACTTCAGAACCAAAGAAGTTTTTAGTCATACCAAGGGCTGCGAAGAAAAGAACAAATGAACCAACAAACTCATTTACAAAACCATTAACAGTTGCTGCAAAATGTGATTCTTTTGTACCATTATCCAAACTTGAAATTGTTGAGAAAGTACCCAAAATGTTGTTTGGATTTTCAGTTTTCAAGTAGTATGGGCGGTGTGTTGCCACAACCAAGGCTTGACCAAAGATAGCACCCAAAACTTGTGCGATGATATAAGGCGCAACTTGTGCCCAAGGGAAGAGACCGCTGATTGCAAGTCCAAGAGTGAAGGCTGGGTTGATGTGGTTTCCAGATACGTTACCAAACATTAATGCTGGGATCATAACCCCCATACCATAACCAACAGCGATAACGATCCAGCCACTTTGGTGACCTTTCGTACCTTTAAGTTCAACGTTAGCAACTGCACCATTTCCAAGAATGATCAAAATAGCAGTTCCCAAAAATTCAGTGGCATATTTAATTGCCCATGTGAAATCCATTTGATAGATTCTCCTTAAAATTTTTTAGACAATCCTTATTCTATCAATTTTTATATCTTTTAGCAACTACTTTCCCAAAAGATTATATAAGAAAGCGATTTTATTTCTTATATTTCTCATAAAAAAACAAAAGGATTAAGGGAGTGAATTTCCTTAATCCGATAGTCTCTTAAGCCTGACGTTGTCCGAAATCTACAATCATCTGCTCCATTTCTTGTCGACTAGGTGTTGTCAGCATGTAAAGGTAATCTCCTTGAAGTTCCGCAAAGGCTGCTGGCATGATTTTTTTAACCTTGAACTGCTGGCTATATTTGTCAAGCAAATCCTCCTCAGAATAGACATAATGAGCATTTGCACGACGGGATGTAGCTAAACAATACTGCGGTTCAAACTCTGACACTGGGAACTCTTCTCCTGCGACAATCGCCGCATAGCCTCGGTAGAGGTCCAAGGAATGAGCAAAGTTATAAACATCAATAGTGAAACCACCTGCAGGGCGGTTATTGTACTCAATGGCGATGTAATCATCCCCTTCACGGAAGAACTCAATATGGAAAAAACGTTCTTTCATGCCAAATTCCTTGACAATCGCTTCACCATACTTGCGAAGTTTAGGATCCATGTCCTTAAGAACATAGTAGGAATTGTCCATCTTGTAAATCATGAGATCCAGCGGTGTATAGGCGTAGTCGAAGGTCGTTGAAAAGACAATCTTTCCGTCCTTATCCACAAGACCATCAAAGGTACAAATTTCGCTGGAAGTGACAAATTTTTCAAAGAAATAAACGGTTGAATGATCCCATTCTTGTTTGAAGTGATTGATATCGTCTTCTGTCTCAAGTTTAAAGGTTGCCGCTGCTCCCACTCCATTGTCAGGTTTGGCAATCATTGGAAGGCCGATTTCGTTCACTGCTTGATCAACATCTGCTTCCGTCTTGATAACAGCTCCAGGGACCACAGGGACACCTGCTTTTTTGAAAAGCTTCTTCATTTCAGACTTAAATTTCGTCTTTTTGAGATCCTCTGGTTTGGCACCAAAAACATTGAATTGCTCACGAAGACTTGCGTCCAACTCTAGCCAATATTCATTGTGGGATTCGATGCGATCAATTGGACCATGTTTATAGAAAAGGAAAGCAACTGCTCTCTTGACTTCATCTATATTTTCAAGATTGTCCACACGGAAATATTCGGTTAGGCTATTGCGTAAAGGTTCATCCAACTGCTCGTATGGTTCCTGACCAATTCCCAAGACTGTGATGCCTTTATTAGCTAGTTCAATGGTAAACTGTTGAAAGTTTTGCGGATAGTAGGGAGAAATAACAAGGTAATTCATAGGTAACTCCTTTTATAAATAGAGATTTCCAAGGAAATAAGGCATTTGTTTGCGCCACCATTCCCAGTCGTGGGCGACATCGTGTCCCCATTCAGCAAACCAGGCTGGAATTTGTTTCTGGTCAAAGGCTTCTTTGAGCTTGTAGAAAGATGGCAAGCCATCTTGTTCCCAGGCACCAAGCCCCGTACAAAGCACAATCTCTGCCTGACGGTAACGATCAATAAACCAGCCGTCGTTCTGGTTCCAGATATAATCTACTGGCGAGTTTTGATAAATAGCATCATCATTGTAGTAATCGCCGACAAAGAAACGTGCGTCGTAAACACCGCTAAGAGCAATTACTTTGGTAAAGACATCTGGATGTTGGAGGAAAAAGTTGACAGCATGGTAGGCGCCCATCGAGCAACCCGTCGTCATCATGCCATCAAACCAACCTGTCTTGTGCTTGATAAAAGGAATGGCCTCCTCAATCACATAGCGCTCATAGGCACGATGCATCTCCGCTTGGTCGTGACCGTTTTTCCAAGTGGCCAACCAGCTCTCACTGTCTACACTGGATAGGGTAAAGAACTGAACACGGCCTTCCTCTATAAAGGAAGCACAGGCATCAATCATGCCAAAATCATAGTATTCGTTGTGACTACCACCTGATGAAGCAAAGACCACAACTGGAATCCCAGCATGTCCATAACGGTTGAGATACATTTCACGGTTGAGGTGACCACTCCAGTGGCTAAGATGTTCAATATGCATTTGCTTTCTCCTTTTCTAACTTACCATTTCTCTGCAAAAAATCTCAGACAGTCCGGTAAATTCTCCGACCAAGGTATTTCACTATGGATGGCACCAGACTGAACTTTCAATACGAGATTATCCAAGTGTACTCCACCTGCTATCAAATCATGGTAATAGCGAAGCGAAGAGTCGATATAGGCTTGTTTGATATTACCAGCCATCAAAGTCTTGTCCGTATCATCCGCTTCTTCTGTTCCAACATAGATAAAGATACGCTGGTCAGGCGATAGTTGCTGACGCTCGATATAGCGGTTAAAGGCTTCTTGGTGGAGCCAGTTGGCAGATGAAAAGACGCCCAAGCAACCAATTTGGTCTTGGTATTCCAAACCGATAAACTGGGTAATATTCCCTCCTAATGAGGAACCAATCATGGCTGTATGCTGGCGGTCTGCTTTTGTACGATAAGTTTCATCGATAAAAGGCTTGACCACCTCCATGACAAACTCGGCATACTCCACACCCTTACCACCAAACTGCTGCCCCGGAATAGGAGATTCTTGGAACTTCCAAGCCGCATACTCATTCATCCGCCCCATACCATCATTGTCAATGGCAACGACAATCATGCGACTGATATCAGGATTACGCTTAATAGCTGGGATAATCTTCCATGAATGGCCAATGAAAGACTCCTTGCTATAAAAAACATTTTGCCCGTCATGAAAGTAAACAACAGGATAGGAACGATCTGTGTCTTTCTCATAATCTTTAGGTAGAAGAACACGCACACGGCGCTCCTTGCCTGTATAAGGAACCTTGAGTTTGTGTTCTTTCATTTTTAAATAAAAGTAGGAATGATTCATTGTCAGAAAACTCTCTATATTCAAAATTTTATTTTATTATATCACAATTATAGAAAAAAAGTTAGTTTTGCTTCCATTTTTGGAATTAAAAACTAACTTTTTCATTTAATTTTCTAAATTCTTTTGGATTTTCTAAATTAGAGCAGATTATCAATCAAGTCATCAACTTCATCTTTTTCAACCTGCGGTGTAATCTCAGTAATCATAATCCCTGCCACTGCTCGCTCAACCAAGCCTTCAACATCCATACGCGCTTCGTACTGCTCCGCATTCTTAATCTTAGGATTTGTTTTCGGACGATCTGGCGCAAAAATAGTACAGCAGTCTTCAAAAGGCTGGATAGAAATTTCAAAGGTGTCAATTTCCTGAGCAATGTCAATGATTTCCAACTTATCCATTGTCACAACTGGACGGATGATGGGAGTGTTTGTAACAGCATTGATAGCCTGCATACTTTCAAGGGTTTGGCTGGCTACTTGACCTAGACTTTCCCCATTGATGATAACTAAACCATTTCGTACCGCACGAATACGGTCAGTAATCCGCATCATAAAACGACGCGTCAAGGTCATGAGATAGGCTTCTGGCGCTTTGGCTTTGATTTCCTCTTGAATCTCTGTAAAAGGCACTTCGATAAACTGGATATTTCCACCAAACTTGGTTAATTTACGGGTCAAATCTTGGGCTTTTTTAAGAGCACCAGGACTGGTGTAAGGTGGGCTAGCAAAGTGAACTGCCTCAATATCTACCCCACGCTTAAGAGCTAGATAACCTGCTACAGGTGAGTCAATCCCTCCTGACAACATGAGCATGCCCTTACCAGAAGTTCCCACTGGTAAACCACCTGCCCCTCGAATGGTTTCATAAGAAAGGTAGGCTGCCTCTTCTCGAATCTCCACTTGGAGATTGATGTCAGGACTTTTCATTTGAGCTTGTACGTTTGGAATGGCTTCGAATACAGCCCCTCCAAGGGTTTGGTTGAGTTCACGACTGTCAAGTTCAAAGTTGTGGTCGCTACGCTTGCTAGAAATTTTAAAGGTCATGCCTTCCTTGTAGATGTCCTGCATAATCTCTTGGACAGAAGACTTCAGAACTTCTACAGATTTTTCAACCTTATAAACAGGGGAAAAGTTTTGAATTCCAAAAACTTGTTTGAGCGATTCTGCTACTACTGTGTAATCTGCTCCATTGAGGTAAGCGTGGGCACGGTCACGATCTGCCGTTACCTTAACTTGGGGATAGATAGACAAAACGTCTGAAATATTATTGCGAAGTTTATTGATGAAACGCATACGGTTTTTGCCCTTGGTTGACAGCTCACCGTAGCGAATCATAATTTCTGAATACTGCATGAATGCTCCTATCTTACTTTTCTAGTTTGATTGTAAATCAATTTTAACTTGGTCAAAAACTGCTCGACCTGACTCATATCATTTTCAAGGTCTAGGCTTAAACGCACAGCTGACTGGGCCTTATCTTTATCCACTCCCATGGCAATCAGAGTTCCTGCAGGTTTCCCAGCCTTGGACGAACAAGCAGAGGTCGTTGAGATGAAAATATCATAGTCTTCAAAAGCGTGAACGATGACTTCACCACGAACACCCTTGATTCCAAAAGTCAGGATATGAGGGGCAAAGTCTTCCTCATCTGAAAAGACAAAAATATCTGGATAGTCCAGAAGTGCTTGGCGAATCACTGCCTTCATCTGCCCAGTCTTGCTCCTAAAGATATCTAGCTTTTCCATAGATAAACGGAGGGCCTTAGCTGTCGCTGCAATTCCTGCCACATTTTCAGTTGTCGAACGGTAATCACGTTCCTGACCACCACCTGTTAAAAGAGGCGTAATCTTCTTGCCAGACTTGATATAGACAAAACCAACACCTCGGACACCATGAAATTTATGACTCGAAAAGGTCGCAAAATCCACTCGTTCTGTCAGGTATTTTTCAGTTGGAATCTTAGCAAGCGCCTGAACCGCATCAACATGGAAGGAAATAGTTGGCTTGTCTGCCAAGAATTCTGAAATAGCCTCAATAGGTTGGATAGAGCCGATTTCATTGTTAACTGCCATGATGGAAACGAGGGTCGTATCTGGTCGTATCAAATCTGCTAGCGCCTCAACATCCACAAATCCTTGCTCATCTACTGGAGCAAAATCCACTTCAAAACCTTGAGCTTTCAACCAGAGGGCTGATTCCTTAACTGCTGGATGTTCAATGGCTGAAACAATGATGTGCTTGCCAAACTGGGCTTTTTCAAAGGCCACACCCTTGATGACCCAGTTATCTCCTTCTGTCCCACCAGATGTAAAGAAGATTTCATCACTTTTCTTACCAATTAAATCTGCAATCTGTTGCCGAGAAGCGTCTAAGATTCGTGTTGCCTGGTCTCCCAAACGATGGAGACTAGATGGATTTCCTAAAATTTTTGAAGCCACCTGCATATAGGTTTCAAGGGCTTCAGGATAGGGCTTGGTCGTCGCCGAATTATCAAAGTAAA
>NZ_KQ970286.1:124539-125666 GCF_001579035.1 Streptococcus mitis | reverse complement strand
GTCCCTAAGGAAAACACCAGTCCCAATAAGGAAACTAACACTACCCAAGAAAAAACACAACAAGAAGAAACGCCAAAATCTAGCGTCAAAGAAGAGAAAAAGGAAGAGCAGAAAGCATCAACTCAGGATTCTTCTACTCCTACTCCAAGTAAACCTGCCGCTGATAATGAAAAACAGTCCAATACCCCAACTTCAGAAAATAAAACCAATCAATAGCCAGTAAAATAGCTTCCCTCACAACTTGGAAAGAAGCTATTTTTTTATTGTTGTAAAACTTTTCTTGGCTTGGTCCCCTCAGCTGGACCAATGACACCTGCCATCTCCAGTTCTTCCATGAGACGGGTCGCACGGTTAAATCCAACTGATAAACGACGCTGAATCATAGATGCGCTGGCTTTCTGGGTCTCAATGACTAGAGCCTTAGCTTCTTCAAAAAGCGGATCTCCACCAGATTCACCATCTGAAAATTCTCCGTCATTTTCAGAAACTTCACCTGGATCAAAACTTTCATCGTAGTCCGCATCAGCCTGAGCCTTGATATAGTTTACGATGCGTTCGACATCATCATCCGAGATAAAGGAGCCTTGGAGACGAACAGGGTGATTTTCATCGATTGGTTTAAAGAGCATGTCCCCTCGGCCAAGCAGTTTTTCTGCTCCATTTTCATCCAAAATCGTACGAGAGTCTGTCCCTGATGAAACCGCAAACGCCACACGAGACGGAACATTGGCCTTAATCAACCCAGAGATGACATCAACAGATGGACGCTGAGTTGCAAGAATCATATGGATACCAGCAGCACGCGCCTTCTGCCCGAGACGGATGATAGCATCTTCCACTTCCTTGCTGGCCACCATCATGAGGTCAGCCAACTCATCTACAATCACGACAATGAGCGGTAGCGGAATCTGCTTGTACTCAGACTGGGCATTGAACTCTTCTACCTTGGCATTAAAGCCTGCAATGTTACGAACTCCCACCTTGGCAAAAAGTTCATAACGGTTTTCCATCTCATCCACAACCTTTTGCAGGGCCTTGCTGGCCTTGCGTGGATTGGTCACGACTGGAATCAAGAGGTGGGGAATATCATTGTAAACAGACAACTCAACCATCTTGGGATCGACCAT
>NZ_KQ970286.1:117679-124304 GCF_001579035.1 Streptococcus mitis | reverse complement strand
CCAAGAGATTTTCTGCTTTCGTTTGAGATTGTTCCCATAGTTCGCGGAAGGATACAGTCGCAATCTCAGAGTTAGGAACTTCGATTCCGACTAAAGATTTCCCTGGGATAGGTGCTTCGATTCGGACATCCTTGGCTGCCAAGGCTAGAGCGAGGTCATCTGCGAGATTGGAAATGCGGTTGACCCTTACACCCACTGCAGGCTTGACTTCATACTTGGTCACTGATGGCCCAATTTCGGCCCGTTCAACCGTTACCTTGATACCAAAGCTAGCAAAGGTTTCTTCAAGGATTTTGATATTTTCACGAACGATTTTCTTCTCTTTAGACTGGTCTTTTGGTTTATCTGGGGCAAAGAGTTGTAAGCTTGGAAGTTTGTATTCGAGGGCTTCTTTGGCTGAAAAATCAACCTGAACATCTTCGTCATCTGAGCCTTCTTCCTGCTCAGGGAATTCAAGCTCTGGTTGAGGCAGGATGATTTCTGGTTCCACCCACTCTTCTTCTGGAACAGGAGGAATGTCAAGCACAACATCATCAGTCAGAATTTCACCCGTTTCCATATCAACAGAAGGCAAATCGAGTAAGACTTTTTCAGCCTTTTCTTGTTCTAATCTAGCCTCTTCCTCAGCCTTTTGGCGAGCTTTTTCTTCTTGTTTGACAAAGCGTTCCTCTTTTCGACGCTCATGCCCTTCTCGCCATTTAACAAATCCTCTACTGAAAAATTCAGCAATATCATAAACAGACCAAGGACTGACTAGGAGGGCACCCACTAAAATCAAGATAGAACCAATAAAGTAAGTGCCGATATTTGAAAAGAGAAAGGCGGTTGGAATATAAAGAGCGACCCCAATCAAGCCCCCTCCAGCAAAACTGGTCGTTCGAAAGCCAGTCAAATCCGTCACAATCTGAGCCATGGTTCCTTTTAAAACCGACTTATCCAAACCATATTTCCAAACTAAGTAGGCCTCAAAAATCAAGAGCAAGCCAGCAAATATGGTGAAAAATCCTGATAAGAGTCCTTCCTGTTTTCGTATCCACTTGAAAAAGAAGAGATAAATTAAGAGAGCAAATATTGCCAGATAAGCTAGGCTCCCCACCAGCAAGCGAATTAAATTGTAAAGAGTTATACCCGCAGCCCCTAATTTAAAAGCTGCAAAAACCAATAAAATCGCGATTCCTAATGAAATCAACATTCGTTGAATCGCTTCTTTTCTTTCGAGTTCTGCTTTAGACGGTCTCCGTCTTGTTTTACTTGTATTCTTGTTTGCCATTCTTCTATTATACCATATTTCACAGGCATTTCGGAAAGAGAAAAAGACTGCACCAAACGGTCCAATCTTTTCATTTTATATCTATTTTTTATGCTTGGAGTTTACGTAGGTAACCATAGACCACTCCACTTACAATTGCTCCTACTAAGACAGAAACGAGGTAAAGAAGAGCATTTGAAGTAAGGGCGATAACGAAGATTCCTCCGTGTGGCGCCATGAGTTTGATACCAGTAAGACCAACAAGTCCACCTGCTACTGCTGAACCAAGAATGAAACTTGGAATCGCACGAGCTGGGTCAGCGGCACCAAATGGAATTGCTCCCTCAGTGATGAATGACAAGCCCATGATGATGTTTGTCAAACCAGAGTTGCGTTCTTCTTTAGTAAATTTATCTTTGAAAAGAAGAGTTGCGACAAAGATTGCAAGTGGTGGCACCATTCCTCCAGCCATAACTGCTGCCATGGCTACAGAACCACCTGAAGAAACAGTCGCTGCAAGCGTACCTGTACCAAAGACATAGGCAGCTTTGTTAACTGGTCCACCCATATCGACAGCCATCATTCCACCAAGGACGATACCGAGAAGGACAGCTGAACCGCCTCCAAGACCTCCTAGGAAGTCATTCATAGCAGTGTTGATTGCGGCCATTGGGATATTCACAGCTAGCATGACAAATCCAGTCAAGATTGTTCCAAGAAGTGGCAAGAGAAGAATTGATTTTGCACCTTCAAGTGAACGAGGAACTTTAACGTATTTCTTGATAGCAAGCACTAAAGCACCTGCGATAAATCCACCAACAAGGGCACCTAGGAAACCAGATGAGACACCTGCAAGAGTTGAAGTTGCTTCACCACCTGCGGCATAAGGAATTTTACCAAAGGCAAAACCTTCTTTGGCAATAGCACCAGCCACGAAACCTGCTACCAAACCTGGTTTTTCAGCGATAGAGTAGGCAACATAGCCTGCAAAGACTGGAAGCATCAAACCAAAGGCAGCTCCACCAATTTTCATGAACATAGAAGCTAACTCATGATAGGAACCAAGATTACCAAGATTTTCATTTGGAACACCCAAAGCACCGTCAATCAAGAAGGCAAGGGCAATCATGATACCACCGCCAATAACAAATGGCAACATTTGAGATACACCACTCATCAAGTGTTTGTAGAAGGCACCACCAAGGCTTTGTTTTTCGTTAGAGGCTGTTGCAACTTTTGCTCCATTAGCGGCACGGTAGACTTCCGCATCTCCTGAAAGAGCCAACTTAATCAATTCTTCCGTCTTACGGATACCGTCAGCAACTGGACGATTGATCAATGGTTTGCCATCGAAACGATCCATTTCAACGGCCTTGTCTGCTGCGATGATAACAGCTTTAGCCTTACGGATGTCCTCAGCAGTTAGTTGATTTCCAACACCGCTAGCACCGTTGGTTTCGACCTTAATTCCAACACCCATTTCAGCAGCCACTTTTTGAAGTGCTTCTTGGGCCATGTAAGTGTGAGCAATACCTGTTGTACAAGCTGTAACAGCCACGATAAAGTCATCAGAGTCATTAGCAGGTGCTTGAACTGGCTCCTCAGCTTTTTCTGAAGCTTGGTCAAAGAGTTCAATGACTTGGTCAGCTGATGTTACTTGACGAAGTTTGTCAGCAAAACCGTCTTTCATCAAGTATTGAGACAATTCTGCCAAGGCAGCCAAGTGAGTATCATTGGCACCTTCTGGAGCTGCAATCATAAAGAAGAGGTCAGTTGCTTGTCCATCCAAGCTCTCGTAGTCAACACCTTTGTTTGACTTAGCAAAGAGAACTGTCGCTTCTTTTACAGCAGAGTTCTTGCTGTGTGGCATAGCAATTCCGTCACCCAAACCAGTAGAAGTCAAAGCTTCACGCGCCAAAATGCCTTCTTTAAAGGTTTCAAAATCTGTCACATAACCGTGGTCTGTCAAGCTTTTAATCATCTCTTCAATGACAGCTGTTTTTTCAGTCGCCTGCAAATCCAGCAACATGACATCTTTTCTCAATAGGTCTTGAATTTTCATCGTTTTTCTACCTCAACTTTTTCATATGTTTCTTTAATAAATTCTGCTGTTGCCAAGTCATCTGAGAAGGTGGTTGCCGTTCCACAAGCCACTCCCCATTTGTAAGGCTTCTACTGCATCTTTTGTATTTGACAAATTCACCTGTAAATCCAGCAACCATAGAGTCACCGGCTCCAACTGAATTTTTCACTGTTCCTTTGATTGGTTTAGCAAAGTAAGCTCCCTCACATGTGACAAGAAGGGCACCGTCCCCAGCCATAGAGATAATGACGTTTTGAGCACCTTTAGCCAGTAACTCACGAGCATAGTTCTCAATTTCATCTAAACTTTCGAGTTTAACCCCAAAAATCGCTCCAAGTTCATGATTATTTGGTTTGACTAAAAGTGGCTGATAGTCCAAACTATCAATCAAGGTCTGTCCTTCAAAATCACAAACGACTTGCGCACCCGTCTGACGGGTCAAGGCAATCAAATCCTTGTAAATGACATTGCCCAGATTTTTAGCACTTGAACCCGCAAACACCACCGTATCTTCTGCTGTCAGACTAGATAAAATAGCTTTCAATTCTTCTAGCTGAGCTGGTTCCACATTTGGACCCGTTCCGTTGATTTCTGTTTCTTGGTCTGCTTTGATTTTAACATTGATACGAGTATCTTCTGCCACTTGGACAAAACGTGTCTCGATTTCTTCATCAGCCAAAGTATCTGTGATAAATTTACCAGTAAAGCCACCGATAAATCCAGTCGCTGTATTTGGAATATCCAAGCGTTTCAAGACACGACTGACATTGATTCCTTTCCCACCAGCAAACTTATCATCACTGTCCATACGATTGACACTACCGACTTGGACTTGGTCCAAACGAACGATATAGTCAATGGATGGATTGAGTGTGACTGTATAAATCATACTTCTATTACCTCCGTTTTCTCCTTAATAGCCTGCAAGAGCTCATGCCCTTGACTTGTGATAACAATAGCTCGATTGAGTGGTGCTACCTTGGCAAAGCAAGTTTGTCCAATTTTTGACGAATCGACCAAGACATAGGTCTGTTTGGCATTCTCTAAAATAGCACGCTTAACAGCCCCCTCCTCCATATCAGGAGTCGTATAATAGCCATCGTCCACACCATTCATCCCAATAAAGGCACGGTCAAAGTGCAATTGGTTAATCTGGTTGAGAGCAACGCCCCCGATGCTCGCATCTGTCGCCATCTTGACACTTCCTCCAACTATGACAGTTGGAATCTGCTTTTCAACCAACTGAGCGGCATGGTGAATGGAGTTGGTCACAACAGTAATATTCTTATTGACCAATTCATGAATCAAAAAAGCAGTTGTTGTTCCAGCATCGATAAAGATGACATCTTGTTCCTTGATGAGAGAGGCTGCTTTCTGAGCCAGCAACTTCTTCTCTTGAAGGTTTTTGACAGATTTTTCTTGAATGGTTTCTTCTTCCTGCAAGGAATGAGGCAATTCTGCTCCACCATGCACGCGACGAAGCTTGTTTTCTGCTTCCAATTCATCCAAGTCTCTTCGAACCGTTGACTCTGAGGTCTCTAGCAAACTAACTAATTTCTCTAGAGAAACTACATGATGTTGATTCAACTCCTCTAAAATCAGTTGCTTCCGCTCTGTTTTTAACACCGAATCACCTCCTGTTATTGTTTACACTATTCATTCTATCATACTTTATTTCAAAGTCAAGCATCTTTTATCATTTTCTTTCAAATTCTATCATTTTTCTTATTTCCAGAATTTTTATTGCAAGATAAGAGCCTTTATGGTAGACTATTGGAGTAAGTATTGGAAGATTACTCAAGAGGCTTAAGAGGCCGTGTTGGAAACGCGGTAGGCGTGTAACAGCGTGCGTGGGTTCGAATCCCATGTCTTCCGTGAAAAAGAAAAATTATTTTTTGGATGCAACAAATGTTGTATCTTTTTTTATCGCTTTTTTAAAAATAGGGTCTATTTGTGATTCCTTTGTTGTACCCTTTTTCGCAAAAGAATACTAAGGAATACCAAAGATAAAAATAAAAAACGTTGATTTAACAACGTTTTACCAAGGAATGCAAAAAAATGCAAAGGAATAATGGAGCCGGTGGGAGTCGAACCCACGTCCAAACACCTGCCAACATATTTGTCTACAACCATAGGTTATGTATTATGTTAACAGTCCCTCGACACATAACTCAAGCCTAGAAACTGCGAGTCTATCAATCTCTTATCAAGCCGCTAGACAAGACTCAATCGTATCTCGCTAATAATAAGACCTGTCATTGAACACGAGCAATCCAAATCGGGTCACGCCTGCTGGTTTTTAGGCAGCTAGAGCGTAAGAAGTGTTATTTTTTGCAGTTATATTTAACTGAGCGTTTACGTCGCCACACGAGTCGCAAAATATGCCTCATAATGCCTGTCGAATCCGTAACGACCCCAAAAGACAATAGAACCATTATACCTCATCTAACTCAAAAATGCAAAAAGGAAATCAACTAACTACACAAGATAGTCTTTCAAGGCTTTTGTCAAAACCTGATAACCAGTAACACTAAGGTGCAGTCCATCAGTTGTATATTCTTTTTTGAGTTGGCCTGCTTGGTCTGTCAAACTATCAAAAACTGGCACAAATTCTACCTGCATATAGGTAGAGGCAAGCTCTTGATAGGCTTGATTCCATTTCTGAATTTTTTCATTCGAGCGGATATAGACTGTCTGCTTGTACTCCTCGCCTTCATTAACTGGCAAAATAGAAAGCAATTTCATTTCTGTCAATGGATAGTCGCGAACAATGGATTGAATGATAGCTTCGAGATTATTGAGAGCCTCATTCACAGGCACATCTTTTCCAATATCATTTGTCCCAATCAAAAGGACAATCTTATCTACTGCTCCACCGTACAGATGCGCATCTAGATTTTCTAATAACAGCCCTGTCTGATACCCTCGAATGCCTCGATTGACAATCGTCTTTGAAGTACCAAACAACTCCTGCAGAGGATAATATTCGACAATGGAATCCCCAATAAAGAGAATATCTGGCTCTACAACTGAAACCTGATTTAGATGACGATACTTGGTTTGGATTTTTTCTTGTTCCTTAAGGAGCCAATTTTCTAATAACTGTATTGCCACTTCATTCTCCTTTTTCTAACCAGTTTTCCAATACTTGATAAACTCCTCCTTGGCTATTGGCTGGCGCTAGAGCCGTCGCAACAGCTTTGGCTTTATCATCAGCATTTTCCATCGCATAGGCAATTCCAGCCATTTCAAGCATTTCAACATCATTTTCACTGTCACCAAAAGCCATGATT
>NZ_KQ970286.1:113943-117659 GCF_001579035.1 Streptococcus mitis | reverse complement strand
CAGCGCTTGAGTAATTCTTCCAAGCCCCATGCTTTATGAATTCCAGCTTGGAGGATATCAATGCAACCATAGCCACTCGATACAGCCCGAACACGGCCATCAAAGAGGTCATTGATTTCTTCCAAGACCGAACTCAAACGTTCCTCACCAACAACCATACTCATCTTGAGCACACCACCAAAGAGGTCAGAGGTTAATTCGTCCACAAATTGCATCCGTTGGTAGAATTTTTCAATCATTTCTGGAGTCATAAAACTTTCAAGGTCTGTAAAAATAGTACCTTCCTTGACGAAACCACCCTTCATCCCCGTTACAACAAACTGGTCCTGACACGCTCGATCCTTGAAATGAGCCAAAGCCTTATCAACAATGGCATCATCCCAAGTCTGGGCCTGAATCAGTTCATTGTTTTCAAAAATACGAGCACCGTTGGCAACCACCAGAACCACTCGATTTACCAAGTGCTCCAGTAGTTGCCTCATGCGGTGAATTTCATTGCCCGTCGCGATGACAAAACGAATGCTCCTTTGATCCAACTGATCTAAAATCTTTTCCAAGCGTGGGAGATCCAGCTGGCCTCTAGCATCCAGCAAGGTCCCATCCATATCTGTCGCAATTACTTTAATCATCATTTACTTTCCTTTGGATTCAAGCTAGTCCCACTTCAATCCCACATGTTCGTTCATTTCTTTATAGGCTGTATCAATTCGTTCCTTAGTCGCTTCATCTAACTGATCACGATGACTGCCACCCTCTATAAAATCTTCCAAGATATAGGTTTGATAATGATATAGGGGATATCCTTCTGGTGAAAAAGTTCCCTTTGGTGTTCGATTGACCCAAGTAGGATGAGCTTTAGCTGTTCCGATGGTTGTTTTTCCATCCTTCTTCTTAATGGTCACATCCATGAGCACGCCACGCTCTGTCCACTTAGCATTCTCTTCATCTTGCATGGTTTCAATTCGTTGATTGGAAATGAAGTTCCCCATTGAATAGATAATGAGTTTCTTTTCTCCATCTTTTTCAACCGTTTCAGATGGTTCAACAACGTGAGGATGCCCTCCAAAGATAATATCCGCTCCCCAATCGATCATCTTGTGATAAAGAGCTTTTTGTTCCTCAGTTGGTTCCAATCGATACTCCACACCCATCTGAGGCATGATAATGGTGATATCTGCCTCCTTTTCTGCCCGTTCAATTTCAGCCTTCATCTTATCTTCGTTTAAATCTGAAAGATAACGATTATAGTCTTCCTGAGAAATATACTGCTCAATGCCATTGAAACCATAGGAATAGGCTAACAGTGCAACCTTGATACCATTCACTTCCTTAATGACCAGCGGAGCCTGATCACGTGGCTCGTGCGTATAAACTCCGATTGGAGTGATTCCAGCTTTCTCAATAATATCGGCCGTTGAAATAACTCCCTCAATTTGCGAATCCAAAATATGATTATGAGCTAAATCCAGCACATGATAACCTGCATCCTTAATGGCATCCATAACTTCAGCAGGAGCATTAAAGAGAGGATAACCTGCTAAATAATGATCCTTATTGATGGTTCCTTCAAAATCACCAATAGCTAAATCTGCTTGCTTGAGCCAAGGTGTCACATACTCAAAATTCTCATGAAAGTCATAGGTACCGTCTTCTTTTTTAGCTGAAAAGAAAAGTCCATCGTGGTAGAGCAAATCTCCGTTGGCCATAATTCTAGCAGATTTTTCCTCTTCCTGCTCCTGAGACTTTTGCTTAGTCCCCTCTTGAGAAATAGTATCTCGTTTTTGACTGGTCAGAGGCATGCCTTGGAAACTTTCAACCAACAAGACCAAGCCCATTGATAAAGCAACTGCTAGCAAGAGTACCGCCACAAATCCTTTATTGCTCCACCTGCGATAACTCCTAAAAAAGTTTACCAAGCCCTTCATAAAACGAAAAGCTAAACCACCCTGATTTCTATCTTGTCTTCTTTTCATCTTCATTCTCCCTACTTTCTTATGCAAGCCTTTTCTTTTTATTATATCATAGATAAGTAATTCTTTCACAATTGATACTCTTCGAAAATCAAATTCAAACCACGTCAGCGTCGCCTTACCGTATATATGTTACTGACTTCGTCAGTTCTATCTGCAACCTCAAAACAGTTTTTTGAGCAACCTGCGGCTAGCTTCCTAGTTTGCTCTTTGATTTTCATTGAGTATGAATTGAACTTCCTATCTATTTTCTATAAATCCTAAAGGCTGTAATACTTTCAATCCTTGTCATTTTGTGTTATCATGTAGAGGTAATGAAAGGAGAGAAAATGTCTGCTATAGAACGTATTACAAAAGCTGCTCACTTAATTGATATGAACGATATTATCCGCGAGGGGAATCCTACTCTACGCGCAGTTGCTGAGGAAGTCACTTTTCCCTTGTCTGACCAAGAAATCATCCTTGGCGAAAAGATGATGCAATTCCTCAAACATTCCCAAGATCCTGTCATGGCTGAAAAAATGGGGCTACGCGGTGGGGTAGGACTGGCTGCTCCTCAGTTGGATATCTCAAAACGCATTATCGCTGTTTTGGTGCCAAATATTGTTGAAGAAGGCGAAACGCCACAGGAAGCCTACGACTTACAAGCCATTATGTACAATCCAAAAATCGTCTCTCACTCTGTTCAAGACGCTGCTCTTGGTGAAGGAGAAGGTTGCCTATCTGTTGACCGCAACGTGCCTGGCTATGTTATTCGCCATGCCCGCGTTACTGTTGACTACTTTGACAAGGATGGAGAAAAACACCGTATCAAACTCAAAGGCTACAACTCCATCGTTGTTCAGCATGAAATTGACCACATCAACGGAATCATGTTTTACGACCGTATCAATGAAAAAGACCCATTTGCAGTTAAAGATGGTTTACTGATTCTTGAATAAAGAAAATCCCGTTGCAAGACGGGGTTTTGTGTTATAATAGAGGCATGAAAACAAATGATATTGTCTATGGCGTCCACGCCGTTACCGAAGCCCTCCTTGCGAACACAGGAAACAAACTTTACCTCCAAGAAGATCTCCGAGGTAAGAATCTTGAGAAAGTCAAGGAACTAGCTACAGAAAAGAAGGTATCCATTTCTTGGACTTCAAAAAAATCCCTCTCTGAGATGACTGAAGGTGCTGTTCATCAAGGTTTTGTTCTACGAGTGTCCGAATTTGCCTATAGTGAGCTAGATCACATCCTTGCAAAAACACGCCAAGAAGAAAATCCACTTCTATTGATTCTGGATGGCTTAACTGACCCTCACAACCTAGGCTCCATCTTAAGAACAGCCGATGCGACCAACGTTTCAGGTGTCATCATTCCCAAGCACCGTGCTGTGGGAGTTACTCCTGTCGTTTCCAAAACGGCCACAGGTGCTATTGAGCACGTTCCAATCGCTCGAGTGACCAATCTGAGCCAAACTCTGGACAAACTCAAGGATGAAGGATTCTGGACCTTTGGAACGGATATGAATGGGACTCCTTGCCACAAGTGGAATACAAAAGGGAAAATCGCCCTCATCATCGGAAATGAAGGAAAAGGCATCTCTAGCAACATCAAAAAACAAGTCGATGAGATGATTACCATTCCGATGAATGGCCATGTTCAAAGTCTCAATGCCAGTGTTGCTGCAGCCATTCTCATGTACGAAGTTTTTCGAAATAGACTATAAAAAAGTTTCCAGTCATCTGATTGGAAACTTTT
>NZ_KQ970286.1:111305-113923 GCF_001579035.1 Streptococcus mitis | reverse complement strand
AGAGCAAACTAGGAAACTAGCCGTAGGTTACTCAAAGCACTGCTTTGAGGTTGTGGATAGAACTGACGAAGTCAGTTACATATACCTACGGTAAAGCGAAGCTGACGTGGTTTGAAGAGATTTTCGAAGTGTATTAACTATGTTCTGTGATAAATTTATAGGCTTCTTGACCAGCGATAGCGCCATCTCCAACTGCTGTTGTTACTTGGCGAAGGTCTTTCAAGCGAACATCTCCAACTGCAAAGATACCATCAACTGCAGTTTTCATGTGGTTATCTGTCACAATCCAACCTGCTTGGTCTTGAATATTCAATTCTTTAACAAAATCGCTAAGAGGGTCCAATCCAACATAGATAAAGACACCACCGAAGGCTTGTTCTGTCACTTGACCTGTTTTCACATTTTCAAATACGACTGATTCTACTCGGTTTTCACCCTTGATTTCCCTTACTACAGAATCCCAGATAAAGCTGATTTTTTCATTCGCAAAGGCGCGATCTTGTAAAACCTTTTGAGCACGAAGTTGGTCACGACGGTGAACAATGGTAACAGTCTTGGCAAAGCGAGTCAAGAAGAGGGCTTCTTCAACAGCTGAATCTCCGCCACCAACTACCAACAAATCTTGGTCACGGAAGAAAGCACCATCACACACGGCACAGTAAGAAACACCACGACTGTTCAGTTCTTCTTCTCCAGGTACTCCCAAAGGACGGTGTTTAGAACCAGTTGCTACGATAACTGTACGTGTTTCATATGTTTGGTCATCAGTCATCACTTTCTTAAAATCACCATGGTCTTCTACATTTTCAACATAAGCATAAATGTGCTCAACACCAAGATTTTCAAGCGGTTCAAACATTTTTTCTGCCAATTCTGGTCCACTGATATTAGCGTATCCAGGGTAATTTTCAATATCCGATGTATTATTCATCTGACCACCTGGCAGACCACCTTCAATCAAGGCTACTTTTAGATTGCTTCGAGCAGCATACAAGGCTGCAGTCATCCCTGCAGGTCCAGCACCGATAATAATAGTATCGTACATATAGTTTCCTTCTTTCTTGTTGTAACTATCTTTATTCTAACTCTTTCTTGTTAATCAAGCAAGGATTATGCCTTGAAAACAAGAATTAAACTCATAACCGCAAAGGATAATACTGGAACAACCAAAACTCCAATCATAATCATATCATAAAGATGGGCTTGGCGAGCCTTGGCTGTCTTATCAACTCCCGACATGGCTCTCAGTCCAATCCAAATCCCTAAAAAAATCAGGACGAGGATGGTGGTCAAGATCAAACTCTCGAAATATAAAGAAAATAGTTGCAGTAGCATGATTTCTCTCATTTCTATCTTTTTTAAAGAGTAAACTCAGCTAGTCCAGCTAACTGAGTTTTCCTTTATCTATTATATCAAATATAAGTCCGTTTGTAACTAGCGAAGAATTCTTTTGTCCGCTCTTCTTTAGGATGGTGGATAATCTCATCCGGTGTTCCAGACTCAATGATTTTCCCCTTATCTAGGAAGAGAATCTTATCAGCCACTTGGGCTACAAAGGACATGTCATGACTGACCAAAATCATGGTTTGACCTGACTTAGCAGCATCTGCAATAGACTTCTCTACTTCTCCGACCAATTCTGGGTCAAGAGCTGAAGTTGGTTCGTCCAAGAGCAAGACATCTGGTTTCATAGCAAGCGCACGCGCTAGAGCAACACGTTGCTTTTGTCCACCTGATAAATGGCGAGGATAATGATTTTCACGGTCAGAAAGCCCAACCTTAGCCAACTCTTCCTTGGCAATCTTAGTCGCTTCTTGGTCAGATAATTTCTTGACAACAACCAAGCCTTCTTTCACATTATCAAGTGCTGTTCGGCGTTCAAACAAATTAAACTGTTGGAAAACCATAGACAGCTTACGGCGTAGGGCAAGGATTTCTTCTTGAGTGATTTTAGAAAAATCAACTGAGAAATCATCAATCTGAATAGAGCCACTGTCAGGTGTTTCAAGATAATTGAGACTGCGAAGAAAGGTTGATTTTCCAGCTCCTGAAGAACCAATCAAGGCTACAACTTCCCCTTTTTGGATATCCAAGTCCAGATGATCCAAGACAGTCTGTCCTGAAAAGGATTTGCTTAAATTCGAAATCTTAATCATTAACGAAGGTCTCCTTTCACATCTGTTTGCACTGTATCAGGTGCAGAAATAGCCATTTTTCTCTCGATAAAGCGACCGAGGCTTTCAATTCCGATATTGACTACCCAATAAACAAGGGCAACGGAAATAAAGCGTTCAAAATAACGATAATCGGCACCACCCAAAATCTGAGCTTGGGCAAAGACTTCCACAACACCCGCACTAAAAGCTAAAGAGGTTCCCTTGGTCAAGCCGATGAGGGAATTGATTAAGGTTGGAGTCGCCACGACAGCCGCATTTGGAATAATCACCCGACGATAAACTTGTGCTCGGGTCATACCCAGACTACGTGCCGCTTCAATCTCACCAGGGTTGACTGAGAGAATGGCTGCACGAATGGTTTCACTAGCATAAGCTGCCTCATTAAAAGCAAAGGCGACAATCGCAAAAGCTGCAGCTGGAATCGCATTGATATTGAGACCA
>NZ_KQ970286.1:98779-110745 GCF_001579035.1 Streptococcus mitis | reverse complement strand
AAGAGCACCACCAATGGTCAACATAATCGTTGTTGGAAGTTGTTGGACAATTCTTGGAATCCCATCAAAGACCGAACGTAGACTAAACAGCTTGCCATCCGGAATCAATTGCATCAAGTTTTGGTACCAATCTGATGCTAAAATCGTTGTAACATTCATAAAAACATCCTCTCCTGATAATGATTCATTCTACCATACTTCTGCCGTCAATGAAATTATTTGCTACGGTCAGATACAGACTTTGTCTACCTACTAGTTTATCATACTTTGAAACAGGGAGGTTATATATTTTATCTATCAAAGAGATAAGTAAAAACTATTTCAGTCCCAATTCTTTGTAAGCTTTTCGATAACCGATTTGCTTAACAGTTCCATTCTCCACTAAAATCGGACGTTTTAATAACATACCGTCGCTTGCTAGCAATTCAGCTGCTTCTTGGTTTGACAGGCTTCCTACCTTATCTTTCAGCCCTAGTTCCCGGTATTTGATTCCACTGGTGTTGAAAAATTGCTTCAATTCGAAACCTGAGGTTTCTAACCAGTTTAAAATGACTTCTTGACTTGGTGTTTCTTCGACGATATGAACAGCTTTGTAGTCCACACCGAGTTGGTTTAATTCTTGTTTTGCTTTTTTACAAGTTGAACATTTTGGGTATTCGATAAATTCTAACATGTGTTTCACTTTCTATTTTATATCTTTAAAATCTGCGCCTTCATGCTCCAGAAGCCATGCTTTCTTTTCCACTCCTGCAGCATAACCTGTTAGACGCTTGCCTGCTCCCAGCACACGATGACAAGGTACTAGGATAGACCACGGATTGCGCCCCACTGCTCCACCAATCGCTTGGGCAGAAGCCACTTGCAAGTCTTGAGCTATTTGCCCATAGGTCACTGTCTGACCATAAGGAATTCCCTGTAAATAGGACCAAACTCGCTTTTCAAAATCCGTTCCGATTGGAGCCAAGGGCAAGTTGGATAAATCCTGAGACTTGCCTGTAAAGTAAGCATCTAAGCAAGTAATAACTGGGTCTAAAATGGGATGACTAACATCTGCTTCTATCGTCTCATCTCCTAGTCCCCTCTCAAAATGCTTCTGCTCCTGAACCCAAATTCCATACAAATAATGATCATCAGCTACGAGAGAAAGGGAGCCAATCGGCGAAGAATAGAGCATTTTTGCGTACTTCTTTTGCATTATTTCTTCAATTTTTGATAGGCCAAACGTTCGCCATCAACTGGAACCTTACCAACCTGTTTAAATCCGAGTTTTTCAAAAATATGCTGCATGGCCTTGTTTTCAGCATGCGTATCTGAACGAAAATCAAGATAGTCAAAACCTTCAATCAAGCCCTCTAAGAAGGTTTGAGCAACTCCTTGTCCCTGCACATCTGCTGCCACAGCAATACGGTGAAAGACTAGGTACTCTGACTCCTCAGCTTGCCAGTTGCCTTCATAAATGGCTTCATAGGCTGCCTCTGGACTCTTAGTCACAGCAACATAGGCTAGTAGTTCTCCCTCTTCCAAGGCGACATAGGCTTGACCTGAGATAATGTCATCGATAATAACATCTGTATTTGGATAGCCATTTTGCCACTGGTCACTACCAGCATCCGCTAAACATTTTTTAGCATCCTCCATCACCTGCATGATGGCATCTACTTCATTTGGAAAAGCTAAACGAATCTCCATCTTTTCTCCTCATTTCTGACTAGTTTCTCCCATCATAGCATAATTTAAGCCTTTTCACAAGCAGTTAAAACTTGACTATTTGTTTTTATTATTTTATAATCTAGTTATCAAAACTAGATAAAAAGGAGTTGAAAATGAAAACTACCTTTTCCTACCCCAAATGGGCAGAAATTCCAAACATTGACCTCTATCTGGACCAGGTTTTGCTCTATGTCAATCAGGTCTGCGCCCCTATCTCTCCTGATAAAGACAAGGGCCTAACAGCATCCATGGTCAACAATTATGTGAAACATGGTTACCTGACAAAGCCTGACAAGAAAAAATACCAACGCCAACAGATTGCCCGTTTGATTGCTATCACAACCCTCAAATCTGTCTTTTCAATTCAAGAAATCGCTCAGACTCTTAATACTCTCCAAAGTCAAGCCAGTTCAGACCAACTCTACGATGCCTTTGTGGACTATATGAACCAAGGAATTGACCCAGCAAACCCTATTATCCAAAGTAGCTGCCAAACCGTTAAACTCTATCATCAAACTCTAGCCTTAATCCATCATACTCAAGAGGAGGAAATCTAATGAATACAAGCCTAAAGCTCAGCAAACAACTCAGTTTTGGAGAGGAGATTGCTAATAGCGTGACCCATGCCGTAGGTGCAGTCATCATGCTCATCTTACTGCCTATTTCATCCACCTATAGTTATGAGACACACGGATTTTTATCATCTATCGGTGTTTCCATTTTCGTAATCAGTCTCTTTCTCATGTTCCTATCATCCACCATTTATCACTCTATGGCCTATGGTTCGACCCACAAATATGTCTTGCGAATCATTGATCATTCGATGATTTATGTTGCCATTGCTGGCTCATACACGCCCGTCGTCTTGACCTTGATGAATAACTGGTTTGGCTATCTGATTATTGCCGTCCAGTGGGGAACGACCATCTTTGGTATTCTCTATAAGATCTTTGCTAAAAAGGTCAATGAGAAATTTAGCCTAGCTCTTTACCTGATTATGGGCTGGTTGGTTCTAGCTATCATTCCTGCCATTATCAGTCAAACGACACCCATTTTCTGGAGTCTCATGGTAACTGGCGGACTGTGTTATACAGTTGGAGCTGGATTTTACGCCAAGAAAAAACCTTATTTCCACATGATTTGGCATCTCTTTATCCTAGCAGCATCTGCCCTCCAATACATCGCTATTGTTTATTACATGTAAAAAGTTGAGAAATTCAGTCTCAACTTTTTTCTTTACACATTTCGATAAAGTACTGGTGCAAGCGAACATCATCAGTCAATTCTGGATGAAAAGAAGTTACCAACATATTTTTTTCTTGGGCTGCAACGATTTGATTATCAACTGTTGCTAGAATTTCGACACCCTCTCCAACACTACTAATAATCGGACCACGGATAAAGGTCATTGGAATCTTGCCAACTCCCTTACATTCTGCTTCCGTATAGAAACTTCCTAATTGACGCCCATAGGCATTGCGCTCGACCACCATATCCATAGTTCCTAGATGACTCTCGTCCTGAGAAGTAATTTCCTTAGCCAGCAAAATTAAGCCTGCACAGGTTCCAAAAACTGGTAGTCCAGAAAGAATGGCTACTCGAATGGGAATCAACATGTCCTGGTCACGTAAGAGCTTGCCCATGGTTGTAGACTCACCTCCAGGTAATATCAAACCCGACAAGTCAGTCTGATCTTGCTGAAAATCCTCTAAATTTCTGATTTCAACACTCTCGACTCCTAATTGCTCTAGTACTTTTGCATGCTCTGCAAAGGCACCTTGCAAGGCCAATATTCCGATTTTCATCTATTTTCCTCGCTCTGCCATGAGAATTTGGATTTCATTCTCATTGATACCAACCATGGCTTCTCCTAAATCTTCAGAGATTTGAGCTAGGATTTGAGGATTTCTGAAGTTAGTCACAGCTTTAACAATGGCGCTCGCTCGTTTAACAGGATCTCCTGACTTGAAAATACCTGAACCGACAAAGACACCCTCTGCCCCTAATTGCATCATCAGCGCAGCATCTGCTGGCGTTGCAACACCTCCAGCTGCGAAGTTTACAACTGGCAATTTTCCATGCTCATGGACATATTGAACCAATTCTACAGGGACTTGCAAGTCCTTGGCAGCAACATAAAGTTCGTCCTCACGTAGGTTTTGAATACGGCGAATTTCCTGATTCATCATACGCATATGGCGAACAGCTTGAACGATATCTCCTGTACCTGGTTCTCCTTTGGTACGAATCATAGAAGCACCCTCAGCGATACGACGCAAGGCTTCACCTAAATCCTTAGCCCCACAAACAAAAGGAACTTGGAATTCTTTTTTATCCACATGGAAACGGTCATCAGCTGGAGATAGAACTTCACTCTCATCGATATAGTCAATCTCAATAGCCTCTAAAATCTGAGCTTCCACAAAATGCCCGATTCTGACCTTAGCCATTACTGGAATACTAACCGCTTCTTGGATTTCCTTAATCATCTTTGGATCGCTCATGCGGGAAACTCCTCCAGCTGCACGAATATCAGCTGGAATCCGCTCCAAGGCCATAACAGCAGCCGCACCAGCCGCCTCTGCAATACGGGCCTGTTCAGGATTCTGAACATCCATGATTACACCGCCCTTAAGCATCTGTGCCAAGTTTTTATTTAGTTCATATCTATTTTCAGTCATTTATTTTATCCTCATTATTTATATTGGTAGCTACCTTTTCATTTTAATTCAGAACAGAATGAATCACAAGATAAAAAAATCGCAATTGTATGGGTACAAATTGACTAAAAAACTATCTGACCTTAACTTAAGGCCAGATAGCTCATTCATTTTTATTTTTCAGCTGTAAGTGCAGCCATTGTGATGTAATTGTATGGTTTGTTGAAGTGTGGCAAGAAGAAGAGGTCTGTCAATGCCAATTTATCAATTGTTACATGCTCTTGAATCGCAAGAGAGAACATATGGATTCCCATGCTGATTGCAGAATCGTGTGAGACCATTTGGGCACCAAGAATTTCACGGCTGTCTTTGTCAAAGACAATCTTAATCGCTACTTCATGGTTATCATGTTTCATGAATTCTGGTTTTTGAAGATCGTTAAAGCCTGTTTCAGTTGCGTTGTAACCAGCAGCTTTAGCTTTTTCAAGAGTCAAACCAGTTGAAACCATGTGAAGACCGTAAATTGAGATACCATTTGAACCTTGAACACCGATTCCTTCCAATTCATGTCCACAAGCGTTGTAGGCACCAACGATACCAGTACGAACTGCATTTGAAGCAAGGGCGATGTAGCTAGTGTCTTTACGAGCGTTGTCATAAACAGTCGCACAGTCACCAACGGCAAATACACCTGGAATTGAAGTTTCTTGTTTCTTATCTACAAGGAAGGCACCGTTACGGAAGAGTTCAATCTTACCGTCAGCAAGGGCTGTGTTTGGACGGAAACCAACTGCAAGGATAACCATATCCACATCGAAAGTTTCTTTATCAGTAATCAAGCGTTCAACTTTACCGTCACCTTCGATTGCTTTAACAGTTTGACCAAGAGCCAAGCGGATGTTGTGGTCTTCCAAGTTCTTCGCCATCATTTGTGTGAAGTCTTTGTCATAGTAACCGTTCAAGACAGTATCTACGATATCAACAAGGACAACTTCTTTTCCAAGACGCTCAAAGGCTTCAGCAAGTTCAACACCGATGTAACCACCACCAACAACGGCGATACGGTCAAGGTGTTGGCTCTTATCAGCAAGTTTATTGATCACTTCTTCAGCATTTTGGTACAATTTCACGAATTGTACATTTTCAAGAGTTGCTTTAAATTCGCGGTTTCCTTTAACAATTTCAATACCTTCAATTGGTGGCAAGATTGGTGTAGAACCAGTAGCGAAAATCAATTTTTCGTATGATTCTTTGTGCTCCTTTCCTTCAACTTCCGCTGTAACTACTTTGTTATCATAGTCGATTGAAAGAACTGGTGAATTCATATAAACCTTAGCACCTTTAGCTTCCAATTTTTCTTTATCAGAATAGAACAAGCCTTCAGCACCGTCAATTTGTTCACCGATCCAAAGGGCCATTCCACATCCTAGGAAAGAGATGTTAGAGTTTTGGTCAAATACAACAATTTCGTTCTCATTTCCAAAATTATCCAACATGGTATTGATACATGCTGTACCAGCGTGGTTCGCACCGACTACAACGATTTTACTCATAAAAAATTTCCTGCCTTCATTCTAAATTTACCTTACTAGTATACCATTTACTGTTAGCGTTTACAAGGGGTTTACTATTATTTCAGCATTTTTTATCAAAAATAATTCCCCATTTGTCCTGTTTGCAAGCCTCATGAATTTTATGAGCATATTTCTTGACTTTTTCCAAATTTTATTTGTAGAAAATCTAACTTTATGGTATTCTAATAACATGAAAATAAAATGTAAGGGCTTCAATTTAGATAATTATTTGATATTACAACTTATTTTCTATAAGAGAAAGGAGTTGGTAGATTGCCTCTTAGTTCACATTCCGAACGGCTAATGGGGACTACTATCACTATTTCATTAGTAGATGAGCGAGCCGATAGCTTGCTCCAAAAATCCTTTGACTTGCTCAAAGAGCTCGAATACCGCTTCAATGCCAATAGTCAAGAATCTGAGTTGATGGAGATCAATTATCAAGCTGGAATAGCTCCAGTCAAAGTTCATCCTGATTTGTTTGAATTGATTTCACTTGGATTAGAGCATAGCCTAGCGCCCTCTAGTCATCTCAACATCAGCATTGGTCCCTTGATTCAAACCTGGCGCATTGGTTTTTCAGATGCCAAGGTTGCTCAGCCTCAAGAAATTGAATCGGTGCTACCTCTAATCAATCCTCATGATATCGAGTTAGATTCTTCTGCTTCCACTGTGTTCTTGAAACAGAAAGGAATGAAGATCGATCTAGGTTGTTTAGCCAAAGGATACAGTGCAGATAAGGTTGCCCAATTTCTGAGAGCGGAGGGAGTGACTTCTGCCCTGATCAATCTGGGAGGGAATATCCTGACCATTGGAAAAAATCAGGCAAGAGGAAATCAACCTTGGCAAATCGGGATTCAAGACCCAGCCAATCCGAGGGGAAATCACTTAATGACCATCCCTGTTGTCAATAAATCTGTCGTGACTTCAGGCATTTATGAACGTCACCTGACCGTCGATGGAAAAGATTACCATCATATTTTTGACAGTCAAACAGGATATCCTGTTGAAACGGAACTTGCTAGTCTGACAATTATCTCTGATAAGTCAGTCGATGGTGAAATCTGGACAACTCGTTTATTTGGAGAAAGACCTGCTTCTATCCTCTGGCAAGTCGAAAGTTTGGAGGGCATCGAAGCCATCCTCATCGATAAGGAAGGTCACCTAAGCTGTTCTTCAGGAATTCCTACTCTATAGAGACAACTGTTTCAATGGAATTTTAAAATTGTATTATGTAAAAAGAGAAAGGAAATCTCATGTTAAAACTTATTGCTATTGTTGGAACAAATTCAAAACGTTCTACAAACCGTCAATTGCTTCAATACATGCAAAAACACTTTGCTGACAAAGCTGAAATTGAACTTGTTGAAATCAAGGATATCCCTGTCTTTAACAAGCCAGCTGACAAGCAAGTACCTGCTGAAATATTGGAAATTGCTGCTAAAATCGAAGAGGCAGATGGCGTTATTATCGGTACTCCTGAGTACGACCACTCTATCCCAGCTGTTTTGATGAGCGCTCTTGCTTGGTTGTCTTATGGTATTTACCCACTCTTGAATAAACCAATCATGATTACAGGTGCTTCTTACGGTACACTCGGTTCATCACGTGCTCAAATGCAACTTCGCCAAATCTTAAACGCTCCAGAAATCAAAGCAAGTGTCCTTCCTGATGAATTCTTGCTTTCACATTCTCTTCAAGCCTTCAACCCAAGTGGAGATCTAGTGGATCTTGATGTTATTAAAAAACTGGATGCCACTTTTGACGACTTCCGTATCTTTGTAAAAATTACAGAAAAATTGCGCAACGCACAAGCCCTACTTCGCAAAGATGCTGAAGACTTTGACTGGGAAAATTTGTAAGATAGGAGACCAAAAAGAATGAAATTTGTTGGACTTGTAGGATCAAACTACGATCAATCATATAACCGTAAACTCTTGGAATTCATCCGTCGTCACTTCAAACTCAAATTTGAATTAGAAGTCCTCGAAATTGATGAAGTTCCAATGTTTAACCAAGACGAAAAATGGGACGAAAGCTTCCAATTGCGTCTCTTGTATAACAGAATTACTCGTGCTGATGGTGTCATTATCGCTACTCCTGAGCACAACCACACAATCTCAGCTTCCCTAAAATCTGTTCTTGAATGGCTTTCATACGAGGTTCATCCATTTGAAAACAAACCAGTCATGATTGTGGGAGCTTCTTACTACGACCAAGGTACTTCTCGTGCCCAAGTTCACCTTCGTAAGATTCTTGACGCTCCAGGTGTTAATGCCTATACGCTTCCAGGTAACGAATTCCTTCTTGGTAAAGCCAAAGAAGCTTTTGATGTTAATGGGAATATCACAAATGAAGGAACTGTTAATTTCCTTGAAACATGTTTAGACAACTTTGTAAAATATGTGGGAGTCGTTTCAAAATTGAAAAAACCAAAACCAATTGCACCAGAAGATTTATATTGTACAAATTCAATTGCAACTACCATTCAAGGTGTTGATCCAGATGATCCTGAATGGGTAGAAAAAGCAGCTGAACTTGTTGGAGCTGTTTCTGGAGATACTTACGTTAAATTAGACCATGGTATCTTGACCGTTAACCAAATTGACATGTTCTTGAAAGCAATGCCATTTGAGTTGACATTTGCAGATGATAATAACCAATTCTTGTACTTTAATAACGCACACCAAGATCCAAATACAATGTTTGGTAAACGTGTACGTGCTCAATCAGGAAACCGTTTAGGAACTGTACACGGTTCATTGCCAGATTCTAGAATGAAAAATGTTGAATGGGTTGTCGGCGTATTGCGTAATGGGGACCAAGAATATGTCCGTACAATTGTTCCAGGAACACCAGAAGGCGTTATTAATACCCATAATTACCAAGCAATGTACTATCCAGATGGTTCATATGCTGGAATCAATGAAATCATCTTTAATTTCCAACCATGGCTTGACTGGTACCTCAATACAACTGGTCAACGTCTAGTTGGTGGAAATGCTGCAGCTCCTGCTGGAGGACATGGCGGAGCAGATGCTACATCTGGAGCTTCTGATTCAGGTGATGCTGGAGGCCACGGTGGTGGCGCAGACGCTACATCTGGAGCAAGTAACTAATAATAGTTTTGGGAACCATTTTGGTTCCTTTTTTAGCGAAAAAAATAGGAGATAGGACAGAGAATCACTTTGATGACCTCAATCCTATCTCCTATTCAAATAGTTAGTTTACTAACTTAATGACATTGGACTTCCGTCCCGCCCTTTTTATTTTTCGTCAATAACGATTCTTACTTTTTTGTATTCAGTTGGGACAGAGTAGACAATCGTTCTTATCGCAGAAATAGTGCGACCCTTACGACCGATTACACGACCCACATCACTTTGATCAAGATTCAAATGATATTCCAAAAATTCTGGTGTATCTTCAATCTTGATAGTTAAGGCATCTGGTTGTGAAATTAAGGGTTTCACAATCGCAATAATGAGATTTTCAATCGTATCCATCTGTCAACCTACTTTAAACTTATTTTGAGAATTTAGAATCGTGGAATTTTTTCAATACACCTTCTTTTGAAAGGATGTTGCGAACTGTATCTGAAGGTTGAGCTCCATCAGCCAACCATGCAAGAACGCGGTCTTCTTTCAAAGTTACTTGGTTTTCAGCAACAAGTGGGTTGTAAGTTCCAACTGTTTCGATGAAACGTCCGTCACGTGGTGAACGTGAATCTGCTACGTTGATACGGTAGAAAGGTTTTTTCTTAGAACCCATACGAGTCAAACGGATTTTAACTGCCATTTTTAAAGTCTCTTTTCTTATTTTTTATTTCGGTGAAATAGCTGAGCTATTTAGCACATGTTCTATTATAGCAGATTTCTGACAGGTGTCAAGAAAAAAACTTGACAGGCTATAAAATTTTTAAATCTTTTAGAAATTTGCTAGAATCATTAATTTTGAAAGGAAATGAATTATACAGTAAACTGAAACAACATACGAACAAATCGATTAGGAAAGGCAAATTAATTTCTAAAAATGCTCTAGCAACTACACTGTACTGTTTCAGATTCAATACACTATAGAAAAGCCCACATATTGTGAGCTTTCCCTTCTTCCTAGATTTCAAAATCTTTTATTTCTCATCTTCTTTTTTCTTGAAGAAGCCTAGTCCTAGACCAGCTAACAAGGTCATGATACCAGCGCTAGCTAAGCCAGCATTAGCTTCTGTACCTGTGTTTGGTAATTCCTCTCTCTTACCTGTCTCATAAGTCGGAACTTCTGGGTCTGGACTCACTGGAGTTTCAGGTTCAGGAGTTGGTTCTGGTTGGTTCGGTAGTTCTGGACTTGGTGTCGGAACACTTGGATACTCTGGATTTGGTTGTGGAGTTGGATTTTCTGGAGTAGGTTCTCCTGGAGTATATGGTGTTGGGGTAGAAACTTTCTTGAAGATATGAGTAACCTTATTACCCTCAAGAACACTTTCTTTCCATTCATAACCGACAAATTTTGATTCATAACCTTTAATATCTTCTTTCGTATGAATACCTTCTTCTTGTGGTTTTAATACGTTGCCACTCTCATCCATCCATACTGTAATCCCTTTAAATTCTTTCACGTCAGAAATATTCAGCATAACTGAAACAACCTTACTAAATTTGTACTTGTGTTTCGTTTGTGTATCCACCAATGTTTTTGGTTGAATTTTTTCACTTGGAATTGACACAACTCCTGTTTCTGAATCTATAGATATTTCTACACCTTCTGGTTTCTTGTCAATTTTCCATTTACCAGTCTCATCTTTCTTCGTGATGATTTCTTTCTTAGGATCATTTGAAGTTTTACCTTTTTCTGTGTACTTGATAAATAAAGTATCGGCATCTTTATTTGGAACTTCAACTTCTACAGTATTTCCACCTGAACGTTCCACAATTCTTGGTGTTGGTGGAATAACATAGATTTGACGTAATTTCACAGTAAAGACTTGTGATGGATCTTTTCCTTCTTCATCTTTTTCTTTGTCAAATGTTGCTCCATCTTTCAATGGATTTTCTACCAACTCATAATCACCATTATTAATTGGATCACCTGTTAATTTCTTCAATTCTTCATTGAAAGCATTTGTTGGAATTGTTTGTCCAGTTATACCAGTAGTAGTAATTCTTGACGTTACAAGTTCAGTTTCTTTTCCATCTTCACCTACGACAACAAACTTGATTACTGCTTTTTGTTTAGGCGTATCAGGATTTGGTTTAACTGTGACAGTGTAGACTTGATCTACATTACTATCATTATCGAAAATTCTATCTTTTTCTTCTGGATAAGTGCTTGACGCTACTGTATAACCTTTAGCTTTTAGCTCTTCAATTGTTGAAGATACTAATCCAGCTTTTGTGAATTTCTCACCTGAGTTACCAGATTCTAAAATAGTCGGCGCTACTACATTTCCTTTATCATCCACAAAGTTCACGATAACTTTCTGTCCGTCTTTTACATAGGTAATTGGAATGTCCTTAGATGGATCTGTTGGTAGATTCGGTACTTCATATCCACCATTTGGAGCTGGATCTAACGGTTTCAGTGGGTTTTCTGGACTCACTGGTTTTGTTGGATCTGTTGGTGCCATCGGTGTATATCCTGGGATTGTAGGTACTTTCGGTTTATCAGTTCCTGGTCTCGTTGGATCTGTTGGATCATTTGGATATGGTTTAGGTGTTAAATCAGTTCCAGGTGGAGGTGTTACTCCTTCTGGGATTCTTGGCACCCATGAACCAAGTTTCTTGTAAAATACTTCAATAGCTTTATCTTCAGTATCTTGATCAACTGTTTCAGAAGCGACTTCTTTTTGGTTAGTATCTTTTAGGATGTAACCAGGTACTACTGGAGATATTACTTTTTCAAATTTCTCTCCTTCGGCAATCCAAGTTGTATCATGAGTCACCTCGCCTGTTACAGCATTCACCCTAGCTCCACGAGTAAATGTTGCTTTGTCAATGACTGGTAATGTTGTTTCTTTACCATTAGCAGT
>NZ_KQ970286.1:97916-98755 GCF_001579035.1 Streptococcus mitis | reverse complement strand
CTTCCGGATTATTAGGATCAATTGGTGTTCCTGGTTCCGGTTTTGGATTATCCGGATTTTCAGGTTGAGTAGGATCAAATGGTTTCACCGGTTCAATGTGTGGTGTTAATACCACCTTGTAGTATTGGTCAACCTTAGAATCGTTGTCAAATGTACCTTTAGATGAATAATCATTACTTACAACGTCATATCCTTTTGCTTTTAATTTCGCGATTGTTGTCGCTACTTCACCGTCTTTTGTAAGTGGTGTATTTGAATCACCTGTTTCTGTGATTGGTGTTTCTAATACATTTCCTTTTGGATCTACGAAGCTTGTAATTGCTTTTTGTTGTCCGTCTTTTACATACGTAATTGGTGTATCTTGACCTGGTGTTGTTGGCACTGGTGGTACATTATATCCTTTTTCTGGATGGTTTGGATCAACCGGTGTTAACGGTACTAGTGGATTTTCTGGACTCACTGGTTTTGTTGGGTCTTTTGGTACTACCGGAGTATGTCCTGGTACTTGTGGAATCACTGGTACTTTCGGACTATTCGGATTGTTTGGATCTTGTGGTTTTTCCGGATTTGGTGTTACCACTTTGCTTGGATCTTTCGGATCATTGTCATACGGCGTTGGTGTCGGAGGTGTTACTCCTTCTGGCACTTTCGGTATGAATGAACCTACTTTAGTGTAAACAACGGTGATTGTTTCGTCTTTTGTATCTGATTTAACAGTTGCTGTTGTCACTTCTTTTTGAGTAGGATCTTTTAAGATATAACCTTTAACTACTGGTGACGTTTGTGATTCCCATTTCGCTGTTGACCATGTTCCTTCTGTTAATGCGTTCGTAACTTTA
>NZ_KQ970286.1:94750-95856 GCF_001579035.1 Streptococcus mitis | reverse complement strand
CCTTAACTACTACATCATACACCTGACTTGGCTCTTGTCCATCTACATCAGCCGTTGAGTCAATTGTTTTATTACCACTTGTAAATGTATCACTTACAATCTCATACCCAGCATTTTTCAGTTCTGTAATCTTAGTATTAACTTCTTCGGCTGAAAATTCTGTCCCCACATCGCCTTCAAGCGTAATATCGCCATATCCTGCTAACGCTTCTGTTGCAGCCTCAGATACTTGTTTTTTGAAGTGAACGACACCTTTACCTTTCACAGGTGGTGTGCTTTCTTCATATACAAAAGTTACGACTTTTGGTTTTGTAGTCACAGTTCCTGTAGGGCTATCAGATGTACTGTCCCAGCCTTCATTAACTGAACTTCTTAAAGTATAGTATTTATTATCAGCAGTTGTGATGTTTGCTAACTTGCTACTTGTCACATCATACTCAGATTCAACAAGGGAACCATTTTGTACTAGATAAGTACCATCAGCACTCTTTTCACCGAGCTTTTTGTCGTCTTTAGGCGATAATAGATGTCCATCAGTATCCACATATTTAACAGCGACATTCCCAAAGAATTTATTTCTTATTTCTGAAGTTTTCTTTACTTTTTCAAGTTCCTTTTTCAACTTATTCCCAGTTTCTTCTGGAATTTTTTTCTCTTTTATCATTTTGTCAATAATCCGTCTTGCGACTTCTTTTGACGCTTCTGTCGTATCTTGAATCACTGAGAAATCGGCTAGGATAGGTAGATTATAAGATACACGATGAGTGTCCCTCAAAACACCCACATGGTCATCATCACCTGAAAAGACAGCGACTTTATAAGCTATTACATCTTTATCTAAAGGGATGTCTCCTGTAGAGAAATATCCCCCTCTACCAAAATTGTTCTCGTCATTTTTGACTACTTCTTTGATTTTTTTGGACATCTCTTCATCTGTTAAAACATTTGTTCGGCGAAACTTGTCATAAGTTAGCAATGTACCAAAATTTTCCTCACCCTTAGGCTCGTAAAAAGCCTTTCTATTTTTGCTAAATTTATTAAAGGCTTCAACTGACAGACCTGAACGAGGTTGAACCTCTGGTAAGATTTCTATATCCGACCCAATA
>NZ_KQ970286.1:93641-94489 GCF_001579035.1 Streptococcus mitis | reverse complement strand
CATCTCTAGCTTCTCGATAAGTGTAGGAATGCGTCGTACTCATTTTTGCTTTCAGCTCTTCAATTTCTTTTTGAAGGGCAGTACGTTGGGACTCGTCAGTTGCTGTCTTTAGGTCATTCTCTTTTTGCTCAAGTTTCGTTTTAAGTTCCTTACGAACTTCTGTTGCGTCTGTTTCAATTTCTAACTGATCGACATCTCCATGATAGGTGATTTTCTTTGCAGTAGGGAATAAATAATGCCACAATTGATAGAACCTATCCGTTTTTTTATCAAGATCTTTGTCCTTCCTTATAGGGTTTTCTGGGGAGTGGTCGACCCTTAGAAAATTCTTTAATGCGCCATTGCCACTTTGGTATAGCATGTTTACAATTTGACCTGCAAAACGTGCTTGTGGTTTTTTATTAAACATTTCAGTAAAAAATTCTTTGGTTATTTCCCAGGAAACGCTATCCTTGAGCTCTTCGTTAACTTGTTTGTTTATTTCTTCTTCCTTCTCTGCTTTTTCCTTCTCACCCAATCCACTATAGGCAACCATTCTCTTTTTGACTTCTTTAAGCACCTTGCTTTTATATTCTATTTTAAATTTCGTATGAAGCCATTCGTTTATTCCACGAATATCAACTCCTCTATTTTTGAGCTCTTTATTGTCCACTACACCGTCAACTTCGTTGATGGTGTGGTCATAAATAGTTTCTTCTATCTCTCTTTCATTTTGAGGGTCAGCCTTATCTTTTTTGATAGCCTTCACAACCACACGATAGACTCCCCTTGTGTGATAAGAAGATCCAATATAACCCGTTACAAAATCCAATTTCAAGCGACTTCCATAGGCTGTAGAAAAGGCTGTA
>NZ_KQ970286.1:91351-93515 GCF_001579035.1 Streptococcus mitis | reverse complement strand
AAGGCTGTAAAGCGTTTCTCAATCCCGTTAAAGCCAACTACATTAGGAGAATAGGTTGGACGACTTGTATAAGGATTTTCCGTAGTGTATTTACTTCCGTCTTTTACTTCTTCGTCACGATTGGCAAAGGTACGTCCTTTGGCAAGCATCAGCATATACTTGAAACGACGATCAAGGGCTTGTTCATGCACCCAAATTTCATCTAACGCCCCAGCGGACAACATCCCCCCTTGTATCTTATTTCCATCCTTATCGTAATACCATCCAGTGAATAAACCTGCCTCGTTTTTCTTACCAATACCAATTTTCCCTTCGTGCCCATCTTTATCAATGGCATGCCAACCACCAAACTCCGTTATTTCTCTAACTTCTCCGGGCTCCAGTCCTACTTTATCTCCCAGCGTATCCATATTATGGAGATACGAACGTTCGTTGTTTTGGAAGTCATCTGGCATGTTTTGGATAATTTTATACAATTCCTCAACTGTTGCATTTTCATTAGGAGCTACGAATTTTAAGTGAGCATGTTGATCATCTCCGCCTTCCTCACCTTCCTTAGGTGCACTTACCCCTGGTTGGTTCGGTTGTAGTATAGATCCCCTACGTCCGGTTACAGCAGAATTTAATGCTTCGTTATTTTCTGTTGAAGTTTCTGTAGGACTAACAGGGGTTTCTCCAGCAGGATTACCAGAAGTTTCTCCAGTAGGAGCATCTCCTACTTCTCTTTTTGAACGACGACCTCTAGTATTAGCAGACGTAGATGCTTCTGTTGGCTGCGCTGCATTAAGGGTTTCATTATTTTCTTTCTCTTTAGGTGTTGTTGACTCTGTTGATTTTCCAGAAACACCTGGATTTGGGGCAGGCTCCGCCGAATAGTTAGATGTAGGCAAACTATCCGGTTTATTTATCTCTGGTTCCGGAGACGAACTAGAGTGGCTTGTTCCTCCCTCAGTAGTAGCATTCGTCTCCGCATGTACTACACCTGCACCCATGGCAAGGTAAAAAGCACCAATGACAACACTGGCTGCACCGACACTTACTTTTCGAATACTGTATTTAAACTGTTTATCAAATTGTTTCATTTTGATTGTCCTTTGGTTATATATATATATATATGCAAAAGTCGTATTATTCACACTTGCAGACACTACTATTATAGTTCAAATCTTATCTATTTTCAAGAATTATTCCCAATAAAAAATAAAGAGTTTGAAATCCCCTTCCTTTTAGGGTACAATGGTAGAAATGAATTTTTGAGAGGAATAGAATGAAAAAACTAGCAACCCTTCTTTTACTGTCCACTGTAGCCCTAGCTGGATGTAGCAACATCCAACGCAGTCTGCGTGGTGATGACTATGTTGATTCCAGTCTTGCTGCTGAAGAAAGTTCTAAAGCAGCAGCCCAATCAGCCAAGGACTTAAACGATGCTTTAACAAATGAGAATGCCAACTTCCCTCAACTTTCTAAGGAAGTTGCTGAAGATGAAGCCGAAGTGATTCTCCACACAAGCCAAGGTGATATCCGCATTAAGCTCTTCCCTAAACTCGCTCCTCTAGCTGTTGAAAACTTCCTCACTCATGCCAAAGAAGGCTACTATAACGGCATTACCTTCCACCGTGTCATCGATGGCTTTATGGTCCAAACTGGAGACCCAAAAGGGGACGGTACAGGTGGTCAGTCCATCTGGCATGACAAGGATAAGACTAAAGACAAGGGAACTGGTTTCAAAAACGAGATTACTCCTTATCTCTATAACATCCGTGGTGCTCTTGCTATGGCTAATACTGGTCAACCAAATACCAACGGCAGCCAGTTCTTCATCAACCAAAACTCTACAGATACCTCTGCTAAACTCCCTACAAGCAAGTATCCAAAGAAAATCATCGAAGCCTACAAAGAAGGTGGAAACCCTAGTTTAGATGGCAAACACCCAGTCTTTGGTCAAGTGATTGACGGTATGGATGTTGTGGATAAAATTGCTAAAGCCGAAAAAGATGAAAAAGACAAGCCAACTACTGCTATTACTATCGATAGCATCGAAGTGGTGAAAGACTACGATTTTAAATCTTAAAAAACAAAAATACAGTATCCGCATTCGATACTGTATTTCTTTTTTCCTCATTTTTAAGTTAGCTTGTTAAAGTCCCAGATTTGGTCCATCCAA
>NZ_KQ970286.1:88619-91331 GCF_001579035.1 Streptococcus mitis | reverse complement strand
AGCTTGTTAAAGTCCCAGATTTGGTCCATCCAACCTTCATAAAAGTCTGGTTCGTGGCAGACCATAAGGATCGATCCCTTATATTCTTTAAGAGCACGTTTGAGTTCATCCTTGGCATCCACATCCAAGTGGTTGGTCGGCTCGTCCAGCACTAAAACATTGTTTTCCCGATTCATCAAGAGACAGAAACGAACCTTGGCTTGTTCCCCACCTGACAAAACCTGAATTTGGCTTTCAATATGCTTGGTTGTCAGACCACAACGGGCAAGTGCTGCACGAACTTCTGCTTGGTTAAGGGCAGGAAAGGCATTCCAGACGGCCTCTAGTGGCGTTTGACGATTTCCCCCTTCTACTTCCTGCTCAAAATAACCAAGTTCTAGGTAATCACCGCGTTCGACTTCCCCAGCGATTGGTGTAATAATACCCAAGAGAGACTTCAAGAGAGTTGTTTTCCCGATACCATTGGCACCGATAATAGCAACCTTTTGATTGCGTTCAAAGGTAAGATTCAAAGGCTTGGTCAGTGGACGATCATAGCCAATCTGCAAGTCCTTTGCTTGGAAGATAAAGCGCCCTGGTGTACGAGCTGGTTTAAAATCAAAGGACGGCTTTGGTTTCTCACTTTGCAGTTCGATAATATCCATCTTATCCAATTTCTTCTGACGGGACATGGCCATATTTCGTGTTGCAACACGCGCTTTGTTTCGAGCCACGAAGTCCTTGAGATCGGCAATCTCTTTCTGCTGACGTTCATAGGCCGCCTCCAGCTGAGATTTCTTCATGGCATAGACTTCTTGGAACTGGTAGTAGTCACCAGAGTAACGCGTCAGCTGTTGATTCTCCACATGATAGACGATATTGATAACATCGTTCAGGAATGGAATATCGTGCGAAATAAGGACAAAGGCATTCTCATAGTTTTGGAGATAGCGCTTGAGCCAGTCAATATGCTCAGCATCCAAGTAGTTGGTCGGCTCGTCCAAAAGCAAGATATCAGGCTTTTCAAGGAGGAGTTTAGCCAAAAGCACCTTGGTTCTTTGTCCACCTGACAAAGAAGTTACATCCGTATCCATGCCAAAGTCCATAACACCAAGGGCACGCGCTACTTCGTCAATCTTCGCATCCAAGGTATAGAAATCACGACTCTCCAGACGGTCTTGAAGTTCTCCCACTTCTTCCATGAGAGCATCAACATCCGCACCGTCTTCAGCCATTTCCATATAAAGGTCATTGATACGGGCTTCTGCTTTAAAAAGCTCATCAAAGGCCGTACGCAGAACATCGCGAACAGACTGACCTTCTTCCAAGACAGAGTGCTGATCCAAGTAACCAGCAGTCACATATTTGGACCACTCAACCTTCCCTTCATCTGGCAGCATTTTGCCAGTCACGATGCTCATAAAGGTTGATTTTCCTTCACCATTGGCACCAACCAGGCCGATATGTTCTCCCTTTAGGAGACGGAAAGACACATCTTCAAAAATTGCACGGTCACCAAAACCGTGACTCAGATTTTTAACTTCTAAAATACTCATTTTAATTCCTTATCTTGTTTTTATACTCTTCGAAAATCAAATTCAAACCACGTCAGCTTCACCTTGCCGTATATATGTTACTGACTTCGTCAGTTCTATCTACAACCCCAAAGCAGTGCTTTGAGCAACCTACGGCTAGCTTCCTAGTTTGCTCTTTGATTTTCATTGAGTATTATGTAATCGTTTATAAAGTAGCCAAGCCAGATAGCCACCCAAGGTATTGGTCCACAAATCATCAATTTCAAAGACGCGATTAAAATCAAAGAAAAAATCTAAGACTAACTGCATACACTCAATTCCTAGACTCAGAAGAAAACTGAAAAAGATCACTTTTCTTGTCTTACGCAAGTTTGGAAGGAGATAAAGGAGTTGGAAAATCAGAGGAAAAAGCAAGAAGACATTGAGGATATTCTGTAGAAAAATCCAACATAATTGTCCAATGTCACTTACTTCACCCAGTTTCCAGAGAGAATTGAAAGGAGTCAAAAGAAAAACCAGGCGTCCAAGATGTTGAATACCTGGAGTTTCCACCCCCACGGGAGATTGTTCTTGAGGAGTAAAGCAAAAATAAACAATGCAAATGCTATAGAAAATGACTCCCCAGACCAAAACATGATTATAAGTTTTCTTCATCATTAAGGATTAACTGCTGCGACTGCTTTCTGGCGGTCACGTTTCATTGTATTAGAGCGCAATTGTCCACAAGCTGCATCAATATCAGTACCATGCTCTTGACGGACAACACAGTTAACCCCTTTTTTCTTAAGCGTATCATAGAAGGCCATGACGCGCTCTTTAGGACTACGGCTATATTGGTCATGCTCACTAACTGGGTTATAAGGAATCAAGTTTACATAAGACAATTTCTTGATGTTCTTGAGCAATTCAGCCAATTCCAAGGCTTGTTCTACACCGTCATTAACTTCATTGAGCATGATATACTCAAAGGTCACACGACGATTAGTTGTCTCAATGTAGTACTCAATAGCAGCAAAGAGTTTTTCAATCGGAAAGGCACGGTTAATCTTCATGATGCTTGAGCGAAGTTCATTATTAGGTGCGTGAAGTGACACGGCAAGATTGACCTGAACCCCTTCATTAGCAAAATCACGAATTTTATGGGCCAAACCTGAGGTTGAAACTGTAATATGACGAGCACCGATAGCCATTCCCTTGT
>NZ_KQ970286.1:83875-88283 GCF_001579035.1 Streptococcus mitis | reverse complement strand
GATAGCCATTCCCTTGTCATCATTGATAGTACGAACGAAATTCAAGACATTGTTATAGTTATCAAAGGGCTCACCGATTCCCATGACAACGATATGGCTGACGCGTTCATCCTGACCACGCTCATCAAAGTATTTCTGAACCAGCATGATTTGCGCTACGATTTCACCGTTATTGAGGTCACGTTGTTTCTTAATCAAACCAGAGGCACAGAAGGTACAACCGATATTACAGCCAACCTGAGTCGTCACACAGACAGATAAACCGTAGTGCTGACGCATCAGTACTGTCTCAATCAACATACCATCAGGCAACTCAAAGAGATATTTGACAGTACCATCAGCAGACTCTTGCACTATACGTTGTTTCAAGGGATTGACCACAAACTGGTCATTGAGCTTAGCAATCAAATCCTTGGAAAGGTTGGTCATCTCTTCAAATGACTGGACACGTTTACGGTAAAGCCATTCCCAAATTTGATCTGCACGGAATTTCTTCTCTCCCTGCTCCAAAACCCATTCCTGCATGGTTTGACGTGTTAAACTATAAATTGACGGTTTCATTTCTACTCCTTATTCTCTACTCACTTCTGACGAATGACAAAATGGCGTTGCCCCTTATCCTCTTTCTGAGAATGCTGGTCCTTCTGACGACGTCTATTTTTCTTATCTGCATTCGGTTTTCGTTTGGTTTGAGCCGGTTTCTTCCCTTTTTTAGAAGTCTGGTCTTCTTCCTTCTTACGCATTTTCTTGTCAAATGATGCTCGCTTAGGGGCTTCATTTTCTAAGACAAAATAGGCACAACCATAACTACAATACTCTAAAAGGTAGTCTTGTAAACGACTGATCTTTTCAAGTTTTTCTTCTGTTCGGTCATCCTTGTAAAAACCTCGTAAGCGAAGCTGTTCGTTGCTCCAATCTCCTACGATATAATCAAACTTGGTTAAGACTTCTGAAAAACGCTGATTAAAAGCCGTCACATCAAAGGCATCCTTGATGTTTTCCACCAAGGAAAAAACTATCCCTTCCGTTTCGACCTTGTCCCCGTGTAAATGGAACTCAGGACCAGGAAACTTGTTATAGTTGTATAATTCAGGTGCAATTTCTTTTCGCATAGATATCCTTTTTTCACGATTACTTAATACTTTATTCTACCATAATTTCTAGCAGTTAGCACGTTTCTCATAAAAATGAAAAAAGTCTGACGATTTTGTCAGACCAAAATAATATAACCTTAAAAAGAGAAGAACAATTCTTCCCTCCAACTATCATTATTTAGCAGCTGCGTACAATTCATCTACTTTATTCCAGTTAATCACTGAGAAGAAAGCTTTGATGTAGTCAGGACGCACGTTGCGGTATTTCACGTAGTAAGCATGTTCCCAAACGTCCAAGCCCAAGATTGGTTTTTTGCCTTCTGAGATTGGTGTGTCTTGGTTTGCTGTTGAAGTCACTTCAAGCTTCCCTTCTTTGTTGACAACCAACCATGCCCAGCCAGAACCGAAACGAGTTGTTGCTGCTGCAGTGAAGGCTGCTTGGAATTCTTCAAATGAACCAAATGTTGCATCGATATCTGCTGCAAGTTCTGCTGAAGGAGCTGTTTTCTCGGGAGTCATCAATTCCCAGAAAAGAGCGTGGTTCAAGTGTCCACCACCATTGTTAATAAGCGCTTGACGGATATCGGCTGGAATAGATTCTACATCAGCAAGCAAGGCTTCAAGATCTTCACCGATTTCAGGGTGTTTTTCAAGAGCTGCATTGGCATTGTTGACATAAGTTTGATGGTGTTTGTCATGGTGCAAGTGCATTGTTTCCGCATCGATGTATGGTTCCAAAGCGTCGTATGCATATGGAAGATCTGGTAAGATAATAGCCATCTTTAATACCTCTTTTTCTTTCTATATGAAAATGATAACGCAAACATTCACTTTTTTCAAGTTTTTTGCTTATAATAGATGAAGAAATCACTGAGAGATTTTCGAATAATACTCTTCGAAAATCTCTTCAAACCGCGTCAACGTCGCCTTGCCGTAGATATATGTTACTGACTTCGTCAGTCTTATCTACAACCTCAAAGCAGTGCTTTGAGCTGACTTCGTCAGTTTCATCCGCAACCTCAAAAACATGTTTTGAGCTGACTTCGTCAGTCTTATCTACAACCTCAAAGCAGTGCTTTGAGCAACCTGCGGCTAGTTTCCTAGTTTGCTCTTTGATTTTCCTTGAGTATAAAACAAGCAAATTAGCAAGAAACCCATGACAAAATAATAATCTTGACACGGGTTATAGTTTCAAAAATAATTTCAATTTACCTGACTAGCAATCTGTAGGAGTGCCTTTTCAAAAAGGAAACCTTTTTCATAAAGACCTGTCTTAATCTGATAGTCTGTCTCAATCAAATAGGAAATAGCTTGCTTCAAAAAGCTCAAGGAAAGTCCTCGTGAATCTCTCAGCGCAAATTTGATTTGATAGGGATTTGGATTACGTCCGAGAAAACTGCCTAAACTACTTGCTATCTGCGATTCTGTTTGCCCAGACTCCGCCAAAATTTTCACCTGAGTAAAAGTCCGAAATTGTCCTAGCATGACTGCAATCAGTTTGATTTCATCTTCACCCTGCAAGGTCAAGTCTTTAACCAAATCTCGCGCCTGGTCCATCTTTTTAGTCAGAATAAACTGAGTTAAATCAAAAATATTATCCTGTAAGGTCTTGGGAATTGCGTTAACAATATCCTCTTCCTCGATAACAGAGTCTTCCTTATAGGACTGTAAAAAGAGGAGATTTTTCTGGATTTCGCTAAATTGAAAACCAGACTTGATGAGGAGATTTTCAAAAGAATGATTGGCAAACTGCAGACCTTGTTTCTGGCTCCACTTTTGGAAATACTGGCGCAATTCTTGTTCTTTTGCTTCTACTGCATCAAAAACCTTGGCATCACGCTTAAGTAATTTAACCAACCGTCTTTTGCTATCCATTTTTCCTTCTGCAAAGATTAGCAACTTGGTTGTTGGTGAAGGATTGTCAAGGTATTCCTCAAATGACTTGAGCTCATCATCTGTCAAAAAGCGTTTCTTAGCTGTTGTGATATCGACAAAATGGTCTAATATCACGATTTTTTCATCCGCAAAGAAAGGAAGACTGACCAACTCCAGTTCCACATCCTTGTAAACTACTTCTTTCATATCAAAGTAGGCAAAGTTTAGGTCGGCAGAATCATAGCCAATCTGTTTCAATACTTGACTCTTCATCACTTCAAACTGACCCTGGTCTGTCCCTGTAAATAGGCTCAAGCTAGGTAAATTTGATAAAGTCAATTTCTGACTTTCTTCAATGGCTAGCATCTTCTCTCCTTTCTTCTGATTTTTTAATGAATTTAATCGATATAGCGCAATTTCCCACGGAAATCTTCTAGGCTCTCGTACCCTTTTTCCGCCATGATTGCTTTCAGTTCATTGGTAATACGTTCGAAAGCACCGACGCCTTCTTTGTGAAGGGTGGTTCCCACCTGTACCATACTGGCACCACAGAGGATGTGTTCAAAGGCATCACGACCAGTCAAAACGCCACCTGTTCCGATGATTTGGATTTGAGGATTAAGACGTTGGTAGAAGGCGTGAACATTAGCTAAAGCAGTTGGTTTGATATACTCGCCACCAATGCCACCGAAACCATTCTTTGGTCGAATAACAACAGACTCATCTTCTATATATAGGCCATTTCCGATAGAGTTCACACAGTTGACAAACTTGAGCGGATACTTGTTGAAAATAGCTGCCGCTTGGTCAAAGTGAACAATATCAAAATATGGTGGCAATTTAATTCCAAGAGGTTTGGTGAAGTAGGCAAATACTTCTGTCAAAATCCGGTCTGTTGTCTCAAAATCATAGGCAATCTGAGGTTTACCTGGAACATTTGGACAGGAGAGGTTTAGCTCAGTCAGACCACGAAACTCACTCTCTTGGACTTTTTTCAAGATAGTATGGGTTTCATCTGGAGACATGCCGACTAGAGATAAAAAGAAAGTTCGATTCGGCTCTTTTTCCTGCAGATCCAAAAGGTAGTCCAGATAATAGTCTAAGCCATTATTTGGCAAGCCCATAGAGTTGATAGAACCAAGTGGAACATCTTGATAGCGTGGCTCAGGATTTCCCTGACGAAAGTCCAAGGTCGCTGTCTTTGTGACAAAGGTTCCTGCCGCTGAGTTTTTAACGCCCTCTAACTCTGCTATCGTCATACAAGCCACACCTGCTGCATTCATCAAGCAATTGTCAAACTCAAAACCAGCAATTTGTGTTTTCGTTGATACCATGATTCTGATCCTCCAGATTCCTTTTATTGCTAATATTATACCATACTTTCTAAATTTTCTCTTTAAGAAAGTCATTTATAAGAAAAAGGTTCGTTTTTTATCTAT
>NZ_KQ970286.1:81176-83855 GCF_001579035.1 Streptococcus mitis | reverse complement strand
TTTTTTCTTTACAGTGAAAAAAAATTCTGCTATAATGACTCATGTAATAAAATATGACAATAAAAGGAGAACGATATGACATCTGCTAAAGAATATATCCAAAGCGTGTTTGAAACTGTAAAAGCTCGTAACGGGCACGAGGCTGAATTCCTCCAAGCTGTTGAAGAATTTTTCAACACTTTGGAACCTGTATTTGAAAAACACCCTGAGTATATCGAAGAAAATATCTTGGCACGTATTACTGAGCCTGAGCGCGTGATTTCTTTCCGTGTTCCTTGGGTTGACCGTGATGGAAAAGTTCAAGTAAACCGTGGTTACCGTGTTCAATTCAACTCAGCTGTTGGACCATACAAAGGCGGACTTCGTTTCCACCCAACTGTAAACCAAGGGATTTTGAAATTCCTCGGATTTGAACAAATCTTTAAAAATGTCTTGACTGGACTTCCTATCGGTGGAGGTAAAGGTGGATCAGACTTCGATCCTAAAGGTAAAACAGATGCTGAAGTGATGCGCTTCTGCCAAAGCTTCATGACTGAATTGCAAAAACACATCGGACCATCACTTGACGTACCTGCTGGTGATATCGGTGTTGGTGGACGTGAGATTGGTTATCTTTACGGTCAATACAAACGCCTTAATCAATTTGATGCTGGTGTCTTGACTGGTAAACCTCTTGGATTTGGTGGTAGCTTGATTCGTCCAGAAGCAACTGGTTACGGTTTGGTTTACTACACTGAAGAAATGCTTAAAGCTAACGGTAACAGCTTCGCTGGTAAGAAAGTGGTCATTTCAGGTTCTGGTAACGTTGCTCAATACGCTCTTCAAAAAGCGACTGAACTCGGTGCAACTGTTATCTCTGTATCTGATTCGAATGGTTATGTCATCGATGAAAATGGTATCGACTTCGATCTATTGGTTGATGTTAAAGAAAAACGTCGCGCTCGTTTGACTGAGTATGCAGCTGAGAAAACAACTGCTACTTATCATGAAGGTTCTGTATGGACTTACGCTGGAAACTATGACATCGCTCTTCCATGTGCGACTCAAAACGAAATCAACGGTGAAGCAGCTAAACGTTTGGTTGCTCAAGGCGTTATCTGTGTATCTGAAGGTGCCAACATGCCAAGCGACCTTGATGCCATCAAAGTTTACAAAGAAAATGGTATCTTCTACGGACCTGCAAAAGCTGCCAACGCTGGTGGTGTAGCCGTTTCAGCTCTTGAAATGAGCCAAAACAGTCTTCGCCTCTCATGGACTCGTGAAGAAGTTGATGGACGTCTCAAAGACATCATGACAAATATCTTCAACACAGCTAAAACAACTTCAGAAACATATGGTCTTGGTAAAGACTATCTTGCAGGAGCAAACATTGCTGCCTTTGAAAATGTAGCAAACGCTATGATTGTACAAGGTATTGTTTAAGATTTATTTGCTCAATCCTCAATCACTACGATTGGGGATTTTTATGTTGAGTTAAACAGTTGGGAAATTCTAATTTAATTAAATTAAATGAAATAAAAACCGAACAAATTGATTACGGAATTCAAACCAATTTCTAACAATGTTTTATAAAACTCAGTGGACTATTCTAAATTCAATCTATTTTATACTTTTCGAAAATCTCTTCAAACCACGTCAGCGTCGCCTTACCGTATGTATATGATACTGACTTCGTCAGCTCTATCTGCAACCTCAAAACGGTGTTTTGAGCTGACTTCGTCAGTTCTATCCACAACCTCAAAACAGTGTTTTGAGCTGACTTCGTCAGTTTCATCCACAACCTCAAAACAGTGTTTTGAGCTGACTTCGTCAGTTTCATCCACAACCTCAAAACAGTGTTTTGAGCAGCCTGCGGCTAGTTTCCTAGTTTGCACTTTGATTTTCATTGAGTATTACTTACTCCGCCCCCTTTTTTGCCCCTTCTTGAACAAAAAGAAAAACCGCTACTCCTAAGAATAGCGGTTTAATCATGTTTTTAAGCTACTAATGTAGTCGCTCTATTATTTAAGAGTAACTGAAGCTCCAGCTTCTTCCAATTTAGCTTTGATTTCTTCAGCTTCTGCAGTTGCAACGCCTTCTTTAACAAGTGCTGGTGCACCGTCAACAAGTTCTTTAGCTTCTTTAAGACCAAGACCTGTGATTTCACGAACAACTTTGATAACGCCAACTTTTTTGTCGCCTGCAGATGTCAATTCAACGTCGAATGAATCTTTAGCAGCACCAGCGTCAGCAGCACCAGCTGCAGCAACAGCTACAGGAGCAGCTGCAGTTACACCAAATTCTTCTTCGATAGCTTTTACAAGGTCGTTCAATTCAAGGATTGAAGCTTCTTTAATTTCAGCAATAATGTTTTCAATGTTCAATGCCATTGTTATTTCCTCCAAATATGTTTTTAAATTTATAATAGATTTTTCGTAGCTAGGCTACGCTGCGTAGCTTAAGATTAAGCTGCGTCTTCTTTGTTGTCTGCAACCGCTTTGACTGCAAGAGCAACGTTGCGCACTGGCGCTTGAAGTACAGAAAGGAGCATAGAAAGAAGTCCTTCGCGGTTTGGAAGAGTTGCAAGAGCAAGAATCTCTTCTTTAGATGCGACAGCGCCTTCGATTGCACCACCTTTGATTTCAAGTGCTTCAGCGTTTTTAGAAAAGTCGTTCAAGATTTTCGCTGGTGCGATAACAT
>NZ_KQ970286.1:80075-80626 GCF_001579035.1 Streptococcus mitis | reverse complement strand
ACATCATTGGATTTAACAGCATAGACTAGGTGAGAGAGCATATTCTCTTGGGGTTGAAGATGGATTTTCCCTTGTGGTTGAATAACGAGAAAATCTGCCTGTTTACCTACTTCCAGACTTCCTATCTGTTCTTCCATCCCTAGGACCTTAGCCCCTTCGATTGTCAGAGCTTTAAGGGCTGTTTCAATAGGGAATTGGCTGGCATCCCCACTTTTCATCTTCTGAAGAAGGGCTGCAGTCCGTCCTTCCTCAAACATATCCAGATTATTATTGGAAGCAACCGAGTCAGTCGCAATTCCAACTGCAACTCCTGCTTTTTGAAGTTGGATGATTGGAGCGATTCCTGATGCCAGTTTGAGGTTACTGATAGGATTGTGGGCAATAGCCACGTGAGAAGTTGCTAAGCGTTCAATTTCTCGCTCGTTTAATTCGACCCCATGAGCAAAGACAGACGGATGATCTAAGTAACCCAGTTCTTCTAGAAAGCAAGGGGGCGTTTGCCGTAGCGTTTAAGGATAATGCCTGACTCCTCCTTGGTCTCCGCAACATGG
>NZ_KQ970286.1:75775-79761 GCF_001579035.1 Streptococcus mitis | reverse complement strand
CTGTAGGGAGAATGTGGGGCTACCATCACCTTGAAATTTGGATTTTTATATTCTAAGATTTTCTCTATGATGAATCGAGTTCTGCTTATAGTTTCATTAGTTGTCTCCGCCTCAGAAGAAAAGAGGGTCGGTGAGAAATAACAACGCATCTTGGAATCTTTCACTGCCTGATAAATCCGCTCAATCTCCACACCATTGGGATTATACATATCATTAAAGGTTGCTGTTCCTGACTGGAGCATCTCTGTCAGAGCTTCTTTGACCGCCTTGGTAGTCATATCTGGTGTAAACTCAGCTTCTGCTGGCCAGATATAGTCATTAAGCCATTCATGGAGATTGCTGTCATCCCGGATTCCTCTCAATTCTGTCATAGCAGAATGGGTGTGACAATTGACCAATCCAGGCATAATCCAGGCTCCCTGATAGTCTATAATCTGCTCAGCTTGATCTAAAATCTCTGGCTTCTCTTGACCGACATAGACGATTTGAGAATCCTTAACAGCTAAGATTCCATCCAAATGAACATGGAAATCTTGGTCACAAGTCACGATGTTTACATGCTGAAAGACTTTCATTATAGGCTCCTTTTCTAAAAGACAATTTATACTCTCTTCAAACCACGTCAGATTCACTTTGCCGTATATATGTTACTGACTTCGTCAGTTCTATCTGCAACCTCAAAACAGTGTTTTGAGCTGACTTCGTCAATCTTATCCACAACCTCAAAGCAGTGTTTTGAGCGACCTGCGGCTAGCTTTCTAGTTTGCTCTTTGATTTTCATTGAGTATTACAGTGAATAATTTTCTAGCTATTGTAACAAAAAAGTCACCCGAAGGCAACTTTTTTTATCTATAAGAGTTCGAAATTAAAAAGGCTTATTCAGAGCTAAAAGCGGCAGCTTGCTGCATTTGGTAGTACTTTCCCTTCCTAGCTATAAGGTCCTGATGGTTCCCATATTCAACAATGTCGCCATCCACCAAGACAAGAATCAAATCCGCGTCCTGAATGGTAGACAAGCGGTGAGCAATGATAAAACTTGTGCGCCCCTTCATGAGTTTAGCAAAGGCATCCTGTACCAGCACTTCTGTCCGTGTATCAATGGAGGAAGTCGCTTCGTCTAAGATAAGAATCTTTGGAATACCCAGAAAAACTCGGGCGATTGTCAAGAGCTGGGCTTGACCGACAGAGAGAGATTCTCCAGCATTTTCTAACTTGGTATCGTATCCCTGCGACAACTGTTGGATGAAAAAGTCCGCATTGGCTGCTTTGGCAGCAACAATCACCTGTGCCCGACTGGCTTCAGGATTGCCAAAGGCAATATTGTCATGAATGGTTCCTTGCTTGAGCCAGGTTTCTTGAAGCACCATGCCAAACTGCTGGCGTAAAGAGGCACGACTATAATCATAAATGGATTTCCCATCCAGCAAGATATCTCCCGAGTTAATGGGGTAAAATCGCATAAGGAGATTGATAAGAGTTGATTTCCCAGCACCTGTCGGACCAACGATGGCCACCTTGCTACCAGCTGGAATATCAATAGATAAATCCTTAATCAAAATCTTTTCAGGATGGTAGCCAAAAGAGACATGTTTAAAGGAAATAGCTCCCTTAACTTGGTCACTGGTCAAGACTTCCTTACCACTTTCAGCTACCTCAGAGATTTCTAAGATAGCATAGACACGCTCTGCACAAGCTAAAGCACTTTGCAACTCGGCTAGAACTGAAGAAATATCGTTAAAGGGCTTGGTGTACTGTTGAACATAGTTCAAAAAGGTCACTAAGCGCCCAATGGTCAAGGTGGAACCCATCATGATACGATAAGCTCCCACTCCAGCTAGAAGGGCATAAATAAGCGCATTTACAAAGCGAGTCGAAGGGTTAACCGTTGATGAATAAAAGATAGCTGACTGCGAATAACCTGCATAGTTGTCATTAGCCTCGTGCAGACTTTGGATAAATTCTGCCTGAGCATTAAAGGACTGGATAATGGTCTGCTGGTTAAGCGATTCTTCAATCAACTGAGTCTGAATTCCTCTCGTCTCCGTTTGCTTCTGGAAGAGATGATAGGATCGTTTGGCAATGAAGCGTGAAATCACCATGGATAGTGGAGTCAACAGCAAGACCAAAAGAGTCATGAGGAGATGAATTTGAAGCATGGCTAGAATACTAACCAAAATCATTAAGACGCCAATAAAAAATTGGTTAAAAATCATGGTCAAGCCGGCTGCCAACTGTTCTATGTCTGTGGTCACACGACTGACCATCTCTCCACTTCCTTGCCGATCCACGAAAGCAATCGGTAAACGATGGAGCTTATGTATGATTCGCTCTCTCAAGTCTCTGGTATAAGAGAAGATTAGGCGATTATAAAGGAGAGGATTGACCCATTGAACTAAGGTATTTCCTATGACCACCAAGATCATCTGAATGAAAATTTGCCAAAAAACTGGTGAAGAACCAGCCACTAGGACTTGGTCGATGACCTGCCCAATCAGAATAGGTAGATAGATCGATAAGCCAACTTGGGCAATAGTTCCTAGAAAGGCTAGGAAAAGGAGGAAAGGATGACTTGCTAAATCTTTGACCAAACGTTTGAGCGTCTGATTTGCAGTTTGTCGTCTCATGCTAGTCCTCCTTTCCATGTTGGGATGCATTGATTTCGCGATAGACTTGACTGGATTTCATCAAGTCCTCGTGCTTGCCGATAGCTAGGAGCTCACCTTTTTCCAAGAGGAGAATCTGGTCAGCCATCTGTAAAGTCGATGTTCTTTGAGAAATCAAGATTAAGCTCGTGTTTGGTAAGTTCTCTCGAATAGCCTTCAAGAGCTTGGACTCTGTGATGGTGTCGAGAGCTGAGGTCGCATCATCTAGGATGAGAAATGGTGCTTGTCGCAAGACTGCTCTTGCGATAGACAGCCTTTGTTTTTGTCCACCTGAGAAATTTCGACCTCCTGCCTCAACTAGGGCATCCAAGAGTTCTTCCTTTTCACTAACAAAATCCTTAGCTTGCGCAATCTCCAAGGCCTGCCAGAGTTCCTGGTCAGTCACTTCTTGATCTAAACCTAGAGTCAAGTTAGAACGAATACTTCCCTTAAAGAGTTCGACTTTTTGAGGCACATAGGCAATCCAAAACCGCCACTCCTCAAGATTACGAGGACTAGATCCATCTCGATAAGGGTAAATGCTCCCCTTGTCTGCTGGATAAAGTCCAAGAATGACTTGCACCAAACTTGATTTACCAGAACCCGTTCCCCCAATGATGCCAAGGATTTGCCCTTGCTTCATATCAAAGGAAATGTCTCTCAGAGAAGGCTGGCCCGCATCAGGATAGGTAAAGGTCAGTTCTTGAACTTGTAAAACCTGATCACTGGTAGCTTGCTTTTGTTCTAGCTCTAAGTGAATATCTTCTGGAGCCTCAGCAAAGACTTCCTCAATTCGCTTAGCTGAGATGTAGGACTGGTTGAGAGAATTGATCAGCATGGCTAGCTTGACCAATTCCACCAAAATCTGTAAGAGATAGTTGATGAGGGCAATGAGGGCCCCTTGACTGAGCAATCCTCCTTGAATAGAAACATATCCCTGCAAGATAATAACGAGGAGGGTTCCATTGACAATCAGATAGGTCAGGGGTGTTAATAAACTAGACCAGAAACCTGTCTTTTCTTGTAATCTAGCATAGACTTGGTTAAGAGTTTGAAAAATCTGTAACTCTCGTTTTTCTTGACCAAAAGCACGAATAACTCGCATCCCTTGCAATTGCTGACGCGTTTCTTGAACCAGTTGGTCCGTTTTCTTTCTGAGACTACTGTAGAGAGGATTGACCGTCCGAGAAAGGCCTACAATGACGACGGTCAAAATGGCAATCATGACTAAGAACCAGAAAATCAGCTCAGCTGAGATTCGATAAGCCATAAAAATAGCACCAAAAACGATAATAGGCGCTCGTAAAAAGAGACGCAGGAATTGATTGATACCAGTCTGAATCT
>NZ_KQ970286.1:65959-75755 GCF_001579035.1 Streptococcus mitis | reverse complement strand
GGAATTGATTGATACCAGTCTGAATCTGGTAAGTGTCCGAAGTCAAGCGAGTGACCAAGCTAGAAGTTGTCAAACGGTCTCTGCTGTCCTTGGGCAAGGAAAGAATATGACGATAAAGGTCATCTGTCAGTTCTTTGGCAAATCCAACCGCTGACTTGGCTGAGTAAAACTGGGCTATCAAGGCCACTACAACGCCAATCACTGCAAAGATAAGGAGCAAACCAATCTGCATCCAGAGATGACCTTGATTTTTCTGAGGCAAGGATTGGTCAACAATCCCAGCAATCACCATGGGAACCAAGAGCTCAAAAACAGCTTCTAACAACTTGAACAAGGGTGCAAAAATCGATTCCTTGATGTAGGGTTTAAAGTAAGATAATAGGTGTTTCATAAATCCCTTCTATTCGTATTCTAAAAATGAAGAAAGTGGGAAGTGCCCACCCTCTCTGTTTTATTTGTTTAAGTACGGTAATAAATAACCATACCCTGCCTCTTCCATCTCATCCTTGGATACAAAACGCAAGGATGCAGAATTGATACAGTAACGGAGACCACCTAACTCCCGAGGTCCATCTGTGAAAACATGACCCAAGTGAGCATTGCCTGACCGAGAACGAACCTCGATTCGCTCCATTCCATGGCTCATATCCTTGTAATAATGAATCAATTCCTTGGAAATCGGACGGCTAAAACTTGGCCAACCACAACCTGAGGCAAACTTATCCTTGGCAAAAAAGAGTGGCTCACCCGTCGTAATGTCTACATAAATCCCTTCTTCAAAGGTTTGGTCATAGGCATTGGTAAATGGAGCCTCTGTAGCAGCTTCTTGGGTAACACGATAGGATTCTTCTGATAAGCTTTCCTTTAACACTTCTTGGCTAGGCTTTTCATAATTTGCTGCGTCAATCAATGGCTTATCAGCATCGGTAACATCGATATGACAGTAACCTGAAGGATTCTTCTTGAGATAGTCTTGGTGGTAATCTTCAGCTAAAATATAGTGGCGTAGTTTCTCCACTTCTACTGCAATCTTTCGCCCAATCATGCGCTCCTGCTCCTGCACCACTGTGTAGATAGCTGGCAAGTCTACTTCATCTTGATAATAAATCCCAGTTCGATATTGGCGACCACGGTCATTCCCTTGTTGATTGATGGATAGAGGATCGATAACTCGGAAATAATAAAGTAAAATCTCTCTAAGTGACACTGTCTTCTCATCGTAAATCACTTGAACCGTTTCTGCATGGTCTGTTTCCTTGATCAACTGGTAATTGGTCGTTTCGACTTGTCCATTAGCGTAGCCAACACTGGTTGCTAGCACTCCAGAAATACGTGAAAAATACTCCTCTAAGCCCCAAAAACAACCGCCTGCTAGATAAATTTCTGCCATCTTTATTTCTCCTTTATCACGTTTTTAACTAGACTTCTTTTCAAAAAAAGGATAGGAAGCCCCCTAGTCGAGACTTTCCCCATCCTATCTTCTATTCTTTATTTTGCTTCTACACGGACACCTTGGGTATCAACCTTCAAGTCATGCAGTTTGCCTTTGAAAGGTTGCTTTTCCAATTCTGCCTTAATCGTTGGCATCTTGCCATGAGAAGCCAAGATCATAACTGTCGGCCCAGCACCAGAGAGGTATGTTGCATAGGCACCATTTTCTTTGGCTACTTGCTTAATCGTCGCAAATTCTCTCACCAAGTCCTGACGATAGCGTTCATGGAAGAGGTCTCCTTCGATTGCTTGACCAGCTGTCACCATATCTCCTGCCAACAAGGCAGCAACCGCCACATTGGCGATAGAACTAGCTGCAACAGCTTCCTTGTAAGACAATTTTTTAGGCAAGACACCACGGCTGTCTCTAGTACGCAATTCATAGTTTGGAATGTAGGCTAGGAAATCACACTCTGGGAAATCTGCTACGATAGCAGAAACTTGTCCATCAACAGAGCTTGCAATAACGAGATTACCATAAATGGCTGGAGCCACATTGTCAGGATGTCCTTCAATCTTAGTCGCCAACTGCAATTTTTCATGATCAGACAAGTTGAGCTGACCCAGTTGGTTGGCTAGTTCAATCCCAGCAACAATAACCGAGCTGGAAGAACCCAACCCACGCGCCAAGGGAACATTACTAGTCATTTTCAAACGTCTTGGTTGTAAATCTGGTACAATTTGCAAAGCGATTTTGAGCAAGAGATTACGCTCATCGTGTGGAATCCATTTGCCAATCTGGTGTTCAATCAGCCACTCATCTCGTTCTTCGCAGACCTCAATTTGAAGATACTTGGTTACAGCTACACCGACCGAGTCAAATCCTGGCCCGATATTGGCACTGGTTGCAGGTACAATAATCTTCATCTTATTCTCCTAGCACCTTGAAGGTATTCAAGAGGTCGAATTCTGAAACCTTCTTCAATTCAGCTGAAACATTTTCAAGTTGGGCTTTATTAATCTTGTGTGTGATGATCACAACACGCGCCTTATCACCTTCTTTGCCATCTTGGAGGATTTGCTTGAAGGAAATATCTTGAGCGTTGAAGATTTCAGCCAATTTCAAGACCTGACCTTTTGAGTCTGGAGCCAAGATTGAGAAGTAGTAATTAGCTTTGACATCTTCTGGATTAGCCAAGACCAAGTCACGGCTATACTCGTTGAAGTCTTTACCAATTGTTCCATCATTCAAGCGACGAACAATACGGACAATATCCGCCACAACACTTGTTGCTGTTGGTTTTTGACCAGCACCTGGCCCATAGTACATAGACTCACCAATACCGATAGATTCTACAAAGACAGCGTTCATTACCCCATTCACACTGGCAAGTGGGTGCGCTTTAGGAAGGAAGGTTGGAGTCACTTCTGCAGCAATACCTGAAGGAGTTTCCTCAATAGAACCAACCAATTTCACTACATATCCAAGTTCTTGAGCAACAGCAACATCTTCTGGTGTGATATTGCGGATTCCCTTATGGGCTACATCATCAAAAGCAACCTTCATGCCAAAGGCAAATTGGCTCAAAATAACCATCTTGTAGGCTGCATCAATCCCATCTACGTCATTCGTCGGATCGCTTTCTGCAAATCCTAGACGTTGCGCTTCCGCAAGAGCATCGTCGTAAGACCATCCTTCTTCCACCATCTTGGTCATCATGAAGTTGGACGTTCCATTGACTACACCAAGCACGCGCGTAATTTTATCAGAAGCCAAGGAATTTGCCAAGGTACGAAGAATTGGAATCCCACCAGCTACTGCTGCTTCGTAGTAAAGTGCTACCTTATTAGCTTTAGCGATTTCTAACAATTCTGCACCATGGACAGCCAAAAGGTCCTTATTGGCAGTAACAACGTGTTTGCCAGCCTCCAAGGCACGAGTGATAAAGGTCTTAGCAGGTTCGATACGCCCCATCAATTCCACTACGATAGTAATATCTTGGTCTGATAAAATGGCATCCACATTGGTTACAAAGTTAAAGTCATTCCCTGCTGCAAGCAAGCGATTCTTTTCATCTTCATCCTTGATCAATACCTTAGCAACTTCAATCTCTGAATGTGCTGATTGATTGATTTTTTCTCCATTTTCCTTTAGGAGGAAAGGCACACCACTTGCAACGGTACCAAATCCTAGTAAAGCAATTTTAACTGTCATGTTTGTCTCCTCGAAATTTTCTAATATAGCCATTATAACAGAATTTTGTGAAAATTCCTATTATAGTAAATCACTATTTCAATCTAGAAAAGAAAAAACGAATCAGACGATTCGCTCTTCTTAAAATCTGAAAATAACTTTCCAGAAATGATTATCCAATCTTTTGCAGATTAAGCACTGCATCGTGATTCATCAAGACTTGACCATACTCCTGCAAGACTGAACGACTGATATCACTATCGTCCGCAAACTCGCGCATACGGGCCAACAGCCAAGCTGGATATGGACTTGGATGATTTTCAATATCCACTAAAATAGTCAAATAATAGCGCTCATTCATCTTGTAGAGTTCAGAAGTTTCCATCTCAAAAGTCACTGTCTTAGCAAAAGACACCAAGTCAGCCAACTTAGCAAAAGAAAGGATGTAATAGATGTAGGGCTCTTTCTTGTTCTCAACTTCTTGTTGATCCTGCTCCTGCTCTTCTTCCTTGGCTTCAACTTGTTCTAGAGATTGAATCGCTTCAATATCATCCTTAGTTTTGTCTGCGATGCTTTTTTCCAAGGTTTTGATAAATTCATCTGGCGACATTTGAGCCAATTCTTCCATATCTGGCAAATCCGATAAGTCTTCAAAATCTAGATTTTGGTCAATCTTTGACTTGGTCACAAAGACATCTACCTTATCAGGTTTTGGAGTCACACGGAAGCTCAACATGCCTGTATCCAGAAAGCTATCAGGCATCTCTAACTCATCCAAGATAGCATAAAAGAACTCTTCTGTTTTTCTTGAGGAACAAGAAAGTCAGCAATCTCCATTCCACGATCCATCAAATCCTCTAAAGACATCGTGATTTTCAAAGTTGTATCACTAATTTGTTTCATTTTCATTGCTAGTAACCTCATACTTTCAGTTCTATCTATTATACTAGATTTTTACGATTTTATCAAAAGAATGGAGCGAGAATGTGATATAATACTAGAGACCATTTTACAATACAAGAAAGAAAGTACAATGAAAAATATAAAAGTTAATGCACTGGCTAGCTTACTAGTCAATGTTCTCAATATCGTTTTTCCGCTGATAACCAATCCTTATCTGACTCGGATTCTCAGCAAATCCAACTACGGTTACTTCAATACCGCCAATACCTGGGCTAGCTTTGTCATTCCTTTAGCCGCCTTCGGAATCTACAACTACGGGATTCGTGCTATCAGTAAGGTTAAGGACGACAAAGATAAGATTAATTATGTCTTCTCCAAGTTATTCTATATCTCCATTATTACATCTGTTCTAACAACAAGTATCTATTTCCTATTTATTTATCTGGATAATAGTATTGAAAATTTGAAAGAACTCTACTATATACTTGGTGTCCAGGCTCTCTTCCAATTCCTTTATATCGAGTGGATGAATGAAGCTTATGAAAATTATGCATTCATCTTATACAAAACATTGGTTATTCGTATTGCCATGTTGGTCGCTATCTTCACCTTTGTAAAAACTCCAAATGATATCGTACCTTATGCAATCATCATGAGTGCAACGACAATTCTCAACTATCTACTCAGTTTTCTCTGGATTAAGCGAGAAGTTTCCTTTGTTAAGATTGGTCTTGTCGAATTAGTTAAAGCATCTAAGCCGCTATTGACCATGTTGCTTCTAGCTAATGCCAATATGCTCTACACCTTACTTGATAGAATGTTTATCACCAAAGGGCCTGATGAAAACTATATTTCTTATTATACCATTGCTTTCAGCATCGTTATGTTGATTGCCAGTGTCCTGAGTGGAGCTATCAACGTCAGTATTCCACGTCTCGGCTACTATCTGGGTAAGAAAGACTACGAATCTTATAAAAATCTTCTGAACCAAGGAGCTGCCCTCTTTTATTTCCTTATCATTCCAACCAGTATTGGGATTATGGTATTAGGAAACTACGCAGCAGTTATCTACTCTTCTGAAAAATACCTTGAAGCTGGTATTGTGACTAGTGTCTTCGCCTTTCGAACTATCATTTGGGCTATTGAGTTGATTCTCGGTAAACAAATTATCTTCATCAACGACCACGAAAATCGTTTAACAGCCTTTTACTTTATTGGTGGCGGCGCTAATATCCTACTCAACAGTCTCTTGTATTTCAATAATATTTTTGCACCAGAGTACTACATTGCTACTACTATTATTGCAGAAACTGTAGTTGTTCTACTGGAAATTTACTTTATCAAGAAACATCATCTGCTTGACTTAAAAGAAATCTTTACTACTTTAACACGCTATACTATTGTATCGCTCGGATTCATTCCAATCTATTTTGCGTTTAAATTCCTTTTCCAAATCAACTCTTATACAGTCGACCTCAATATGATCCTCATGGTTCTCTCGACTGTTGCAACCTGTGGAATCTACTATCTCTTGATACTTTTTATCACAAAAGATAAAACATTCCATTATGCACTCAATCTTGCTCTTGCTAAGATTAAAAGAAATTAAAAAAATCACCTACCTATCTAAAACAAGGAATATTCCAGTAGATAGGTAGGTTATTTATTTTATCGAATTATCAAATCAAAGCAATTTGCTCATAAATTAATCAATCCAGTAATTTTTATCAGTTCCTGGATTTTGATTTTCAATAGGCGGAGGAGTCATATAGTCTTCACCAAACTCGTAAACCAAAATCTCATGGAATTTTCTAGGAACCTTCACAAGAATATTCTCATATGGCATTTCAATTGTATCATATAACCACTCTTTCTTAATTCCACTTGGATAGTAAGAGTCATAAGTAGTACATGCAAGATCTGTAGCCTGCTCAACATCATATTGCAAAGCTAACTTCTCCAATTTTTCATTCCATTTCTGTGGAGAAGTCAGTCTGAAAATTGCAGATGCAAAATAACGTGGTAAATTTTTGACACCTCCATTATCTATTTTGACTCCTTTAAAATTCAGAGACGAAAGTCGAATAAATTGTTTATAAAGCCTCATCTTTTTTCTATCACGTTCATCTGTAACAACCCCATCGTATGGGAAAATGTCAACACAAGTACCTAGAACAACCGACTTATCTAAAAGATTAGCATCTCTTCTTGTCCTCACATCATAAACTCTCATATATGTATAAGGGTATCCTTTTGTTTCTCTATATGAAATTAATCTATAATAGGGATGTTTTTCATTTTTTAATATCTCATAGAGCTTTTCAAATTCATCTCTAGCCAAAGAAATATCGGTATCATCATCCCAAGGAATAAAACCTTTATGGCGTACAGCTCCTAGTAAGGTCCCAAAATCAATAAAATACTTGATTTCATGCTCCTCACACAGTTCATGCAAATAGTTTAAAATATCTAATTCAATTTGTTTAATTTCTTCAAGAGTCAAAATTTTCTCTGACATCTATTATTCACTCCTAATCTTTTTACATCAAGTTAATGGCTTCTTCATTTCAATGACATCATTGGGATACCTTAATAATCTTCCACAATTGAAAATCATGATGAGAGAACCTTAGCTCAACTGGTGGCAGTTGCGTATAATCTCCGTAGTCCGAGGTCAGAATTTCATGATAGTTTTTTGGGATCATAAATTCCTTACCTTCGAATACACCCGTAATAGTTTGTTTCAACCACTCTCGCTTCCAGACTGGTTTATGCATATCTTTATAAATAAGATAGTCAACCAACTCGTAATCATCTACTTTTCTAGATTGAGCAAGCTCATCAATGCCTCTAATATACTTATTCGTATTTGTGAAATAGAAGATAATGACTGATATATAGCGAATTAAAGAATTTAATAGACTTTTAGTATTGGTAATCCCTTTAAATGTATAACAGCTTAATTGACGTTTTTTTATAAGTCTCGTCATTTTAGCTTTAAAAACCGAGTCATCCTCATATCCATCTACAGGGAAAATATCTACATAAATCCCCATATTGGAATCAATTCGAACATCTTCTTCTAATAAATAAGTTTGATTATCCTGAACTTTCATAAAGGGATAGACATAGTTGAGATTATTTTTATAAGACATAACTTCGTAACGATCATCAGGATAAGCAATGAGATAATCTTGCAACTTCTCATAGTCTTCACGCAACATACAGATATCCATATCATCATCCCAAGGAATAAAACCTTTATGACGAACCGCACCGATAAGACTGCCATAAGCTAGGAAATATTTGACACCAATTTTCTGACAAGTTTCATGAATGTATTCCATGATTCCTAGTTCCATCTGTTGAATCTCTCTAATATCAGTTACTTCCTGATAACGAATACCTTCATCACGTTTGCAAACAACTAATCCATAACCAATAATCAACCAAAAAATAATATTGATAAAGTTAGTTGAGTACATAATCTGACTTTCAAATAATTGACCGAACAAGATGCCAAAGAAAAGAATCATAATCAACTTTTCAGAGTTCTTTTTGGAAACAATCAAATAAGTCAAAAAGCGCTTAATTACATATCCTAGTAGAAGCAGAAAGGATACTAAACCTAAAATTCCAGAACTAACAAATATCGTTACCAAAATGTTATGGAAATTTCCACCAATAAGAGAATTTTGAATCTCAAATTTACTGAAATATTTTGTGTAATAATCTGGAACATTCCGTACACCATAACCAAAAATTGGTTTCGCACTTCCCATTTTTATAGCATTTTTCCAAATATAAGTTCTACCACTAGGTGTTGTTTCTATTAGATGAAGTTCACCTGTTTTTTTTATAACTGAAGAATCCGTTTCTGCATAAGATTGTCCTTTATTTAAGTCTAATACAGTCGCTTTCCCCGAAGATATGTAAATAGAAGTTACATAACTCAATCCGATGTTAGCAGCAGAAACAAGTAAAGCAGAAACAATAAAGATTAGAAATCGCTTAGCTAACTTGCCCCTGTTAATAAAGAAACTATAAAACCCAATCATTAACACTAAAGATAATAAAGCTCCTCTACTTTGCATGGTTGCGAAGTAAACTAATTGAATCACATTATTCAGTTTAAGATAGACAGAATATTTACTTCCTTTATGAATCAAATACATAGCCAAAACAATGCTAATATATGAAAAAATTGCACTAGCATTGGGATTGACAATTCCCCACAAACGGCCATTCATAACACCATAGTAATAAGATTGCTGTCCAATTTTAAAGAGAATAAGTACCTTACTTACTAATAATGTAAATGCAAAAATCGCAGAAGAAAAAGAAACAATTTGAATAGTGTAAGCAATCCAATCAAATAATTTCTTTAATTGGCCTGATTCTAACATGGTAAATAATAAAATATAGGTTACCATAAAGAGAATCTCGATCACATTTCCAATCAAATGTCCAGAGCGATTGAAAATAGCTGATAACAGATGACTTCCTGCTAATAGACCAAATAAGGATAGAAATTTACGATCTACTGTGATTTTTTTCCACTTAAACAATAACGTATAGCAAATATAAAACAATACAATTGCTGATAATCCCTTATAAAGAGGATTGGCTATCTTATAAACTAGTGAACTCATACTTAAAATCGAAATAAAAACAAACAGATATGAAACCCATAGTTTTGATTTTTCAAAGTATTCATTCATTATTGGAAAATTCATTTTCAACTCCTTCTCGTAATATTAGTTTCTTAATCCAACAATTTTTTTATATATCCATGGAGAAAAGACAAGTGACAGAACAGCTATCTTACGAAATGTGGTGAAATAAGTATCCTTCCATATTTCGTATCGATGCTGAATAATCCAAGTCCTTAGTTCGACTTTCTCCTTTTGATACTGCTCAGATGAAGTAAATATGATTTTATCGTAGACTGTGATATATGACCAACATTCTCTATTTTTTAATTCATATTTTAAATTAGGAAATACTTGTGATACTTGAGCAATAATGTTCTTATAAACTTCTATCGTATCAAATACATACCGATTAACAGATGTTGTTGCACTTCCCTCACGATGATCATAATAATAAATTGGTTTGTCAATAAATACGCTACTACATCTTGTCTTTAGTAGCAATTCAGTTAAAAACAAGGCATCTTCAGCTAGATGGTAGTCTGTATTAAATTTCTCATCTACCAGCAGGTCCCTCTTAAATAGTTTTGCGACTGGAAAGAATGATGTCTTAGTG
>NZ_KQ970286.1:64442-65667 GCF_001579035.1 Streptococcus mitis | reverse complement strand
CTAGGTAATCCTTAGTGACGAAATCATCACTATCAACAAAAGTTATCCAAGCACCCGTCGCTAGCTGAATCCCAGTATTTCTGGCATTAGAAACACCAGCATTTTCGATATGGTAAACCTTGATATTTTCATACTGATATGCTAAATGATCACAGATTTGTCCACTGGAATCAGTAGATCCATCATTTATTAGGATTAGTTCAAAATGAGTATAAGTCTGATGAAGAATTGACTCCACACATCGCTCCAGATAGGCTTCTACATTGTAGACTGGAACGATAACGCTTATTTTTTCTCCCATCATTCTCCATATTCTCCCTTGTATTCTGTATAAGACTTATCCATATCAGCGATGACAGCATCATGATGCGGTACTTGCTTATTTGCTGGTGGTGGCGTCATATAATCTCCAAAAGCAGTGCTGAGATAGGCATCGTAGCCAACTGGAATAGGCATCTCTGTTTCTTCAAATGGCAAGAAAAGATTATCTTCAAAAGATTCGATTAGGTACTTGTTTCTCATGTAGCCAGGACCTGAGCATAATTCTGTGATGCCATCGCTCTCAGCCAAATCATACTTAGTCATTTCTTTCTCAGCTTTTTTCCAAATGCGATAACGGAGAGATTTTGGTGTCACGCCCAGTAAAATACGGCTTCCCCATTTCATAAGTGCGCCATGCTTTTCTGGAATAGTTTGGGCACAAAAGAGTGAATAAATCAAGGCCCAGCGAACCTGTTTCTTCCGCTCAGCTGGATTTTTCGGATAATAATCCAAAGGCAAGACATCCAAGGCCAAACCATGTGGCAATTCTAAATCCTGCTGATAAGGTTTGATACAGGTCGTTTCCTTGTCACGAATGGTAATAAAAAGATTGCGGTCGACAAAATCCTTGTGACTCTTTGACAAGAAATAACGCTCATCTGCATAGCGAGGCCATAATTCTGCTAATTTCTCATAATCTTTACGGGGCATAAAAAAGTCTAGGTCGTCATCCCAAGGAATAAAGCCCTTGTTTCGAAGGGCACCAATAGCACCTCCACCACAGAGATAACAAAGTAAATCATGCTCCTTGCAAAAGGCAACAAAATATTCAGCCATCTCCAGGCTACGATCCTGAATTGCTTTTAAATCAGTCATATTGTTCATTATTCTTTCTATCGTATCGTTTCATTATACCACAAATAGGGGGTGAAAATCTATTGAAGACTGTAAAAATCAAAGCCTG
>NZ_KQ970286.1:58632-64422 GCF_001579035.1 Streptococcus mitis | reverse complement strand
GTAAAAATCAAAGCCTGACTGCTATTCAAATAGCTATCAAACTTTGATTTTTCTGTCTTATCTTATCTCAAACCCATCTGAGACAATTTATTCTGATACTTGTTTTGATCGACAAGCAAGCCCAAGCCTCCATAAACATCATAGGCATCTACCCAGTCACCTAGTTCTGGAATCGTCAATTTTTCAATACCATTTTTTGCTCCATCCAAAACAGATAAACCGTTTGTTAGGAGGAAAGTATAGGGTGCATTGGTTGAGGTCATAGCAAAAACCTTTCCAAGAGCTTCAGAACCAGTGAAAAGTTTAGTGGGATCTTTAATTTGCTCTAAAATTGCTGTTAAAACTTGTTGCTGTCTTTTGGTACGGCCGTAATCCGCCTCATCATCATCACGGAAACGAGCATAATTGAGCAAGGTAGAGCCATTCATCTGCTGTTTTCCGACTTTGATGGTTTGGGTTGGAGACTCAGTCTCAGTAGCGTGTAAATCATCTCCGACTGTAGCTTCTGTTAGTGGACGCCCATTCAATGTTGAAAATTGGGCATCAATTGTCACCCCATCAGGGAAAAGCGTGTCAATCGCTGTTGCAAAGGCCTGAAAATCAACCAAGGCATAGTACTTAATATCCAAGTCAAAATTATCTTTCAAGACTTGACGAACCATTTCTGCCCCTTTTTGCCCCTCTTGTTCTCCTAACTCATAGGCTACGTTTAACTTGTTATCCGTCTGTTTTCTACCGTTAATCACTTGACTATAACCATCTATATAGACCAAATTATCACGCATGAAACTGACTAGCTTCATTTTCTTGTCCGAACCTCCGACATTTAATACCATAATAGAGTCCGTCCGTGTCTCAGCACTATTTTGACCGATTCGACCGTCCGTCCCCATAATCAAAATATTAACTCCATCTCTAGTGTCCTGACCATTAAAGACTTGAACCTGTGCTGCCTTGGCATCAGCAGTTTTCTTTGCACTAGCATCTTGGTAACCACGCAAAAACATGAATACCATGGCCAAAGCTACACAGACCAGAAGTGAAAAAATCACCATAAAAATGCGTTTAAGACGGAGCTTCCGTCTTTTCTTTTGGGAGGGGAAGGGAGTGTTTGTGATTTGGATTGTGAGCGACTCCGGTTCGCATAGCTTGGTAAGTCAACCTGCTCTTCTCTTTCTTGTTCCAAGCTGGAACCACTATTTACCCTAGAAAGAGTTAGCTTTTCTTGCAAATAGGCAAACTCATTTTTTTCTCTCTCATTGAGATAGTGAATATTTTTTAGCAAATAATCATAACGTAATTTTTCATGATGACTGAGAGGATTTTCTTTACTCATCTTCTCTCCTTTCCATGGTCTGATATTGGATAAATAGGATAGGCACCCAGAATTTTATACTGGATTCCAATCGCTTCTAATTCTTTTTGGGCAAATTGGACCAAGGCCTTATCAGTATAGTCCACATCGATGATGAAAAAGTATTCGCCCAACGCTGTCTTGAGTGGACGACTTTCAATTTTTGTCAGGTCAATTCCTCGCCAAGCAAAGGTCGAAAGAGCCTTGTAGAGTGCACCTGGAAGGTTGTCAGGTAAGGTCAAAGCTAAACTCATTTTTTCAGTTTGTGCTTGCAAGGGAATAGTAGGAATTTCGGATCCTAGCACCCAAAAACGTGTGAAATTGGCTTCCATTTCCTGAATATCCTCGGCAATCAGTTCCAAGCCATATTCTTCAGCAGAACTTCTAGGCGCAATAGCCGCAAAGGGTTGATCTGGATGTTCGGAAATATAGCGTGCCGCATAGGCTGTACTAGCTGTTACCTCGATTTGGGCCTCTGGATACTGTTCATCGATGAATTTCTTTCCTTGAGCCAAGGCCTGTGGATGAGAAAAAATCTTTTCAATCTTAGTATGGCCTGGAACCACCATCAACTGCTGATGAATAGGCTGAACAATTTCTGCTACTGCTTGAATGCGAGCCTGATGAAAAAGGTAGTCCAAGGTTTCATGAACACTACCCTCGATAGAGTTTTCAACTGGCACCACAGAATAGTCCACCAAGCCTTGCTCATAGGCCTTGATGACATCTGTAATATTGGCAAAGGCCTGCAATTCCTCATGAGGAAAAGCAGTCTGCACAACATGGTGTGAAAATGATCCCTTGGGACCTAAATAAGCAATTTTCATCTCAGTTCCTCTATAATTTCCTCTGGGCTTAGCTTGGTTACATCCAAAACCCGACTGGCCACTTCCTCATACCAAGCCTGTCTTTCTTGGAAAATAGCTGCAAGTTCTTCCTTGCTATTATTTAGAAAAAGCGGACGCTGATTGTCCTGATCAGCTGCGATACGTTGGTAGAGGGTTTCAAAATCTGCTTTCAGGTAGATATTATCAGAATTCGTCTTGAGTAAGTTGCGATTTTGTTGAGAAATGACAACCCCTCCTCCAGTTGACACGACTTGGTCTATTTGTAGTAAATCAGCTAGGACTTCTGATTCTATCTGACGAAAGGTCGCTTCTCCCTTTTCAGAGAAAAAATTCGCAATGGACATACCTAGGCGCTTCTCAATCAGAGCATCCATATCAAGGTAATTAGGATCCAATCCTCTTGCAATAGTCGATTTGCCAGCCCCCATAAATCCTAGTAATACCTTAGCCATGAATCAAGTTCTCCAAATCATCAAAGAAGCTAGGATAGCTGGTATTGATGGCTTCAGCACGGTCAAGCTCCACTTCTCCATCTGCAACCAAAAGGGCTGCAATGGCTGTCATCATTCCGATACGATGGTCACCAAACGTATTGACTCTAGCACCGTGAAGGACTGATTTCCCTTTGATAATCATTCCATCAGCTGTAGGAGTAATATCTGCTCCCATGCTATTTAAAGCGTCTGCCACAACCTGAATGCGGTCTGTTTCCTTGACCTTGAGTTCCTCAGCATCTTTGATAACTGTGACACCTTGGGCCTGAGTCGCCAGAAGAGCGATAATTGGCAATTCATCAATCAAGCGTGGAATCAAGGCACCACCAATCTCTGTTCCTTTGAGGTATGAAGACTCAACAGTTAAGGTAGCAGATTTAGCGACTGGGTCAATTTCAGTCATTTCCAATTTTCCACCCATGGCACGAATGACATCAATAATACCGGTACGCGTTTCGTTGATGCCCACATTCTTAAGAACCACACGAGAATTTGGAACAATCAAACCTGCGACTAACCAAAAAGCTGCACTGGAAATATCTCCTGGAACAACCACCTTTTGTCCTGACAATTTTTGTGGTCCTTGGACTGTGATTTTCTTGCCGTCCACACTTAAATGGCCACCAAATTGTTGCAACATATCTTCAGTATGATTACGGGTGCACTCTTTTTCGATAATCACTGACTCTCCCTGAGCCTGCAAGGCCGCAAACATCAAGGCTGACTTGACTTGGGCAGAGGCAATTGGCAATTCATAATGAATAGGTCTTAGATTTTTCGTCCCTTTTAAATGAAGGGGAGGCAGGTCTCGCTCAGTTTGCCCTGAAATGCTGACGCCCATTTTTTTCAGTGGAATAGTCACACGATCCATAGGACGTTTGGATAGACTGTCGTCTCCGAACATCTCTACTTCAAAGTCTGCACCAGCAAGGACACCTGAAATCAGGCGAATCGAGGTTCCAGAATTTCCCATATCAAGGGCATTTTGTGGCGCTTTTAAGCCGTCCATACCGACACCTTGAATGGTAATAACCCCATCTTTATCCTCAATCTCTACACCAAGGTCACGAAAAACCTGCATGGTCGAAAGAACGTCTTCACCTCGCAGAATATCATAAACCTTAGTCTCACCCTCAGCCAAACTTCCAAAGATAATGGAACGGTGGCTGATAGACTTGTCACCTGGGACGCGGATGCTGCCGTGTAAGTGGCGAATGTTTGTTTTTAGTTTCATAATGGACCTCATACTTGCAATACTTTTACCTATTTTATCATAAAAAGCCAGAAATTCCTTAAAATTTCTGACTTTATGATAGTTATTTTCTTATTTTAGCAATTCTGAAACTGGTTCAAAAACAATTTTTTCAATGTCAGAAAGGTAAATCGCCAATTGTTGTTGCTTGGTAAAGAATTCTGACAAGAGGCTGTTCCCCTGAATCTGCTTACCAAAGCCTTCCATCTTCGCTTGGAAGGAAGCGTCTGGCATTTGACCTGTCTGTGCTAGTTTTTGAATTTCCTCTTGAAAGGCAACATATTCTGTAAATATTTTGCTTGCCTCAGCATCTGCCGAAATCGCATCTTTAGCTGCTTTAACCGCCTTGTATTCTGGTAATTCGCGTAAACCGCGACTGAGTTCGTTTGCACTATCGTAAATATTTGACATGATTTTCTCCTTATTTGACAACGACTGTGTAGTCGGTATTTTCTGTTATGAGGTGCTCGGCGCGTTCTAAGTCTTGAGCATTTTTAAATGAAATTTGTAGAATCCCGTGAATATCTTCACGGTTTTCCTCGTTGATATGAATATTGACCAAGGAAGTTCCACGTAGTAGTTCCAAAATCCTCAAGATGACATCTTCTTCATCGGGAACATCGACATAGAGGTCATAAGAGCTGTCCACACCACCACGCTTATGGATTTCCATGGCCTGACGTTGCTCACGCGCTTGGTTGAAAAAGTTCCAGATCTGCTCTTCATCTCCCTTGCTGATGGCCTGACCAATCGCTTCCAAACGCTCCTTGAAATCCGCAATTCGCTCCAGAATAGTTTCACTATTGGACAAGAGAATAGAAGTCCACATACCTGGCTCGCTTTCCGCAATCCGAGTCATATCTCGAAAACCACCGGCCGCAAAACGCCTTGCCATCTCATGTTCTTGAGCATAGACCGCGGTCTGTTCCATGAGACTGGAAGCCAGAATATGAGGAAAATGGCTAATCTGAGAAGTGACACGATCATGCTCCTTGGCATCAATCTCGATAAAACGGGCATGAAGACCTGAAAGCAAGTCCCTCATTTCCTCAAGCGTATCCTGACCTGTCAGGCTTGAAGGTGTAAAGATATAATAGGCATTTTCAAAGAGATTGACATCCGCAGAAGCAGCCCCTGTCTTGTGACTACCAGCCATGGGATGAGCCCCGACAAAGCGAACATGCTTACCAGCAAAATACTGCTCCGCCGCATCCACAATGGCTGACTTGGTCGAACCAGCATCTGAAATAATGACCCCTTCTTTCAAGTCCAAGTTGGCCAACTCCTTAATAAAGGAAATGGTTTGCTTTATTGGCAAGGTCAAAATGATGACATCAGCCAGAGGAGCAAAACTAGCAAAATCATCAGTTGCACGGTCAATCATGCCTTCTTTCAAGGCGATATCTCTCGAAGCTTGACTGCGATTATAACCTAAAATTTCATAATCTGGATGATCGCGTCTGATACCAAGTGCCATAGAGGCTCCAATCAGACCAAGGCCTGCGATATAGATTGTTTTTGCCATAGGAACTCCTTAATAGTTCTTTGTATAGTCTCGGTGTTTGGCTACCGCTTCTTTTAGTTCCTCAAGATTATCTGATGAGAATTTTTCGAGGATTTCTTGTGCCAAAACCGTTGCCACAACAGCTTCCATAACCACTCCTGCAGCTGGAAGAGCGGTCGGATCACTTCTCTCCACGGTTGCCTTATAAGGTTCGTGGGTTTCGATATCCACACTCATAAGAGGCTTATAAAGAGTAGGAATAGGTTTCATGACGCCACGAACAACGATAGGTTGCCCATTGGTCATACCACCTTCAAAGCCCCCTAGATTGTTGGTAC
>NZ_KQ970286.1:55640-58420 GCF_001579035.1 Streptococcus mitis | reverse complement strand
TCCATGACTTGGCTGCCTTTACGATAACCAGCTTCAAAGCCAAGACCAAATTCCACCCCTTTAAAGGCATTGATAGAGACGACAGCTTGGGCCAATCGCGCATCCAATTTTCTGTCCCATTGGACACAGGAACCAAGACCAACTGGAACACCTCCAACGACTGTCTCCACAACCCCACCGATGGTATCACCGTCACGCTTGATTTGGTCAATATAGTCCTTGATTTCCTGTTCTCGTTCTTGGTTGACAATAGAAACTTCAGACTTAGCAGCTCGTTGCTTTATTTCAGCTACTGTCAGATTTTCAGGAACATCAATTTCCTTGCCGCCAAAGACTACGACATGGTTGGCAATTTCCATATCTAGCTCAGCCAATAGACGTTTAGCTACTGCCCCGACTGCCACTCTCATGGTGGTTTCACGGGCAGATGACCGCTCCAAAGAATTTCGCAAATCGTCAAAACGGTACTTGATGCCCCCAACCAAATCGGCATGACCTGGGCGAGGATGGGTGATTTTTCGTTTGCTTTTAAGGCGGTCTTCAATGTCCTCGGCAGACATGATGTCCAGCCATTTCTGATGGTCCTTATTGACGACATCCATGGTAATGGGAGCCCCTGTCGTCTTCCCATGGCGAACACCCGAAGTAAAGATAACTTGGTCGCTCTCAATCTTCATACGACCGCCACGACCGTAGCCACCCTGACGACGTTTCAAATCCTCATTGATATCCTCAGCTGTCAAAGGAAGTCCAGCTGGAATTCCTTCAATGATAGCTGTCAGACGTGGACCGTGTGATTCTCCTGCAGTTAAATATCTCATACACTCTCCTTATTTTACCAAGTAGTCTTTCATCTCTTCCATAGAAACTGGGTGGATGGTTGCAGAACCGATCTCTGGTACCAAGACCAATTTCAAGGTGTTGCCACGCGCTTTCTTATCATGAGTCAAAGCCTGATAAAGCTTGTTAACATCCCAGCTCTCATAGTCAACAGGCAAGCCGAATTTCTGACACATCTCTGTGATAGATTGGGTAATGCCTTCTGGCATGAGACCTTTTTCCTCAGCAACCTTGGAAATCTGTACCATTCCCATGGCCACAGCTTCTCCATGCATGACCTTACCATAACCGGCCGTTGCTTCAATGGCATGACCAATAGTGTGCCCAAAATTGAGGTAAAGGCGTACACCATTGTCCAACTCATCCTCAACTACCATCTTGCGCTTGACCTGACAAGAATGTTCAATCAAGGTCTCTGCATGCTCCAAAATGCTCTCTACAGAACCATCTAGCTCCGTCAAGAGAGCCCACAGTTCTGGATCCTCAATCAAGCCATACTTGATGACCTCACCCATCCCTTCAATCAACTCTCTTTTTCCGAGGGTTTCAAGAACAAGTGGGTCAATCAGAACCCCATCTGGCTGGGCAAAGGTCCCCACCATATTTTTAGCAAATGGAGTGTTGACACCTGTCTTTCCACCAATAGACGAATCCACCTGGGCTGTCAAACTAGTCGGAATCTGAACAAAATGAATGCCCCGCATATAGGTAGAGGCTACAAAACCAGCTAGGTCCCCAACGACACCACCACCTAGAGCCACGATTCCATCGCTACGAGTCAGACCTTGCTTGACTAAAAATTCATAGACTTTCTGAACAGTAGTTAAATTCTTTCTTTCTTCCCCTTCCAAAAAGTCAAATACCGCTACCTGAAAACCAGCATCTTCTAGGCTGAGCTTGACCTTCTCTGCATAAAGAGAAGCTACATGGTTATCTGTCACGATAACCACTTTTTGTGGTTGCCATAGTTCTCGCAACCATTGACCAGCCTGAGCCAGACAACCTTTTTCAATCTGAATATCATAAGGATGATGAGGAATATCGATTCTGATTTTCATAGGAAAATCTCCCTTTCTTTATTGGTATTTTTCTTTTAAGGACTGCCAAATCTCTTCTGTCGGCATTTCCTTGCCTGTCCACAGTTGAAAAGCTTCTGCAGCTTGATAGAGCAACATTCCCAGACCATTGACCGCTGGATTTCCCTGACTTCTGGCCCATTTCAAAAATGGTGTTTCAAAGGGTTGGTAAATGATATCAGCTACTAAAAGAGTTTCTGGTAGGACAATGTTTTCAGGAACTGGAGATGATTGACTATCCATCCCTACACTTGTAGCATTGACAAGTAAATCCGACTCGGCAATCCTTGCTTGCAGTTCAGGAACATCTTCTAAAGCATACAGGTCCACTTTAAAGCCTGTCTGCTCTTGTAACTTGTCTAGGTAAGGTCTTGTTTTTTCCATGGAAACTGAACGAACAAAGACCGAAATCTGACTGACGCCATCCAAAATAGCCTGTGCCAAAATGGACTTGGCCGCACCACCTGCACCCAGCAAGATCATCTTCTTGCCTGTAATTGTAAAAGAAGGCAAGCTCTTAAAAAATCCCTTGCCATCTGTATTATATCCAATTAAATTGCCATTCTCATTGACAACCGTATTAACTGCACCGATTAAGCGCGCTTCATCGCTCAGCTCATCCAAATAAGGAATCACCTGCTCCTTATAAGGCATAGAAAGGTTGATACCAAACATCTGGTAGCGACGAATATTAGCCACTGTGACTTCCAAGTCAGCCGCTTCAATCTCCCAAGCCACATAAACACCATTGGTAGCTGTCGCCTCAAAGGCCCTATTATGGATGAAGGGGGAAATAGAATGCTTAATAGGATTGGCAACAACGGCAGCTAAACGTGTATAGCCATCAAGCTTCATCCAAAATCT
>NZ_KQ970286.1:54170-55620 GCF_001579035.1 Streptococcus mitis | reverse complement strand
TCCCCCTTCAGAGCGAGTTCGCAATGTGAAAACCAACTCACGGCCTGCGAATTTTTCAAAAATAGCTGGAGCCACCTGCAAAATCGCTTCCTTAGGCAGATAGTCGGCACGCCATTCAATGATGTCGGAATCCAGGTACCTCGTGGCGTCCAGAGCCTGGGCCTCCTCTAAACTTCTTGGCATTACTGAAACGATTAATTTCATTTACTAACCTTCATACTAATCACCTTGAGGTAATTACTACTTTCATCTTTTTTATTATAGGCGAAGTCTGCTGGAAGACCGTATTTATTTAAAATCTGGTAACTTCTTCCTGCAAAGCCTTTATCAATTTGTTCTGTAAATTTCTGACGGGATACATTGGCAGCATTGGTACTGGCAATGATAATCCCTCCCGGATTTAAAATCTCAAGACTCTGAGAAATCAACTTGTGATAATCCTTGGCCACAGAGAAGGTCTGTTTTTTGTTCCGAGCAAAGCTAGGCGGATCTAGGACAATCACATCGTAGGTCAAGCCTTTTCGCTTGGCATACTTGAAATATTCAAAGACATCCATGACCACAAAACGATGGTCATCTGTACTGATTCCATTTGCCTGAAAATGCGCTTGAGACAATTCTCGTGAACGTTTGGCTAGGTCAACAGAAGTTGTCTGGCTAGCTCCTCCCATGGCCGCAGCTACTGAAAAGGCTGCTGTGTAGGAAAACATATTGAGCAAGGATTTACCCATAGCCAATCCATCCACTAAACTACCGCGAACTTCATGCTGGTCTAAGAAAATCCCTGTCATCAAACCATCATTCATAAAGACTTGATACAAGACCCCATTTTCCAAAACAGTGAAAAAGTCAGGTGCTTCTTGACCATAAACATGAGCTGATTCATAGTCCAAACCCTTAAAGCGTATCTTCTCATAGGCCCCTAACACCTCAGGAAAAACCTGTCTAAAGGCTTCTGAGATGGTCTGACGAATCTGATAAACATAAGAGTTATACCAAGAAAAGACAGCATAGTCGCCATAAAGGTCCACTGTCAGACCGCCAAAGCCATCTCCCTCTTGGTTGAAGAGACGAAAGGCAGTTGTCAAATCATCTTGATAATAGGATTTTCTCTTTTCTTTAGCTTGTCTAAACAGTGTTTCAAAGAAAGCTTGATTGAAGGCCACCTTGTCCTGACTAACAAACCAGCCCAAGCCCTTGTTTTGCTGAGAAAGGTAGGCAGTCCCAAGAAAGGTGCCTTCTTGACGATAGACTTCTACTTCCTGATCCTTAAGATGAACATTCTCAAGATCACTGGCTTCTAGTAAAACCAGACCTTTGGCGAGCTTCTTTTCAACCCTTTTGCTGACTCTTATTCTATTCATAACTACTATTATATCAAACTTTTAGCCAATTCTCAAAAAAGAAACTACCCTTGCTTTTTTACTCTTCTTTTAAAAAATGGTATACT
>NZ_KQ970286.1:40922-53257 GCF_001579035.1 Streptococcus mitis | reverse complement strand
CAGCAAGGTGTCTGTCGGCACTGCAGAACTAGAGTTACTGCGTCCTTGGGATTTCATCTATTTTATGGATTTCCCACTGCTGGCTTTCCTTTTCTATAAAAAATTCATCCATTTGGATAGGAGACCTTTCAAATTTCGCTCCAGTATTGCTATCACTGCTCTCTCAGCCCTGCTCTTTTCTGCTAATCTTTTCTTGGCTGAAATTGAGCGTCCCGATCTCCTATCACGAGGATTTTCGAATTATTATGTTGTCCGCGCCCTCAGTTTACCAGCCTTTTTAGGCTATAGTGCCAACCAATCCTATAGCGCCAACAAAGAACGGGCTAAGGCCTCTGAGACCGACCTGCAACCTATTACAGATTATATTCAAGAACATTCTGTTAAACCCAATCCAGACTATTTTGGCTTGGCCAAAGGAAAAAATGTGATTTATCTCCACTTGGAGAGTTTCCAACAGTTCCTGCTTGACTATAAACTCAACCTAGATGGAACTGAGCATGAAGTCACTCCCTTCCTTAATTCCCTCTACCATTCGCAATCTACACTAGCCTTTTCGAATATCTTTAACCAAGTCAAGGCTGGTAAGACCTCAGATGCGGAAACCATGCTGGAGACTGGTTTGTTCGGCCTTGACCAAGGTTCTTTCATGGTCAACTACGGTGGTACCAATACCCAGCAGGCAGCTCCTTTTATCCTATCAAAAAACGGCTATCAATCGAGTGCCGTCTTTCACGGTAATATCGGGACCTTCTGGAATCGAAATACGACCTACAAACAATGGGGCTACCAATACTTCTTTGATGCTTCCTATTTTACCAAGCAAGACAGTAGCAATTCTTTCCAATATGGTTTAAATGATAAAATCATGATGAAAGATTCTATTCAGTATCTGGAGCACCTGCAGCAGCCTTTTTATACCAAGTATATCACGGTGTCCAATCACTATCCCTATGCTAGCAATCTGACTGGCGATGAGCTTGGTTTCCCACTGGCTAAGACCAAAGATGAAACGATCAATGGCTACTTCCAAACAGCCAACTATCTGGACAGTGCCATCAAAGCCTTCTTTGACTATCTCAAAGAAAGTGGCCTCTATGAAAAATCCATCATCGTCATTTACGGAGACCATTATGGTATTTCCAACTCCCGCAATCCTGAGCTGGCACCCTTGATTGGAAAGACTTCTGATAACTGGTCGAATTACGACAATGCCATGTTGCAACGAGTGCCTTTTATGGTGGTCATGCCTGGTTATGAAAAGGGGCAAATCATCAATACCTACGGTGGACAAATCGATATCTTACCGACTCTCGAACATCTCCTTGGTATTGAGTCCAATTCCTTCCTTCAAGTTGGACAAGACCTCCTATCACCAGACCATCAAGAAATCGTTGCCTTTCGAACTGCCAATTCCTTCGTCACACCAAAATATACCAGCTATGACGGACGAACCTACTATACTGAAAGTGGTCTTGAAATCAGCAATCTTGATGAACAAACTCAGACTGAACTGGAAAGCATTCGTCAGGCAGCCAGTCAACAGCTGAAAATCAGCGACCAGATTCAAACTGGCGATTTGATCCGTTTCTACCAAGCAGATCATCTTGGAAAAGTTGATACAGAAAGTATTTCTTACCTCAATTCCTTGCCAATTCTACAAAAGATTGAGCAGGAAAAGGGAAGTCAGTCAACTAGCCTCTTTAGCCAACGAAAAGGTAAAACCAGTACTGACCTTTTCAAGGCACCAAGTTACCAAGAACTCCATCCCGAGTCTGCAGAAACTGAATCAAAATCACAATAAAAAATGCTCTTCCGTCTTGGAGGAGCATTTCTCTTATCAAATAAAATTCAACAAAAATCAAATAGCAAACTTGGAAACTAGCCACAGGTTATACTCAATGAAAATCAAAGAGCAAACTAGGAAGCTAGCCGCAGGCTGTACTTGAGTACGGCAAGGCAAAGCTGACGTGGTTTGAAGAGATTTTCTAAGAGTATTAACTTTGAGATTGTAGCTGAAAAGGCTGTATCAGTAATATATGTCTGTCAAGTTTAGTGACGTAGATAGTAGAATAAAGATGAGAAGGCATAGAGAGAAGATAAATCAGCTTCAGCAGGTATCTGGAAAATTTGATTCTATAGAGAAGCCTTTTGTTACAAACTCAATATACTATCAATAAATAATATTATAGAAGCAACAATAATTATAATTTCACCTATCTGCATAATCCTATTTCGAACTTTAAATATATGTTCTATCAAAAATACTTGGATCACACACATTATAGGAATGAAAGTTTTTGAAATTGAAAAATATCCCAATAAATAAACTATAAACAACAAAAATAGAACTATGTTATATTTCTTATTCAAAACATTCCTCCCTATATATTTTTGATTACCAATCTTAATCATTTACAACTACATTCTAACAAACTATAAAAGCGTTTGTCGAATTGAATTTATCAAGCAAGCGACCAACTAGCTCATCTTTTTTCTATTTCTATCAATATGCGTGATAGGTAGTTATGATAACCAAAAATAGCAAGAGCAAACAAGAGGATAAGAGCTCCTACTCCCAAGCTAATGGCAAGGATAGGGGAGAGAGACTGAACCAAGAATAAGCTCCCTATTACAAGGGCCATTAAGATTGCACTATAAACCAAAATCAAAACAATTGCTACTATACGATTTGAACGGTTCACCAGGTCCGTAATGTTACTCCAATTGGTTGACAGATTTTTCACGTCCTTAAGGTAATGGTGGCAAGAAAGGATGACACTGGCAAGGATCCATGCCACAAGGAGGTAAATCATCGAAAGGATGGGCAAGCCTAGATATAGGGAAAGGCCAAGTAAAGTCAGAACTGGTAAAAAGGACTGGACAGCAAATATAATCCAAAATTTCACTTTCACATAACGAGCAAAGTCAAAGGGTAAACTCTTAAGAAAATCAACATTTTCTCTCTCCAAGGACAAGGCAATTGAATGCAGGCTGGTGATATTGTTATTGACAACTGCTATAAACACTCCTACAAAAAACAAGGGTAACCAGTATGGAGGATGAATGTCTGGAACTATCTGAGAATCTCGGATGTTGGAAATCAGACCGATCATCATGAGATAAGGAAGGAAAGCACTTGTAAAAAGCACTGTAATCACGCCAGTTCCCTGTCCCAAGAGGGTGAGGTGGTAGCGTAAAACCATACGGAAAAAGCCCTTTTTATTAGTAGTTGAAATTCTCTCCTTATTGCGACGTTCTTTCTTGACCTTCTCCTCACTGTTAAGCAGAATCACGTCATAAAAATGAGGAAGAACCTTCTTTTTGGTCAGGTAAAGCAAGAAAGCAGTTAAAGCTATCCAAGCTAACAGACCCACTATGGCTTCTGTCGAAAAAGGCTCTACTGCTATTTTGTAAAAGATATGAAGAGGATAAAGGAGAAATGGAATGTCTCTAACTTTGTCAACAATACTTCCAAAAGTCGACTGTAGAAAGAGGACAAATATTAAAGGTATGAGAACCCCTATCCCAATCATCACATTCGAAAAAATAGACTGATACTTTCTGAAGACCCTAGTCTGAGCCAAGAAATGTACTGCCACTACCATCACTAAAGTAACAGAGACAAATAATAAGACCAAGGACAGCAGCATCAAAGGCAAGCCCAGCCAAAGAGAAGGAGCTAGCCTAATATAGAGGACTAGAAAATAAGCTAGGATTGGTACAATTCCAGCTAGAGCTGGCAAGAGAACAGACAGTCCTTTAGCAATTATAATCTCTGATTCTTTAAAGGCATAGGGCCTATACGATGCCAAGTCCTTACTCTCATAAAAGACATTGTAAAATGCAGTGAAAGAAGTTGAAAAGGCAAGCACCAGTAAAATAGCAACCATGCTACTAAAAAAACTTGGCATTTCCTCAAAAGGAAAACGAAAGGCTATATTTATAAACATGATGAGCATCAAGAGACTGGAAAAAATGTAAGAACTGAGGACTCTAGCGGAAACATTTACTTTTTTTCCAGGATTTTTAGCTTGCTTCTTTCGTAGGTTAGCCAGATTAGCTTCTTGAGATGAATAGAGGATATTGATATCAACTAATTTTTTAATGACCTTGAGACGCATCTGAAACCTCCTCTTTTCTACCAGCAAGGCTAAGGTAGATACTTTCTAAAGACTGGTCTGGGTGGTCTTTTCTCAAGTCCTCTACGCTACCACAATAGATCAAATGCCCCTTTTTCAAAATGGCAATCCGATTACAGACTTGCTCAGCTACCTCTAGAACATGAGTTGAAAACAAGACCGTCTTACCTTTTTGTGCATGTTCCTTCATCATTTGCTTCAAATCAAAGGCAGCCTGGGGATCCAAACCTGTCAAGGGTTCATCCAAGACCCAAATATCGGGATCGGACAAGAGTGCCCCGATGACAAAGACTTTCTGACGCATTCCGTGAGAAAGGGTTTCAATAACCTGATAGCGATTTTCAGCAAAATCAAAAACGTTCAATAGCCTAGCTAGACTAGCCTCCAAGTCAGAGCTAGTCAGATCATAGGATGAGGCAATCAATTCCCAAAATTCATTGGCCGTTAAGCGTAAAAATAAGTCAGGCGAGTCTGCTACGTAGCCAATCTTTCGTTTGATCTCTAAGCGATTTTCCGATAACTCCTGACCGTCTACCAGAATACGACCACTGCTGGGTGAAATGATACTGACTAGGGATTTTATGGTAGTCGATTTTCCAGCACCATTATGGCCAATCAAGCCCATAATCTCCCCATTTTCAATCTGCAAATTGAGATTGCTCAAGGCCTCTTTATCACCATACAACTTACTAACATTTTGAAATTCAATCATGGGATGACTCCTATCTTTATCTATATTACATACTATTATACTAGCACTTTGATACAAAAAAATCAACACTTTATTTTAAGTAGATACAATAGTTTCCTTCTATTCTTACGCAAACGTTTGCGCCAAGAGATACTTTATGATAGAATAAAGAGCAAGATTGACAAGTAAGAGGAAACATCATGCAAAATCAAACACTCATGCAATACTTTGAATGGTATCTGCCCCACGACGGTCAGCACTGGACGCGTCTGGCTGAAGATGCTCCACACCTAGCTGATCTCGGTATCAGTCATGTCTGGATGCCACCAGCTTTCAAGGCTACCAATGAAAAAGATGTCGGCTATGGGGTCTATGACTTATTTGACCTAGGAGAGTTCAACCAAAAAGGGACTGTCCGCACTAAGTATGGTTTTAAAGAAGACTATCTTCAAGCCATTCAAGCCCTAAAAGCACAGGGAATCCAGCCTATGGCTGATGTGGTACTCAACCATAAGGCTGCGGCCGATCACATGGAAGCCTTTCAGGTCATCGAAGTGGACCCTGTAGACCGTACAGTCGAACTTGGAGAACCCTTCACCATCAATGGCTGGACTAGTTTTACCTTCGATGGTCGCCAAGATACCTACAATGACTTCCACTGGCACTGGTACCACTTCACAGGTACAGACTACGATGCCAAACGCCGTAAGTCTGGGATTTATCTGATTCAAGGAGACAACAAGGGTTGGGCCAACGAGGAATTGGTTGATAATGAAAACGGAAACTACGACTACCTCATGTATGCTGACCTAGACTTTAAACATCCTGAAGTCATCAAAAATATCTATGACTGGGCTGACTGGTTCATGGAAACGACTGGTGTAGCTGGTTTCCGCTTGGATGCTGTTAAGCACATTGATTCTTTCTTTATGCGCAATTTCATCCGTGATATGAAGGAAAAATACGGTGAGGATTTCTATGTTTTTGGTGAATTTTGGAATCCTGACAAGGAAGCCAATCTGGACTATCTTGAAAAAACGGAAGAACGCTTTGACCTTGTCGATGTTCGTCTCCACCAGAATCTCTTTGATGCTAGCCGAGCAGGTTCCAACTATGACCTTCGTGGCATTTTTACAGATAGCTTGGTTGAACTCAAACCTGACAAGGCTGTAACCTTTGTCGACAACCACGATACCCAACGAGGTCAGGCTCTTGAGTCTACTGTTGAAGAATGGTTCAAACCAGCGGCCTATGCCCTCATTCTGTTACGCCAAAATGGCCTTCCATGTGTCTTTTACGGTGACTACTATGGGATTTCAGGGCAATATGCTCAAGAAGATTTCAAAGAGGTCCTTGACCGCCTCCTAACCATCCGAAAAGATTTGGCCTATGGAGAGCAAACAGACTACTTTGATGATGCTAACTGTATCGGTTGGGTACGCTCTGGTGCTGAAAATCAATCCCCAATCGCAGTCTTGATTTCAAATGACCAAGAAAACAGCAAGTCAATGTTTGTCGGCCAAGAATGGGCTAACCAAACCTTTGTAGATTTACTTGAAAACCACCAAAGTCAAGTTACAATTGATGAGGAAGGTTATGGACAATTCCCTGTCTCAGCTAGATCCGTAAGTGTCTGGGCAGCTAATACAATCTAACAGACAATAATAATCAAGCCAAGTCCAAGCGGATTTGGCTTTTTTGCATTCGCAAAAAGACCTACCCAAATGGATAGATCTTTACTTGATTACAATTTACCTGCTACTGCATCCAACAATTCTTGGATCTTAGCTTGGTTGCTTCCTCCTGCCATGGCCATGTCTGGTTTACCACCACCACGTCCATCGATGATTGGTGCCAATTCTTTGACAAGGTTTCCTGCATGAAGGTCTTTTGTCTTGCTTGCTACAAGAACATTGACTTTATCACCGATAGCAGCAACTAGGACAAGAAGATCAGAGTAGTCTTTTTGTTTCCAGTTATCCGCAAAAGTACGAAGGGCACCAGCGTCAGCTACAGACACTTGGCTAGCGATATAACGATGACCATTGACTTCCTTCACATCCTTGAAGATATCGCCTGCGGCTGCAGCTGCGGCTTTTTCTTTCAGCTCAGCATTTTCTTTTTGGAGTTGACGAAGTTGTTCTTGAAGTCCTTCTACCTTGTGAGGTACTTCCTTGACTTGTGGTACTTTCAAGGTTGCTGCGACAGCTTTAAGGGCGTCTTCTTGTTCACGGTAGGCTTCAAAGGCTTCCTTCCCAGTCACTGCCAAGATACGGCGAGTTCCTGATCCGATCCCTTCTTCTTTGACAATCTTGAAGAGACCAATCTCAGAAGTGTTGCCAACGTGGGTACCACCACAAAGCTCGATAGAGTAGTCACCAATAGTGACAACACGGACTTCCTTGCCATATTTCTCACCAAAGAGGGCCATAGCTCCCATTTCTTTGGCAGTGTCAATATCCGTTTCAACTGTCTTCACTTCAAGAGCTTCCCAGATTTTTTCGTTGACTTGCTGCTCAATCGCACGCAATTCTTCAGCAGTCACTGCTTGGAAGTGGGTAAAGTCAAAGCGAAGGAATTCAACTTCGTTAAGAGATCCTGCTTGTGTTGCGTGGTTTCCAAGGATATTGTGAAGGGCAGCGTGAAGCAAGTGAGTCGCAGTATGGTTTTTCATGACACGGTGACGACGATTTGTATCAATTGCTAAGGTATATTCTTGGTTCAAGGCAAGCGGTGCAAGGACTTCAACTGTATGAAGTGCTTGACCATTTGGGGCTTTCTGAACATTGGTCACAGTAGCCACGACCTTACCTGACGCATCCAAGATTTGTCCGTGGTCAGCTACCTGTCCACCCATTTCAGCGTAGAATGGCGTTTCCGCAAAGATAAGTGAGGCAGTTCCTTCTGACACAGATTCTACTTCTGCATTGTCAGCCACGATAGCCACCAATTTAGAAGACAATTGGCTAGCATTGTAGTTGAAGACACTTTCTACAGTGATGTTTTGAAGGGTTTCATTTTGCATACCCATTGAGCCACCCTTGACAGCTGATGCACGCGCACGTTCTTGCTGTTCTTTCATGGCTGCTTCAAATCCTTCACGGTCTACAGTCATACCAGCTTCTTCAGCGATTTCTTCAGTCAATTCAACTGGGAATCCATAAGTGTCATAGAGTTTGAAAACATCTGAACCAGCAATGACAGATTGACCTTCTTCTTTCAAGTCAGCTACGATGCCTTGGGCAAAGTGTTGACCTGAGTGAAGGGTACGCGCAAATGATTCTTCTTCGCTCTTAACGATTTTTTCGATAAAGTCACGTTTTTCAAGAACTTCTGGGTAGTAGCTTTCCATGATTTTTCCAACGGTTGGGACCAGTTTGTAAAGGAAAGGCTCGTTGATTCCCAATTTTTGACCATGCATAGAAGCACGACGAAGGAGACGACGAAGGACATAACCACGGCCTTCATTTCCTGGAAGGGCACCATCACCGATGGCAAATGAAAGTGAACGGATGTGGTCAGCGATGACCTTAAAGCTCATGTTGTCGCCATCTTGGTCATAAACCTTACCAGACAATTTCTCCACTTCACGAATGATTGGCATGAAGAGGTCCGTTTCAAAGTTGGTCTTAGCCCCTTGGATAACCGCTACCAAACGCTCCAAACCAGCGCCCGTATCAATGTTCTTGTGTGGCAATTCCTTGTATTCGCTACGAGGAACAGCAGGGTCTGCGTTAAATTGTGACAAAACGATGTTCCAGATTTCAATATAACGGTCGTTTTCAATATCTTCTGCAAGCAGGCGAATACCGATATTTTCTGGGTCAAAGGCTTCTCCACGGTCAAAGAAGATTTCTGTATCTGGTCCAGAAGGTCCTGCACCGATTTCCCAGAAGTTGTCCTCGATTGGAATCAAGTGACTTGGGTCCACTCCTACCTCAATCCAGCGGTTGTAAGAATCTTTATCATCTGGATAGTAGGTCATGTAAAGTTTTTCAGCAGGGAAGTCAAACCATTCAGGGCTTGTCAAAAGCTCATAAGCCCAAGTGATGGCTTCATCACGGAAGTAATCCCCGATAGAGAAGTTCCCCAACATTTCAAACATGGTATGGTGACGTGCAGTCTTCCCTACGTTTTCAATATCGTTGGTACGGATAGCCTTTTGGGCATTGGTAATACGTGGATTTTCAGGGATGATAGTCCCATCAAAGTATTTCTTAAGGGTTGCTACCCCAGAGTTGATCCACAAAAGTGTTGGGTCATTTACAGGAACCAAACTTACTGATGGTTCTACAGAGTGACCTTTGGTCGCCCAGAAATCAAGCCACATTTGGCGTACTTGTGCACTAGATAGTTGTTTCATATTGTCTCCTTATTTACTTGTTTAATGTGATTGGCTTTCCAGCATCTCCACATAGTCAATCGCGACACAAAGGGAAATGACTAGGTCTGCATAAGCGTCCTCAAGAACCGTTACGGTATAGGTAGAGGTCAGATGGAAGAGTTCCTTCTTAATTTCCGCAATTAGCTGATCGCGATCATCCAGCAATTTGAAATTCAAATCCCAGATATTGCCCTCGATACGAAGACCTAGATTATCAAACTCATACTTATCTCGCCAGAAGGTCAACTTCTTGCGAATGACAAAACTCGAGCCATCCCGAAGCTGAATCTCAAAACGAGGAAGCAAGGTCAAGATTTCTTTACTGATCTGACTGACTTGTTCACCAGCCGCATCATAGATGGTAAAAGTTTTGGGAATCTTAAAAAATGATCCCTCCACCTGATAGGCAATTTCTCCCCTGTCATCCTTGATAGCGAAGCGTTCGCCTCCAAGACGAAACTTTTGTTTGACAAGAAATGTTTTCATCAACACCTCCAAAAATCAAAAGACAAGCTCATATCACGAAGGGCGAAAAACCGCGGTACCACCTTCATTCAATGAACTTGTCATTCTCTTGTTCTTATGCAATTGTATGATTGAGTAGCATGACTTCCTAGCTTAGATGGCTCGCAGCACCGCCATTTCTCTGGACTAAGACAATTGAAAATCAATTCTCAACTTTCTTATTATAACGTTTTTTTAAGCTTGCGTCAACTGGAAATCGTCTTCGGTCACTAAAGAACTATAAGAGAAAAGGTAAACCTAGCGACGCGATGAACGCTGACTTGTTTGGTTTCGGTTGCTCTCTTCCTCCAGCTTTTTCTTCTCTTCTTCCAATTTATTCTGCTGTTCTTCCAGCCTTTTCTTCTCTTCCTCTTTCTGTTTTTTCTCGGCTTCCTTAGCCTCTTGTTTGGCTTTTTCCTCAGCTTCCATAATTAATTTATCCGCTACAGTATAGCTGTAAATTCCAGCTTCCATATCGACCACACTTGGTTCTGACAATTGAGGTTTAATCTTGCTGTAATAAGGCAATTTCTTGCTCATTTCAGACAGGGGAACCAAGACTTCGTCCGAATCATTCATGGTCAATCGAATTAAATCGGAAGTCACCTTGCTTGGGGCTAATTCCACCTTTTGGATAGCAGCCTTGAGTTCTGGGCTAATTTGAGCAAGTTCTGAGACAAAAGCCTTGATTTGTTCACTATCATTAAAGAGAACTGATAAATAAGTTTCTGGTAGACTGACCAAACTCACAGCACTGGTCTCAAGCTGACCACTGGAAAGAATAGGATAATGGTTTTCACCAGAAATATAGTAGGCTACAATATCATATTCCTTAACCTTGATAGTAAACTTGGTTGGAAATTGATAGACAAGCTGAGCTGATTCAACCCAATAGTTAGACTTGATCTGCTTTTCATATTTTGCCTTGTCTAGCAGAAGGTTAATCGTATAATCCGAATCCTGAATGCCTGAAGCCTGTCGGATATCATCAGCCGTAGTGTGCATCGTTCCCTCAACACGAATCTCCTTCATGGTCGCATAAGGACTGAGTAAGTAGGCAGAGACAATCAATAAAAGCAGACTTGGAAATAAAATCGTTAAGGCTCGTAAGATATGGAAACCAGGAATCTTTGCTTTGGCTGGTTTTTCCTTTGTAGCCTTTTTAGCAAGCTTTTTATCCTGTTCCTCGCCCTCTTTAGACCCTGATTCTTCTATCTCTTCTTCCTCTTTGTCACCCTCTGAGGATTCTACTTTTTCTTTAGCATCTTCCTTAGCTGATTCTGAATCTTTTGGTTCAAGCTCACTCTCTTTGTCTTCAGTTTCATCTGACTTTTCAGATTTCGAAGCCATTCGAGCTTGTCTTTCCTTTTCCTTCTCCTCAGCTAGGGCTGCTTCTTCTTCAGCCTTCTTTTTTAGATATTCTTGGTTTCGTTTCTGCCATTCTGATAACTCTTTCAATTCTTCGAGGATTTCTTTGCCCTCATTTTTCTTATCTTTTGACATTTACTTTCCTTATGATAAATCTTTTTTCAATAATTGATAAAAATCTGCTAGAGATTTCAATTCCTTTGAAGCCTTCATCTTAGCTTGGTAATCTTCCTTGTGACTTAGTAAGTGAGAAAGCTTCTCTTCCAAACTATCCAAGGTCAAATCGCTTTCTTGAAGCTCTTCTGCATAGCCTTTTTTTACAAAGTAAGCTGCATTTTCAATCTGGTCACCACGACTAGCTTCACGCCCAAGCGGCACAATAACATGTAATTTTGCCATGGCCAAGAGCTCAAAAATCGTATTGGCACCACCACGTGTCACAACAATATCAGCCAATTCCATCAAGGGTTGATAGAGATTGGTCACATAGTCAACACGAAAAAGATTTTGGCTCAACTCATTCAGGCTAGAATCTCCAGTTAGGTTGATAATATTGTAGCGCTCTGTCAGTTCTTTCTTATGGTCTGTCACCAATTGGTTAAAGACACGAGCGCCTGCAGAACCACCTACAAACAATACAGTTGGCAATTTTGGATTAAAGTGGGTTTGGATATCCACCAGTTCATCTGGTTCTGGACTTTTTTGGTCTGAAACCTTGGTCACTGCTCCCACATGCTCAACCTTAGACAAACTTGAAGCTTGCTCAAAGGTTGAATACATCTTCGTTGCAAATTTATAGGCGATTTTATTGGCCAAGCCCATAGACAGATCAGATTCGTGAATAAAGACAGGCACTCCTGAAACACGCGCAGCGATAACTGGCGGCACAGAGACAAAGCCTCCCTTTGAAAAAAGAGCCTGTGGACGAAGTCGCAACATGATAAAGAGCGATTGGACGATTCCCCAGCCAACTTTAAAGACGTCCAGCATATTTTGCCAAGAGAAATAACGACGCAATTTTCCAGTCGCAATGGAATGGAAGGTGACGTCTAGACCCGACTTGAGGATTTCTTGGTGTTCAATACCACGCTTGTCCCCGATATAGTGGACTTCCCAACCATCTTCGATGAACTTGGGCATTAACAAAAGATTGAGGGTAACGTGTCCAACCGTCCCCCCACCTGTAAAGACAATTTTTTTCATATTATTCCTTTAACTCCGCTACTGTGTCGATAAAGAGGTCGCCACG
>NZ_KQ970286.1:39478-40898 GCF_001579035.1 Streptococcus mitis | reverse complement strand
CCCAGCTGGCATTGGCAGGACTGAGAAGAACCACATCTCCTTGAGTCGCAAGCTCGTAGGCCTTGCGGGTCGCATCTGCAATATCAGTCGCATCCACATAAGACACACCAGCCTTATATGCTGCCTGTTTGACACGCTCAGCAGATTGACCAAGGATGACCATCTTCTTGAGTCCAGAAATGTCTGGAACCAACTCATCAAACTCATTGCCACGGTCCAAACCACCTGCAATCAAAATGACCTTGCTATTGTCAAATCCTGACAAGGCTTTTTGAGTTGCCAAGATATTGGTTGATTTGCTATCATTATAGAACTTCACACCCTTGATTTCATCCACAAATTGAAGACGGTGTTTGACACCACCAAAGGCTGAAAGAGTTTCTTTGATGGTTTGGTTATCAACACCACGGAGCTTGGCTACAGCAATCGTCGCAAGGGCATTTTCTACATTGTGGCTACCTGGAACTCCGATTTCATTCGCTGCCATGACCACTTCACCACGGAAGTAGAGTTGACCATCTTCCAGATAAGCTCCATCAACCTTTTCAAGTGTTGAAAATGGTACAACAGTAGCTTGTGTTTTGCTAGCCAATTCTTTTGCCAAGTCTTGGTTAAAGTTCAAGACAAGGAAATCAGTTGCTGTCATCTTGTTCTGGATATTCCACTTGGCTGCTACATAGGCCTCAAACGAACCATGATAATCGATATGAGTTGGCATGAGGTTGGTAATAACCGCAATCTCAGGATGAAATTCTTGAACTCCCATGAGTTGGAAAGAAGAAAGTTCCATGACAAGCGTATCCTTATCTGACGCTGTTTGAGCAACCTGACTGGCAGGATAGCCGATATTTCCTGATAAAAGACCATGTTGCCTAGCAGCAGTCAAAACGTCCCCAATCATAGTCGTTGTGGTTGTTTTTCCATTTGAACCTGTGATACCGATAATTGGCGCTTCTGAAATCAAATAAGCCAATTCCACCTCAGTCAAGACTGGAATTCCCTTGGCCAAAGCCTTTTCAATCATGGGATTGCTGTAGGGGATACCTGGATTTTTCACCATAAGGGCAAACTCTTCATCCAAGAGTTCCAAAGGATGACCGCCTGTGATGACCTTGATCCCTTCTTCCAGCAAACTTTGCGCAGCTGGATTGTCCTCGAAAGGTTTCCCGTCATTTACTGTCACAATAGCACCCAGCTTATCCAACAAACGAGCTGCAGATTCACCAGACTTGGCCAAACCTAAAACAAGGACTTTCTTATTTTTAAATTGATCTATTACTTTCATGTCTCAAACTCCATTTCTACTCCTACTATTTTACCATTTTTATGGAAATAATTCTAAATGAAAATGCTCATATTCAGCTTTCTAACAAGCAAAAAGAGAGCCGAAACTCTCTTTTTTATCTTCTTTTACTTTTTT
>NZ_KQ970286.1:35465-39441 GCF_001579035.1 Streptococcus mitis | reverse complement strand
CTTTTTTATCTTCCTTTTTACTTTTTTTGACTGGCATGAGTGTGATGTCTCTCACACTAAAGTAAGCTAGGATTAACATGGCTATTGCTAGGAATATTTCGGTTGGTAATTGAAAAATTTTCAGAAAAGATAGAGCCAACAAAACCAAGAGTGCCACTAAAATACATACCATAGCGACGATATTGACTGTCCCTTTAATGCTTTCTGGTGTCGCAAATACATAGAGTAGGAGCAGTAAAATTCCTAGGACTAAATAGACCATCTTTCTCTCTTTCTAGCTCTTATTCAGCTGATTTTTTCTTCTTGTTAGCTTTCTCACGCTCTGCCTTATTAAGGATTTGTTTACGCAAACGGATAGACTCAGGTGTTACTTCCATGTACTCATCGTCGTTCAAGAACTCAAGAGACTCTTCAAGTGTCAAGATACGAGGTGTCTTGATGACAGCTGTTTGGTCCTTAGTAGCTGAACGAACGTTAGTCATTTGTTTTGCCTTAGTGATGTTAACTGTCAAATCGTTTTCACGAGAGTTTTCACCGATGATCATTCCTTCGTAAACCTCAGTACCTGGGTTGACAAAGATTGTACCACGTTCTTCGATAGACATGATTGAGTAAGTTGTAGCCTTACCAGCATCGATAGAAACAAGGGCACCGCGGTGACGACCACCAATTTCCCCTGGAATCAACGGCAAGTATTGATCGAAGGTATGGTTCATGATACCGTAACCACGAGTCATTGACAAGAACTCAGTTGAGTATCCAATCAAACCACGCGCTGGAACAAGGAAGACCAAACGAGTTTGACCATTACCAGTTGAAATCATATCCAACATTTCACCCTTACGTTCAGAAAGGCTTTGGATAACAGACCCTTGGTATTCTTCTGGAGTGTCGATTTGAACACGTTCAAATGGTTCACATTTAACACCGTCGATTTCTTTTACGATAACTTCTGGACGAGATACTTGAAGTTCATATCCCTCACGACGCATTGTTTCGATAAGGATTGACAAGTGCAATTCTCCACGTCCTGAAACAGTCCATTTATCTGGTGAATCAGTTGGGTCAACACGAAGGGAAACGTCTGTTTGCAATTCGGCCTGCAAGCGTTCTTCTACCTTACGAGAAGTTACCCATTTACCTTCTTTACCAGCAAATGGTGAGTTGTTGACCAAGAAAGTCATTTGAAGAGTTGGCTCATCGATGTGTAGGATTGGAAGCGCTTCAACTGCGTCTGTCGGAGTAATAGTTTCACCGACAAAGATATCTTCCATACCTGAAACGGCAATCAAATCACCTGCTTTGGCTTCTTGGATTTCACGACGTTCCAAACCAAAGAAACCGAAGAGTTTTGTAACACGGAAGTTTTTAGTTGTGCCATCAAGTTTAGACAGAGTAACTTGGTCCCCAACCTTAACAGTACCACGGAAGACACGACCGATACCGATACGTCCAACGAAGTCGTTGTAGTCCAAAAGTGACACTTGGAACTGCAAAGGCTCATCTGAGTTATCTACTGGAGCTGGGATATGGTCGATAATCGTGTCAAAGATTGGTGCCATAGTCGCTTCTTGGTCAGCTGGATCATCTGACAATGAAGAAGTTCCGTTGATCGCTGAAGCATAAACCACTGGGAAATCAAGCTGGTCGTCATCTGCACCAAGCTCGATGAAAAGTTCCAATACTTCGTCCACTACTTCAGCCGGGCGAGCTGATGGTTTGTCGATTTTGTTAACAACAACGATTGGGACAAGGTCTTGTTCCAAAGCTTTTTTCAAAACGAAACGAGTCTGTGGCATGGTTCCTTCGTAAGCATCTACGACCAAGACAACACCGTCAACCATTTTCATGATACGCTCAACTTCTCCACCGAAGTCCGCGTGTCCTGGTGTGTCCATGATGTTGATACGAGTTCCGTTGTAGGCAACGGCTGTATTCTTAGCAAGGATGGTAATTCCACGCTCTTTTTCGATATCGTTTGAGTCCATAGCACGCTCAGCCAATTCAGTACGTGCATCAAGCGTTTCTGATTGTTTCAATAATTCGTCAACGAGGGTTGTTTTACCGTGGTCAACGTGGGCGATAATCGCAATGTTACGGATATCTTCTCTTAATTTTGTCATGATTTCCTCTATAATATTCAAAATTTATTTTCTAACTGAACGATTATACCATATTTTCAAGTAAATAACATAACTCAAGCAAGTGTAAATGTTTTCACTCTGCTTTTCTTTTCACGTCAAGCCTTTTCAAAGCAAGCGACTTATGATAAGATAGGCACAGTATGCGTTTAGATAATTTATTAGCTCAAGAAAAAATCAGCCGAAAGGCCATGAAACAAGCCTTACTCAAAGGGGAAATTCTCGTCGATGCTTGCCCAGCCCGCTCCCTAGCTCAAAATATCGATACAGGACTACAAGAACTCCTTTTTCAGGACCGAATCATTCAAGGCTATGAGCACACCTATCTTATGCTTCATAAGCCTGCTGGTGTCGTGACAGCCAACAAAGACAAGAAACTTCCAACCGTCATAGACCTGCTGTCGCCTGACATCCAGTCTGATAAACTCTATGCCGTCGGCCGACTGGACAGAGATACGACTGGCCTCCTCCTCTTGACCGATAACGGTCCCTTAGGCTTTCAGCTCCTCCATCCCCAATATCATGTCGATAAAACTTATCGAGTTGAGGTGAATGGACTTCTAACACCTGACCATATCCAAGCCTTTCAAAAGGGAATTGTCTTTTTAGATGGTACTGTCTGTAAACCCGCAAGACTAGAGATTCTATCTGCAAGTCCTTCCCTCAGTCAAGCCTCTATCACCATTTCAGAAGGAAAATTTCATCAGGTTAAGAAAATGTTTCTCTCGGTTGGTGTCAAGGTGACCTCACTCAAACGTACCCATTTCGGGCCTTGGAGCTTGGATGAAAACCTGCAAGAGGGATACTACCGCCACCTAAACTCCCAAGAGTTAGCAAACATTCGTGAATTTCTTAGAAAAAGTGGTTAAAAAATGAGCTCGAAAACATCCAAGCTCGTTTTTTTATTTCTCAACTTTCACTTTCCTTTCCAAGAATCCAAACCATAAGAAAGGATATAAATCTCAGAAAAACCTTGTTTTTTCAAGTAAAGGGCCGCATTTGTGACACGTTGCGCACGTTGGTTTTCGTAAAGAAGGACAGGTTTATCCTTACGAAGGGCTGCAAGACTGGTCTTCAACTGACTTGAAGGAATATTGCGGGCACCAAGGATATGTTTTCTGTGGAATTCTGCTGGGTCACGCAAATCAATCAATTGACCCGTACGAATCAAGGCTTCAAATTCCTCATTGTCCACAATTTTAGCCGCACGGCGAATACGAAGATAGTTAAAGCCCATCCATGCCAACATTGCTAGTATAAGTGCCCACAAAATCCAAGTAACCATTAGTTCTTTTCTCCATTTTTCTCAATATAATCCAATTCTACCTTGTGCTCCCTGCGAAGAACTGCTTCCGCTTCCAGATAGTCTAATTTGTCCATCAACCCTGCATCGTAAATTCGAGAGAGCTCCAACTTCATCAGTTCAATATCATATAAGCGTTTTCCCATGTAAACAATAATACCAAATCGTTTGAGGAATTGCTGCACATCATAGAATGTTTTCATAAGACTCATTCTAGCAAAATTTTGTGTTTTTTTCAAGAAGAGACTCACACAAGAAGTAGCACAGAAATTAAAAAAGCTGCATCTTCTGCAACTTTTTAATCTGGTGGAAAATAGCCCAACTGCTCAGCGATGTGAATCGCCTCCTGCCTGTTAGTCACTCCCAATTTTGAAAAGATATTGGCCAAGTGATTGGAAACTGTACGTTTACTCACATAGACCTTGTCACAGACATCATCAATGGTCAAGCCATTTCTAACCAATTCTAGTATCTCGATTTCTCGTGGTGTTAGCACCTCTACCATCACTTCATCTGAAAAGACCTTACCACC
>NZ_KQ970286.1:29691-35328 GCF_001579035.1 Streptococcus mitis | reverse complement strand
TTTTCACCAACTCATCTGGGTTCATGCTTTTATCCAGAAAGCCATAAGCCCCCATAACTTTAGCTCGGTGTTCATACATTTTTTTACTGTAACCTGTCAAAATCACAACCTTACTAGAACAACCATTGTCGATAATCTCTTGTGCCAAGGTCAGCCCATCAGCTTGATACAGACTCGTCAGGTTGATGTCAATCAAAATAATGTCGTAGTCATTAAAAGCAATCTCCGAAATAGTCGAAAAATTATCCACTAACTGGACCTTTTTAATGTTTTCCGATAACTCTAAAATCATCTTGATACTTTGGCTAAATAATTTATGATCATCAATTAACAAAATTTTCATAACACAACTCCTTATCAATCGGGAGAGTAATTTCTACACGAAATCTCTTATTATTTTCAAAAATCTGCATCTGACCACCTAAAACACTAATTTTATTAGACATATTTTTCAAGCCATAACCTAAGGATTTTTCTGTTTGAAGGCAGTCATTTTCAGAAATGATAAAAATAGTGTCATCATGCACATCAATCTTCAAAGAAATCCTTCCACCACTAGCGTACTTAACGGCATTGGTCGTCAGTTCCTCAACCAGACGATAGGCAATTTTATCGTAAGGAGATAAAAGCCTAAAGTGGGCAGGAAACTGTGTGACAACTTCATTTTCTGCGTGATAGCGCTTGACAATCCGATTAATCAGCCCTTGATACTGGATGTCTAACTGCTCGTCTGTTTCTACCATTGGCTGATAATAATCCATCCGCTCGCGAATCCGCTGAACCAACTCCTCTGTCACCAGATTGATCTGTTCACCAAAAGCTTGATTGCTACTATATTTATTGAAATTTTTTATTGCCATCACATTTTGCAGGATTTCATTGTGAAGAAATTCGGAGAACTGTTGTTCTGTGTCTTCATTTGCCAGCAGACTTTTCACCATACGATTACGCTTTAAAAAGAGAACTTTTACATAATCCCTAGCATCTAGCATATCAGCAGAACGAAAGAGGCGAATCAATTCTTCCGAACAAATCCCGAACAATAGTAACATGATATTCAATACCAAAAAGCTCGTGTTTAAGTCTAAATGAAAGATGATGAAAATGCCTACTAACAAAAACATAACCAGTAAAAACAAGCGTGAAAAAGCTTTTATATAGGACAACTTCAACTCTGATACCTTTTTCTGAAGAGAGTTAATAATTGTTTTGAGATGCAAAAAAGCAAGTATTCCAATAATCTCAAGATACCAGACTAGGTTCATCACTCCTGAGCCCCTCGTATTGATATACAAAAAGAAATAAGAAAGAGGCAATATCAAAGCTAATATCCACAAATTTCGTCTCTGATACTTGAGTTTACTTTTCAACTCTTTATGATATAAAATCAGTAAAATCAAGGGAACAAGGTTTAAGAAGAAAGACGCAAACAAGGACAGAAATAGAAAAATTGAAGGACTTAACAGATACGAACTAATGGTGATTAGTGTCAACACAAAGGACACACTCAACAGTTCTTCTCCTATTTTCTCTCCCAGAAAGATAATAGACAGAGAACTATACACCAATAAAAAAGAGTTGAGCGGATGAAGAATATCAAAAAAGTGCAACAGGGTGCTCGCAACTCCTTGGTTAAATATGGATTGCCAGCTAATGAGAAACATCATCAGGAGCAACCAAAGTTTCAACTCACTATACCGAAAGGTCACAATATTACAAATATAGCTAAATACAATTAAAGCAATAATCAGCAATAAAACCATCTGCAAGGAAAAATCTGTCGAAAAGTCCAGAGGAATCCTATAATAAATATAAATCATTAAAGCTAGATGATTCAAAATCGTCAACCACCACAATAAAAGTGAGTTTTTCGAGAGCGATTTGACAAACTGTTTCATATGTATCTACTTCCTGAACTACTTTAATATCATTATAACACAATACCAGAATTGTCGGATAGGCAACTATGGTATTTGACTTAATTTTCAATAATTTGCCAACTTACTCTGTAAGTCACTAGCAGGTAAAGGACAAATAGTAAGACCGCTACTCCCAGATAGGTGATATCTATAGAAATGCTGGTATTAGCGAAGTTCTCAAAATAGCCCAAAAGAGCTGTACTCAAGGCAAGTGCTAGCGGACCTGCGATAACCAACGGAACTAAGAAATAACTTAGTATCTGTTGCAAAAGAATAAAGCGATTTTGCTTTCTCTTGTTCCCAAGAAGGTATAAGATTTGATAATCATTGACACTATCCAAAGCGCTTGTAGAAGTTTGAAGTGACAAGATACTGAGGGAAATAATGATAAAAATAACACTGACAAAAATCATGACAAAGACAATGACGCCCATAAATCCAAGATAAATCTCAAAAATTCTTCCTTTCGTTTGATAGGTGAACGAATTCAACTCTGCTCCATCACGGGTGAAGTAGTATTTTTCTATCCACTGACTTAAGAATGTTTCTACTTTCCGTTTGTCGATATTTTCTTTGAAATTGGCAACATAGGTCGTGTGGTCTTCCGTCAATCCAACTACTACCTTATCTGGTACAATTAAGGTTCCTGTGTCATTTGTACCCACTGACGATAAAAAGTAAACTGTTTCAAGTGGCTTTGAAGAGACAAGTTTGAGAGAATGACCGTTAATCATGAGGGTTTTAGTCCTTGATAGAAAGTCCTGAATCTGCTTGGCAGTTCCTTTATAGTTAGCATTGACCAGAAATTGGTTATCTGCCAAGTCAACCTCTCTTTCACCTTGCAGTTTGCGGAGATAATTGTAGGCAGAAATTCCTAAAATCGGTACTTTTGATTCAGGAAGTTCCTTATCATGCGCCCAGAGATTGCTAGTATCAATCAAATCTTTATAGGTTAAATCACTAGAATAGATAGGATAGCTGTACTCTTCTTTGATGACATTAAAGTCAAAGCCATCTGCTTTCAATCTGTCTTTGACAGATTCCTGAGAAAATTGAAACTCTTTACCACGGTAGAGATTGACAGTTACATCATAAGGTGAGTATTTGTTCAGCTCTCGGTTCATAGTCGTATAGGCACTACCACTAAAAACGAGTAAGCTGAGAGCCAGTGTCAAGGTCAAGGATAAGACAGCCAACGTGACCGAATTACTATCAGCTTGTTTTGAAAATTGACGGATTTTAAAAGTGTTTAGTTTATTATAGTAGGTTTGAGGCAGTTTTCTAAGAGAGACCAAGATAAAATGGCTCAAGGTATTGTAAAACAAAATCACAAAAATCACGAAGACAGATACCAGCAAGATACCCCAACTTTTCAAGAGTGATAGATGGTGATAGTCTGAAAAATAGAGAGCACCAAAACCGATAACAGCTGTCGAAAGAATAAAGAGAAGTGCTTGAAGAACTGGCTTACCTTTTGCCAAGACAGATTTCTTGACCCCATTTTCTTGAATGAGTGCAATGATATTTTGCTTTCTAAAAGTGATAATGTCCATGACACCAACAATAAAACTGGTTACCAAATAGGAATAAACTAGTAAGATGACAGACTTACTATCAAAGAAAACCAGATTACCAAAGTAATTAGCCATGAAAAACTCAGATGCAATCTTAGCTAGAATGACCAGTAAGATCACTCCAAGAAAGAAACCTAGAATCAAGGAAAAGATATTGACCAGCATGGTTTCAAAGAACAGGGTACGGATAATCTGCTTCTTCTTCATTCCCAGCGTTGCATAAAGTCCCAGCTCTTTCTTGCGCCGTCCCAGGACAAAGTTTGTGGAGTAAACGATGAGAAAGGCAATCGCCGATAGAATCAGATAGGAAAGCAAGCCCATGTACTGACTCATCACCGTCGTCAACATTTCCTTTGCTCCTGATAAACTTTGCATCACTGGATGGCTTGGTAAAGCATTAAAAGCGTAGAGCAAGCTATAAATCAAGGTCAGACTGAAAAAATAGATGGTATAGGTCTGTAAATTTCGAAATACATTTCGTAAAATCAATTTTGGATACATACTCTCCCCCTCCTATCTGGTACGGCTGTAAATCTCTTGCAAATACTGTTCATTAGTTAAGCTGTTACGTTCCAAATCATCCATAATCTTTCCATCGCTAAGTAGCACCATCCGTGAGGAATACTTTGCTGCAGCAGGGTCATGCGTAACCAGTAAAATGGTAATACCAAAACTTTTATTGATTTCCTGCAAAAGTGCCATCAGTTTTTCAGAATTGGCAGAGTCCAAGGCTCCTGTCGGCTCATCTGCGATAATCAGTTTAGAATCATCAATCAAGGCTCTAGCAGTTGCCACTCGTTGTCGCTGACCACCTGATAACTGATTAGGAAACTTATCTTTTAAGTTTTGGATATCCAACTTATCCAAAATTTCCTCAATCTTATCCTGATGTTTTTTGATATTTTTCCCCTGAATTTGAAGAGGTAGAACGATATTTTCATAGACCGTCAAGGTTTCCACCAGGTTGTAGGCTTGGAAAATATAGGAAATGTTTTTAGCACGATAGTCAGCTAGTTCATTTTCCTTGGCATGGATAATGTCAAAATCTTCAAATCGAATCTCACCTGATGTTGGTTTATCAATCGTTGAAATACAGTTGAGAAGTGTTGTTTTTCCACTACCACTGGCACCCATAATTGCCAGAAATTCACCTTTTTCAACGGACAAGTTCACATCTAATAATGCATGAACGATATTATCCCCTTGACCAAATGTTTTCGTTAATCCTGTCACAATAAGCTGTTTCATCATTTCATTCCTCCGTTTCTTTATTACTCTCTCATTATACGGTTTCTTTCAAGGTTTTCCATGAGTATTTTGTGCAATATATTCAAGTTAAAAAAAACCGATGCCTTTTTCAGGTATCGGTCGATGTTGATTATTTGCGATCGTTTCTTTTTTTCATAAAGTAAACAATCCCTATGACAACAACTCCTAAGACCAGTACAGGTGCATAGAATTCTAGTGTTCCAATAATTCCTTCCATTTTATCCTCCTGTCAAAAAATAGAGAGTTTTATCCACAGCGCACGTTTGGCGAAATACATTCATAAGAATATGTAAATCACCAACCACAGCGCCCCTGTGCTGTTAATCTAACAGCCGTACCCTACTCAGCAGCAGATTTTCCATCCAATTCTTGGCTATTAATTTCCACAATCCAAAGAATCAATCTCAAAGTTGCCTTGTTCTATTTGTATTTCTCCCCGTAAATATAACACCAAATCAAAATGTTGTCAATATTTTGTAATAAAACACTAGAATTTTCCTTTTGTTTTATCTAACAACGAACATTATTTCTCGTACACTCATAGGAATAGGTGAAATACAATCCACAGAGACCTGCTACTGTCATTTTAAAAGCTGTATACCACTAGCTTCTGATTTCCCAGAAAGTTCTTGGTTTTCAACCTCAAAACTTAGAGAATCAATTTCTAAACGATTTGTATTTTTAGCCATAAGGTTGCCTCCTTCCTTCTTTTGGATGATCATCTTTACAATAACTAGTATAAACTCTAGTATTGGCTAAGTAATGAGTAAATCGTGCAAGTTTCTTATTTTCGAGAAAAATTTTTAATCTTATTTACTAAATGATTTAGAAGTTTCTTCTTAACTACTTTACAGAGACTCACATACTCCCCCTCG
>NZ_KQ970286.1:26973-29671 GCF_001579035.1 Streptococcus mitis | reverse complement strand
AGAATTCAACAATTACACTATATTATCAAAATCGTCGAAACTGGCTCCATGAATGAGGCAGCCAAGCAACTCTTTATCACTCAGCCGAGTCTTTCCAACGCTGTAAGAGATTTGGAAAATGAGATGGGGATTGAGATTTTTATCCGAAATCCCAAGGGTATCACCTTGACCCGTGATGGGATGGAGTTCCTCTCTTATGCCCGTCAGGTTGTCGAGCAGACCCAGCTTCTGGAAGAACGCTATAAAAATCCTGTTGCCCACCGCGAACTCTTTAGCGTTTCCTCCCAGCACTATGCCTTTGTGGTCAACGCTTTCGTCTCTCTACTCAAGAAAAGTGATATGGAAAAATACGAGCTTTTTCTTCGTGAAACGCGGACTTGGGAGATTATCGATGACGTCAAGAACTTCCGTAGTGAGGTCGGTGTCCTCTTCTTAAACAGCTACAACCGTGATGTTTTAACCAAAATGCTGGATGACAACCACCTGCTGGCTCACCATCTCTTTACTGCGCAACCGCATATCTTTGTCAGCAAGACTAATCCTCTGGCAAAGAAAGATAAGGTCAAACTAGAAGACTTGGAAAACTTCCCTTATCTCAGCTATGACCAAGGAACTCACAACTCCTTCTACTTCTCTGAAGAGATTCTCTCGCAAGAACACCACAAAAAATCCATCGTGGTCAGTGACCGTGCAACTCTCTTTAACCTCTTGATTGGTTTGGATGGTTATACCATTGCAACAGGGATTTTGAACAGCAACCTCAACGGAGACAATATCGTTTCTATCCCACTAGATATTGATGACCCTATCGAGCTGGTCTATATCCAGCATGAGAAAACTAGCCTATCTAAGATGGGCGAACGCTTTATCGACTATCTCTTAGAAGAAGTTCAGTTTGATAGTTGAGAAATGATAAGAACCAATATGTAGGCTAGCAACACCTGCACATTGGTTCTTTTTATTTATAATTAAAAGTTTCCCCTGCCAACTTATCAGCTAGCTTGGGAAAGAGGGTATAAAACTTATGGGCTAGATTCAACAATACTGGGAGATTAAGTTCTCGTTTGTTTTTTCCTATAATCTTGACAATCTTTTTAGCCACTGCATCTGGTTCTAGCAGGAAGCGGTCAACCGACTTGAGATAGGTTCCATCTGGGTCGGCTTGGTCGAAAAATCCTGTACGGATTGGACCTGGATTGACTGTTGTCACATAGACTCCATAGGGCATCAGTTCAAGGCGTAAGGCATTTGAAAAACCAATAGCCGCAAACTTGGTCGCTGAGTAGAGACTAGACTTACCAGTAGCGATCAAACCTGCCATGCTGACGATATTGATGATATGACCTTTTCTGCTTTCCTTCATACGAGCTGTAAGGCGACGAGATAGATTCATCAGGGCAAAGGTATTGACCTCGAACATCTGGTGAATATCTTGGTCAGAAATCTGGTCAAATTCCTCAAAAATCCCGTAACCAGCGTTGTTTATCAAGACATCAATCTTGCCATAGCGGAGATATAGGTCTGCTACCAGAGTTTCTAAGGCTGAATCATCGGTAATATCGATTTCAATCAATTCTGCATGGGGATGGTTTCCGTAGAGTTGGGCTAATTTTTCCTTGTTTCTACCTAACAAAATCAGTTGGTCATTCGGCAAAAGTTTGACCATTTCTTGGGCTAGGCCACCGCTAGCTCCGGTAATGAGAATAGTAGGCATACTGTTCCTTTCTGTGACTGCTAGATTTCCACTTCTTCCAAATCTTTGACCACATGGACATTTTCAAAGACACTAGCAGCGTCTTTTTTGAGCTTGCTGATATCTTTTGAGAGAAAACGGGCACTGATATGGTTGAGCAAGAGGCGTTTAGCACCTGCTTCTACCGCTACTTGTGCAGCTTGCATGTTAGTAGAGTGGCCATGGTTACGAGCAATTTGTTCGTCACCCTTGCCATAAGTCGATTCATGGACAAGGACATCAGCATTGACAGCTAGACGCACACTAGCATTGGTTTTGCGGGTGTCACCCAGAATAGTGATAATCTTACCTGGACGTGGGGCTGAGATATAGTCTGCCGCCTTGATTTCAGTCCCATCTTCTAAAACAACGTCCTGACCGTTTTTAATTTTTCCAAAAAGTGGGCCAAATGGGACACCTGCCGCCTTGAGTTTTTCAGCATCTAGCGTTCCTTCCAAGTCCTTTTGAATGACACGATAGCCAACACAGAAAATAGTATGATCCAACTCCTCTGCATACACCGTGAATTTATCGGTCTCAAGGATTTTACCTAGAGAATCTTGGTCAAATTCATGAAAATGAATGCGGTAGGGCAGACGAGAACCCGACACACGAAGGCTGGTTAAAACAAAGGACTTGATCCCTTGCGGTCCATAGATTTCCAAATCTGTCTGTTCTTCATTGGCCTGAAAGGCGCGACTAGAAAGGAAACCTGGCAAGCCAAAGATGTGGTCTCCATGTAGGTGGGTAATAAAGATTTTGCTGACCTTACGCGGTCGAATCGTGGTTTCCAGAATGCGATTTTGCGTACCTTCTCCACAGTCAAAGAGCCAGACTTCGTTAATCTCGTCCAAGAGTTTCAGGGCGAGACTTGAAACGTTGCGGGCTTTAGAGGGCTGACCAGCCCCCGTTCCTAAAAATTGAATATCCATTCGATACTTTCTAATTAATCAATATATAACATGG
>NZ_KQ970286.1:24947-26290 GCF_001579035.1 Streptococcus mitis | reverse complement strand
AAGGTTGACTTAAAACTGGACACCAACTCTGTCGGCAAATCTTGGATAAAGCCAACTGTATCTGTCAAAGTTACTTGGAGATTGCCCCCCAGATGGATACTCTTAGTCGTCGCGTCCAGAGTCGCAAAGAGCTCGTCTGCCTCATACTGGGTCTTACTGGTCAAGATGTTCATGATGGTTGACTTCCCAGCATTGGTATAACCAATCAAACCAATCTTAAAGGTGCTTGACTCCAAACGTTTTTCTCTGACAGTCGCCCGATTTTTCTCAACCACCTTGAGCTGGCGCTCGATATCCGTGATTTGATTGCGAACGCTACGACGGTTCAGCTCCAGCTGGCTTTCACCAGGTCCACGGGAACCAATTCCCCCTGCCTGACGGCTGAGCATAATTCCCTGACCAACCAAGCGAGGCAAGAGATATTTGAGCTGAGCTAGGTGGACTTGGAGCTTCCCTTCATGGCTTCGAGCTCGCATGGCAAAGATATCCAAAATCAACTGCATACGGTCAATGACCTTAACACCCAGAACTTCTTCTAAATTGACATTTTGCCTTGGCGTCAGACGGTTGTTGACGATGACAGTGGTAATTTCTTCTGCATCCACCATGAGCGCAATTTCTTCCAACTTACCAGAGCCGACGAAGGTCTTGGAATCATATTTTTCACGTTTTTGTCTGTAGCTATCTACAACGACTGCACCAGCTGTCTTGGCTAGACTGGCCAATTCTTCCATAGAGAGGTCAAAATTGTCCATGCCCTGCAATTCCACACCAATGAGCAGGACTCGCTCCTCTTTTTTTTCAGTATCAATCATCTAAAAACTCCTCTATCTGACTTAAAATGCGGTCTTGTACACCAGATTCTCCAATCTGATAAAAGGTGACCTGCATGCGATTACGGAACCAGGTCAGCTGACGCTTGGCAAAACGACGAGTCGCCTGTTTGAGACTCTCACTAGCTTCCTCAAGAGTTTGCTCCCCACGGAAATATGGAAAGAGTTCCTTATAACCAATTCCCTTAGCAGCCTGCACATCTGGATAATGGTCAAAAAGCCACTTGGCCTCATCCAAAAGTCCAGCCTCAAACATCAAGTCCACGCGGTAATTGATACGCTCATAAAGTTGACTGCGCTCATCATCCAAGCAGATAATCAATGGTTCATACAAGGTCTCTTGATTTTCCAAATCCTGACCAAAATGGGCAATTTCTAAGGCACGCATAGCACGACGACGATTAAACTGGGGAATCTCAAGGCCTGCTTGGTCCACAAGATGGGCTAATTCCTCATCTGTACAAGGTTCCAAGCTAGCTCGATAGGCCAAAATCTCCTCATGGGGAGTCT
>NZ_KQ970286.1:22982-24478 GCF_001579035.1 Streptococcus mitis | reverse complement strand
AGTCCAGTCCCACCAGCGATAATAGCTAACTTGCCACGACTGTGAATATCCTCAATAGCCATCTTAGCTTCTGAAACAAAATCAAAAGCCGAGTAAGACTCGGTTACCTCTCTAACATCGATTAAATGATGAGGAACAGTTGCCTGCTCTTCTGGACTAGCCTTAGCCGTTCCAATATCCAGACCTCGATAGACTTGCTGGCTATCTCCACTAACCACTTCGCCATTAAAACTATTAGCCACTTCAATGGCAAGGGCTGTTTTTCCAACAGCAGTCGGTCCAACAATCACAATTATTTTTGTTTTCATCTTTTTTCCTTGAAAAATTCCCATTTTTTCGTTACTATTATTATAACACAAAAAGGTCAGTCAGAAAAATGTGACCTCTTGAAGAGGCTGGCTGATATAGAATATAAAGGAGGAAGACTCATGGCTAAAGGATTCGCTAAAGGTCTTGTAACAGGTGTCGCAGGAACTGTCGCTGCCGTTGCAGGTGCAGTATACGCATTTAAAAAGAAAGTAATCGAACCAGAAGAGCAAAAAGCAGCTTTCATCGAAGAAAACCGTAAAAAAGCAGCTCGTCGCCGCGTATCACGTTAAAAAACAAAAGAAGTTGGGATTATTCTCAACTTCTTTTTTCTATTATTTTATGCTCAATGAAAATCAAAGAGCAACTAGGAAGCTAGCCACAGGCTGCTCAAAACACTGTTTTGAGGTTGCGGATAGAACTGACGAAGTCAGCTCAAAACATGCTTTTGATGTTGTTGATGAAGCGACGCTGACGTGGTTTGAAGAGATTTTCGAAGAGTATTAAATAGCTAGGTCAAACTTCAACTGCGGCTTGACAGGGTCATAATTCACCAACTCAAAATCTTCTGCTTTGATATCAAAGAAACTAGTCCCATCAGGAACATTTAAAACCAAACGTGGTTGGCAGTTTGACGGCTCACGACGAAGCAATTCCTGAGCTTGTTCAAATTGATTATCATAGATATGGAGGTTGTTGATAAAGTAGAAGAACTTCCCAACCTTCCAGCCGAAATGCTTGGCAATCATCATTTGAAGAGCCACATACTGCATAGCATTGATATGGTGGGCTACCAACATATCATTCGAACGCTGAGTCAAGGTTGCATCCAGATAGATTTCTCCATCTACACGGCGGACATCAAACATGGTCTGAAAGGCGCATGGGAGGAGGCCGTCCGTCTCATCAAAAGCTTGGTAATCCCAAAGGGAGATAATGTTGCGACGGTTCCAAGGGTTGGCTTCCAACTGTTTGAGAATCTTGTTAATGATGTCATGCTTTTTAACGACGGCACCATAGCGCTCACCAATGGTTCCTGTATCTCCCACTTCCCAGTCATTCCAGTAGTGAACATTGTACTTGTCATTAAGCACTTCTAAGCTATTTGACTGGTCTTGGTAGATCCAGAGAACTTCTTTGATAGCTGATTTGATGGCAATGGGACGCAAAGTTGTGATGGGGAATTCCCC
>NZ_KQ970286.1:18515-22955 GCF_001579035.1 Streptococcus mitis | reverse complement strand
ACATATTTAGAGTTGGCAACTGTCCCATCCTTGTACTTAGGACGGGCCTGCTCAGAAAAGACACCGTCTTTGAGGATTCGTTCAATATTCTCTTTAAAAATCGTATCTGCTTTTGTCATTCTCTCTCACCTCATTTATTGTCCTAACTAGTATAGCATAAAAAAGAAAAGAGGAACATTACTAACTCTAGGTTAGCATTTTCCCTCTTTTATTATTTTATACTCTTCGAAAATCAAATTCAAACCACGTCAGCGTCGCCTTACCGTACTCAAGTACAGCTTGCGGCTAGCTTCCTAGTTTGCTCTTTGATTTTCATTGAGTATTATTGCAATACAAGTGATGCTGCTCCGATAACTCCAGCGTCATTTCCTAGAGTTGCAAGAGCTAATTTAGTGGATGTGCGTACTTGTGGGAAACTATTTTCGTCGTAAACTTTTTGAACACCTTGTAGAAGGAATTCTCCCGCAGCTGATACTCCACCACCAATTACGATTGTTGATGGGTTGAGGATTGAACCGATGTTGGCACAAGCGATTCCCAAGTAACGTGAGAAGTTACGGTAAACTATCAAAGCAAGGTCGTCTCCTTCTTTTGCAAGATCAAAGACAGTCTTAGCAGTTACTTCTTCTCCGTTGTCAATCAAGCGTTTCAAGGCTGCATCGCCTTCGTATTCATCAGCATAGCGACGAGTCAAGTTGACAATACCTGTTGCTGAAGCAACTGTCTCAAGGCAACCTTTCTTACCACAAGTACATGCGATTGGTTGGTCAAAGTCAACAGTGATGTGGCCAAGCTCACCTGCTGCACCAGCAACACCATGAAGCAATTTGCCTTCAGCGACGATACCACCACCAACACCAGTACCAAGTGTCATAAAGACAACATCTGGTTGGTTATCACCAGCCCCCATCCAGCGCTCACCAAGAGCTGCCACGTTGGCATCATTATCAATGAAGAATGGAATACCCAAGGCTTTTTCAATTTTTTCTTTAATTGGTTGAAGGGTTTTCCAGTTCAAGTTGTAGGCACCAATAACTGTTCCTTTTTCACGGTCAACCACACCTGGTGATCCCATTCCGATACCTTGGAAGTCTGCTGCTGCCAATCCAAGCAAGTCCAAACGATGTTGAATAGACTCAATCATATCATCTACGATATGACTTCCCTCATCCAAAATGTTAGTCTTGATAGACCATTTTTCTTGGATTTCTCCTGCTGTTGTTAAGATTGCAAATTTGATAGAAGTTCCACCAAGGTCAATCCCAATAATCTTTTGACTCATCATATTCTCCTTTTTCATTGTATAATAATTGAAAATGCTTACAGCACTAGTATAACAAAATTCATTTACTTATGCAAAGGTTTGCATTAACTTTCTAAATTTTATCTGATTTATGGTTTCCAGAGACCTGAAGCATCTACGTAGTAACGTCCATCATCAACTCGCTCATTCTTAGCCATTTTGCCATCTGATTTCAAATAGTAGTTTCCTTGCCATGCATTGCGAGCATAAGAACCATCTGATTTCAAGTAATACCAGGCTTGGTAAGAAGAGTCATAAACCCACTCACCTTGTGCCATTTTACCGTTTGACTTAAGGTAGTAAGCTCCTTGCCATGCATTCTTTGCATAAGATCCATCTGATTTCAAGTAATACCAAGCCTGATAAGAATCATCATAAATCCATTCGCTCTGTGCCATTTGACCATCTTCTTTCAGGTAATAGCTTCCCTGCCATGCATTTTTCACTGGATTGCCATTTCCATCAAAGTAATACCAAGTACCATCCTGCTTAACCCAGCCACTTGTTGTTGCTGAACTTGTATTGTTTTGAGCCGCAGTTGATTGTTTTGCTTTAAAGGCACCCTTAGGAGCATTTTTCAATTCGCAAGCCACACCATCATGATCGCGGTCTAACTTGGCAGAATAACCGGGCTCTCCCTCATGAATATCTGCATATCCATTCGCCCAAGCTTCCTTACAACTCGAAAAATGAATGTTTTCCTCTGCTAACACAGGTTGTGAAAACAAGGCTAAAACTGGCAAGGTAGTCAGACTCATTTTTAAAAATAGACGTTTATTCATTTCTTTCTCCTCTAACGATGTTATCGATTTCAATATTATTTTATCAAACTTATTTCAGCAATTCAAGGAAACTTCTGGTCTTTTCTACAAACTCCTTTGGTTTTGCCTTATTCAAGACATGAGGGCCGTCTGGGATAATCTGAAATTGGGATTCTGATATTAGTTTATGAAGACTTCTCATAGAACTAAGATTCGGTTTATCTTTGCTGCCACAAATTAGTAAGGTTGGATAGGGGCAAATCCCTGCTATATCCGTTAAATCAAGTGTCTTCAACTCCTCAGAAACTCCGACCATAAAAGCCTTGTCTGCCCCCTGTTTTTCAAATACCCTTTTGGGAAGTAGTTTAAAAATCAGCAACTGAAGATAAAATAGGATATTCCCTGCTAATTTAAGCAGGCATCCTGATAGAATCAAAGCTCGAAGATTTGGTAAATCGTAACTAGATAGCTCTAGTGCCAGGGCAGCACCTAAGGACAATCCAATCAAAACAAAAGGTTCTGTCTCTTGAGCTAGGTGTTGATAAACTCGCTCCTTGGCTTTTTGATAGCTGCTAACTCCAGAAGGAAATAACTCGATAGCCTCAGAAGGATAATCTATCAGTAGATTCCGAACTTCTTTCCAAGACTCTGCTGACTGCCCTAAACCGTGTAAAAATATCAGTTTCATCTAATTCTCCTCTAGGCTTAATTCATACAAGTCTCTCACTGCATTACAGGCGTAAATAGCTTCTGCTTGGGCTAAATCTGCCAAGGTCAAGACTTTCTCTTCTACTTGTCCTGTTTCTAGTAAATACTGGCGATAAATTCCTGGCAAGATTCCAAGTTCGATAGGCGGTGTGTAGAGTTTTCCAGCGATTTTCAGAACCAAATTTCCTATAGAGGTTTCAAGCAGTTCTCCTGACTTATTGTGGTAAATCTTCTCTTGTTTCCCTAGGCTCAAATGCGGTCGGTGAGTCGTTTTAAAATAGGTAAATGCTTGCTGCAAATCCGATTCCTGCAGGCAGAGTTTGGCTTTGCAGAAGGTCGGACTGGGAGGTTCCAATACTTGACGATCGACTTCTATCTCTCCAGATTTGCTAATGCTGAGTCGCAAGCGGTAATCTTGATTAGCATCACAAGCCTGACACTCTTCCTCTATCTTTTGTCTTAAGTCTTCTGCATCAAAAGGAAAGGCAAAATATCGACTAGCTTTTCTCAGTCTTTCCAGATGTTGTTCTTCAAACATCAAGTTCTTCTGGCTGATTTTCCCAGTTGTAATCAGTTGGAAACGAGCTTGTTTACGATAGAGAACAGCAGCCTTTTGATGAACCTCGCGGTATTCAGATTCCCAAGTGCTATCCCAAGTAATGCCACCACCCACTCCATAGATGGCTTTCCCTTGATGCAGTTGAATCGTCCGAATGGCCACATTAAAAATACCGTCGCCCATTCGGAAGCAAGAGACCAATCGTTCCACAGTAGACTCCACGCGGTTGTGGTTCCAAGTCCTTGATGATTTCCATAGTCGCAATTTTGGGTGCTCCCGTTATAGAACCACAAGGAAAGAGAGAACGGAAGATTTCAACAAGGTCAACATCCTCTCGCAACCGACTCTTGATAGTCGAAGTCATCTGCCAAACAGTGGAATACTGCTCCACTTGACATAGACGCTCCACGTGCTCACTTCCCACTTCAGAAATACGGTTCATATCATTGCGCAAGAGGTCCACAATCATCATATTTTCAGAGCGATTTTTAGGATCCTGCTCCAACCAACTGGCCTGGCCCAAGTCTTCTTGGTCGGTCACGCCACGCTGAGTCGTTCCCTTCATTGGTCGCGTTGTCAACTCGCGGCCATTTTGCTCAAAAAAGAGCTCTGGACTCATGGAAATCACTGCCATCTCGTCATGTTCCACATAGGCATTGTAGCCCGCCTCCTGCTCTACCACCATACGATTGTAGATAGCAAAAGGATTAGCGCTTAAGTCCTGCTTGAGTTGGACGGTGTAGTTGACCTGATAGGTGTCTCCCTGCCGCAAATGATGATGTATCTGGGCAATAGCCTTTTCATAGTCTGCTGCAGACGTTACTTCCTGCCAACTTGAAGGCAAATCAACCTCATCATAAGTCAGAGGAATAGGGGAGACCTCCACCCTATCGTGAACAGTAAAATACAGTAGGTACTCTCCCAGTAAAGGAGCTTTATGAACTGCTAATTTTTCCTCAAAAGCAGTTGCAGCCTCGTAGCTGACATACCCCACCACATAATAGCCTTGCTCTTGGTAGCTTTCCACTTGTGCCAGCAAATCTGCCACTTCTGCTATATTTCTCGTTTTCAACTCTTTAATCGGCTGGGTAAAGGTGTATCTCTCCCCC
>NZ_KQ970286.1:8801-18247 GCF_001579035.1 Streptococcus mitis | reverse complement strand
AGCATAAAAAGGCAGATACAGACAAAGCTGATCTACCTTTTTTCATTTTACTAGTCCTATCTACTATTTAGTGAATAAATCTCCAGTAAATCCGTCTGATTTCTGCAATAGTTGTTTGTAAACTTTCCATTTAAGATTCACTGTATTATCAAATTTATTACCTTGAAGGTCTTTTTCAACTGCAGCATCGAATAGCTCTTGAAGTTTTTCATATGTTGAAATCTTTTTACCATCAATTTCAATTTCTACAAAACCTTTCTCAGCTTTAGCTCTGACTTCTTTATACCATTCTTTCTTCCACTCTTCTAATGTATTAAATCTACCTTTAGAAACTTTTTGGATGATAAAGTCATCACCTAGACCTACGTTGCCGGCTGCTTTAGATTCTTGTTTATACTTGTTAGATGCATACCCTAAGAATCCATCAAGGTAACCGTAGTAGCCCCACATACGGAATGTATTGTGTTTGAATGAGATTGAGCCAGCCGTACTCTTACTTGTGTTACCACCGTAAATACCAGTCATCATATTCACAACAGTATAAGCAGAATCGAATCCTTCAGTACGGTAATGACCATTACCTGGTAGCCCGTGTTTAGTAGCGAAGTTGTTATCTACAAGTTGATCAATAGCTGTCAGTTTCATACTCTTCTCATCATCATTTAAATCACGAACTAAATCCCATTGGTGTGGTGCACCTTCTAACTTATTATAGCTAGCTTTTTCGCGATATTTCTTATCGATTTTCTTGAACCACTTATCGTTAGTTCCAGTATTTTTCTTGATGACAGATTCTGCTTCTAAGTAATCAAGCATCATCATTGATTCGTTATAGTTCTTCATGTAGTGATCAATCTTCTCACGACTACTTAACATATTAGGATCATAGTTATAAATTTGTGTACCGTCATTTTTACGTTCGTACGCCATATTTAATCCAAGTGAACCATATTCACCATTATAGTTTGTAAGTGATGGCGATTGTAGCATACCTTGAGCAAATGATTCAATATCTGTCCCTTCACGGTGACGCCATGTTCCTAAGTAGGCCATACGGTCATTGATATGAGTTGTTTCGTGAGTGAATGCAGATGTACCATAATCACTAATCATACTAGAGATGATGTAGTATACAGCTTCTGAGTTTTGTGGATTAGAAAAGATATAAGCATACGCACCCATACCGTTATATCCGTGCCATTTACCTGTAGGTCCATAGAACTCACGAACTGGAGCATAGTCACCATTCTTATTATGACCCATTCGGTCAGCCCATCCATTACCTGGAACATCTTGGTTATCCCAAATTGCTGATGGGACCATATTTTCAGATTTCAACAATTGATTACGTACATTATCAGCAGCAAGTCTTGACCAGAAGTCTAAGTAATTAATTTGCTCTTGTGCACGTAAATCGATTTCTTTCTTGAACGCTTCACGTTCAGCTTCTGTATTCTTACCATATTTCTCAAATGCACTAAACGCTAGCGTATTGTACGTTGAAATTAAGAACATGTGAGCCTTCTTCGTATTAAGAAGTGGTAAAATGTATCGACCATGTTCACCGTTATTTAAGTTTTCATATAAGTGATATTTCTTATTAGCAAAATCAGGGTTAGATGATTGTTTCTCAACTACATAGTTAGTATGAGAAATAGCTTTTTTATACCACACATTCATATCAGTATCTTCTGTAAAGAGTTTCATGTTATATGTTAAGAAGTCATTTAAATTACCTTTACCTGTTGCTCCCGCAATCACATCACGATAAGCATCTTGAGTTCGGTCCCCTTTCAAGAAATGTTCACGTGAACCAATTTGAATCAATCTATCGATAACGCTAACGTTCTTACCATAAAAATCAGGCTTGAACATCATAAGGTCTTTAATGCTCATATCATTGTATTTAAATCCATAATAACGATTTAAATAAGTAAGAGCCATCATAATTTTAGCTTTGTTGTCTTCTACTTTTTTAAGAAGAGCTTTCATGGTAGCTTCATCACTATTCAATTGATGGTCTTCGTTTTCGACTAAAGCTTTGACTAATTTATCCAAATTAGCTTTAGTTTCTTTGAAGCTTTCTTCAAGGAACAAGTTACGAATGTAATTGTTCTTATGATTGTCACTATTCTCAACTGGTTTGTTACGTTTATCCATTAACGCACGCACTTCAGGTGAAATCAATTCAACACCTGCTAATTTTGCTTTAATATCCGTTATCAATTGAGTACGGTCTTTAACAACCATATTCGGTATATAAACTACATCTCCTAAATCTGTAATACCGTATTCTTTTACTTGTTCCACGTTTGATGTAGCTTTTGCTGATACAGCTTTTTCTTCCTTAGTACCATCAGCATAATGAATCATAATATGATCAACATCTGACAAGTCCGTTACAAATTGTCCATCTTTCATACCTGTCACAGATAATACTTCTGTAGTTAGTAATTTAGATCCTTCAGGAATCTTATTACCTTGATTGACAATCCATTCTTTGTTGTAGAATGGTTGAAGTTTTTCAATATTACGGTATGCAAGTTCACGTTCTGCATTGTAATCTTGAGTAGTTTTGTACGTGTCAACTTTTGGTTTCACTAGGTTCAGTTTGTCTTCCACAAGTGGAGCAATCTCGAATTTATCAGCTGTAATATCTAATGCTGTTATCTTCTTATTCGCTTCCTCTAACTCTATCTCTCTAATTCTATTGGAACGAGAACGTTTAAATGAACGATCACCTGTACTAACATCTTTTACAACAAAGTTTCTATCCAGAGCATTATTGGTAAAGTAACCATCCTCGGCATCAATATCTCTTGAGCCATAGAATTCTTCACCATTTTCGACTTTCATCATCGAAACATTATCTTCTAGTTTACCCCATGCCCAGTTTTTACTAATGAAACCACCAACCTCAACTGGTGTTGTTACTTTAATTGTTCCTTTAGCGACTGAGTTTCTTACAGTACCATACTTACCGATACCATTTGGATCAGAACCATTATCAACAGTCGATGCAACACCAGCAACACGAGCTTTATTTGCCGTAATATTTGCATCTACATATGCCTTATTGATATGACCTTTCCAGACTTCTCCAACTATACCAGCAACATTCCATCCTCTATCACCAACACCAGCAATATTACCAATAAATGCAACATTTGTTAGTTTAGCTCCAGGTCCGTCTAATTTATTTACAACACCTGCAATATCGTTTTTAGCGACAATATTACCTGTTACTTTAACATTTTCAACGGTAGTATTTTTTAGTGTTCTAGCAAGAGGTGCAATATTTTCAGCCCAAGGCATATTAATATTTACATTAGCAAGATTAATATCGTGGATTTTTCCACCTTCAATATTAGCAAATAAAGGTCGAGCTGTATTGTGAATAGTGAAACGATTATCTCCATTGCTTGATAATGTACCTTTAAACGTAGCTGTCACATAAGATTTACTTGGAGTTGGAACATTGGCTGCATTAAGATCTGCACCCAGTTTGAACTCTCCAGTAGGGTTAGCTTGCATATCTTTTACAAGCTCGTTGAAGCTATAATAAATATTACCTTCTTTTAATTTTTGTTTTTCAAAGTAATGAACATACTCTTCACTGAAAGTATCATCTTCTCTACGTTGAACTAAGTCTGGAGCTTTTGCTACCACTTTGTACAATGTTTTTCCATCAACAACCACTTCTTCAACAGAACTTACCGCTAGTCTTGTTGTTTTGTTATCATGAGTTGTCACTCGTAAGTAAAGTGGAGCAACGTCTGTCGGTTTTTCAGTTATTAAACTTTTATCCGTTTCGACGCCATTTTCTATCCACACTAATCAAGCTAGTTGACGCAATGTTCTTGATTTCAACTTTCTTCAAGTCTAAACGAAGTGGTTTTTCATCTAAGGTCATTGTTTCATCACCTTGACCGCGATTATAAGTCATTCGCGTTGCTACTTTATAATCTTTATAAAGATTCAAACCTTCAACCACATCTTCTAGTTTTTCTTTAGATAGGTCGATGGTTTTAACAACCTTATCTCCATCTTTAATTTCAGCTACGATGTTCTTAATTTCTGCATTATCAGCATTCTCTAAATTATAGTTTAAATTTGCAGAACGATTCATCGCATTATCTGTGATACTCGTTAATGTTAAAACAGGTACCGATTTTTCTTTTGGAGTCTCATGATCATGTGACGTAGGTTGGTCCACTGGTTTTGTTACAGTAGGTGTTTCCACTGGTTGGTCAGCTGGTTTCATCACAACTGGTTGGTCTACTGGTTTCTCAGCTGGTTTCGTCACAACTGGTTGGTCTACTGGTTCCTCTGTTGGTTCCGTTTGTTTTTCTACAGCAGGCGTTTCCACTTTTGGTTCTTCAACAGGTTGATTAGCAGCCTCATCTTTTGTTTTTACTACTGCTGGCTGTGCATCTTCTTGTTTCGGTGTCTCTTCCGCTACCTTATCCTCTTTAGGATCTTCTTGTTGTGATGATTCTTTTGGTATCCTTGGTTGCTCAGGTTGTGTAGGTTGCACGGGTTGTTCTGGGACTTCTGGTTGTTCTACTGGAGTTGCAACTTTTGATTCCTCAGCTGGTTTGTCTGATGATTGACTTTCCTGTTTGACTGGTGCTTGTTCATCTGTTTTTGACTCAACTACTCCACTTACTTCTTCAACTGGAGCTGGTTCTGCTGAAGCTTCTTTTTCATCTTTTCCTTTAGGGAGGGGTTCGTCAGTAGGTTTTACCTCCGATTTTGGTTCTCCCTTTGGACTTTCTTCTGTTTTAGGTGCTTCTTCTTTTGGAGCTTCCTCTGTCTCTACTGCTTGGTTTTCTGGCTTAGCTTGCTCCTGATTTATTGTTACTTGGGGCTTCTCAACTTCGACCACAGTTACCTCTCCAGGTTTAGCTGAGGCTTCTTCTAAAACAGTGTCCAAGCCAAGCGTTTTGAGGATGTCACCTGATAGATAACCAACATAGCGATAGCCCTCCATTTCAACAACACCCTCTCGACTAGCCGGTGCTAGAGTAGCAACTGGGTCTACAGCTCCTGCACTAGGAAGAACTACCAATCCCATAGCTCCAACTAGAAAGACGCTGGCAATTTTCTTTCTCTTGTAGATTACAAGCAAGCTCCCAACAGTCAGTAAACCAAAAGCTGTCAAAACAGATGCTTCTGTCCCTGTTTGTGGCAACTGGTCTTTTTGATACACCAAACCATATACAACTTCATTTCCATCAGGCTTTCCTGTCTGGATTAAATCCTTAGCTTCTTGTGAAATAACCTCTTTATCTACATAGTGATAGGTGGCTGCGTCCACTACAGAAGGAGCCATCAAAAGGCTTCCAAGAAATACAGAACCTACAACTCCCTTAATCTTACGAATTGAAAAACGGTCTTTTTTAAACACTTTCATCTCCTTTATTCATTCTCACGACTTTCTGATAGAATCTTGCGGATAGTGCGCACGCGCACCTCCGACTAATTTTGGACGACTAGCCAGCGCCGTTACATGGGCATGACCAATCTCTCTCAAAAGAGGGCGAATCGGAACCTGAACATGCTTGACATGCATGCCAATTGCAGTGTCTCCGATATCCAATCCAGCATGAGCCTTGATAAATTCAACCTCAACTGGATCCTGCATAAACTTGAAGGCTGCTAACTGCCCCGAACCTCCTGCATGAAGAGTTGGAAGGACACTGACGATTTCCAGACCAAACTGCTCTGCCACCTGACGTTCAACAACGAGGGCACGATTGACATGTTCACAACCTTGAACGGCTAAATGGATACCTCTACTACCTAGAATACCCAAGATAGTCTCCACTATCAGCTCACCAATCTCTTGACTGGATTCTTTCCCAATCTGACCACCTATCACCTCACTAGAAGATAGACCTAAAACAAAAAGGGCCCCCTGCTTCAAATTGGCCTTTTCTAAAACATCTTCTAATACCTGACGTGTTTCTCTTTGAATCTGTGTCTCGTTCATCTCTGCCACCTCTTTTGTCACTATCTATCATACCGTTTTTTCTTGTTTTTAGCAAGATAGACAACCTAGAAAGCTTGCCCAATTACGCATAAAACTCCCAGAATTGACTGGGAGTTAGCTAGTTTATATTCTATTTATGTATATTTCCACTTTCGTCCCTTTTTGGGGCCTAGAATCAATCTTCATCTGGTAATCTTCTCCAAAATGAAGTTTGAGTCGCTGATCGACATTTTGAAGACCAACTCCCCCACGTTTGAGTTGACTCTGACTACTATCGCCAGCAGTTTGGAAGCCAACGCCATCATCCTCAATACGGATGACCAATCCTGAATCCTTTTTCTGAACAGAAACTCTAATATGTCCCTGACCTTCCTTCTCCTTGATACCATGGTAAAGAGCATTTTCTACAAGGGGTTGTAGGACCAGCTTGGGCAAGACTAGATTATCAAAGACAGGATTTTCATCAATTTCATAGTCCAACTTGTCTCCATAGCGTTGTTTCTGGATAAAGAGATACTGGCGAACATGATTGATTTCGTCAGACAGGCAAATCAAATCCTTGCCTTGATTGAGTGCCAAGCGGAAATAGGTTGCCAAGGACTTGGTCACCTGAACCACACACTGACTATCCTGAAATTCAGCCATCCAGATGATGGTGTCCAAGGTGTTATAGAGAAAATGTGGGTTAATCTGACTTGACAGTGCTTGAAGTTGGTACTGACGGGTCGTTTCTTCCTGACTACGAATATCTGCCATCAGCTGATCAACCTGATCCAACATGGCATTAAACTGGCGAGACACTTCTCTCAGTTCATAGGCACCAACTTCCTTGGCACGCAGATTCTGATTACCAGAAGCAATCTCCAGCATGGTTTCTCTCAAGTCATTCAGAGGAGCAATCCAGCGTTTAAGACTAAGCCACACCAAGCAGAGACAGGCAAGAAGAGATGTGAAACTGGCTCCAAGCAAGGTCCACATGAGTTGACTCCTAACCTGGTCTAACTTCTCCAACGAAGACACACCAAGCACCGTCCAATCAGTTCCAGCAATCTGTTCCTGACTGACATAGGATTTGTGAGCTGGAGTATAGCCCTGCCCTGTCTCAATATAGAGTTTCATGGCTTCCATTTCGCTAGACGAACTATAAACTGTGTGTTGAGGATGATAAACAAATTCATGGTTTTCATTGATGATAAAGGCAAAGCCCTGCTGCCCCAACTGGAGTTGATTGAGATATGCTTCCAGAGTTTCATAAGAAATATCCAAACGAAGCACACCCAGATTGGCTCCCTTTGCATCAAGAAGTTCTTGAGTGACAGAAATAACCCACTGACTATCTGATTTACGAGCTGGAGTCAAAACAGGCATGGCTCCCTGATGAATGGCTTTTTGGTACCAATCCTCAGCCATCATATCAGAGGAAGTTTTCATCTGCACACTATCATCTGTAGAAATGACCTGACCGGATTTAGTTACCAGCACAACAGTTTTCAAGTCCTGGTCTGCCTTTAAGATGGTCAAAAACAGATTTCGGATTCCCTCGTCCTTATCCTGACTGGGATTCTCAGCATAGGCTAGGACATCCGTCTGCTGGGTCAAACTAGTCGAAGTGGTTTCTAGTTTTTTAATATAAGACTGAATAAAGTGGCTAGTTTGGCTGATAGTCGTTTGGCTGTTGCCCTCAATGGTGGCCTCAATGGCTGAAGAACTTGATTGATAGTAGAAAGTTCCAACCAGAGCTAGGAGAATGAGAAAGACCAGAAAGATGGAAATAACCATTCTAACTAAAAGAGAAGAACGCTTCATCGGCCTTCTCCCTTCTTAAACTGACGAGGTGTCACACCTGCAATCTGCTTAAAGCGTTGGGTAAAATAGTTCATATCTTCAAAACCAACCTTTTCGGCTATCTCGTAAATCTTCAAATCTGTAGTCAAAAGCAAGAGCTTGGCTTGTTTGACACGTTCTCTCACCAGATAATCCTGAAAAGGTAGGCCCAACTCTTTCTTAATCAAAGAACTCAGATAAGTCGGACTAAAGCCCAAGTCACTGGCCAAAGACTTTAAACTAAATTGGCTGTCATCAAGATGAGACTGGATTTTCTGGGCCATGTTTCCCTCAAACTTATCGGTCAATAAATCTTGTAACTGCTCTTCCTTTTCTTCCTTATCCAACTTTTGCTTGATTTTCCCCAACATTTCCTCGATATCCTGACGAGAAAAGGGCTTAAGCAGGTAGTCATCCACACCTAGTTTGACAGCAGACAAGGCATAATCAAAATCATCGTAGCCTGTCAAAAAAACTAGATGAACCTGAGGATAGGTTTCTCGGACCAGACTGGCTAACTGGATGCCATTTAGCTGAGGCATGTTGATATCGGTTAAAATGATATCCGGCACCTGCTTTTGTATCAATTCCCAAGCCTGTCTTCCATTTTCAGCCTGACCGATGATTTCCATATCGTAGGCTGCTACATTGACCAACTTGGTCAAGCCTTGTCTTACCAGATATTCATCTTCTACGATTAAGATTGTGTAGGTCATGCTTCTCTCCTTTGTCACTTACTAGTATCAGTATAGCAAAATTCTCCTCTAACTGCTTAGGAAAGCCCTCTTAATCAACATAATCTAGTAAATAAGCATAGCCTTTTTCTTCCATTTGGTCTTTGGGAATAAAGCGGATAGAGAGGCTATTGATACAGTAGCGTAAGCCGCCCTTGTCCTGTGGACCGTCCGTAAAGACATGGCCAAGGTGAGAATCTCCCACTCGACTTCTCACTTCCATGCGCGTCATATTGTAGGACTTATCTTCCTTGTAGGTAGCAACATCTGGGCTGATTGGTTGGGTAAAACTAGGCCAACCACAACCAGACTCAAACTTGTCCTTTGATGAAAAGAGAGGTTCACCAGTTGCTACATCCACATAGATACCAGATTCAAATTTATCCCAGTAACGGTTTGAAAAAGCTCGTTCTGTTTGATTTTTCTGGGTGACTGCATACTCCTCAGGTGACAAGGTCTTTTTCAATTCCTCATCACTTGGTTTTGGATATTTGCTGGCATCAATGACGGGATAGGCTGCCTGATTAACATTGATATGGCAGTAGCCATTTGGATTTTTCTTGAGATAGTCTTGGTGGTAATCCTCTGCCACTACAAAATTCTTCAAGGTTTCCTTTTCAACTGCTAGAGGTTGATCGTATTTCTTAGCCACCTCATCAAAGACTTGGTTGATTACCTCCAAATCCTTGTCATCTGTGTAATAAACACCAGTACGGTACTGGGTTCCCACATCATTTCCTTGTTTATTTTTGCTGGTTGGATTGATAATGCGGAAATAATGAAGCAGGATTTCCTTGAGAGAAATTTGATTAGCATCATAGGTAACATGAACAGTCTCCGCATGACCTGTTTGGTTAATCAATTCGTACTTGGTTGTTTCCCCTCTACCGTTT
>NZ_KQ970286.1:3063-8698 GCF_001579035.1 Streptococcus mitis | reverse complement strand
CCTCCACTCCCCAGAAACAACCTCCAGCTAGATAAATTTCGTGCAAGTCTGCATCTTTACTAATTTCTGTTTTTTTCACTGTTTTTCCTCCTTGGCTGACTGCCGCTTTCTCAATTTGCGAGGCATCTGTCTGCCCTGCATTTCGCATCAATAGAAAATAGAAACCGGTTATGGCTAGGAAAAATACTCCTAGCAACAAGATGATTTTTAACTTATCATTCATAGAACACCTCCTAGGCCAATTCCTTCAAAGTTTGCAAAATCGCATCTTTTTCCATAAAACCTGGTTGGGTTTTGACCAATTTTCCTTCACCATCTATAAAGGCTTGAGTTGGGTAAGAACGAACACCATAACTTTCCAAGAGCTTACCTGACGGGTCAACTAGGACTGGGAAATTTTTATAATCCAATCCCTTATACCAATTCTTAAAGTCCGCTTCAGCTTGTTCTCCCTTATGTCCTGGTGACACTACTGTCAAGACCACATAGTCGTCGCCAGCTTCTTTAGCAATTTCATCCGTATCTGGAAGACTAGCCAGACAGATGGAGCACCAAGACGCCCAGAATTTGAGATAGACTTTCTTGCCCTTGTAGTCAGATAAGCGGTAGGTCTTGCCATCTACTCCAGTTAGCTCAAAATCAGCCACCTCTTTCCCTTTAGCCGTGCTTGTTTTACTAGCTGTCTGCTCCATCTTCATCTCATCTTTCATTTGGTGTTCACTGGTCATGGACTTGCCTGAACAAGCCGTCAAACAAAGGAGCGAACCTGCTCCAAGAACACATGTTTGCCATTTTTTCATACTGATATTCCTTTCCATTTTATTCAAATAATTGACTTAAAATTGAAGCATTTCCAAACAGAACCAAGAGTCCCATCACAATAATGAGAAACCCACCCACTTTTTTGAGGATTCCGAGATAGGGATGAAGTTTTCGGAAATGTTTCAAAACATAACTAGAGGCCAGAGCTAGAAGCAAGAATGGTAGCGCCAAGCCCAACGTGTACACCAACATGAGACCCGCTCCCTGCCAAGCTCCTGAACCACCTGAAGCCGCCAAGGCTAAAACAGACCCCAGAACCGGCCCCACACAAGGCGTCCAAGCAAAACTAAAGGTCAAGCCCAGTAAAAATGCCTGACTATAGCCCTTACCATTTTGCCCCTGTCCTTGCAGTTGTAACCTCTTTTCCTTATAAAGCCCCTTAAAGTGTAGAATCTCCATCTGGTGCAAACCTAAGAGAATGATAACCGCACCCGTCACATATTGAAACCAAGATGCATAAAGCAAATCTCCTAAAAAACCAGCTCCATAGCCCAGTAAGATAAAAATAAAGGAAATCCCTATTATAAAAGCTAGAGTTCGTAATAAACTAACAACTGAGATTGAAAATTTTTTGCTAGAAGCCTGAGCACCGTCCTTATCATCCAACAAGACCCCTGCATAGACTGGTAACAAGGGTAAGATACAAGGAGAAAAGAAGGATAGAATCCCTGCCAAAAAGACACTTAGAAAAAAGAAAATATGACCCATAAAGTTCCTCCTATCATTTTATTGATAGGTTTATTATACTCCTTCCATTTTCGAAAAAATAGGGACAATGATAGGGAAAAATAGGAATTTAATCAGGTTATTTAGAAATTTTGCAAAAAAAGCCAGACACAGTCTGACTTCGATGGAAACAGAAAAAATTCACTAGTCTTCCCTACTTATACCATAATAAATAAGATCCGCAAGATAGCCTTTTCTCTCTACACCATTGGTAATAGTCTTGAGATAGGACATCCCTGATTTCTCCATGACACGACCTGAAGCTGGATTGAGACTGGCATAACGTGCTCTGACTTTTTGAAAGCCTACTTGAATAAAACAAAAATCCAAGATAGCTTTCAAGGCCTCTGTCATCATACCATTCCCCCAGTAAGCCTTGCCTAACACATAGCCAATTTCACAAGAAGAATCGTTCTCATCTATTGCAACGATGCTGATATCTCCTATCACTTGCTCTGGATTTTCTTTGAGACAAATAGCCCATTTGTAATAGTTGGGATTGGTATAGGAGGCAACCCAATTTCGAATGGAGTTTCGAGTGACCTCGACATCAGGATGGGGATCCCAAGTGACGTAGGTTAGATTCTCAGCAGACGAAGCCCAATTTTGAAACATAGCTTCTGCATCACTCTCCACAAATCTTCTCAAGATCAAACGGTCTGTCTGTAATGTTTGCATACCGATAGCTTTCATGATTCCACCTCACTTCCTTATTTCTATGCTCGTAGTAAAAGACTAAACTCAGTAACAGATAAAAACAAGTTTTTCATCTAGTTAGTTTCTTGACGCAGTCGCTGTCTGGTTTGAAATGCGCTCTAGCAAGCTTTTTCAAACCTAGTCATCGTTGCGGGGGTGAGACGACGAAATCGAACTCTGTGAGTTACCGATTTCTGTCTCACTCCCAAAAATCATCAAATACGGTGATGGGTAGGTGGCGTTTGTGTTGGCCTTTGTGCCACCAGTTTTCAATGGTCGCTTGAGCTTCTGGGCTGATTGTTTTGCCTTCTAGATAGTCGTCAATCTCTGCATATGTGACTCCGAGAGCCACTTCGTCAGCTAGACCTGGTTTGTCTTCTTCTAGGTCTGCTGTTGGGATTTTTTCATAAAGGGCTGGGTCTGCACCAAGTTCCTTCAATAGTTGTTTTCCTTGGCGTTTATTGAGGCGGAACAGGGGTAAAATATCTGCACCACCGTCACCAAACTTGGTAAAGAAACCTGTGATATTTTCCGCGGCGTGGTCTGTTCCAATGACCGCTCCGCTATGGGAACCAGCAAGGGCATACTGAGCAATCATACGGCAACGTGCCTTGATATTGCCCTTGTTAAAATCTGAAACAGGACTACCTGTCGCTTCAACTGCAGCTGTCATAGCATCAGCTGATTCCTTAATGTTGACGACTAAACTGACATCTGGCTGGATGAAGGCTAGGGCTTTTTGAGCATCTGCTTCATCAGCTTGCACTCCATATGGCAGGCGGACAGCGATAAATTTGTAGCTATCATCCCCTGTCTCTGCTCGCAGTTCTTCCATGGCCAGTTGAGCCAATCGTCCTGCTAAGGTTGAGTCTTGTCCTCCAGAAATTCCTAGTACAAAAGTTTTTAGGAAGGGATGTTTTTTCAGATATCTCTTTAAGAAATCAATAGAACGACGAATTTCTTCCTGGGCATCAATCACCGGTTTGACACCCAACTCTTGGATAATCGTTTCTTGCAAACTCATTCTTCTTCTCCTTCACCGAGGGCTTCCTTGCGCATCTTATCAATCAAGTCCATCTTGTCTTGCCATACATCACGCGCCAAATCCACTGGATAGTGCTGCGGATTGAGTACGCGCTTATACTCATCCCAAAGCTTGTCAAATTCCTTACGAGCATAATCCTGAATCTCAGTCAAGCTAGGAAGGTTGTAAATCAATTTTCCGTCTTTGAAGATATCCACTAAGAGAGGAACAGCGTCAAAATTACGAACCGTCTTCTTGATGTAAGTATAGGTCGGATGGAACATCTTGATTTCTGTCATGCTGGCAACATCTACGCCATCATAAGTGATATAGTCGCCTTCTGACTTGCCTTTTTCACGACTGGTAATGCGCCACACCTGCTTCTTGCCTGGCGTAGACACTTTCTCTGCATTATTAGACAGCTTAATCGTATTGCGCATGTTCCCATTTTCATCTTCGATGGCAACAATCTTGTAAACTGCACCAAGAGCTGGCTGGTCATAGGCTGTAATCAGCTTGGTACCCACGCCCCAGACATCAATCTTGGCCTTTTGCATCTTGAGGTTGAGGATAGTATTTTCGTCCAAATCATTAGAAGCATAAATCTTAGCCTCTGTAAATCCAGCCTCGTCCAGTTGCTGACGAACTTTCTTGGAAATGTAGGCAATATCCCCAGAGTCAATCCGCACCCCCATAAAGTTAATCTGATCACCCAGCTCACGCGCCACCTGAATGGCAGCTGGTACACCGATGCGAAGGGTGTCATAGGTATCTACCAGAAAGACACAATTTTTGTGGGTCGCAGCATAAGCCTTGAAAGCTTCATAGTCATTGCCATAAACCTGTACCAAGGCATGGGCATGAGTTCCCAAGACAGGAATGTCAAAGAGTTTACCAGCACGCACGTTGCTGGTTCCATTGGCACCACCAATCACCGCTGCGCGTGTTCCCCAGATAGCCGCATCCATTTCTTGCGCCCGACGTGTCCCAAACTCCATCAAGGGTTCATCTTCAATGACTGAACGAATACGAGCTGCCTTAGTAGCCACCAAGGTCTGGTAGTTGACGATGTTCAAAAGAGCCGTTTCGACCAACTGGCATTGGGCTAAAGGGCCTTCAACTTGCACAATCGGTTCATTAGCAAAGACCAAGTCCCCTTCTTGGGCAGAACGAACGGTCAACTCCAACTTGAAATTTCGAAGGTAATCCAAGAATTCCCCATGATAGCCAAGCGACTCTAAGTAGTCGATATCACTATCTGAAAAGCGCAAATCTTCAAGATACTTCACAATCCTTTCCAAACCAGCAAAAACCGCATAGCCGTTCTTAAAAGGCTGTTGGCGGAAATACACCTCAAAGACCGCCTTTTTATTGTGAATTCCTTGGTCAAAGTAAACCTGCATCATGTTGATCTGGTACAAGTCCGTGTGCAATGTCAAACTATCATCTGGATACATACTTTTCCTACTTCCTTAGCTAGAAACCCATGAAAATTTTCAAGAACTTTCATGTATTCCAATAAATTAGTACTATTATATCACATTTTAGCTGGATTGAGAAAAGAGTAACAAGCTATTCTCCACTCTCCAGTTCATCCATGTCTTGCTCAAATTTTTTCTGAGCCCATTCGCCATAGCTCTTCAGACCGAGATTGCCAATAAAGACCCAGGGAAGGTAAATAACATAAGTAATTGCCCAAGCAGATAGGTATTTAACGTTCAAAGGATTGTGCTGATAAACTTCTATGTTGAATTGATAATTCTGTAACATCAAAAGAGCCGTAATAGCCAAGGTTAAGAAAAAACAACCCAAAATCGTAAAATGAAAACGACTATAGTAGGTCACTCCCAGATAACGTGCACGATTGAAAAAGAAGAAAATTCCTACTATCAGAGTATAGACTAGAAAATTCGGATTAAAAAGAGATGGAGCCAACACCGCCACCAAATAGCTTAGAAGTACAAGCCCAATAAAGAGTGAAAAAGACTCTGCCCCAGCTTTATTGATTAGTTGTTCTTCTCTTTCGTCAAGTAATTGATAATGAATGAATTTATTTACCATCTTCTTCCTCCCAAAATAGTTGGTCTAGGGTTTTCCCTAAACATCTGCAAATGGATTGGCAGAGTGAGAGACTGGGATTGTATTTTCCCGCCTCTATCAAACCAATAGTCTGGCGTGTCACCCCGACAGCCTCTGCCAGTTGACCTTGTGTTAAATCAAGCTCTACCCGAGCTAATTTTAATTTTAAATTTTTAGCCACCTTCGTCCTCCTTATAGTTTTAAACAGTTGCGCCTCTTTTTAACATTATTATATCATATATCTAACTTAATGCAATATATAAATGTCATTTTGTAATGTTTTATTAA
>NZ_KQ970286.1:0-1483 GCF_001579035.1 Streptococcus mitis | reverse complement strand
CCAAAAAAACTCTCTACCACAAAAAAGATAGAGAGTTTTTAGTTTAAATATATAATTTCAAAATATCGACGACATCGCTTCTTTTCTTAACCTTATAGAGCTTGATTCCCTATTTCTTGCACCTTCTGGGGTTCCTTATTTTCCAATCTAAAGTACATCTAAACCTCCTCGAAAACAACGCATAATATCAAGGTTTTCCAATACCTGATACTGTACTATGCGTTTTTCTGATTTTAAAGATTTTTTTCCAGTCTCTAGATTTTGGCTTTTCTTCAATCCACTACAATTGACAAAAATCCTACTTATTGATTGGTATTATACCCATTCACCATTTGCATTTACAGTATATCCATCTACTGTTGTGTCAACTGCTAAAGCTCCTGAACTGTAGGCATAGTACCATTTACCAGAAACTGTAAACCATCCTGTTTTCATAGTCCCTGAATTGTTTAGATAATACCATCTACCATTTTCTTGTAACCATCCTGTAGCCATTGCTCCTGATTGATTCAAATAGTACCATGTACCATTATCTTTTACCCAACCAGTTTGCATTAATCCTGAATTATCAAAACGATACCATGTTCCATTTATTTGCTTCCATTCATTTACAATGTAAGAATTATCTTCGAGCTGATAGAACCAATGAACATCTTTTTCACTCCACTCCTCTGCCACACTATTTGATAACGTATTACCTTTTATTTACTAAATTGTTCATTCATTTTTTCTAACTCTTGCTATCTTTGATTTCTATCATCGATAAATTAAAACATTCTTATAGGTCGTCTAAGAATGGACTTCCTGCATAACATCTCTTGTTAGAACATTCGCTACGCAGGAAATCTATCTTTTAAAGACGCCTTATCTTAAAGCTTAAAACACTTGTATCTCGACTTTTGAGATTTTCCAATATTTCAAATCCAATTTTCAACTACGATTCTTCTTCTTTTCTTTTGCCGACATATAGGCTTAATAAAATGCCGCTGCCTAAAAGAATTGATAGATGATCTGTTGTTGTACCTGTTTTCGGTAATTCTCCATTTGGATGCTCATTAACTGTAATAGAGATTTCTGGAGGATTTATCGGTTGATTTGGTGTTGTTCCTGGCGTTAGTACACCTGGGTTTGGTGTCGGTGTACCTCCTGGTGTTGGTGCACCTGGATTTCTGTCCGGTGTACCTCCCGGTGTTGGTGCGCCTGGATTTCTGTCCGGTGTACCTCCTGGCGTTGGTGCGCCTGGGTTTGGATTCGTTGAATTCTCTGGCGTATTAGGTATTTCTCCAGTGTATTCTGGTAGTTCATGAACTGGTGGTTTCGGCATTTCTGGAACTTCATCTGGATTTGGCGTTGGCTTCGGTGTTGGTGCGCCTGGGTTTGGATTCGTTGAATTTTCTCTTGTTGGTTTGAGTGGTGTTGAATCGCTTGGTTTGTCATTGCATCCACATTTACCATCGCGTCCATCACGTCCATCGCGTCCGTC
>NZ_KQ970285.1:450676-453269 GCF_001579035.1 Streptococcus mitis | reverse complement strand
CCGACTTTTCAAACTTTGTCAACACCTTTTTTAAACTTTTTTTATTAATTTTACAACAGCTTCAGTTCGAGCTGTATGTGGGAACATATCGACCGACTGGATATAATGAAGATCATAGACTTCTACTAAGCGTACCAAATCACGAGCCAAGGTCGAAACATTACAAGAAATATAAACCATTTTTTCTGGTACATAAGTAAGAATAGTATCTAATAACTTATCATCCAGACCTGTACGTGGTGGGTCCACAATCAGAGCATCTGCTCGGTAGCCTTCCTTGTACCAACGAGGAATAATCTCTTCTGCTGTTCCAGCTTCATAATGCGTATTGTCAAATCCCATTCTTTTAGCATTTCGCTTGGCATCTTCAATAGCTTCTGGAATAATATCCATACCTCTGAGTGTTTTTACTTTCTTTGCAAAGGCAAATCCAATCGTTCCAACTCCACAATAAGCATCAATCAAATGGTCTTCTTTATTTACATCCAAGGCTTTTACCGCCTCGTTATAAAGAACCTCTGTTTGTTCAGGATTTAGTTGATAGAAAGCTCGAGGAGATAGTGAAAATTCATAATCGAGTACACCTTCTTGAATACTCTCTTGTCCCCAGATAATCTCTGTCTTTTCACCATAAATCTCACTGGTTTTAGCTGTATTTGTATTCACAGCTACTGTCACAACTTCTGGAAAATCTTTAACTAAGTCTTTCACTAGTTGGGTAAAATTAAGCTGACGATTTGTAACAATAATAATCTGAACCTGTCCAGTCTTTCTTGCTCGTCGAACCATTATAGTTCTAACACCTAGAACTTTTCTCTCATCCGTGATTGGAATTTGGTGAAAAGTAAGTAATTCCGCTAGACGATTAGCAATCACTTGGGTTTCCTTGTCTTGTACCAGGCAGTCTTTCAACTCTACTAAATAGTGAGAATTTTGTGCATATAAGCCCGCCTTGACCTGATTCTTAAATTTTCGAGTCTGAAATTGTAACTTAGCACGGTAATATTTTGGTTCCTGCATACCAATTGTCGGACGAATTTCATAGTTTTCATATCCTGTAGGAGCAAATTTTTTCAGCGCTTGATGAAGCAAATCCGTCTTGAACTCCAGCTGCTTATCATAATGCAGGTGCATGATTTGGCAGCCTCCGCACTCATTATAAATAGTACAAGCTGGCACAACTCGAAATTTAGACTTCTTGTTGACCTTTAATAATTTTGCCTCAACAAAGTTGCGTTTAATAGAAGTAATCTGACAATAGATATCTTCGCCTTTGAGAGCACCGGGTACAAAGACTAAAGTTTTTTGGTAAAAGCCAATTCCCTCACCATTAATTCCCATACGCTTGATTTTTAATGGTATTTTTTGTTTTATTTTTAGATTCATAGGTCTATTATACCATGGAGTTTCTAAGATATTTAAGAATATGTTACAATAAAAGCATGAATTCAAAAACACCTCGCTTTAGTATACTAGATTTCCCTGAACAATTACGAAGCTATATCAAGGGAGCTAATCTCTCTGATAGTTCTTCTCATTCAAGTGCAACTGTCCTATATATAGATTCAGGTTACTATTTAAAAATAGATCAAAAAGGCAGATTAGCTCAAGAAGCTAAGATTGCAACTTGGTTCGAAACTGAAGGATTGGGAACCCCAGTGATTATCTATTTATCAGCAAAAAAGGACTTCCTTCTGACCAAAGAAGCCATTGGCAGAAACGCTCTCGATTTTTTAAATCAACCCGAAAAACTCTGTCAAACTCTGGCACAAGCATTAAACAAACTTCACAGTCTTAAACCACAATCTTTTCCGTCGGAAAATCATCTGAAGCGTTATAAAGAAAAAGCCTTAAAAAACTATCAGAAGGGGACTTTTTATAACAAGACTCTTCTGCCTCAATTTCATATTCACAGTCGTGAAGAAGCTTACCAACTGATACAAGAGAAAGGTCTCCTTCTCAAAGCTGATGCTTTTATTCATGGAGATGCCTGCCTGCCAAATTTCATCTTGAAGGATGCCTCGCATTTTTCTTGCTTTATTGACTTGGGATTGGCTGGTTTTAGTGACCGACATATCGACCTCTTTTGGGCAATTTGGTCCCTTCATTACAACCTACAAGATGCTACGTATGCTGAATTATTTCTCGACTATTACGGTAGAGAATATGTAGATATGGATAAACTCCGACTTGTTGCAGCTTTCGAAGCATTTAGATGAAAGGAAATTATGAAAATCACAAAACTTGAAAAGAAAAAAAGACTCTATCTGATGGAGCTTGATAATGGCGACAAATGCTACATCACCGAAGATACAATTGTTCGTTTTATGTTATCGAGAGATAAGGTGATAAGCGAAGAGGAATTGAAAGAGATTCAGGACTTTGCTCAATTTTCTTATGGTAAGAATCTGGCCCTCTACCATTTATCCTTTAAAGCACGCACTGAAAAAGAGGTCAGAGAATATCTAAAAAAATACGATATTGATGCAAAAACAATTTCTCAAGTCATTGTTAATCTTAAAGAAGATAAGTGGATTAATGATAGCCAGTACGCTTATGCTATCATCAATGCCAATCAACTTTCAGGAGACAA
>NZ_KQ970285.1:445505-450442 GCF_001579035.1 Streptococcus mitis | reverse complement strand
CTAACGCAAAAAGGGATTTCAAAATCCACTATAGAAGAGATACTGAAAGAATTTGATTTTTCGGAAGTTGCTCAACGTGTAGCCAATAAACTATTGAAAAAATATGAAGGAAAACTTCCAGCTCGTGCCTTGCAAGATAAGATTATCCAGAACTTGACCAACAAGGGGTTTTCTTATTCTGATGCTAAAAGTGCCTTTGACGACTTAGATAGCCAAGTCGACGAAGAAACGACTCAAGAACTCATCTTCAAGGAACTTGATAAGCAATATGCTAAGTATGCTCGAAAGTATGAAGGATACGAACTGAAGCAGCGTTTAACTCAAGTTTTAGCACGAAAGGGCTACGATTTTTCGGATATAGCAAGCGCTCTTAGAGAATATCTTTAATATTTCCAAGTGAAATTCACAGATTTTAGATAATTTTATGGTACAATAGTAAATGATAAACTTATAAATTGTAGAAAGTTGGTTAGTTATGAAGCTTCCAAAAGAAGGCGACTTTATTACAATTCAAAGTTATAAGCATGATGGGAGTCTCCACCGAACTTGGCGGGACACCATGGTACTAAAAACAACAGAAAACGCCATTATTGGTGTCAACGATCACACACTTGTTACCGAAAGTGATGGTCGTCGTTGGGTCACTCGAGAACCGGCTATTGTTTACTTTCACAAGAAATATTGGTTTAATATCATTGCCATGATTCGTGATAATGGAATTTCCTACTATTGCAATATGGCTAGCCCCTACTATCTGGATGAAGAAGCACTGAAGTATATTGATTACGATTTGGATGTTAAAATTTTTACAGATGGGGAAAAACGTCTCTTGGACGTTGAAGAGTATGAGCGTCACAAACGCAAAATGAATTATTCTGATGACTTGGACTATATTTTAAAAGAACATGTCAAAATTCTTGTTGATTGGATTAACAATGGACGTGGTCCTTTCTCAGAAGCCTATGTAAACATTTGGTACAAGCGCTATGTAGAACTAAAGAATCGGTAAAGTTGTCAAACTAGGGTGAAAGCCCAATGTCATTAAGTTAGTGAGCTAACTATTTGAATAGGAGATATGATTGAGGTCATCAAAGTGATTCTCTAGTCTATCTTCTATTTTTTTGCATAACAAATCATGAGGTTGGACAAAAACTCAATTTCAGGAGAAAATAAAGTATATTCCCACAATAAAACGCATAATATCAAGTTTTTTAATACCTGATATAGTAGATTGAAAGTAGAATAGTACACCTTGACTTCTAAAACATTGCTAGAAATTAATTTGACTGTCTCGATTGATTTGTCCTGTTTTTTATTTCATTTTACTATACTATGCGTCTTTTATGATTTTAAAGACTTTTTCCCAACCTCGAACCGAAAAAAGCAGAGAAGAATATCTTAAAAAGACTTCTTCGCTGCTAATGTTAACATTCATTATTTAAACTATATGGATTCTATCATCGAATATACTTTTTTACTTATTACATACCTTGCTCTTCTTTCACCAATTTTTGATCATATACACGGATGAATGGAAGATAAACTAGGAATGCTGCAAATGCACATACTAGAGCAACTAATACAGCTCGAAGATCTGCTGTCCCTAAGAAAGCTCCAATCCCTACTGGAGTTGGCCATGGAACCTGTGCGATAACTGGCTTAATAAAGTTTAGAGAATTCGCTACGTAATAAATAGTAGCAGTAACCATTGGTGCTAAAATAAATGGTATAGCCAAGGCTGGATTATAGATAATAGGTAATCCAAAAATTAATGGTTCATTAATATTAAATAAGGCTGGAACTATAGATGCTCGTCCTATTGCTTTAAGCTGTTCAGATTTAGAGGCAAAAGCAATATATAAACATAGGCCTAAAGTTGCACCAGAACCACCTGCAATTACAAACATATTAGAAAATTCACCTGCAACAGCGAAGTGCCCGCCAGCAGCATTTTCAGCCATGTTAGCAAGAGCAATTGGACTAACAAATGCAAAAACAATGTTAGCACCGTGGATACCTACAATCCAAAGTAGTTGAGTCAATAGATAAATAATCATTAAACCAATCCATGAATTAGTCAGATTGGATACAAAACCAAATGGAATTGCAATGACTTTAAAAATATCTGTTCCCATTGCTACAAGAAGACCGTTGATAAAGATAACAACAAATGCAACAACAAATCCCGGAACCAAAGCGGTAAATCCACGAGAAACTCCTTCTGGAACAGCTTCAGGCATTTTAATAACCCAATTATGTTTAACACACATACGATAAATAAGAACAGTCACAATTGCCATAATGATTGCGGTAAAAATCCCTGTTGTCCCAAAACGTGTGACTCCATTTCCCATTGCCCATCCATCTGCAATTACTGCACCTTCTTTTAGACTTGTCACAGTCTTCATCATTCCACCATCAAAAATGATTTGAGGTACTGTCATGACAAAAGCCATCAAGGCGAGCAAGGCACCATTAAGAGGATTCATATTGAGTTCTTCTTCCTCTGCATAAATTTTTGTCAATTCATATGCAAGTGATAGAACGAAATAAAGAGATAGAGAACCCATAGTCGCATAGTTTGCAACCATGTAAAGTGATGTGAATTTATCAAATGAAGCAGAGAAAATATCTGCCACAATTGGCCAAAATGAGAAAGCTTGTGGCAAAATACTGAATACCAAAAACATTGATCCTACAATAGTAAATGGTACAGCAGCCATACCTGCAGCCGTGATAGCACGCACTACTTTAAACTGAGCAAGTTTGCCCATTGGTCCCATAACATGGTTTTCAAGGAAACCAAACAACCCGTTTTGTTGATCCATAAATAGACCTCCTTAATAAAACATAATAATTTTTACTTTTTAAAGACTAGTTTCAAATACAAATTATACTAGATCAGGATTATAAACTAAGTGAGTTCTTTTCCAATTGGACAAATTGTTGATAAGCCTTATCTGTTCGTTTATAAATTTTTTTAATTCTTCTAATGTCTAACAAACTCAGAACTAAACCTAATAGAAGAACTACAAAAACAAATAAACGTGCTACTTGGTTATTTTCAAAAATCGGAAAAAGATTCGTAAACCAACTTGTCCAAGTTAAAACAAGTAATCCTATTGAAATAAGCATTTGTATTCTAACAAATATTAGTGTTATTCCCAACTTTTCTTTCCTATTTCCATAAAGTTTAAATTGTTCAACAGTTGCTAAAATAGAAAATACTATGAGCATAATGGGGAAAATAATAATAGGCGAGGGACTAATAAACTGATTCAAAAGCCAATAAATATTCCCAAAAAAGAAGAGTGCTATTGAATAACGTAGAAGAAGATATCGATTAAAAAAAGTATTAGTTAGAGCCATCTCTCGACGTTGTTGTTCAATCTTTTGTCGTTCTTTTTTATCCATATCATTTCCTCCTTATATAACAACACATATTTAGTTAACTTTCTTATAAAGAGCTAACATTTCCTTTGCTACTTCTAATAATGTCATAGTGGTCATTAAATGATCTTGAGCATGTACCATGATAATTTCAATTTTAATTTCCACTCCACTTGCGTATTCTTGCAAGAGTTTGGTTTGTGCATGATGCGCTTCAAGAATTATCTCATTTGATTGATTTAATTTACTTTCTGCATCATCAAAACTACCTTCTCTCATTTTTGCAAATGCTTCATGTATTTCTGACCTTGCATTTCCCGAATGCAGGATAATTTCAAATGCTGCAACTTGCAGTTCCTCTTGATTCATATGAACCTCCTATTTTATCTTCTCAAATATGTTAATAAAATCTTCAAAGTTATTGCAAGATATTAGCTGATTTTGCAATTCATCATTCTCTGTCAGAGAGACTATCTTTTTAGTCACAGTTGCCAAACCTTCGTTCCCATATATTGATGGAGATAGAAGAAATACTAGCTGGACATGTGAACTTTGATTATCCCAGAGTAACGAATCTTTACAAATTGCAACCGAAACCTTTCCCTCTGTACCAAAGGGTTGAATAGGATGCGGAACTGCAATTTTTTCAGAAAAAACAACTGAACTTAATTCTTCGCGCTGTTTAATTCCATAAAGTAAAGATTGTTCAAACTCACTTGATTCACCAACAGATAAACCCTCAACCATCTTTTCAAGTAAATTTACCTTGTCTGATTCAGTACATATTAAAAAATTTTCTTTACTGAAATACTGTCTAAAGCTAGTATTTTCAAACTTGTTAATCTTTGATGATTGTACATGACTAGAAACTTGCATCTGATTCATAGCTTTTCGAATCATTTCTATCTCATCACTCTTAAGAAATACACTAACTTTAAAAACTGGAATTTGAAAATATAGATTCGATAAATCAACAGCTGATACTATAAAATCTATTCCTCTAAGTTTTTCTTGATTCAATTCATAATAGCCTATTACGTCAACAACTTCTACTCGCTTCCCAAACTCCGTTTCCAAACGATTTCTTAACATTTGGGCTGCACCAAATCCTGTTGCACAAATAGCAAGAATATTAAACTTAGTACTCTCTTTGCTACGTTCCATAGCAGCTAAAAAGTGAAGACTTACATATGCTATTTCATCATCTGATATTGACCACTCCATGAACATATCCATATTTGCAAGAATTTCTCTAGTCAAAAAGAATATATCACTATAATTCTGTTTAATTTCATCTACCAAAGGGTTATTTAAGGTAATCCGACTTTCTAAACGTACTTGTAGTGTCATTAGATGAGTTATCAATCCTTCAATTAGTTGGAAATCTGAAGAAAAGTGATACATATCATCTAATCCTAAATCCTGAAATGTTTTAAATAAAGATTTTTTTAAAACTTCTTCAGAAATATTCTTCTGATTTTTTTGACATTGTTGACTCTTAGCTAACAAATGCAAAGTAATGTAGTCTATTTCCTGAACTGGAAATT
>NZ_KQ970285.1:442727-444673 GCF_001579035.1 Streptococcus mitis | reverse complement strand
ATTTTTGTTTGAGGGCTGACAAGATATAAATCAAAATCTGCTGCTGCGATAGCTTTCCCTCCTTCAGTAGCACTAATAGCATCAACTACAATATCTTTCCCCTTTCCTTTTAGAAATTCTGTGGTTTTCTTTGCCATAAGTGATGAAGACATTCCTGCTGCACAAATAATTAAAGCTTTTGCCATAATATTTTCTCCTTTTCTTAAATCCAATCAAAGCTGTGCTAAGTTGGCTTATTTGTTATCTAATCTCATTATAAGATAAAGCGCTTTCAATGACAATTCCCTCATTTTCCTAAATGATATGGAAAAAAATTATTTATACTTCAATTTATAAAATAAAATTATTCCTGAAAATAGAAATGAAACACTATTTGCTAAAATCAAAGGTAAGTCACCTATACGAATACCATGAGCAAGCCACAATGCAATACCAATAACTTGCATAACATACATACCCAGAGCAATAGATTCCGTATCCTTTGTCTTAACTACACGAAAAACTTGTGGTAAAAATGCAAATGTCGTTAAAATTGCTGCAATGCTTCCAATCATATGTCACCCCACTTTACTAAACAAACTGAGAATAATCTCAGTTTGTTTACACTATTCTACTGATTCACCATTAGATGAAATAACTTCCTTATACCAACCAAAAGATTTTTTCGGGGAACGGTTATAACTTCCCTGACCATTATCATCTTTATCTACATAGATAAAGCCATAACGTTTCCTCATTTCACCTGTACCAGCTGAAACTAAATCAATACATCCCCATGGAGTATAACCCATTAAATCAACACCATCTTCAACTACAGCCTTTTTCATTTCACGAATATGGGCACCTAGATATTCAATTCTATAATCATCATGTACCATACCATCTGCTGCAACTTGATCTATAGCTCCAAAACCATTTTCAACAATAAAGAGTGGCAAACGATAGTGGTCTGTAAACCAATTTAACGCGTAACGCAAACCTTCAGGATCAATTTGCCACTCCCATTCAGAAGCCTTAACGTAATTATTTTTCACTAAATCCTCTGTTTCAAGATAATCAAAATAAGGATTGTTTTCGCGATGAGAGTCGATAGCAAAGGACATGTAGTAACTAAAACCAATGTAATCTACAGTTCCCCCAAGTAAATCTTCTTTATCCTGCTCTGTAAAATCAACTGAAATACCTTTTCGTTCCCAATACTTGAAAATATGTTCAGGATATTTACCTAAAACATGCACATCAGCAAAATAATAACGTTTCTGCATAGCTTTCATTGCCATTAAGATATCCTTAGGATTGCAAGTAGCTGGATAAATTGGACACATCGCAATCATACAACCTATTTGAAAATCTGGATTAATTTCATGACCAATTTTTACAGCTCGTGCAGAAGCAACTAATTCGTAATGTGCTGCTTGATACATAATTGCTTCTCTATTATCACCTTCCTCATATACAATACCTGAGTTAGTAAATGGTGCAAAATCTTCCTGATAATTCGCTTGGTTATTGATTTCATTGAAGGTCATCCAATATTTAACCTTATCTTTGTAACGTTTAAATACGACTTCTGCAAAATGAACAAAGAAATCAATCAATTTCCTATTTTTCCAGCCACCATATTCGGTCACTAAGTGATAAGGCATCTCAAAATGAGATAGGGTGATTACAGGTTCAATACCGTTCTTTAAGCATTCATCAAAAAGATTATCATAAAACTGTAATCCTTCTTCATTAGGTTCTAACTCATCTCCTTTTGGAAAGATACGTGTCCATGCAATAGAGGTACGGAAGCACTTGAATCCCATTTCAGCAAAGAGTGCTATGTCTTCTTTATAACGATGATAAAAATCTATCGCCTCATGATTTGGATAATACTTACCCTCTAAAACACCCGAAGTAATTTCACGAGCTACTCCATGGCGACCGGCAGTCATTACATCAGC
>NZ_KQ970285.1:439921-442187 GCF_001579035.1 Streptococcus mitis | reverse complement strand
AATCCATCTTTAAAAGTAGTCATCTTTTTTCCTCCTGACTTTGATACTCTTATTATAAACCTCAAACCAAAAGATGAAAACGCATTCTTTTTCCTTATTGTTAAGGAAAGAAGTAATTTAAAATGGAAATAGAACAATATCTTCTTGTATTCTCGTAATGATATCTTTACGATTTTCAATACTTTCAAAATACAAAAACTCTCACAATAATTCTAATCCCCCATGTCTATAAACGACTTATCGCTTTCTGGTATCCCAGAATCATCTTCTATATAACGTTCAACTTGCATCTGCAAGTGATATTTTTTTCTTAAATCTAAGATTTTCTGCATTGTCTTTGATTGATGATGTTTATCTAAAGCTTCTTGATTTATCCACTGATCAATAAGAAGAATAGTTCCCTCTTTTTCAATTGGTAGAAAATATTCGTATTTCAAGTTGCCTTTTTGATTTCTAATTTCTGCAACAATCCCTGATTCAAGCATTTCTCTTGCAAAATTTATTGCACTATCTCCATCGCCTTTATAATACACATGAATAGTCAATGTCATCCCATATCCTCCAAAATCATCCTTCAAATTTTTAAAAAACAAGTTTAGATGAGGATCTAAACTTGTTTTTTTATGAACTAATTATCTAACGTTTCGCCATTACTTTCAATCACTTCTTTATACCAATAAAATGATTTTTTCTTATAGCGATTTAATGTTCCAGATCCATCATCATTTCTGTCTACGTAAATAAATCCATAACGCTTACTCATCTGGGCCGTTGAAGCTGATACTAAATCAATACATCCCCATGTAGTATAACCTAACAATTCTACTCCATCCTCAATAGCTTCACCTACTTGTTGTAGATGTTTTTTGAGATAATCAATTCTATAGTCATCATCAACAGTAGGTCCATCTGTACCTTCAATTAGAACGTCTTTAGCACCCAAACCATTTTCAACAATAAACAACGGCAGCTGATAACGATCATAAAGATTATTCAACACTATACGTAAACCAATAGGGTCAACTTGCCAACCCCATTCTGAACTTTCCAAATAAGGATTAGAAATTCCTCCCAATAAGTTTCCAATGCCTGATTGATAATTTTCAGGATCATGTGCTTGAACCGAACTCATATAATAAGAGAAAGAAATAAAATCCACAGTATTTTCAGCTAATAACTCCTTATCCCCTGATTCAAATTTGATATTGATATCATTTTCTTTAAAGAATCTTTGAATATATTTAGGATATTTACCACGAGCATGAATATCTGAAAATAGATAATTCTGATTCTCAAATTCACGCGCAGCCAACACATCTTCTGGCTTCGGTGTCATAGGATATGTTGGCATAGCCAAAACCATGCATCCAATTTTAAATTCTGGATTGATTTCATGTCCAACTTTCGTTGCCAAAGCGGATGCAACTAACTCATGATGAACCGCTTGATAAAGATCTTGTTTAGATAATTTCTCGACTGGAGTTGCAATACCACCACTTATAAAAGGAACATGTAAAACAGAGTTGATTTCGTTAAAAGTCAACCAATATTTGACTTTATTTTTATAACGATTGAAAACAGTTCTTACATAGCGCTCATAAAAACCAATCAAATCACGATTAACCCATCCATTATATTTTCTAGCCAAGTGAAGTGGAGTTTCATAATGTGATAATGTTACTAAAGGTTCTATTCCATATTTAGCTAGTTCGTCAAAAAGATTATCATAAAACTGTAAACCTTCTTCGTTTGGTTCCAATTCGTCACCATTTGGAAAAATACGAGACCATGCAATCGATGTTCTAAATACCTTAAAGCCCATTTCTGCAAATAAAGCAACATCTTCTTTATAACGGTGATAAAAATCAATTCCTTCCAATTTGAGATTATCTTCTGTAGGCAGTTCTGTAATGAATGGATTTAGATCATTATCACTTACTGGAACTCCGCCCCTAGGTGTCACATCCTGAACCGATAAACCTTTACCACCTACATTATAAGCACCTTCATACTGGTTAGCTGCTGTAGCTCCACCCCATAAAAATTCTTTAGGAAATTTACTCATTTATTTTCTCCTTTGTTTTTTTCTATACTTATATTATAATTAAATAAAAGTGACAAATCTTGCACAATAATAGCAAAAAACGATACTATCCTATTAAGAGGAAACCTATGATTGATCTTGGACAACTACATAAAAACACGCCTTATAAAAATGAATTAATTCCCTATTCTCTTACCCGGACTATTATGGAAGATGGTCTAC
>NZ_KQ970285.1:431803-439873 GCF_001579035.1 Streptococcus mitis | reverse complement strand
AGATGGTCTACCTGATATTCTTTTTCACTGGCATACAGATATGGAAATCATATATGTACACGAAGGACAAGCAAGATTCCATATAGATACAGACTATTTTAACAGTGAGAAAGGAGATATTATTTTAATTCGTCCTAATGCTTTACATTCTATACATCCAATTGAACATACCTATCACTATATGGATGCAATCAACTTTCAATTAGACTTAATTGGTTATTCTACAAAAGATTTTGCAGCAATTCATTACTTACACCCCCTATATAATGGACAACTAGACTTCAAACGTGTGATAAAACCCAATCAACCTGGTTATACAGAAATTCGACAAACACTAATTAATTCAATGAAAATAGGATACTATAGGAAGACATTTTTTGAACTAGAATTAAAAAGTGAGTTACTAAAACTGCTTCATCTTCTCTTTCAATATAATTACGTTTATTCAAGTAAACAATCAATAGATGGTTATCGTAGAGAAGAAAAAATTAGGACAATTATCGATTATATAAGCGAACACTATCAGGAAGATTTATCAATTAATCTTCTAGCAGAACTATGTGGCTATAGTCCAACACATTTTATGAATTTCTTTAAAAAAAATTTAGGAGTTAGTTGTATGGACTATCTTATCCACTTCCGTTTACGTAAAGCTACTGAACTTCTTCAACACTCTACTCTCTCTGTTCTAGAAATTGCCTCAGAGGTAGGTTTTAAAAACTTATCAAACTTTAATCGCCAATTCAAAAAAATTTATAAAACTACTCCTCGAAAATATAGAGAAGAAATGGAAAAATAGATATTTTACCATAGAAAAGTATTACAATTGGCTAGAATAGCAGTAGAAAGATTCATTATCATACTGTAAAATCAAACTAAAAAATGGAGTAAAAGTATGAAAAAAATTATCTTCCTTGATGTTGACGGGACCATTATTGACTACGATAACCACATACCCGATTCAGCTAAAATAGCTATCCAACAATCACGTAAAAATGGACATCTAGTACTCCTTTGCACTGGACGAAGCAAAGCTGAGATGCCAAACGAAATTTTAGATATTGGCTTCGATGGTATCATTGGAGGAAATGGTTCCTACATTGAGTACAAAAATCAAGTTCTCATGCATCAACTAATTCCGTATGAGACTGCCAAACAAGTTGTTGATTGGCTTGAATCAAGAGGATTAGAGTTCTATCTTGAAAGTAATAACGGATTATTTGCGAGCCGTAATTTTCGTGATGCTGCAAGACAGATACTACGCATCTATGCCTTAGGTAAAGGAGCTAGTGAAGACCAAATTTTAAACATGGAGCCAGAAGATGCGCTACATGGATTAGTTTATGGTGGAGAACTGTACCGAGACGATCTTAATAAAATTAGTTTTATTCTTAATTCCTACCAAGATCACTTAGATTCTAAAAAAGCTTTCCCACAACTGAAAGCTGGTACTTGGGGAGGTCGAGGAGAATCAGCTCTATTTGGTGACTTAGGAGTAAAGAATATCAATAAAGCACATGCTGTTGACATCATTCTTAAGCATTTAGGAGCAAATCATATTGATACAATTGCTTTTGGTGATGCTAAAGTTGATATTCCGATGCTCGAAACCTGCCAAATTGGTGTGGCTATGGGTAATGGTGGTCCTGAAATACTAGCTATGGCTGATATTATAACCGATGATGTTCGACAAGATGGACTTTATAATGCCTTTAAAAAACTTAATCTACTGTAGGATATGAAAATGAAGAAAACTCTCTATTTAATGCGTCATGGACAAACTCTTTTCAACAAACGTCATCTTATACAAGGTTGGTGTGATTCCCCACTAACAGACTTTGGAATTTACCAAGCTAAAGTAGCTGCCCAATATTTCAAAGAACATGGAATTATCTTTGACAGTGCTTTTAGTTCAACATCTGAGCGTGCGTGCGACACTTTAGAAATTGTAACTGATGGAAAAACACCTTATAAACGAATTAAAGGTCTAAAAGAATGGAATTTTGGTATTTTTGAAGGAGAAAGCGAAGATCTAAATCCCTCTATCCCTTATAACGATTTCTTCGTCTATTATGGCGGAGAATCTCAATTAGAATTACAAGAGCGAATAAATAACACTATTTGTTCGCTTATGAAGGAAGCTAAGGGCAACTCTATCCTTATTGTGTCCCATGGAGCAGCTATTCGAAATTTTGCCAGAGTCTGGGAAAAGTACGAACAAACAACTATTCAAAATAGAATGACAAATTGTTGTATTCTCAAGTTCACATACTCTAACGATATTTTTTATCTGGAAGAAGTTATTCATCATGATTTCAGTAACTGGAAAGATGACACACACTAAAAAACAGACAAAGTATAATAAACTTTTGTTCAGATAAACATTTAATTAAGTAAAAAAGTCATGGAAATTTAAAAATCTCCATGACTTTTTATTTCTTTCGAATACGAGATAGATGGATCGTTAAATATAACTGCTCATCATCAGAAATAGAATACTGTTTAGTTTTTTCTAAGTGTAATGCAATCTTTTTAGTTGTTTCATATGCAATAGGATACTTCTGACACATTAGCTCAAACATTAAAGAATCATCCAATTCTTCTTGTTTCGTATTTGTTAATACACGCTCACAAAAAAATTTTAAATGAGTAATGAATCGTTGAACGTAAACATCATCTTGTTCTAAGGGAATTTCCAAACTATATTTCACAATAGTCATAATCTCTTCCATTAACTGAGTTAAATCTCGAGCATTTGAATTCTGATGATTCAACTCACTATTAACCAGGGTTAAAGCCATAAAACCCGCTTCATCATCGGGTAATTCTTGACCCAAATAGGAACTCAAAAGCTCATTGGCATATAAACCTGCCTCATACTCTTTAGGAAAGAATCGTTTAATATCCCACATGAGAAAATTCTTCATAAAAAATCCGTCACGGATTCTTTGTTCAACTCCATACATATGATCTGCCAACGATAGAAAAGCTGTATCTTTAATAGCATTATCTAATGTACATTTAGCAAAAGATATGGCTTTATCTGCAACTTCTAATAATTCTACAGAAATTTCAAAAAAAACTTCTCTATGATTTTGAGATAAAATATAACGTTTATCTATTTTATTTTCATCAAGTTCATCATCAACTTTCTTACCAAATGCTAGACCTCTTCCCATTACAATGATTTCCTGATCTTTCATTTCAGATAAGACTACATTGTTATTAAATATTTTTTTAATTTTCATGATTTCACCCAATTATTAGTACCTATAGTATAGCACAAAAATGAGGTATGGAAGTTGAATCATCTTCCATACCTCCAATTAAACTATCCAATTTCAAGCAAGTTCTCTTCTAAGTTGACTTTACCACTTGCAATTGTGTTTACACTATGATACTTATTGGTATTTGTAACTATGATTGGTGTTGTAACTGAATAACCTGCTGATTTGATTGATTCAATATCAAAACTCAACAACAATTGACCTTTTTTAACTCTAGCACCCTGAACTACATGAGCTTTAAAGCCAGATCCATCTAACTCAACTGTATCCATACCAACATGAATCAGTAATTCAGCACCATCATCTGTTGCAAGACCAATAGCATGATTTGTAGGAAAGAGAAGACGAATTGTTCCATCTGCTGGTGCAACAACTTCCCCAATAGTTGGTTCAATAGCTACTCCATACCCCATTGCTCCACTAGAGAATACTGCATCTGGTGTTTCTGAAAGTGGAATAATATTCCCTACAATTGGACTTGAAACTACTTGATTCCTCACTTCTACTTTATCGTTTTTAGTTTCTTCAGTGACTACTTTCTTCTGATTTTTTTCAAAAAGTGTTGGTACTGGTAAGAACATTTGAATTGCAAATGAGAGGATAATAGCAATTGCTGTGCCAACTAAAGCTGCATATAAACTTCCAAAATTACCATCTGGACTAACAAGAGATGGGTAAAGGAAAATTCCCAAAGCACCTACTGAATACATAGTTACGTTGAACATGCCAACAAATCCACCAACAATACCAGACACTACACAACTGATAATAAATGGCGTACGCATTGGAAGTGTCACACCATAAATAGCTGGTTCTGTAACACCAAAGATTGAAGAAATCAAAGCTGGAGTAGAAATTGCTTTTACCTTGCTTTCTTTCGTTTTAAGAATAATTGCTGCAAGGACACCTGTTTGTGTAAAACAAGGTAACAAAGCGCCTGCTAGAATGACTCCTGAACCAGTCTGAGTGAGTTCTAGTATTGCCAACGGCACAAGTCCCCAATGAAGACCAAACATAACCATTACTTGCCATAAAGTACCTAGAAGAACTCCATAAATAATAGGATTAAAATTATAAACTGAACTTAGGAATGCCCCTAATAAATCAGATGCTTCATTAGCAATAGGACCAACTAGTAGGAAAGTCAACGGAATTGAAACGATCAAAGTTACAAACGGTACCACAAAAAGCTTAACTGTATCCGGGGTAATCTTTTTGATAAATCTTTCAATTCTAGAAGCTGCCCATACAGCTAGAATGGCCGGAATAACTGTTGATAAATAGCCTCCTGCGGGCATGCTTAAAGGAATTCCAAAAAAGTTAGATACACCTGCTTCAGTCAACCCCTTAACACTTGCTTCTAAGTTTGGATAAACTAAAGACGCAGCAATTGCTAAAGCAGTGAACTCATTCATCTTAAATTTACGAGCTGCATTCAAAGCAATCATCATTGGCAAAAATTGGAAAAATCCATCACCAGCTGCGGTCAGAACTAGAGCAACTCCATTATTTGCAGCAGTCCATCCGAAGAAAGCAGTTAAAATAGCTACAATCCCTTTTATAATTCCAGCTGCTGCCAGTGGACCAAGGAAAGGTTGGAAGATACTTGAGACAATATCAATAAAAGCATCTAAAGGATTCTTCTTAACATTATCTTCTTCATCAGCATCTACTGCTCCACTACCTTGTAAGCTACCTACTGCTAATACTTCTGCATAAACATCCGGAACATGGTTACCTATTACTACCTGATACTGACCTCCTGCCTTAATAACTGTGACTACACCATCTCGCTTCATGAGATATTCTGTATCAGCTTTACTTTCATCTTTAAGTGTAAAGCGTAAACGTGTTACACAATGTTTAACGCTACTCACATTTTCACGTCCACCAACGTGATTAATAATATCTTGTGCTAACTCAGTATATTTAGCCATATTGGACCTCCTTATATTTTTTGGTCATCAGTTGACTACCTATTCCCGGAAAATAGGTAACAAAAAAACCTAAACACATACCAAATAGAAAGCTAAATATCGCTTCTTATCTCGTATTTGTTTAGGTTTTGCCTGCATGACCAGTAACAATCCATAAATTAAGTATATCACATTTTTTTATTTTTGCAAGCGCTTTTTTAAAAATTTTTTGAGAATTAAATAATGAAGTTTGGCATGAAGTTAGCGAACTACTGTCAACAGAAAATAATTGATCCAACTACTATAGTTGGTTGAGTTTGGAATAGTACGCTGTAGCTGCTAAAACATTTCTAGAAATTAATTTGACTTTCCTAATAGAGTTGTTCATATCTTATTTCAATCTACTATATATCATTATTACTTTAGGCATTTAATAAAAAACTTAAGAGTTGTATTAAGGATAATTATAATCTTGATTTGGCTGATAAAACTAACTTCCAGGAGCATTTTCCCGAAATGAGAACATAATCATTTCTAATTAACATCCAATGGCTGCTGGTGGTTCACTTATCATAATCATAAAAAGTAGGCGAAAAATACGAACTACTGTATCACAAAGATGATGTAATAGTCTAACAACAAACGCACAGCTACTTCGTGTCAGTTCAAATGATTTTATTATCGTCGCTATTCTTAAGATATTATTTCTAAATATTTGAAGATAATAAAATTAGTAGATGATTATTTCTAAATATTTGAAAATAATGTCTATTTGTATTATACTATCTTTGAGGTATCTATTATGAACTATATTAAAAGACCACATTATTTAGATTTTTTAAGAAGACATCGTGACCGTCAAATCATTAAGGTTGTGAGTGGAGTTAGACGAGCTGGTAAATCTGTTCTCTTTCAACTCTATAAAGAAGAGTTACTAGCAACTGGGGTAGACGAGGATCAGATTATATCCATCAATTTTGAAGATCTGAGTTACTATGACCTACGACATTTTCAAACATTATTTGCTTATATAAAAGAGCAGTTAGTTGGGGAGAAAACATACTATATCTTTTTAGATGAAATTCAACATGTTGAAAAATTTGAACTAGTAGCAGATAGTCTATTCATCTTGCCAAATGTTGACCTCTATTTGACTGGATCAAACGCTTACTTTATGAGTAGCCAATTAGCTACAAACTTGACTGGTCGGTATGTTGAAATAGAGGTTCTTCCATTGTCTTTTGAAGAATATCTATCAGATCAATCTCTCACAGAGAATCTGAATACAACAGAAATTTTTAACAATTATCTCTTTAGTGCTTTCCCTTACTTATTGCAAACATCATCTTACGCTGAAAAAATTGACTATCTCAGAGGAATATATAACTCCATACTGTTAAACGATATTGTAACTAGATTGGGAAATCCAAATCCTACTATTATTGAGCGCATTGTCCGAACCCTTCTCAGTAGTACAGGTAGCTTAATATCAACAAATAAGATTCGCAATACCCTGGTCAGCCAAAACGTTTCAATCTCCCATAATACTTTGGAAAATTATTTGACAACTTTGACAGATAGTTTACTTTTTTATTCCGTTCCACGTTTTGATGTAAAAGGTAAAGCATTATTGCAACGCTTAGAAAAATATTATCCCGTTGATTTAGGTTTACGACACCTCTTATTGCCAGACCACAAAGAAGACATTGGGCATATCTTGGAAAATATGGTGTATTTGGAATTGAGACGTAGATATTCACAAGTATATGTTGGTAATTTAGATAAATATGAGGTTGATTTTGTTGTTGTAACTGATTTTGGCCACTACGCTTATTATCAAGTCAGTGAAACAACACTTGCTCCAGAAACACTAGACAGAGAACTTAGACCACTAGAAGCCATTAAAGATCAATTCCCCCAAATATCTATTAACAATGGATACGATTCAGCCAACAGCCAATTACAATGGAATTGAGAAGAAAAATATCATAGATTGGTTACTAGAAAAATAGAAATCATACAGCTAACTAGATGAGGTTGGGCAATAACTCTTTAAAATCCTAAAAACGCATAGTATCAGGTGTTGAAGAAACTTGATAGTATGCGTTTGTTTATGGAAATATTTCCTTCATTTTCTCCTGAAACAGGTTTTTGCTAGCCTATTTTCTCTAATTCTAATGACTTATACTATTCGAAAATCTCTTCAAACCACGTCAACGTCGCCTTACCGTACTCAAGTACAGCTTGTGGCTAGCTTCCTAATTTGCTTTGTGATTTTCATTGAGTATTACTTCAGCTCCTTACCTCTTGGAAAGAGCAACAAAAAAAGGAATTAGCAAAATTTGGAATTATCCAATCTGATGAACAGTATGTCTTTACTTATATCGATATGAAGGGTAATGTTAACAGCCCACTACACTCTGACTATCTCAATAATAAAATGAAATCTGTCAAACGTCGTCATCCAGAACTTAAGCATGCTACACCTCATAAACTGCGACATACAGGGGCAACATTAGCAAAACAGGCTGGAACATCTATTGAAGCTATATCTGAGGCTCTAACACATAGTGACACGATTACAACAAAGACTTATGTCAATACTTCAAATGTCATTCCAATGGCTGTTGGAGAGATTGCCTATCGTAATCTTAAAAAGTAATGGCGGAAGCTATACACTTTGGTATCAAAAAAGACACCCACGAGATTTCTCTTGGATGCCAAGAATTATTAATCTAATAATATTTACGAAACTTTTATTTGTAGTTTTTTTGAATCTATAATAGTACAGCACAACTTCTAAAGCATTGTTAGAAATTTCTTTAAATTCCCTAATCAATTTGTTCACATTCTATTTCAATACGTTT
>NZ_KQ970285.1:424210-431293 GCF_001579035.1 Streptococcus mitis | reverse complement strand
TTTTATTGTGATTCATAGTAGGAAGTACAATAGATGATGATTCCGTATATATCTCTTTAGTTTCTTCTTTTAAATTTACAATTTCTATAATTTTGGGGATTTTTTTAAAGTTTAACTTTAAATTATTTTCTATCTTATAATCACCATTATAGAATCTTAATATATAACCATTACTTTCCTCTGCTTTTTTTACAAGACTTAAAATGCCATCTCCTTCCAACTCAAAAATACAATATTTTTCGGGTAAATTTCTTTCAACAGCAAACTGAGTGAATCTAAGACGAGTATTAAGATAATCAGAATACTGATAAACTTGAATCTCTTTTAAATAATCACTAACTACTTGGGAAAGTCCGTAATCATTCATATTTCCTTTATAATAAATTACAGAAAATTCAAATTCCATATTTTTATGACACTGAGCATCTGGAGTTGCTATAACCGTCTCTCCTGATGCTCTTCCTGGACGATACAGAAGATTTTCTTTTCCCATGAATCCATAAGTTCTAAATAAAGTTAATCTAATAGAGTTAAATCCGTCTCCAATAATTTCGTATTCACGTACTCCTTTGGGTATAACTGCAACACCACGCTCAACATTATCCAACGTAACAAATGATTGACAAGTTTCAATTGAAATTGGTACCTCATTCCATTTTTCTGCTTCTGCTTCCCAAAGTCCCATTTCTTTACGAACAACAGGACGTTTAATTGATCCGAACTGATGATCTGCTTTAGAAAATTTAGAAGCGATATCACTATCAATCACAACGCACATTCTATGACTGTCAACAAAACGATTATCAACATTAAATTTAAATTCAATTATTGGAGAGGATTTTTTTAAAGTTATAGATAAAGATACTGGCAGTTGACTATTTCTCAATCCAATTGATCTATCGTCAAGATTACCTGGAACTATAAAATCATATTGCAACTCCATTCTCTTAATCAATTCCGATTCTTCCACGATAATTTTGGGTTTAAATTCTGAAGAACGTACTACTAAATCCTGTCGTGGTGGAGAATAATTAAATGAATCACCATCATCTCCATTTTCCTCAATAATAGCTTGATTTTTATATATTTTTCCCGTTACCTTATCTAAAATATCAAGTGTATTATTTTTGTTAACATTAATTTTATAGAATTCATTTTCTATTTGAGTTTTATAACTTTTAACTGAATGTTTATGGGTATCCCCTTCTAAATCAAGATAAAAATTTTTATAACCAAATGCTGGAAGATTTTCGAAGTGAATGGCAATGTGTACTTTATAAACCTTTTCCGGCTTATATGTATCCTTTGCAGAATCGAGCACATTACCTTGTCCCAAAATGTAATCAGTTTGATCTTCAAATTTCGTAATAGTGTACTCATATTCATTGCCACTACTATCTTTAATTGAGAAATCTAATTGAGGCACATAAAAATCTGTCTCAACAACTCCATTTTTAGAACGACCAGACAGATTAAATGCTGTTGCAGTTATATCGCTATCACAATTAATACGCATAACTATTTCTCGCATTTTTAACTCTGCTAAATTTTCTGCTAGGTCTCGTGCTTGTTTATAACGTAGATAAACATCTTCATTTGTAGTATCTGATACACACGAACCTATCGAATCATGAGCTGCGTTCTCAAACATCAGTTTCCAGATTTCTTTAACTACCTCTACCGGATAATCAAAGCCCATTGTATTTGATAGTGTGAGTAACGGTTCCAATATATTTACCAAATAATTCTGTACTTCTGTATTCAATTTCTTCAAATCTGAACGGGACGATGAGATAGACTTATGGATTCTCATTAATTTTCCATTCAATAATTCTCCAGCAATTTCCTCTAGAATCGGCTGTTTTTCTTTAATAGATTTAATATATTTTTCATAATTAGAAATTTTAAAATTGAACTCATTTTTATATAGTTCACTCATTTGATTCAATAGTTCAACTAAGTTTTCTCTAGCAGGAGCCTGATCAAACCCATTCGGAAAAACAACTTGATCCGTGCTACTTCTCTCCAAAATTTTTTTAAACGGGTCCTTATGTAGATATTCTTTTAATCCTCTATGTCCTCTGGAATATCTCCGCCAATATAATAGCCTGATTGTATTTGATAAGCATTAACTATACTTCCATCTTCACCTTTCCATTTGAACTCTGATTGTTTTACATCATCATCACTTACACCACGCCAAAATAATGTATCATCTATTCCAAATTCTTTATATATCTGTGGCATTGCTGCTGATTGACCAAACGAATCTGGAACATATCCAACATTCATATATGGTCCAAATTTTTTACAAATGTTCATACCATACAACAAATTACGTACAATACTTTCACCAGAAATAACCATTTGATCCGTTTGTGTATACCATGGTCCAATTATAAGTTTTCCTTCATGAACTAAATCTGATATTAAATCTTTATCTTCTGGACACCAAGACAAATAATCATCCAATAGGGATGCTTGACCATCCAATGTATAGCTATCATATCCATTATTCTCTTTTAAAAGTCTAAGAACATTTTTAAAATTGTTCATCAAATAGATTTTTGAACGACTGGTCGTAAAATACCATTCTCTATCCCAATGAGAGTGTGGAACAACGTGAACTGTTTTTTTCATATTATACCTTCTTTACAAAAGGCACATATCTAGTGATACATGCCAATAATAGTTTCCTATTCAAAACTAATTTCAATATCATCAACACTAATTTCTTCAGTGGAAGAAGTATCATTGAAGTTTACGAGCATTGGCGCAATTCCACCAATGAAAGCTGCACCAGCAAATAAACCAACTAAGTATGCCCAGCCATTACCGACTGTGAAGAAACCATATACTCCACCAACTGGAGGCATCTTAGCGTACATTCCTAGTGCAATTCCAATTGCTGAAGCTAGTGCACCACCAATCATGTTGATTGGAACAAGTTTTAGTGGATTAACCATTGTAAATGGAATCGCACCTTCAGTAATTCCAATGAAGCCCATAATGTAATTATTTCGACTGGCATCAAGCAATTCTTCGCTCATTTTATCTTTGTGGAATAAGGAAGCTAAAGCATAACCCATAGGTACTGCACAAATAGCAACGTTAACAATAATTGCTGGTAAATAAATTCCTTCAGCTAATAATACATTACCAGCCATCCATGATGCTTTATTGATAGGTCCTCCTAAATCAGAACCAATCATAGCTCCCATGATTAAAGCTAGTACGACTTTATTTACATCATTAGCAATCATGTCTTTTATCCAACTTACTAAACCAGTATTAATTGCACCTAAAGGTCCTGCAAGGAGTACCCCCATAACAAGCGCTACAGACATAGTAGCAAATAATGGAAATACAATCAAAGGTAAAATTCCGTTATATTTTTCTGGAACTTTTACATGTTTTTTACACCAAACAACAACATAACCTGCGATAAATCCGGCAATCATAGCACCTAAAAATCCCGCATTAGTTTTAGAAGCAACTGCACCTCCGATAAGTCCTGCACCTAGAGCTGCTTTATCAGCGATTGAGTAAGCAATAAAACCGGCAAGAATAGTATTAATCAACCCGATACCAGTCCAACCAACTTGTTCAATTTGATATAAGTAATGTTCAAATCCTGCAGTTTCCGCAAATGAATCCAAACTTGTAATTCCCATAGCTAGTGCAATCATTTTAGGAATTGCTACTACTAAAGAAGCTCCAATAATCATAGGTAGAGCATAGCTAATCCCAGTCATTAAGTGACCCTTGGCTGTATTTAAAAATTTATTCATTTTGATTCTCCTTTATTTAAAATTGCATCCGCACATTTTCTAAGAACAGCTTCTGGAGCTTTAATACATGTCGCTATATTTACACGAATTTGTTTTTTTCCATCAAACCGTTTTTGATCAACAATCTTTTGATCTGTCGCTAACAATACAAAATCTGCTTCTGAAATTTCTGTCTGTGTTAACTTATTTACTTGACCTAATGATCCTTGTTGCTCAATACGAACATCATATCCTAGTTTTACTCCAGCTTTCTCAAGTGCTTTAGCTGCCATTGGTGTATGGGCTAATCCTGCTGGACAAGACGTTACTCCTACAATTTTCATATCAAATCGCTCCTTCCATCGCTTTTGAAATAATATTTTTTAGTTCATCCACATTGGATGAATTTTTTACCAAATTAATAAAATCATCTTCCAATAACGAAGTTGCTATCCTGCTAATCATTTCCAAATGTAAAGTCCCTTCAAACCTACTCGGTACTAATAACGCAAATACATTCGAAACCGGTTGATAATCAAAAGTTTCCCATTCGATTGGAGATTTTAATTTTAGAAAAAATACTGTTGGTTGTGAAATTATCTCTGATTTAGCATGTGGTATTGCAAATGATTCTTGTAATCCAGTTGATACCTCCAATTCCCTATCTAAGAACGCTTGTACTAATTTCTCTTTATTTTCAATAATTTGTTTTTTTAATGCATATTTTGCTATGTATTCAAATAATTCATTTTTATTTTTTACATCTACATTTAGAAGGATATTGTCCTTTTTGAACTCCATTATTGGACCTCCTTGATTTCTATAAATCAATATTACCACCATTTTTTAACGTTGTCACTAACTCATTTTTCCAGTTTATCAATGAAAAATGTGCATCAAATATTTTAAAAATTTCAATTATATTTTGGAAAAAACTAAAAATACTAAAATATTTAATTGTGATACAATATTATATAGTAGAAGCAATAATAGGAGGGATAGGATGACAATTTTAGATTATCAGAGATTGGATAATATTTTAAATCTCTTAATTGAAAGAGATGACGCAATTTCAATCAATGAAATTAGTTCTTTCTGTCATGTTTCTGACCGCACTATTAGATCTGATATCAATACAATAAATGATTACATAACAGAAAATGGTGCCAAGATTATACTACTTAGGAAAAAGGGATACACCTTGGATTACCATGATAGAGAACTCTTTGAAAAATTTTGGTCTGATAAGGACTCTGGAACATTTCTATTCACTTCATCAGAATCTAGACTAGCATATTTAGTCAGATTATTTTTAACAACTGATCATTATATTAGTCAAGATTATCTTCAATCAATCTTATTTATTAGTGTTAACACTCTATATAATGACTTTAGGGCATTAAGAACAAAATTCTCTCCATTCAATCTAAAGTTACAAAATAAAAGTAATCTAGGATACATTGTTGAAGGCAAAGAACAAGATATTCGTAATGCGATTATCAATTTAATTTTTAAGGAAAATTTAGATGATTATCTCATGCAAAATAAACAACTAGAAAAAGATATGTCCATTAATGTAAATTATGAGTTGTTTTCACAGCTATTTAATAAACATATTACAAACTATATAGAATTTGATTCAGATTATTTTAGAAGAAATATATTCTCTACTCTATTATTGACCATTAGCCGTATAAAATATAAAAAAACTATTACTAACTTTGATCAAGTATTTCAGTTGAATCCTGGCTCGCTCAATATCATTAATAATTTTATAAATGATATTAAATCATCGTTTGAAATTGAAATTTCAGAAAACGAACTTAGATATATTTATTTATGTATTGCAGAAAATCAACCTAGTGTCATTGATGACCATTCATTAAATGAAAATGATAATATTGCTCAAAGCATTGTGAACTCTATCAAACATACCCTATCAAATTCAACAGACTCAGATTGGCTATATGATAAAATTCTTGAAAAAAATCTTTTAGAACATATTAAATTATTTTTAAAAATACAAACTATAGACGCCAATCGAAATAATCCCATTATAGAAACAATTAAAAAAAATTTCCCATATGCTTTTGAACTAGCAATACAATGTAGTCAAAATATAGTAACTGAATTCGATATTCATTTTTCTGAGGATGAAATTTCTTATATAGCACTTCATTTAGCTAATTCTATAGAACGTAATACTGATACTAGTACAAAACAATACACTTTAGCAATAATCTGTGGTAGTGGAAAAACTTTCAGTTCTATTATCGAAACAAAAATAAAAAGAAGATTTCCAAATAGATTTTCTTCTATAACAAAATTATCGCTATCTGGTTTAGAAAAGCAAACTAATATAAAGTATTTTGACTTAAAAATAACTACAGTTCCAATTAAAGATTCCAAAAAATCAGATTATATTTTTATAAATATTGATAATCTTGATTCATCTATGCAATTAATCGATTTAGCCTTACATAATTTAGATAACTCATTGGTAGATAGCAATCTAATTTCAGAGGAATATTTCTTAACGATCAATACTAAATTATCAAAAATTGAATTACTAAATATTGTACATAATAAACTTCTATCCAATGGAAAAGTTAGAAATAATTTTTTAGATGATATTTTAGCTAGAGAAAATATTTCCTCAACTCTAATTTCTGACACAATTGCAATTCCTCACCCAATTGGCAATAGTGTTAAACAGAATGTCATTTTCCCAATCATTGCTCCTAAAGGAATTGACTGGGATGGAAAGAAAGCTAAATTTATTTTTGTGTTCGCTATCAAAAACAATGATAACAAGCAAATGGAATATATTTATGATCAGTTATTAGATTTTATCAGCTCCGATCATTCACAAACGAAACTTTTAAGAGAACCAACTTACAATAATTTCAACAGTATATTTAGAACACTTGATAACACATAACTTTTATCAAGCTAAAAACGACAAAAAGCATTTCGTAAATATCTCTATTCGAAATGTTTTTTTTATAAAACAAAATCAATATAACAACACACCAAAAAGTAAAGAACTTTTCAATACATATACTACCTAATTATTAGATTTCTATACCAGCGATATACTATCAATTTATTCTATTTATAATTCATTGAAAAATTAAGTAATGGTGAAAGTTACCTATTTTTACATTAAAAAGGACATCCAAGAGAAATATCTTGAATGTAGGTAAACGTCGATATAATCGTATTGATTAACGTTTTGAGGCAACTGACTTCGTCATGTTGCAGCCACATTTGTAAGCGACTAAAGTCGCAACAACTGTGTCAATTGCACCAA
>NZ_KQ970285.1:422938-424102 GCF_001579035.1 Streptococcus mitis | reverse complement strand
AAGTAAGAAAAAGAACACCCCGAAAGGTGCTCTCTGTAAATATAGTAATTCTTTCGAATTAACGTTTACTAAATTGTGATGCTTTACGAGCTTTCTTAAGACCTGGTTTCTTACGTTCAACTTTACGTGAGTCACGTGTAAGAAGTCCTGCGCGTTTCAATGAATCGCGGAAGTCTGGGTCTACTTGAAGAAGGGCACGAGCGATACCGTGACGGATAGCTCCTGATTGACCAGCGTATCCACCACCTACAACATTAACGAAAACGTCGTATGAACCTGCAGTTGAAGTAACTGCGAATGGTTGGTTGATGACAAGACGAAGGTCAGCGTGTGGGATGTACTCTTCAACATCTTTTTTGTTAACAGTGATTTTACCAGTTCCTGGAACAAGGCGAACGCGTGCAACAGCGTTTTTACGACGTCCAGTACCTGCATATTGTGCTTGTGACATACTTTATTGTTCCTTTCCTTAGATAAGTCCTGAAATGTCAAGAACTTCTGGTTGTTGTGCAGCGTGAGTGTGCTCAGCTCCAACAAATACTTTCAACTTCATACCTTGAGCGCGTCCAAGAGTATTGTGTGGAAGCATACCTTTAACTGATTTCTCGATCAAACGAACTGCATTTTTAGAACGAAGTTCACCTGCAGAGATTTGTTTCAATCCACCTGGGTGGTTTGAGTGAGTGTAGTAGATTTTATCAGTTGCTTTTTTACCAGTCAATTTAACTTTTTCAGCATTGATAACAATCACAAAGTCACCTGTATCAGTGTGTGGTGTAAATGTTGGTTTGTTTTTTCCGCGAAGTACGCTAGCAACTACTGCAGAAAGACGTCCAAGTGGTACATCAGTTGCGTCAACTACGTACCATTTACGTTCAACTTGGCCTGGTTTAGCCATAAATGTTGTTTTGTTCATGATTTCTCCTATATATAGTTCGATTTTTGTTTACGGTGATGGGTGTTCCTTCCCATCGAAAAGTATTTGGAAGGTTCCGGGGCCTTTCAAATGGGGTAAACAATACCGCCTACTATAATACCAAATTTCACCCCTAAAAGTCAATAGATATGAAAAATATTTTTCGGTAACTTCTCAAAGCTAACTTATCAAACCGTTTTCAAAAAGCATTCTAGTCCATCTCCGATTAACGATGGACTTTATCACTT
>NZ_KQ970285.1:419700-422898 GCF_001579035.1 Streptococcus mitis | reverse complement strand
TCATCTGGATAAACTTGTGAAAGCTCTTCTAAAAAGGCGTTCATCCACTCAGTATTACCTCCACCAGCTATTAAGAAAAATGATTCACCTGTATGGGCATCAACAGCTCCATAACAATAGCGAAATTCTCGTATATAGTGACTACGGACATGTGGACGTACTCCCATTGGAGCCCAACAAGATCCCAGTTTACTGATTCTACCGAAACCAGCCTCATCTTGGTACATCAAGCGAACCTTACGAAAACGTCTACTATCTTTAAAGCGTTTTCTTGTCTTCTTGAATTGAGATTTTATTTTTAGACGCGACAATGGTTTGAGCGTCTGCTTTCTTAGGATGTTCTGGACGTGGCGTAATATTTCGCCAACCATGGCGCTTCAACAGTTGATAGAAGGCATCACGTGTGTAGGAACGACCTAACTCCTTATATATCTAATTTTGTAACTGTAAATTTGATGTGGGAATAGTCTTTCTCAACATCCTTATCCAGTAGAAACGCAGTGGCGTCCTTCTTAACTTGAACCAGATCAATATTCTGGGCTTGAGCTGCATAGACGCATCCACAATAACATTGACGGTAGATGTCATACTCTTCACACATCTCTACTGAACGTTTGTAGCCTTGATTTTTCTTGAAATCACTTGGAAGATAGTGTGTTGTGTAAATTTTTTGCACATCGATTCCGATGCTGTTAATGGTTTGAGAATTCTTATGAGGACTGATGGTTAAAGCCGAACCGAAGTAGTCAAAACCTAAATCCATAGCCACTTGCGCTGTTTTATCCAGGCGGTAGTCAAAGCAAACCTTACAACGGTCGCCACCTTCAGGCTCCTCCTCTAGTCCTCTAACTAGTTTTCGGTATTCATTTGGTTCGTAGGGAGCTTCTAGGTACTGGACCGTATTTCCTGTCCGCTCATTGAAATCACTGACAAATTTCTTGGTAACATAGGCACGCTTATGGTATTCTGCCTTGGGATGGATATTAGAATTGGCAAAATAGATGGTCACATCTGCATACTTGGTCAAATATTCTAGGGTATAGGTACTGCAAGGGGCACAGCAAACGTGCATGAGAATAGTTGGACGTTGCTCATTTTTCTCCCATACTTGTACCATCTTCTGCATGACACGGTCATAATTAATCTTCTGATTGGGGTTCATCTTGCTCAGAATTTCTTCTACATCGATCATGTTCTTCTCCTTTTTCTAGTCTTATTTTATCATATAAGTTAGGAGAGCTCAAATCAATTTAGAAGTGAATAGCATAAAAAAGGAGGAATAGCCATTCCCTCCTTTTGTGTTTTTTATAAGTTGCTATCTACAGAAAGCTTACATCATGCCGCCCATCATGCTTGGATCCATTGCTGGAGCTGGGGCCACTGGTTCTGGTTTATTGGCTACGACTGCTTCTGTTGTCAAAATCAAGCTGGCTACAGATGCTGCATTTTGAAGGGCTGAACGGCTCACTTTAACTGGGTCGATGATACCTTGATCAATCATGTTGACCCACTCGCCAGTTGCTGCGTTGAAGCCTGTACCAACTTCAGCATTCTTCAAACGATCGATAACGATAGATCCTTCAAATCCTGCATTGTGGGCGATTTGACGAACAGGTTCTTCCAAAGCTCGGAGAACAATATTGCGTCCTGTTGCTTCATCTCCTGTCAATTCCAAATTAGCCACAGCTGGAATGACATTGACAAGGGCTGTTCCACCACCAGCAACGATTCCTTCTTCAACAGCTGCACGAGTAGCGTTGAGGGCATCTTCAATGCGGAGTTTCATTTCTTTCAACTCAGTTTCAGTTGCGGCTCCGACCTTAATAACCGCTACACCACCTGACAATTTGGCCAAGCGTTCTTGCAATTTTTCACGGTCAAATTCAGAAGTTGTGGTTTCGATTTGAGACTTGATAACTGCAACACGGTGAGAAATCGCTTCAGGATTTCCAGCACCTTCCACGATAACAGTGCTATCTTTATCAACAGTTACTCTCACTGCTTGACCAAGTGCTTCAATTGTCGCATCTTTCAACTCAAGACCAAGGTCTTCTGTGATAACTGTTCCGCCTGTCAAGATGGCAATGTCTTCAAGCATGGCTTTGCGACGGTCACCAAAACCAGGTGCCTTAACTGCTACTACGTTGAAGGTTCCACGAATCTTGTTCAAAACAAGGGTTGGAAGAGCTTCGCCATCCACATCATCCGCAATAATCAAGAGCGGACGATTGCTTTGGAGAATACTTTCGAGAAGTGGCAAAATTTCTTGGATATTGGAAATTTTCTTGTCTGTAATCAAAATGTACGGATTTTCAAGATCAGCTACCATTTTTTCGCTATCTGTCACCATGTACTGTGAAAGATAACCACGGTCGAACTGCATTCCTTCCACAACTTCAAGTTCTGTTTCCATGCCACGTGACTCTTCGATAGTGATGACTCCATCTTTGCCAACTTTTTCCATGGCTTCAGAGATGTACTCACCAACTTTTTCAGAACGAGAAGATACGGCTGCAACCTGAGCGATAGCTTCTTTGTTGGCAACAGGAATGGCGTTGTTTTTCAAAGCTTCAACTGCTGCGGCAACTGCTGTTTCAATCCCACGACGAATACCGATTGGATTGGCACCTGCTGTGACGTTTTTGATTCCTTCACGGACGATTGCTTGGGTCAAAACAGTTGCAGTTGTAGTCCCATCACCTGCAATATCATTGGTTTTTGAAGCTACTTCTGATACCAATTTGGCACCCATATTTTCAAAATGGTCTTCCAATTCGATTTCTTTGGCAATAGTTACACCGTCATTGGTAATCAAGGGTGAACCGAATGACTTTTCAAGAACGACATTGCGACCTTTAGGCCCCAAGGTTACTTTAACAGTGTCTGCAAGGATATCAACACCACGGACCATAGCTGAACGGGCATCTGATGAAAATTTAATTTCTTTTGACATACTTACTTTCTCCTTCTATTCTTCAATAATTGCCAAGATGTTCGCTTCGCCTACGATGATATACTTTTCATCACCATCTTTGACATCAAGACCTGCGTGGGCTTCAACCAGGACACGGTCTCCAGCTTTAACACTTGGAGCAACCAAGTCACCGTTCAAGGTACGAACACCTTGTCCAGTAGCCACAACTTTGGCTGTTTTAGTTTTTCTTGGGCTGAACCTGCAAGGACAAAGCCTCCAACAGT
>NZ_KQ970285.1:412770-419614 GCF_001579035.1 Streptococcus mitis | reverse complement strand
TTTTCTTCTACTTTTAAGACCTCACGGTCTCCTAATGGTTTCAACATCTGTTTTCCTCCATGATGAACTACATATTATTAGCACTCTTTATAGATGAGTGCTAATTCATAGTTCTATTGTATCACTTGGTCAGAAATAGTCAAGAAAAAAGTCTGACTTTCTCAAGATAAAACGCCTGAGACCAACTCAGACTTTTTAATGTTTAAAATGGCAATTCCTCCTCTTCCAAAACCAAATCTGCCAAATCTTGGCCTGCATTATTTTCTCGCATGGCACGTTGGGCACGACTTTCCAAGAGTTGGAACCCTGTCACGAGGACTTCGGTCACATAATTCATTTGACCATTTTTCTCAAAACGACGGGTACGTAATTCTCCATCCACTGAAATGAGACTCCCCTTAGTTGCGTAGCTTGCCAAGGTTTCTGCTAGTCTGCCCCATAGGACCATATTGACAAAATCAGCTTCGCGTTCGCCATTTTGATCTTTGTAACGACGGTTGACTGCGATAGTTGCTCGCGCTACTGACTTGTCATTGTTGGTTTTGTGCAATTCTGGTGTAGACGTCAAGCGTCCGATTAAGATAACTTTATTATACATATTTTCTTCCTCCTACTTATCTATTCGTAGGAAATACAAAAAAGTTACAGAAATTTGTAACTTTTCGAGAAAATTTTTTATTTTTTATGAACCATGAAACCTGTCGCCTGTTGATTGGCCATAATGGTTATATCTGTAATCTGCACACGACGAGGTTGACTGGTCACATAGACTACTGTGTCTGCGATATCCTGAGCTTGCAAAGCTTCTATTCCTTGGTAAACGGACGCAGCTCGTTCTTTATCACCGTGAAAACGTACCGTCGAAAAATCTGTTTCGACAATTCCAGGCTGAATGGTGGTCACCTTGATGTCTGTTGCAATGGTATCAATTCGCAGTCCATCTGAAAAGGTCTTAACTGCTGCCTTGGTAGCTGAATAAACTGCTGCACCTGCATAGGCATAAATTCCTGCGGTTGACCCCATGTTGATGATATATCCTTGATTAGCTTTTACCATTGCTGGCAAGAAACAGCGAGTGACTGCCATCAAGCCCTTGACATTGGTATCCAGCATGGTCAGCATATCCAACTCTTCATAGTTCTGATAAGGTGCTAAACCTAGAGCCAGTCCGGCGTTATTGACCAAGATATCAATCTGACCTATCGTTTCTATAATATCAGAGCAGACAATCTTTACCATAGTCATATCCGTGACATCTAGTGGAAAGGTCCAAACTACTTGATTTGGAAAAGTTCCTTCAAACTCAATTTTTAAGGCTTCAAGTCTGTCTATCCGTCGTCCAGTTAGAACGACATTCTCACCCTGCTCCAGATAAGCACGCGCAATCGCTTCACCGATTCCTGATGTCGCTCCTGTAATCACTACATTTTTTGCCATCTTATTTCCTTCTAGCTGGTCTATCAGATATTAACAACTTCTTAGGCAGTCCAGTGTTTAGCTGGGTCAAATGGTGTTCCGACAACTTGGTCTTCTGATAATTCAAGCACCCCACGTTTTTGCGGAGCATTTGGCAGATTCAATTCACGAGGACTGCACATCATTCCAAAACTCTTTTCACCACGAAGTTCGCCTGGGAAAATAAGATTGCCTTTGGGCATCATAGCTCCAGGAAGAGCCACAATGGTTTTCAACCCGACACGCGCATTGGGAGCCCCTGCAACAATTTGCACTGTCTTGTCACTTGCGACTGCAACTTGGCAGATGTTGAGATGGTCACTATCAGGATGGGCTACCATCTCGACAATCTCACCAACAACAAACTTAGGTTCCTTGTCATTGACAATTTCTTCTGTAAAACCTTCCGTTTGTAATTCTTGGTTCAAACGAGCGACTTGCTCATCTGTCAAAAAGACTTGACCGCGCTCTGCAATTTCAAACAAACTTGAAACCTCGAAAATATTCCAAGCTACTGTTTCTCCATTCTCTCTGAGAAAAACACGGGCTACCTTGCCTTTGCGCTCCACATCCAGTTTGGCATCTCCGCTATTTTTCACGATGACCATAAGGACATCACCGACATGTTCTTTGTTATATGTAAAAATCATTGTTTCCTTTTTCTCCTATTTCAGTCCTGCTAAAAAGTCGTTAATTTGTTCCTTGCTTTTACGGTCGCGATTGACAAAACGCCCGATTTCCTTATCCTTTTCTAGAACGACAAGGCTAGGAATCCCGTAAACATCCCAGAGTTTGGCTAAATCCATGTACTGGTCTCGGTCCACTCGAACAAAGGTGAACTCTGGATTAGTCTCCTCAATTTCTGGTAAGGCAGGATAGATATAACGACAATCGCCACACCAGTCTGCCACAAAAAGAAAGACCTTCTTGCCCTCTTTTTCCACTAAAGATGCTAATTCTTCTAAACTTGCTGGTTGTATCATAAGGCTTCCTCCTCATAGACTAGGTCTTCATTTTCATAGACAAAGGTATAATGACGGCCATCCTCAAAAACAACCCCTCCGACAAGCCTTTCTAGACTACTTTCATAAACTTGAACATAGAGAGTCGCAATTTCCCCCATGTCTGAAAAATGGTCTCGCACAATCGCTGTCAACTCTTCCTGAGTTTTCATGAGCTTATGGTCATCTGCAACTTTTTTCGTAGCAAGGGCAAGGCTCCCAATACCAAGCAGGGCCAGACCTGCCATCCACATTTTTTTAGCTTTCATACCATTCATTTTAACACAAAAAAGGCTTTAGGACAAATGAAGAAGTAGCAGAAAAGCAAGTAAAAAGCCTCTTCCTTTAAGGAAAAGGACTTCTTATACTCAATGAAAATCAAAGAGCAAACTAGGAAGCTAGTCGCAGGTTGCTCAAAGCACTGCTTTGAGGTTGTAGATAGAACTGACGAAGTCAGCTCAAAACAGTGTTTTGAGGTTGTGGATGAAGCTGACGTGGTTTGAAGAGATTTTCGAAGAGTATTATTCTTACTGCCAGGCGCCTGAGTTGCCAACGTAGTAACCATCAGGTGTGTAGGTATTGCGAAGCATCTTGCCTGATGAAGCTAAATAATACCACTTGCCATTATCTTTGACCCAATCATTCGCTAGCATGGCACCAGAAGAACTTACATAATACCAGTCTCCCTTGTCATAAACCCAAGCGCTTGCTTTCATAGCTCCTGAAGCTGATAAATAGTACCACTTGCCTTGGTCATAAAGCCAGTCACCAGCAATCATAGCTCCTGATGATTTAAAGGCATACCAGTTGCCACCTTGATAGAGCCAAGTTTGATTGAACATGACTCCTTTATCATTCATAAAGTACCAAATTTCCTTGTCTTTAACCCAAGCATTCTGTACTAATTGACCTTGTTTTTGATAGTACCAGTTTTGGTTTGATTTTAGCCAACTTTCTGCTTTTACAATCGGATAAAGTTCTTTGAAAGCTCCTCCATCATATTTATGACTGATAGATTTTAGTTTTTCTAGTTTCAACTCGTCATTATCATAATTTGCCCAAGCAAAAACTTTTTGAGCATTGACAGTCTCTGGTAAGGTAGCAGTGTAAGTCTTGGTTTGATAATCCCATTTAGCATCGAGGTAGGTGTATTGATCATTTGATTCTTCAATACGGTAGAAGCCTCTCTTTCCACTATCATTATGAATATCATCCACAACTTTCGTTGACCAGGTCTTCACTTCGTTTCCGCTCTTGGCCTCTACCTTGATATCTCCTCTATAGCCATAAGGTACGTAGAAATTCAGGTAACGCCCCTCTACGCCAATCATAGACTTGTCCTTTTCTTGACCTAGAAAATTGACAGTCTGATCTTGACCATCGAGACTGACCGTCCACTCGATTTTCTCATTTTTTGGCAAATCCAAGACTTTAATATCCACTTCATGACCATTATTAAATCGAAAAATCTTGCCATCTTGATACTGTACTCCACACTTAACAACCCATTCTTCTTTAAGCTCAAATGCCTGCCCTGAATGAGGAAAAGCCAGTAAAGCTAGACCAGCTAGAGACAAACCAAATAATGTGATTTTTTTCATTATAGATCCTCCTTAGTCGTTGTTATGTTAATTATATCACTATGTTTTTATTTTGCAACTCATATCCTAAATATGCAAGCAAAAAACCTCTGAGATTGTTCTCAAAGGTTTTGGTCTTGCTAATTACTGTTCTCAACTGCTGCAGTAATAAAGGCAGTGTAGAGTTCTTCTGGACGGTTTGGACGGCTTGACAATTCAGGGTGATACTGACAAGCTACAAAGAATTTATTTTCTGGAATTTCCACGATTTCTACCAAACGATTGTCTGGAGAAACACCTGAGAAGACAAAGCCTGCTGCCTCAAACTGCTCACGGAAGGCGTTGTTAAACTCATAACGGTGACGGTGACGGCGTTGCACCACTTCTTGATTGTGATAAGCAGCTGCTGCCTTAGAGCCACGTTTCAACTTAGATGGATAAAGTCCCAAGCGAAGGGTTCCACCCATATCCTCAACATCAATCTGATCACGCATGATATCAATGATAGGGTATTTTGTTTCTGGTGCAAGCTCTGCAGAATTGGCACCTTCAAGACCTAAAACGTGACGAGCAAATTCAATACAAGTTAACTGCATTCCCAAGCAGACACCTAACATTGGAACATCATTTTCACGCGCATAGCGAATAGCTTGGATTTTCCCTTCAGTACCACGTTGACCAAAACCACCTGGCACGATGATCCCGTCCGCATCAGACAAGAGTTCTGCTACATTCTCTGCTGTCACATCATTGGCATTGACCCAATTGATTTTAACTTCTGCATCGTTGGCATAACCAGAGTGTTTCAAGGCTTCAACCACAGAGATGTAGGCATCTTGCAACTCAACATACTTACCGACAAGGGAAATTTTAACTTGTTTCTTGAGGTTCATGACCTTGTCCACCATGGCTGACCATTCTGTCATATCCGCTACTGGTGCGTCTAATTTCAAATGATCACAAACAATTTGGTCCATCCCTTGTGCCTGCAAGTTCAGTGGAATTTGGTAAAGATGTTCGACATCCAACGATTCGATAACGGCTTCTGGTGCCACATCACAGAACTGTGCTAGTTTGTTTTTAATTCCTTGACCAGCTGGCTCTTCTGTACGAATAACCAACATATTTGGCTGGATTCCCAATCCACGCAATTCTTTGACAGAGTGTTGAGTTGGTTTGGTTTTCATTTCACCAGCAGCCTTGAGATAAGGAAGCAGGGTTGTATGGATATACATAACATTATCCGCCCCCACATCTGCCTTCATCTGACGAAGGGCCTCTAAGAATGGCAAGGACTCGATATCTCCTACTGTTCCACCAACTTCTGTGATAATGACATCAGAGTCAGTCGTTAGAGCGGCACGCTTGATTTTTTCTTTCAAAGCATCTGTGATATGAGGAATAACCTGAACGGTTGCCCCAAGATATTCTCCACGGCGTTCCTTACGAAGCACTTCACTGTAAATTTTCCCAGTTGTCACGTTGGAATATTTGTTGAGATTGATATCGATGAAACGTTCATAGTGACCCAAGTCCAAATCTGTCTCAGCTCCGTCATCTGTCACAAAGACTTCTCCGTGCTGGTAAGGACTCATAGTTCCCGGATCAATATTGATATAAGGGTCAAATTTTTGAATGGTTACTTTGAGACCACGATTTTTCAAGAGACGACCCAGACTTGCTGCGACAATCCCTTTCCCAATAGACGATACCACACCACCAGTTACAAAAATATATTTCGTAGACATAGATTCCTCTTTCTAAAATGCTCAAGGTCTTGTTAACTACGAGGGGAGATAGAAAACAAGACCTTACTAATAAGAATAATCTGGAACAACTGCACCAGATTCACAACCAAAATACAAGAAGATAACTTCTTGAAAAAACAAAAATAGCTCCCTAAGAACTAGGGAGCCCCGACCTCTAAAAGAGGTGCCCGAACAATATGATACCTAAAAATAGGATAATTGTCAATAGCGAACTTTTTATTCCTCGCTTTCGCGAGGCTCTTCTATTTATAAGATAAGGCACGTTTAAAGGTTTTCCAAATCCCTAAATCATCCGTTTGAAGGACTAGGCTAGCATACATGCGTCCGATAAATCCTGTTGCTACCACTGCAAAAATCACTGTAATAGCAAGTGAAATCCATGCTTCTACTCCCCCTGCATAGCCATTAATGGTTCTAAATGGCATAAAGAAGGTCGAAATAAAGGGAATATAAGAACCAATCTTCAAGATGAGATTGTCACCAGCTGCACCTAGAGCTGTCACTCCAAAAAAACCACCCATAATCAAAATCATCAAAGGCGACAAGGCTTTCCCTGAGTCCTCAGGACGAGAAACCATAGAACCTAGAAAGGCTGCCAAGACTACGTACATAAAGAGACTAACCAAAATAAAGAGCAAGGTATTCAGTGAGATAGCATCTCCCAAGTGATCCAAAATACCAGACTGAGCCAAGAATGGCAAATCTTTAAAGAGCAAAATGGCTGCCAAACCACCTACAACATAAATCCCGATATGCGTTAAAATCACTAGAAACAGAGCCATCATCCGCGCATAGAAATAGTGACTAGCCCTTATGCTAGAAAAGACGACTTCCATAATTTTGGTGCCTTTCTCACTGGCAACTTCCTGAGCCGTTACACCCGCATAGGTAATCAGGATCATATAAAGAAAGAATCCTAAGGCGCCTGCTGCCATTGTTTGAATAAACTTTTTATTTTCCTTGGCTTCATCAATCTTTTCTGTGAATTGAATTGTCTGCACTAAGCGTTTTTCCTGCTCTTGAGACAAGGAGGCCGTTG
>NZ_KQ970285.1:411471-412577 GCF_001579035.1 Streptococcus mitis | reverse complement strand
GACAAGGAGGCCGTTGAACGATTAAGCTGATTTTGCAGTTCATTGAGTGTACCTGTAACTGCAAATTTAATTCCATTTTCAAGCGATGTTTCGCCATGATAAACTGCCTTTAGAACACTATCTTCTTGATCAATGGTCAAATAGCCTTTTAATTTTTCATCTTTAATTGCTTCTTTGGCACTTGCTTCGTCTTTATAGTCAAAGTTAACACCATTTACATTCTTCAGTCCTTCTGCTACAGATGGCACTGTTGTCACTACTGCCACTTTATCATTTTTAGCCATTGAAGAGCCTTGGAGATAGGCAATTCCTACAGAGATTCCTAAAAAGAGGAACGGCGAAATCACCATAAAGAAGAAACTCCACGATTTGACATGTCGAAGATAGGTTTCCTTGATTACAACCCACATATTTCTCATACTTCCACCCCTGATTCTAGTTTAAAGATTTCATCGATTGTTGGCGCTTGTTGGTCAAAGGTTGCGATATATTGCCCCTGAGTCAAGATCGGGAAGAGTTCCCTTCCAGCACTCTCATCCTCCAAAATCAATTTCCAACTGCCTTGTTTGGTCAAGCTCACCTGTTTAACATGAGGAAGTTTTTCCAATTCTTCCTTGCTTCGTTCACTTGAAACAAAGAGACGCGTTTTCCCGTATTGATTTCGGACATCCTGAACTGGTCCATGCAAGACCACACGGCCATCTCGGATCATGAGAATATCGTCACAAAGCTCCTCGACGTTGGTCATGACATGGTCAGAAAAGATGATGGTTGCCCCACGTTCTTTTTCTTGAAAAATGACTTGCTTGAGCAATTCTGTATTGACTGGGTCCAATCCACTGAAAGGCTCATCCAGGATAATCAAGTCTGGCTCATGAATCAGAGTAATGATGAGCTGAATCTTCTGCTGATTTCCTTTTGACAGACTCTTGATTTTATCTGTCAGCTTCCCTTTCACTTCCAACCTCTTCATCCATTGAGGGAGTTTTTCCTTGACCTCCTTGGCATCCATACCTTTTAGAGTCGCCAAGTAACGAACTTGTTCAAGGACTGTCAATTTAGGCATGAGACTGCGTTCCTCAGGCAGATAGCCAATCCGAGCGTAG
>NZ_KQ970285.1:404464-411289 GCF_001579035.1 Streptococcus mitis | reverse complement strand
ATCCTGCCCATCCAGACTGATTTCTCCTTGATATTCTAAAAACTTCAAAATACTGTGGAAAATTGTTGTCTTCCCAGCACCGTTTTTCCCAACTAGTCCCAAAATACGACCTGGTCGCGCTTGAAAGTCAATACCAAACAAAACTTGCTTGGATCCAAAACTTTTCTCTAGACTTCTTACTTCGAGCATCTTTAACCTCCGAAATTTCTTTCACTCATTATACTCCTTTTTGATAGCCTTTACAATGACTTCTGTCCATTTTTAGAAGACTAATGCTATGTAAAATATGGCCTGGAGCACGTTTAGTGATAAATCCATTATACAGTAGCAAACTTAATTTATCCACTCTGCTCCTCAACTGTCAGTTTTTGATCCTGAATTGTTATGTGAAAAGAAAAATCCACCCCGAAGGATGGATTGATACTTTAACGCACTTCTGCATTGACTTTTTCTTCAAGTGATGCTTGGATTTTTTCCATGTAGCGTGCGACTTCTTCGTCAGTTAAGCTGTCTTCTGGATTTTGGAAAGTCAAGCTATAAGCCATTGACTTCATACCAAGTCCCAATTTCTCGCCTGAGAAGACGTCAAAGAGTTTGATATCTGTCAAACGTTTTACGCCTGCAGATTGGATAGCATCTACAACTTCTTGATGAGTCACTTCTGCCTTGAGGAGAAGGGCCACGTCACGGCTGACTGCTGGGAATTTAGTAATTTCTACAAATGGAGTAGCTGGTTGAAGGGCAGTTTCGATGGCTGAAAGGTTGAGCTCAGCCACATACGTTTCTGGAATATCGTAGGCCTTAGCAGTGACTGGGTGTACTTGACCAAGGAAACCAAGAACTTGGTCACCGAAGGAAATCATAGCTGTACGTCCTGGGTGGAGGCTTGCAATTTCAGCCGTAGCTGTATAAGTCACTGCTAGTCCCAAGCGAGCAAATAATGCTTCTAGGATTCCCTTAGCATAGAAGAAATCAACTGGAACTGCTGCTGTTTGGAAATCTTTTTCAGCCACCAAGCCTGTCAAGGCAAGGGCAAAGCTGTTGATTTCATTTGGAAGTTCTTCTTTTGGATTACCTGTTTGTTCAAAGACTTTTCCAATCTCATAAAGGGCCAAGTTTTTATTCTTACGAGCTACGTTATAAGCCACCGTATCAAGGATACCAGAAATCATATTTTGACGGAGGACAGAACGGTCCACTGTCATTGGCCACATGAGTTCAGTAAGGTTGCTTGGTTGAGCCGTAAACTCAACTGCTTTTTCAGGAGTTGTTAGAGCATAGGTGATGATTTCTGTCAAACCTGTTCCTTCAGCAATCGTACGAACTTGACGGCGAAGTTTTTGTGTCGCAGTCAATTCACCTGCTGTACCATCGTCTTTTGGTAGACTAGTTGGCAAACGGTCATAACCATAGATACGAGCGATTTCTTCAAAGAGGTCTGCCTCGATAGTGATATCCCAGCGACGACGTGGAACGCTGACTGTAAAGCTGTCTGCATTTCCAGAAAGGCCAAAGCCAAGACGACGGAAGACGTCTTCTACATCCGCGTAAGAAAGTTCTGTACCAAGGACACGGTTAACATCAGTAAGAGTTGAAGAAACTTCCACATCAGAGGTATCAAGCTCACCCGCTGAAACGATGCCTTTGCGCACCGTCGCACCTGCAAGTTCTGCAATCATGCTAGCCGCCGCATCAAGGGCTTCGTTAACAGTTGCCACATTAATGCCTTTTTCAAAGCGAGAAGATGACTCAGAACGAAGATTCAGGCGACCACTGGTCTTACGGATAGATTTGCCATTGAAGACTGCAGCTTCAAGAACTACACGACTAGATTTTTCAGAGATTTCTGTTGCTTGACCACCCATGACACCTGCAAGAGCTACTGGCTTGTCTGCGACAGTGATGACTAAGTCATTTGTTTCCAAGTCACGTTCTTCACCATCTAAAGTCACTAATTTTTCACCAGCACGCGCTTCACGCACACGAATGTCAGTTCCTTCAAAGGTATCCAAGTCAAAGGCGTGCATTGGTTGACCAAAGTAGAGGAGGATGTAGTTGGTCACGTCCACTACGTTATTGATGGGACGGATTCCTTCGTTCATGAGAAGGTTTTGCAACCATTGTGGACTTGGTGCAATAGTCACATTGTCCAAGATACGAGCGGCATAGTAAGGCGCCTTGTCTGTCTCAATACCCACAGAAAGAGCATCTGCTGCAGCTTGGTCAGTTTCTGAAAGAGTAAATTCTTTAAAGTTGACTGCCTTGTCATAGATAGCTGCCACTTCGTGAGCCACCCCACGCATAGAAAGGGCATCCGCACGGTTAGGTGTAATTGAAAGTTCGATGATTTCATCATCCAAGTCTAGATATGAGAAGACTTCCTCACCTGGAACGGTATTTTCTGGCAAGATTTGGATGCCATCTGCGAATTCCTTAGGCACAACTGAGTCAGAAATCCCCAATTCGCCAAGCGAACAGATCATCCCAAGTGACTCAAGACCGCGGATTTTCCCTTTTTTGATCTTGTAATTGTCAGCGATGCGAGCTCCTGGAAGAGCCACCATAACCTTGATACCAGCACGCACATTTGGGGCACCACAAACGATTTGACGGGCTTCTTCTTCGCCAACGTTAACCTGACAAACATGAAGGTGAGTTTCTGGCACATCTTCGCAAGACAAGATCTCACCGACGACAATTTTCGAGAGACCGGCAGCAGGTGATTCGACACCTTCTACCTCGATCCCTGTAGTTGACATTTTTTCAGCCAACTCTTGTGATGGAACATCAATGTCCACCAATTCTTTTAACCATTTATAAGATACAAGCATAATTTAGTTTTCCAGAATGACAGTTGTCACTCTAGTTCTTTTCCTTTCCTATCATTTCAATAGAAGAATCATCTTCTTACCTTAATTTCTTTCTCAGTAACCAATCTGTATCTACTTTTTGACCAACCATAAAATGATGTTGGCTAAATTTTTCAAAACCATATCGGTTATAAAACGCTTGAGCTTTTGTATTATGTTCCCAAACACCTAACCAAGCCCAAGAAAAACTATTTTTTGTAGCAAGTTCAAGAGCAAATTCAAACAGTTGCTTACCTAGTCCAAATCCTTGGAATTTTTGTAGCACATAGAGACGTTGAATTTCAAAAGCATTCTCTAATTCTCTCTCAGTCTGAGCACTTCCCCAGTTAACTTTGAGAAAACCGGCTATCTCCTCTTCATGCACAATGAAATAAGTTTCGGATTCTGGATTTCCCAACTCAGTTAACAAAGTTTTCAGACTATAAGCCTCTTCAAAGTATTCCTGTAACTGCTCTTCTGTATTATCATGCGCAAATGTTTCACGAAAGGTTTGTTTGGCAATTTTAGCCAACACCTCAACATCTGCCATTTCTACTTTTCTAATCATTATTTAAACTGTTCTGAGAAGCGGACATCTCCTTGGTAGAATCCACGGATATCGTTGATTCCGTAACGGAGCATAGCTACACGCTCTTGTCCAAGACCAAAGGCAAATCCAGAGTAAACAGTCGCATCAATACCACTCATTTCAAGGACACGTGGGTGAACCATACCGGCACCCATAATTTCGATCCAACCTGTTTTCTTACATACGTTACAGCCTTCTCCACCACACTTGAAGCAAGAAACATCCACCTCAACAGATGGCTCTGTGAATGGGAAGTAAGATGGACGCAGACGAATTTGACGCTCTTCACCGAACATTTTTTGCACAATCAACTGAAGGGTTCCTTGAAGGTCAGCCATAGAGATATTTTTCCCAACAACCAAGCCTTCGATTTGGTGGAATTGGTGACTGTGGGTTGCATCGTCTGTGTCACGACGGAAGACACGCCCTGGTGAGATCATTTTCAAAGGACCTTTAGAGAAATCATGGGCATCCATGGCACGCGCCTGCACAGGAGATGTATGAGTACGAAGCAAGATTTCTTCTGTGATATAGAAAGTATCCTGCATATCACGGGCTGGGTGGTCTTTGGGAAGGTTCATACGTTCAAAGTTATAGTAGTCTTGCTCCACTTCAAAACCATCCACGACTTGGTAACCCATCCCGATGAAAATATCTTCGATTTCTTCACTGGTTTGTGTGAGGACATGACGGTGACCAGTCGCAACAGGACGACCTGGAAGCGTCACATCGATACTCTCGCTAGCTAATTGTGCAGCGACTTTCTTTTCTTCCAAGAGCTTAGCTGTTTCTTCAAAAGCAGCTGTCAAGACATCACGAGCTTCATTGACGTGTTTCCCAATGATTGGTCGCATCTCAGCAGAGACATCTTTCATCCCTTTGAGGATTTCAGTAAGTGAACCCTTTTTCCCAAGGACTGAGACACGCAAATCTTGCATCTCTTTTTCATTTTCAGCAGAAATCTGCTTCAAGCTAGCCAGCGTTTCTTCACGAAGCGCTTTTAATTGTTCTTCAATAGTTGACATATTTCCTCCATCAGTCTCTCATAAGATAAAAAGAAAACCACATGCCAAAAACTCCACTCGGAGCGTTGACACGCGGTACCATCCGTTTTTATCTGACAAGTCAGACCTTCATTTCTAAATCCATGCGCAAGTGAATTCACCCAGCTTTCATATAGAGAGCTTGCAGTCACGGCTCTCCTCCCTGATATACTTCCCTTGAGTTACTAGTCTTGCGGATTTCTATTCAATTACTACATAGTTTATCAGATTTTTACCATTCTTGCAAGACCTATCTCACTTCTGCTTGTTAGATGTGCTTCGAATGTGAAAATGTCATCACTCTCACTAAAGAAATGAAAATCATACATAGAAATTTTCAAAAGTTTTCTCTATCGTAAACCTGCCACTAGTTCAGAAGCTATACTAGCTGATTCCAAACGTAGTATGGTCATTTCATCTACCTTCCCTAATAATGGCATTGCACCATACCAAACAATGGTCTTGTTTACCAAAAGAATAGGCGTGACTATTTTTGATTGAGTAAAAGATACTTTAATTTTCTGGCTCTTCAACTGGTCTAGCCATGCTTTATTTGCAACCGTCTCTGGTATACATATCTCAATTTGACTAATCCTAAATTCTTTTAGAAATTTCATCAGTTTTGTCTGGTGCACATAAGGTAAAATAAGCATACATTCCTGTCTTTCCCCTGCCAAGTCCTCTCTCAACACCTTCTCATATCTACTATCAACATAAACGAATTGTTTCTCCTCACCCTCGATGACACGATAATCCATCTTTCGATAAGCTACTTGTCGTTTCTGAAACATCTTTTCTAAATAAGGAACATGAATATCCACATAATCGAAAATCCGCACCAAAGACTTATCCTTGTAGTTTCTATGAATCCGACCTGCATACTGAATCAAATTATTTTTCCAAGAAAAGGGTGCTGCCAAGATAAGCGTGTCCAACTGAGGTAAGTCAAAACCTTCGCCAATGTATTTTCCAGTAGACAATAAAACAAACCCTTTATCTAACTGTTCTAATATCTCCAGTAAACTTGTTCTCTCTCGGACTTTGGTTTTGCCACTAATAATATAAAAATCATCAACTTCTTTCTCTTTCAATAACTTTTCAAAGACATCTATCTGTTGAATTCGATTGACTAAAACCAAGATATTCCGCCCTTCTGCCACTTGGGCTAGAATATCCTTGAGAATCAACTGATTCCTCACTGAGTCAGTAGCAATCCAATCACTAAGCTGTATAAAATTACTTGCCTTAGTCTTTTCAATCTCCAAATGACCAAAAGAAGTGAATCTTACTTGCAATTGCCGTTTAAAATCCGTTTCCCTCTTATCAGCAGTATGGAGTATCTCACCAATTCTCTGAAAAACAATAGGCTCATGACCATTCTTACGTTCAGGCGTAGCCGTTAAACCGTAAAGATACTTCCCTCTATACTGAGCAACAACTTTTTCAAACATCAAGGCAGAGACATGATGACACTCATCCACAATCATAATCTCATACTTATCCAAAAGACTTTGGCTATTTTCCAACTTAAATAGAGATTGAATCATAACAACATCAACCAGTTTACTCAGCCATTTCTTAGTCCCACCGTACTGCCCAACATAGCCTATTACCTTTTCACGGCCTGATGCCGTATAACGGGTAGCTTCTTCCTCTTCGAAAGTCAAAAAATTGTTTAAACGATCCAGCCATTGGTCTAAGAGTTGCTTATTATGAACTAGGATAATTGTTTTTGTCTTCCGTTCAGAGATGAGAGCAGCACCTAAAACGGTCTTCCCAAAACCAGTCTCCGCATGGAGTAAACCATTTTCTTTGGAAATCATATCTGACAAGGCTAAGTCTTGCTCAAAAGTGAGTTCTCCCTTAAATGCTGCTCTAATAGACCTTTGTACTTTTCTCCTATCTTCCACAACTACCTGCTTAAATTTATCTTGCAATGGATACAGCAAGCCTCTTGGCAGCCATAAATAATGTTCGGATTCTCCAAATAAATACATTCGCTCAGGAATTTGATAGGTTGGCTGTCGCATAGCCTGCTTTAAATAAAATTCGGGATTAGAAAATGAAGCCATATTTTTCAAGAAAAACAGTGTCTTGGGTGTCACAGACGATTTTTCAAGTTGGATCATATTGGATAAGACGACCTTCAACTCCTTGTCCAATTCTTGCTTGCCTAACTCCTCTTGGATTAACAGTGCCACTTTAGCAGTTGAAATCTTCTGAATTACTTGCAGATACCTCCATTGGTCTCCATAAGGTTGAAAATGTTCATCCACAAAGACCGTTCGCCCTTGATGGTAAGCTTCTCCTTGAAAAGGCAAGGCAATCAAATTTCCAAATCCCC
>NZ_KQ970285.1:403737-404426 GCF_001579035.1 Streptococcus mitis | reverse complement strand
AACTTCCAAATCCACCCCTTAGGAAGGACATCCTGGTTTGGAAACATGCGATCAAAAGAATCAAAGGACAGTTGCATACTTTCCTGCATTGCCAGTTCTAACAGTTTCTTTCCAAACAAGCGAGCCTCTCGACTCGGAATCGCTTCCTCAAAGAAGAACCAAATATGGAGTCCGTAACCCGAACGAGAAATCTCTAAATGGGCTTCCATCTGGCGTTCCCTGGCTATTCTTCGAATAGTTAAACCGGCTTCTTTCCAATCTCCTTCATCCAAATCCAGTACCAAAAAATAACAGCTATCATCTAAGTGCATAGGAAAGATACCGATAGCTGTCTCCCCACGAAAATGAGATTTCAAAACGGAGTCCGTCAATGTCTGGAAACTCCGTTTTTCAGGTGATAACTGCTTCCAACCATAATTATAGGAAGGAAAATACTGAATTTTCCCTTGTTCATTGATAAAACTCTTAGCATAAACATCATAACGGCCAGCAAACACGGAGGTAAACAATTGTAATTTTTCTTGCGTCGTCAAGTGACTACGTTTAAGTTGGAACATCTCTTCGAACCGAAAGCGTTCCATCACAAACTGACTCTTGTCTTTAAGACGTTTACACAAGAAAAACTCACTATCCCCATTAAAAGAAGAAAAGACATCAAGTACTTCTACCACAATTCCATCCAAAGACAC
>NZ_KQ970285.1:398970-403172 GCF_001579035.1 Streptococcus mitis | reverse complement strand
CACAATTCCATCCAAAGACACAAAAACAGCCATAAGAGTCACCTCCTTGATTCCTATAGGCTGATTATAACAAGAATAGCTGAAATTGTACACGAAAATAAAATCCCTTACTTGTTACAATAGCTTTGAAAACTTTTATTTCTTTGCTACCCAGCCGATGGCATCGCTTGGGGGATTTTCGGTATCAATCCAAATAAATTCAATACCGATTTCCCCATTTTTAAACTTAGTCAAACGAATACCGTTGATTTCCAGTTCATTGAGTCGTTGACCCGTCAAGACTTCTCGTTCTTTCAACTGGAAAACACCACGTAAAATCCAATTCCCAAGGATTTCTTGCTTATCAGTTGACTGAATTGCCTTTCCAGCTTCTTGATTTATATAGGCGTTAATAACATCACCAGAAGATAAAAAGCGTAGTTTAAAAGTTCTTTCTTCTTTAGATAAAGCCAATTTTTTAGTTCCAGGTTCAAAAGTCCCAAATCCAGGACCAAAGAAGTCTTGCCTTTCGTCATGAAAGTTCTTGGAGTCTGGCAGAGGAATGTAAACTTCACTAACTGGACGATAAACCAGTTGTTCAATTTCTTTACTGAGTTTTTCATTACCAGTCTCGTGAACAAAGTTTATCAGATTCTCACGAATGGTCTTCATCTGAACTTTTTCTTCCTTGCTAGTCCACTTTTTCAAAAGGATTTCTTCTAAAGAGAAGGTCACAAAAGCTAGTTCTTCTGGAGCAAAACTATCCTTAAATTTATCCTGAATCTTTAAAATCCGTGGTAGACGATCTTTCTTAGCTAATTTTGAACCACCATTAAAGGCATTGAAACCAGAGTTTTCTTCCACATTTCCATGTTTATCTGTAATAACCCAAGACACTGTTTCTAAGACATCGGTTTTATCCTTTTCAGCTGTCAGCAAATGAAGATTTTCAAAGAGAGAAAAAGGATCTTCAATATAATGAACGTCCCAAGTATCTACCACAATGTCTTTATTATTAAAAGTCATGTGGAGCTGACTGTCAGCTGCCGTGTACTTGTAGTGGTGTTGCCCATCCGTAAATCGAAAATTGGTTGGATTGTTTTTGGTAGTTGATCCTTCAATGACCAGATTATCAATATCAACTGGCAAATAAGATGTTTCACCGACAAAAATCTTAGGATTTTCTCCCTTTGGTGTTGGCATTAGAACGTGATAAACAGCTTCAACATTGACCGAGTCCGAACTAAATCCCTTGATTTGTGCCTTAGAAGATTCGATTCTCTGATTTCTTAAGGTCGCAATCTTTCGTGCCAACTCTTTATAGCGTTGATAGTTTTGCTTATCTGCCGTTTCTTTATCTGCTGAGATATCTGCATGGAATTTGATATCACCCAACAAATCTGTCCAATCTTGAGAGTCCTTCTTAAACTGAGCGATCTTTTGGTCTCCAGAATTAATCCCAAAAGACTTAATACCCACTAGGTATTTATGATTTTCATCCACAACAACAGAGGCATCATAGGAAGTATTGGCAATATCTTCCCCAACAGCATTAAAACTCTTCTGGAAAACAGTCTCTTGAAATTTAGAATTAACAATCGGAGCAACATAATTCTCTGTTTGTCCCTCATCTTCGGACTCAGCCTTTTGAGAGAAAGCTTGGCTCAAGCTAGCGAAGTTGGTAATTAAGGTTTTGTATTTGTCTTTTTGTTCAGACTTTAGATGTTCCCACATAAGCACCCTCTTTTCTATTTTCAGTATATCAAAAGAAGATTAGTTTTTCACTAACCCTCTTATATATTCGTTAATTAATACTGTAAAATTCGAGATTTCCTCGTTTTTTAACCAATTTTAAATAATCTTCACCAGACAGAAGGGCTAGACCATCATCATAAGATTGGATTTTTTCAAGAGCCTGGTCATAGCTATCCACAAATTCCTTGACATAAGATTGCCCTTCAAATTGTCCATTCATCTTGGTGTAGATAATGGCGAATTTTCCTGAGCGTTCAAGTTGAGATTGCCCTTGACTTTCATTTAAAGCCTTGGCAACATTTTCCGCGATACGTTTAATCACGGGTACAACCACACTGTTTCCAGCCTGCTTGTATAGCTGACCGTTAGAAACCCCTTCTGGGATTTTAAAAGATTTAGGATAACCTTGAACATTAAAAGTTTCTTTCGGTGTCAGCTTACGAATATCCCCACTGTCCGTTAAAATCAATGGAACATTATGTCCACCTGTTCCCATGTTTGCTGTTAGGGTAGGGACGACACCGTTTTTATTTTCACGGACATATTGACGGCGCCACTGGTAAACCGTATCTTGACTGGTCACTTCAAACTTCAACTGGTCGTAGAAATTTTGCTTGCCTTCACGATAGTAGTAGACTTCATCAAGCTGGTCACCAAAGTTAATGACGTCTTGAAGAGTCGTAGTCAGTTTGATTTCCTCTGGAAATTCAAACAAGTCATAAGCTTCCTTGGTATCAAAACCAACGATGTAGATCCGCTCACGGTTTTGAGGGATATTTCCGTAGTCTTTCCCGTTGAGAACCTTCCACTTAATAAAGTAGTTGTTCTCGGTCAAAGCTTCACGAATAACCTTGAAAGTATTACCATGGTCATGACCTACCATGTTCTTGACATTTTCGATGAAAATAGCGCGAGGTTTGCATCCCTCAATCATGCGAAGCAATTCGAAGAAAAGATCGCCACGATCATCATCAAATCCCTTGCGATAACCCGCAATGCTAAAGGCCTGACAAGGGAAACCTCCCATAATCACATCCACGCGCTCAGCTGGAATGTCCTCTGGCTGAACATCGTGAATATCACGACCATCTAAATAGGTATCTGGATGGTTTAATTGATAAGTCTGACGCGCATACTTATCAAATTCATTGGCATACACCACTCTGAACTCGTTGGTCTGTTCAAATCCCAACTCAATTCCCCCAACACCTGAGAAGAAGGCTGCAATGTTGTACTTCTCAGAGCGGTTCGAACTTACAGAATTTGTCATGTCTTACCTGCTTTCTAAAATAAATAACTAAATATTATGATGGTTTATATAAAAATCAACATTATGGAATCCTTCCACCAACACAACCCCATGTAAAAATTTCCTTTCCAAGCTCAGTCCATTTTGAATCAATAAATGTATTTATTACAAATTTTTCAAATACAGAACTTAAATCTTCACTATTCTCTAAACTTTTCTTAGAAAGGTATTCAATAACTTTTTCCAATAAACCACCTTGACTAATAATAACTTTGGAAATATGTAAGCTTTCTATATTTTCGCTTACTTTAAATGATTCAACACAATCTTTCCAACAAGCATCATAGTTATCAGTATATGTTTTATTTCCTCGATAGATACCCTCTTTCATATCAAAGTAAAAATACAAATTTAATCTTTCTTCATACAATCTACTTAAAAACTTTATAGTATTTTGTGCATAAGTTTCTCTACTATCATATATTTCTTCAATGAGTTTTAATGGAATTAAGTTCTCAGCTTCGTGGACACCCTGCTCAGCTAATGAAATACATTCAAAAAACTTTCTATCTTTTGAGTCTATTATCTTTAGTACAGCTTTTAACGTTCCACCTATTGTATCCCCGGGATATTTTTGGTTCGCCATCAAATATACCGAGTAATAATCTATTTTCTTGCTTAATTAACCCATCCAGTATAGTAGCAGAATTTTGTCCACCCCCGGGGACTATATCAAACGAAAGGTGATAATTAATTCTATTTTTAAAGGCAAAATAGAATCCAATATAGTGATAAAATTTAAAATCGGTTAAATCTTCAACTATAAGTTGTGTCTTCGATAAAAACTCTTTTTTAAGAATATCTGATACTGTAATAATATGACAATTATCACATTCGATACCATTATTAGCAACAATTGTATAGTATCTGCTTACAACTTTTTTTAATTCTTTTGTTTCATGGATTTTTCTTCTCAGATAACTAAATAACCTACGAGCATTAGCCTCAAGAAGTGTACAGCTTTTTAAGTAATCTAGCACATCACGATCTGCAATAATTACGTTTAATTCTTTTCTTCTATTTGTCGCTAAACTATTTAACACAGAACATACGTCTGGGTCTTCCTCTGCTAATAATTGCAGACAACTTTTATGAATTTCAAATATCATTTTAGAGATAATTCCCCTCATCAAAGAATCCAATAGGCCAGTTTTCAAGA
>NZ_KQ970285.1:397534-398349 GCF_001579035.1 Streptococcus mitis | reverse complement strand
CATCATACGAAGAAGACTCAACAATTGTTTCCATTTTCTCATTTTTCTTTGAAAAGATTTGTATGTTTACATCTTCGTTTCCTATTTTCTTCTTGTAGATCAAATCTCCAATTTTGTTAATAATCGTCTCACTATGAGTCTCAATGATAAATCTGAACTGATCATTAGCTAAACTACATATCGCTGAAATCAGCTTACTTTGTAGTTTTGGATGTAAATGAAGTTCGGGTTGTTCAATAATAATTGTGGTAGGAGATTTCAAGAAATACCATTTTTTCCGTGCATTATAAGCAATAAACCAAAGTTGAGTTACAATAGGAAGGATTTGACTATAACCGAATCCAGTATCAGATAGGTTATATCGATTCTGATCTCCATTTTTTCTAATATAAATAGATACATATCCTTTATTAATTTCATCGTTACCGATTCCATCTTTTTCTACTTGAAAGCCTAAAAATTCATTTGTCCATTCTTGAAATTGTTGAAACTTTCTATTATCAAGATTATATAAAAAATCAACAAGATTCCTGCCACTAGAATCTACTTCTTCAATTGATAAATTTCTTAGCCTATAATATCTTTCAGCAGTAGCTCTGATAGGAGCAATATAAACAGATTTATTAAAATAGGACGTGATATAGTTATCAGAAATCTTTAGAATAGTCTCCAGAAAATTAATCAGTAGCATATCTTTATAAATTATTAACTCATTTTTTGTTAATTCCTTAACTTTTAAAATTTCATACTCTTCATTATCTTGGTTTACTTTAGATAACTTTATCAAATCTTTTTTAATAATATCATGATATTCC
>NZ_KQ970285.1:388101-397514 GCF_001579035.1 Streptococcus mitis | reverse complement strand
ATTATCACTGTTTATTTCTTCAATTATTGTTCCTAATTCTTTCTTGATAATCTCTTCTGAATCAAGTAGATTATTAAGATGAAAAATACTATCTAATCTATATAAATATCCATTATCTGAAGTAAGTAATCTATATTTTCTATCACCGATATTAATTTTCTTATTTGAAACATTAATCGTTATATCTTCACCAAATATAGGAATAGTTACTCTTGAAATTGTCTCTAATCCATCAGCATTATTTTTTTCTAAGCAAATAGAAATAGTTGTTTTCAAGGATTGAGGTGTTTTTGACCAATAATTTTGTATCTCGAATTTATAAGGACGAGAGAATCGTGATAGTTCTCTTTTAGTAATGTTAAATGAAAATGAAAATTCCATTTTATCGTGTCCCTCTTGATTATTGAGCGCAGTTTCAAAATCACCAAAATCTACATCATTTTGATCATAACCACTCCAAAACAAAACACCACGAATCTTTCTATTGATAGTTTGTTTTAATAAAGGGAAAAAACGTAGGAAGCTACTTTTACCTGAGCTATTGGAACCTAAAATAATATTTAATGGTTTAATTTCAATATCCCCAGTATCCACAAGGCTCCTTAAATTCTTAATCCTAATTGAATCCATATATTCGCTCCATTTTTTTGTTCAGTTAAAGCAATCAAATCACTCATACACTATTTCACCAACTTCTTCATCTCATCAATACGTGCTACGGTCGCATCGTATTTGGCTTGGTAGTCGGCTTGTTTGTCGCGTTCTTTTTGGACGACTTCTGGTTTGGCATTGGCTACGAAGCGTTCGTTAGAGAGCTTCTTGCCGACCATGTCCAGTTCTTTTTGCCATTTAGCGAGTTCCTTGTCGAGACGAGCTAGCTCTTCTTCGACGTTGAGGAGATCTGCGAGTGGCAAGTAGATTTCTGCTCCTGTGATGACGCTTGACATAGCCAGTTCAGGTGCAGGAATAGTTGATGCGATTTCCAAGTGTTCTGGATTTGTGAAGCGTTTGATGTAGTTGACATTACTGTTAAAGAAGGCTTCCAAGTCGCTATCGCTTGTCTTAACAAGGATGGTGATTGGCTTGCTTGGAGCTACATTTACTTCTGCACGCGCATTACGAACAGCACGGATTAAGTCTTTGAGGCTTTCCACACCTGTGTGAGCCGCAAGATCTTCAAAGGCTGGGTTGACAGTTGGGTATTCTGCTGTCACGATAGAGCCTTCTGAGATTTGTCCAAAGATTTCCTCTGTCACGAATGGCATGATTGGGTGGAGGAGACGAAGGATCTTGTCCAAAGTATAAAGGAGAACAGAACGTGTGATTACTTTCTCTTCCTCGTTGTCGCTATAAAGGACTTCCTTGGTCAACTCAACATACCAGTCCGCAAACTCGTCCCAGATGAAGTTGTAGAGGATGTGTCCAGCTACACCAAACTCAAACTTGTCAAAGTTGGCAGTTGCTTTTCCGATGGTTTCATTGAGGTTGTGGAGAATCCAGCGGTCTGTAACATTTCCAGCTTCCTTGTTGACCACTTTTTCGACATTGGCAGTTGCTTGCTCAAGAGTCAAGCCTTCATTGTTCATGAGGATGTAGCGAGAGATGTTCCAGATTTTGTTAATAAAGTTCCATGAAGCATCCATTTTCTCGTAAGAGAAGCGGACGTCTTGACCTGGTGCAGAACCGTTTGAAAGGAACCATCGAAGGGCATCGGCACCGTATTTCTCGATGACATCCATTGGGTCAATCCCGTTACCGAGAGACTTAGACATCTTGCGTCCTTGCTCGTCACGAATGAGACCGTGGATAAGCACGTTTTGGAATGGTTGACGGCCTGTGAATTCCAATGACTGGAAGATCATACGAGACACCCAGAAGAAGATGATGTCGTAACCTGTTACCAAGGTTGAAGTTGGGAAATAACGTTTAAAGTCTTCTGAATCGACTTCAGGCCAGCCCATGGTTGAAAATGGCCAGAGGGCAGAACTGAACCAAGTATCCAAGACGTCTTCGTCCTGAGTCCATCCGTCACCTTCTGGAGCTTCTTCGCCGACATACATTTCACCATCAGCATTGTACCAAGCAGGGATTTGATGACCCCACCAGAGTTGACGAGAGATTACCCAGTCGTGGACATTTTCCATCCATTGGAGGAAGGTATCGTTGAAACGAGGTGGGTAGAATTCTACCTTGTCTTCTGTATCTTGGTTGGCAATAGCATTTTTGGCCAATTGGTCCATCTTGACGAACCATTGCGTTGACAAGCGTGGTTCGACCACAACACCTGTACGTTCTGAGTGACCAACACTGTGGACACGTTTTTCGATTTTAACGAGAGCACCGATTTCTTCCAGCTTAGCAACGACTGCCTTACGAGCTTCAAAACGGTCCATGCCTGCAAATTCAAAGGCCAAGTCATTCATAGTTCCGTCATCGTTCATGACGTTGACTTGTGGCAAGTTATGGCGTTGACCAACCAAGAAGTCATTTGGATCGTGGGCAGGTGTGATTTTTACGACACCTGTACCAAATTCAGGATCTGCGTGCTCATCACCAACGATTGGGATCAATTTATTAGCGATTGGAAGGATGACGTTTTTTCCAATCAAGTCCTTGTAGCGTGGATCTTCTGGATTGACCGCAACCGCAACATCCCCAAACATAGTCTCAGGACGAGTTGTAGCAACTTCAAGGGCGCGTGAGCCGTCTTCCAGTATGTAGTTCATGTGGTAGAAGGCACCTTCGACGTCCTTGTGGATCACCTCGATATCAGAAAGGGCTGTGCGAGCAGCTGGGTCCCAGTTGATGATAAACTCACCACGATAGATCCAACCTTTCTTGTAAAGGTCCACAAAGACCTTACGAACAGCTTTTGACAAACCTTCGTCAAGAGTGAAACGCTCACGAGAGTAGTCTACAGAGAGCCCCATCTTGCCCCATTGTTCCTTGATAGTAGTGGCATATTCGTCTTTCCATTCCCAGACTTTCTCGAGGAATTTTTCACGACCAAGATCATAGCGGGAAATGCCTTCTCCACGCAAGCGCTCCTCAACCTTAGCTTGAGTGGCAATACCAGCGTGGTCCATTCCTGGAAGCCAAAGAGTGTCGAAACCTTGCATGCGTTTTTGACGGATGATGATATCCTGCAAAGTCGTATCCCAAGCGTGACCAAGGTGAAGTTTCCCAGTTACGTTTGGTGGCGGAATAACAATCGAATAAGGCTTAGCCTTTTGATCCCCTGAAGGCTTGAAAACATCAGCATCAAGCCATTTTTGGTAACGACCAGCCTCAACCTCGGCTGGATTGTATTTAGGTGAAAGTTCTTTAGACATGTGTGTTCTCCTATCTTTTTATAACGGCCTAACTAGACCTTCTTCTATTCCTGTTTTCAAACTGCCAAAACAAACTCTTGTCATTGCTTCATCTTTCATTAATTCAGAATATTTTTCTTCAGATTTCTCAGCAAATTTTTGGAAATACCACTCAAAATGGTCACTTAAATGGACTGACTTATACTGCTCAAAATTATCAAACGACGCAATGTAACCAATATAAACTTGAATTGACAAAGATTCGTCAAAGTAAGCATCATTAACAAAATGATAATTTGTATTTTTATCTAAAAGAAATTTATTCAACTCTGTAACTAAGTTATATTGTTGCTCATTTAAATTAAAATATTCCTCATTTAATAATACCCTCTTATCAGGTTTATTAAAATCATACCTAGTATCTGAAGTCATTTGTGAAACCAATTTTCCAATCAAAACAACAATCATATCTGTTATTTGTAATCCGACATAGTCTCTAGAATTACAAGACTCTTCAATTTTATTAATCTTTAAACTACTAAATATGTCACTAGGTATTCCTTCATCTAGGAAAAGGATCCATTCAATGTTTTCATCAGGATACCTTTGCTCAGTCATCCACAAATCAAATGCCCACTTTACTTTATTCCAATCGAAAGATAGTTCTACGTCAGGTTCAGATAACTTAATTTTATGGTCATTAATTACCCTATCCATTGAAATAATGAGTTGTTGATAAGCATCTAATTGCCGAGCCATCCTCATATTGTCTTTATTATCATTAATTATCCTATTCAAATCCTGTTTTATTAGCTTCAACAAAGGTCTTGTTGGCAATGTTTTATTCAATAAAGCTTCAATAACCTTTTTTGAAGCCTCAATTTCAGCATATTTGGTTAAAACATATTTAGCAATAAGCGGTGAGAATTCTGTCTCTTCATCTAAAAAATAAAAGAAGTTAGTTAGTCTTGATGAGGTAATAATTGACATCTTACTAATCATAAATAATAAATTATCAACTTCGAATTTATTTAACATCTTAAAGATAGATAAATAAAACTGAACTTCATTATTTTTCATAGAAGCAATTCCATACTCAAAGTTTGATTTCAACAAATCTAAACCTTTAAGTTCTTTATTCTTCTTTTTTAATGATTGCTGGAGTTGTTTTCTACTTGATAAATAAGTTTCAACAATCTGATTAAACTCCTGTTCAATTGTTTCATAGACTACTTTATCAATTTGGATTACATTAGCAATATATGAATGCATATTATCGTTAGCATAAGATAATTTGTTTTGTTTATCAAACGGCTGTGTTATTTTAAAAGAATTTTGTGGACCTTTTTCGTCCATAAATAGATAATTCATTCTCACTCCTTTTTCTTTATCTCAACTGTTCGATTTTCTCAAACAGTTCAACTAACAGTTTAAACTCTCCCACTCACTCCTCAGCAAGCCGTATCTCAAATCATCACAGCGATTCCCTTGGGCATCTTTGCGGTCTCGGATACGAGCTTCGAGGGTAAATCCAAGTTTTTCTGCGACTCGTTGACTTTGGACATTATAACCAAAACAAGTCAGTTCAATCTTGTGGAGACCCAAATCTTTAAAAGCTAAGTCAATCAAGGCAAGCGCTGCTTCTGGTACATAGCCTCGACCCCAATAGTCTGGGTGCAAGGTGTAGCCGAGTTCCAACACATCATCTTCGTGTCGGTGATTGAAGTCAACAGAGCCAATGACTTTATCAGTTCCTTTGACGACAATTCCATAGCCAGCTGGGAGATTTTCCTTTTGATTACGCTCAGGAAGGATATGCTCCAGATAATAAATCTCATCTTCCAAGGTCTTGACAGGTGGAAAACCTGCTGGGTAAGAAACTTCTGGACGACTAGCATAATCAAAGATATCCTCAGCGTCCGCCACTGTACGGACTCGTAAGACCAGACGCTCTGTTTCCAACCGTTCTGGTAACTCAGCTCTTGCCATCCTTCTTCCTCGCTTTTTTGATGAAGCTCCCCTTAGTATCTACACGCTTATCCAGATAACGATAGACGCGCTGATATCCATCTCCCATGAAATATGTTGGGGCAAACAGTTCATTTCTAAAATGTCCCTTTTCATCCAAAAGTTCTGGGTCAACAAGTCGCTCAACAATCTTAGCGAAAATATGACAAATTCCCTCTTCCTCAACAATCCTATCTACCTGACAATCCAAAACGACTGGACAATCCTCTAAAATCGGTGCCTCAGTTCGTTCAGAAATTTCATAATGTACTCCCAAAACGTTCCAATTTCTCCTGATGACTGATAAAACCAGCCTGCTCCATCTCGAGCATGAGATTTTCATCAGGGATATTCACAGTAAATTTTTGATAATGTTTAATTTGATCTGCGACATTCTCTCTCGCAACGACTCCAACCACAATCCAATCTCCCAAGCTATAAGAGGAGCTACAGGTCGTAATATTGTGTCCAAAATTCTGATCCTGATATCTCAAAATGAAAATAGGAAAGCCATAGTAGAGTTTACTTGTTTTAAAAGATTGCTTCATGACAACCTCCTTTGACCAAGATACAAAAGAAAAGCCCTGCCATCTACATGACAGGGACGAATGTATTTATCCGCGGTACCACCCAATTTCGGGCAGTTGCCCGCAACTCTCGTCTTTAAAACAAAAAGACACTTTTATTTCAATTTTTCATCCATTAGCAACCAGTTTTGACACATTTGTGGACTTCTCAGCTCCGCCACTTTCTGTAAAATGTGGGATTCAAAACACCTCTAATGGCTCTATTGTAGCAAGATTTTGACGGAAATGCAAGGCACAAGAAAAATTACTTGAACTTGATGCCATTTTCTTTCAATTTCTTGATGGTAGCTGGGCCGATTCCTTTCAAGGCAAGGAGTTCTTTTTCAGTCCAGTTTTTAAAATCTGACGCAGACTTGATTCCTTCATCGTAGAAAGTTTTAGCACGGTCAAGTGGAAGTCCACCCAAGTTTGCTGCAAAATCTTCTACAGAATTGGCTACTTTTTGAGCTTGCTCTTTGGTAGCTTCTACTGCTTGTTCAACTTTTTTAGAAACAGCCTTACCAGCTTCGCTCGCTGTCTGCTCTGCACGTTTCACGACTTTCTTTGTCTCTTCTACAACCTTAGTCACAGTACTTGAAAAGGCACCTGCGCGACGGAGGCTATTTCGTAATTGTTTTTTACGATTGAGTTTCTTTGACATGAATAAAATCCTTTCAAATAAAAACCCCTGCTCTGACAAGGATTTAATATAAATATTCTATCAAGATTTTGGTGAAAAATCAAGAATCTATCTCGTTTAATAATTCCGCTCACCAAACAAGCCTTCTGGCAAATCATGGAAGCCCTTGCCTGCTTTGAAGTTTTCAAACTTAGCAAGTAAGAACTGATAGGCATCCAAGCGGCTTTCGTAGCGAATCATGGCATCTTTGGCACGCTCGTCTTGGTCTTCTTCGTAGACTTTTTGGCTTTCCTTGTGCGCCATGTCATTGATCATAATCTGGGTATTGACCCAGGCTTCAAATTCCTTCATAAATTCTTGTTCGTAACTCATTTTTTCTCCTTATTCTAATCCACGGAAATAGTCCGTATCAATCTCACGGTAGGGTTGAATATCCTGAACATACTCCAGCACACCTTGGAATTCTCCGTTTTCATCGTGCACTGCGGCATAGGTGATATGAACAAACTTACCTCGCGACTCAGACTTGAACCACATTTCATACTTGTCTTTGCTTCCCTCACGAAGCCCCTTCATGATAGTCTTGACCTTGTCCAAGTACTTAGGTGGATGACAGAGTTCAACATTGCGCCCGACTTGGGACGGGGTCCGTTTGAAAATCATCTCATCAGCTGGCGTATTGTCATTGTAATACTGGAAAATGTCTTCTTTATTGACAAAAGTAATCTCCATAGGGAGGTGATTGAGGATGAGATTAGCCTGCTTGACTGAAAGATAGCCATTGCCAAAGGCCTGTTGACTATGACGGTCCAGCACTGCTTCCTTTTCCTTAGGAGTAAAGGTAATGGTAAACTGTCCTTCTGGCGTATCGATAACTTGCTGAACTTGGCCTTCTGCTGTATCTAGCAGCACAGGCTCCTCTGCACTCTTTTCCTCAACGAAACTCTGGCGTTCTGGCACCCATTTCTCAGACGGACGGATAATAGCATAGCCATAGGCGTCGCTCTCCTCTGCAATCTGAAGCCAGTCATCCTGAGTAAAGGACTCAAGGAGAATCATGAGAAGGATGGACTCTTCCTTGAAAACCATACTTTCAAACTCTGTCGCAAAGGCTTCAAAAGCTTCTTTTACACTGCTAATCGACACTTCTGGCAATGACTTGGCTGTCGCTAAAGCTGTTTGAAAGAGTTCCCTGATCTGATCATCCACTCCCCACATAACTTTGGGAGGTGAATCGTGTCCATAGCGCTCCATGATAGGAAAGAAGAGTTCTTCTTTACGTTGGTAATGAATGTCAAATTGCCCCACAAGTCCCATCTGACGCACCAAACCCTTACGCATCTCCGCAAGCATTTCTTCATCTTCCATAGACTCATATGTATCTAACAATCTCCGAATGCGAATCAAGGTCGCACGGAGGGCCAGATTTTCTTCCTTAAAGACCCGAACGGGGTGACCTGGGTGCTCGGTATCTGCAACTTCGACACCCCTAACAGCATTTTTAAAAAGATTAGCATGGACATCACAGAGTTCCATGACATCTTCAAAGGTGACACCTGAGTCTGAGTTCATCAGTTCGTGCTCCATGAGGGAAATCTCAATGGCTGAAACACCTGTAAAGGTCGCATCAAAACGCTCCTGAACCGACTCAGGAGAGGCGCCATTATGCAATTCTAACAAAATATCCCGTAGGACATGAATCCGTTCATCTGCCATTAGTCTAATCCAATCACTTCGTAGCCATTCGCTTCCAGTGTGCGGACAATCTTGTCCATAGGAGTTCCTTCCAGCTTAGAACCCTGTTTGAGTGATACTTTACGACCAACTGTATTGCGCATCAAGGGATTGGCAAGGGGTTTAAATCCCAGCTCCACTAGAATTTCCAAGACCTCTGGATGCTTGTCCACCACTTCTGCAACAGGAATTGACACATCGATGATATTGTCCATGACGACCTCCATTGTATGTTCTAATACTCAATGAAAATCAAAGAGCAAACTAGGAAGCTAGCCGCAGGTTGCTCAAAACAGTGTTTTGAGGTTGTGGATAGAACTGACGAAGTCAGTAACCACACCTACGGTAAGGTGAAGCTGACGTGGTTTGAAGAGATTTTCGAAGAGTATAAAATGATTTTACTGCTTATATTATACCATATGGAAAGAGATTAAAAAACTAGCAGTAGAGTTTCCGCTAGTTCTCTGCGATTTGGACTACCATCTAAATAAGTTTAAAGAGCCAATCCAATATTTTAAATAATAGCTTGTAAAACAATAATTGAACTGCAAAAGAGATGATCATCCACAGGAATTTCACAATCCCAATAATCGGTTTGATAAAAATAATAGCAAGAAGTCCCCAGAAAAATTTCATTCTCTCTCCTCTGGCTTGATGAGCCACCGAGCCGTATCCATTAGCTTGTCTGCAATAAAAAGTTTTCCCAGACCGACAACGGCGTGGTCATCTTTCTTTATCGTTTTCATTACTTTTACACCTTGCACGGTCAAAAAGTAATTCCCGTAAGTTTTAGCTAGAATTTTTATGAGTCCCATATCACTCTCCTTCGATGATTTCAGCCTCTTTTCGGATCGTTTCAACATCTTCTTGATATTGAACTTCACTATAGTTGACTAGCTTGGACAATTCTTTCTGCAAGCTTTCCCCCATTGGTTTCATAGTTGCAAAGGTTAAACCACCTGAAATGATACCACCCAAGATAGGTATGAATTTCCCCATTCCTTTGGCCAACCCTCCCTTGGTCAGATTCACACCAAATATTTTTAAGACTTTTTTCAAAATAGGGTACCAAAGCGTCTTTGTTAACGCTTTATTAGGCACTGTTTTCATTACCTGTTTGGCAATTGTTATACCACCAGCACGTAGTAAGGCAGC
>NZ_KQ970285.1:387271-387896 GCF_001579035.1 Streptococcus mitis | reverse complement strand
TACTTCCCCAACATGACACCTAGATAAAGCAAAAGGGTATTTTGAGCATCTTCACTCAACTCATCGCGTGAAGCCCAAAGATCCTCATATCCATAAATATAACCTAGTTCTTGAGCCAATTTTAAAGAAAAAGCATAAAATTGAGCTACATCCGCTGGTATGGTGATTGCCATGGCAAGTCCACCTGGTAATCCTGCCAAAACAGACGTTCCACTCGCCAATAAAACATTATCCCTAATGCAGGCATTAGCCACTCGATCTAAGATTTCTTGAGATAAGAGAGACGTTGGGCCTTGTTCTAATAAGGTAGGAATGTCCTGTGGATCCAATTCTTTGGAAAATTTATCCACTAAAAATTTCGAACGATCAACCTTAACAACAGGTAGTTTTACCACTTGTTGCAATACTTGCATAGCCAAGTCTTGTTCAGCCATATACAAACTCCTTTTACTTCTGTAAGTTATATTCTATGATAGCATACTCTTTTAAAGTATGTTTCAAATCCCCCTCAAAAATTTTCAAAAAATCCTTAGCAACTTATTTGTTAAAGATTTTTAATAGTCTTTGTAGAGACAGCTCGAATATTCAACTCCTACCTTTACAACATGATATTCTATCTGTGAAC
>NZ_KQ970285.1:384821-387251 GCF_001579035.1 Streptococcus mitis | reverse complement strand
TAGTCTATTATTGTTTCAACTAAAATGTTCCTTGAATACACACTAATACTCTTCGAAAATCAAATTCAAACCACGTCAGCGTCGCCTTACCGTACCCAAGTACAGCTTGCGGCTAGCTTCCTAGTTTGCTTTTTGATTTTCATTGAGTATAACTATGAACTTTCGAGCTTCATCTTATAAATCCATAATTTCTTTTTTCTTTCGATCAAATTCTTCCTGAGATAATATCCCTGCATCTAAAAGAGATTTTAGTTTTGTAAGTGCTTCGATTTGCTCATCTAATGATAGACTTGGTTTCATGGCTTTTTCATCTAAACTTTGAGCCATATTCATTCCAAATATCATTCCAGCACTATCACCTAGACCATGTTGCTCCACTCCTGATGCAATTTTTTGTTGTGCTGCAATATTAGAAGATTTCTGCGATACATCATCATAAGCTTTTAAATTCATCTTATTTGATGAAAATTGTTTAACCAATTCCTTGGATTCTGGTGAGAACTCAATATTAGCAATGGCAACTTTTACAATCTCAAATCCAAAACGTTCTTTCCAAGTCCCTGCATACTGTCCATCATTTGATACTTGTTCTGCAAGAACTGCAGCTTGTGAGGGTAATTGTGAAATACGATAAGTTGTTGACAAAGAATTAAGTGCAACAATAAAAGATTGGAGAAACTCTGTCACTATTTGTGATCTAGCTTGAGCACTGTCGAAAGTATAATAAGTCACATTGGCAGGAAGAAAATTTCTGATAAATTGCTTAGCATCTGTAATTTGGATAGAAAATGTTCCAAAAGCACGTACTTCTAAATCTGTCCCATAAAACAAATCATTATACATGACTGGACCGCGAGTCCCAAATTTAATATCACGAATTTCTCTCAAATTAACAAAACAAATCTGTTTTTGCTGATCACTTTGACCACCGAATCCAACACGATTAACAACATTGTCAAACAGTGACTTTTTCAATCCATCACCATTAAAAACACTGCTCTCACCATTTTGGTATTCATATCCACCTGGTTCTGTAATAATTTCCTCGATACCAGACTGACTAAAGATAAAGGCAGCAGTATTTTCTGGAATAAAAATCTTGGATCCGTTCGAAATAACACCGACAGATCCCTTCGTATTGACACCCCTACCATTATTACTTTCTTGAACAATACCGGGACTTACAGCTGTATGTTCATCAAAAGCTTGAACTGTGATAATTTCTTTCCACTGATCTGCAAATGTCCCACCGATAGAATCTGTAATTGCTTTTATCAACCCCACTTTAATTGCCCCCTTATAAACTCTACTCCATATCACAATAGGCACATCTTACTGTTTGCTTCACTTGACCTGACAAAGGTGCTCCACAAAAGCTACACTTGGTTGAAATCTTTTCTGGCTCTGCATCCTTAATCCCAAGTCCTGCTTTAAAAGTGTCAAATGTATCCTTAAATGTTTCTGCCAAAACATCTGCTCCAAACAAGCTACTATCTCCCAAGGTTTCAAAATTACTTGTATCACCTGAAATCAATTTAATAATGTTTCTAGCCCACTTGTCAGTATCCTTAGTATTATTAAAAGAAAAGATAGCTTGTCCGCCATTATAATAAATTTCCAACCGTTTCACACCATTGGTTTTGGTTACTGAAACTTGAGGTTTCCCTTCAAAAATTTTAATCTGGTTAATGGGAATGGTAACTTGGTCTTTTTTTCCTCCCCATAAACCTTTTTTGATATATATTAAGTGTAGATTCGTTAAAATTAATTCATCTGTAGACAAACCATTTTTCCCAAAACTCACATGGTCACTATTCATAACCATGTATTCATGTGGCAATAATTGATAATCCATATTGAACTCCACTCTTCCTATTAAAGACTAGCTTTCCACTGCTCCACTTGTTCATGTAGATTATCACGATAATCTTTTAGAGTCTTAATCACTTCTTCTTTCCCTTGAATCGGTGCTTTCTTTAGTGGACCATATTGTTTTTTCAAATCTTCCATTTCTTTTTTAGTGCTATCTTTTAGTTCTTGGATAGCAGCGCTATCTTCTAAAACAGTTCCTTTAAAGGCTTCGTCTGCTTCTGTATAGTAATTATCGATTATTTTCTCATTCATAATCAAGTAATCTTCATAGGTTTTTATAGACTCAATTGTCGCATCGCTAACATCTTGTGGGTTAAAATCGCTTGAACTGAGTTTTTCTTTTGCTTTAGCAAACAATCCTTTCTTTTCAGAACTACTAGATGAAGCTTCTGTTTGATTCTCACTAGAAGAGCTACTTGTTTTTTCAGAAAGAGAACTACAAGCAACTAGAGTAGAGACGGAAAGACATAGCAAAGCTAAACGACAAACTTTTTTTACATTATTCATTGATAGAATCTCCTTTTATTTATGAAATCATCATATCATATTTGCTAAAAA
>NZ_KQ970285.1:379331-384801 GCF_001579035.1 Streptococcus mitis | reverse complement strand
GTATTTTCTGATTAGCTAACATTTAAAAATACAGAATCCCTTTTTTAAAAGAATATTTTTCCATTTCAAATTCCACCTATTTTCACCCACCAAAAAAGAGGGTTGCCCCTCTTCTTAGTTCTTATCCAGATTGCGTAGCATTTCGTCAATCTTGTTTCCATATTCGATGGATTCGTCTTTGACGAAGGTCAAATCTGGGATTTTGTACAATTTCAAATTGCGACCAAGTTCACGTTTGATAGTACCAGTTGCTTTTTCAAGCCCGATTTGGGCTTTTTGATTATCTGAAGCAAGATTACTCAAAATGGTGTAGTAAACCTTGGCAACAGACAAGTCACCCAGCATCTGAACATCTGTGATGGTCACACTTTGGACACGCGGATCACGGACTTTCTTTTGCAAAATCTCATTGACTTCACGCTTGATTTCCATGCCCACACGGTCCGTACGGAAATGATTTGCCATGATATTCCTTTCTCTACTTTGAACCAAAAGCTAGGCCAGCAGACCTAGCTATTTTTAAACTTATTGATTTTCATTTCAAATTGGAACGAAGTTCAATTTGAAATCATCTGCTTCTTTCGCCGTGGTGAAAGTGATGGAACTGATTGATCAGTCCCATCACAGTGGATTTTTGAGACTCTAGGCTCAAAAATAAGCAATGAAACCATCGGTTTGCTTGCGTCCCTCACCACCTAAGAAAGGAGCAAAAATCTTATCTTTTAATCTCTTCCATGACATAAGCCTCAATCACATCATCCATCTTGATATCATTGTAGCCATCGATCATCAATCCACCTTCACGGCCGTTTGTAACTTCTTTGACGTCGTCTTTGTAGTGTTTCAAGCTAGCAAGTTCGCCATCATAGATAACAACACCGTCACGGATAACACGGACTTTAGAGTCACGGGTAACCTTACCGTTGATAACCATGAATCCACCGATAGTTCCCACTTTAGACACCTTGAAGGTTTCACGAATAACTGCTTCACCGATAACTTTTTCTTCGAATTCTGGATCAAGCATCCCTTTCATGGCTTCTTCCATCTCTTCGATAACCTTGTAGATAATGCTGTGAAGACGGATTTCAACATCGTCAGCTTCTGCTTGTTGACGAGCTTGTGGTGTAGGGCGTACGTTGAAACCAACGATAAAGGCATTTGAAGCTTCGGCAAGGGTCACGTCTGATTCGTTGATAGCACCTACCGCAGAGTGAACGATGGTAACTTTAACACCTTCCACGTCGATCTTTTGAAGTGAGGCAGACAGGGCTTCAACTGAACCTTGTACGTCGGCCTTGATGATCACGTTAACTGACTTGAGTTCACCAGCTTTAAGCGTATCAAAGAGGTTTTCAAGGCTGACACGTTGGGTAGCTTGACGTTGTTTCATGAGGGCACGTTTGGCACGCTCTTCACCTGCCGCACGCGCAGATTTTTCATCTTCGTAAACGGCAAAGTGGTCACCCGCCATCGGTGCTTCATTCAAACCTGTAATTGAAACTGGTGTTGATGGTCCAGCAACCTTAACACGACGACCAAGGTCGTTAGTCATAGCACGGACACGACCGAAGGTATTTCCGACAACGATTGGATCTTGGACATTCAAGGTACCTTGTTGAACAAGAAGGGTTGCGACCGCACCTTTTCCTTTATCCAAGCGCGCTTCGATAACTGTACCGATCGCACGCACTGTTGGGTCTGCCTTGAGTTCTTGGATTTCAGCTACAAGAAGGACTGTTTCCAACAATTCTTCGATATTTTGGTTGAATTTAGCTGAGATTTCAACAAATTCAGAATCTCCACCCCAAGCAGTTGACATGACACCATGCTCTGCCAATTCACCGATAACGCGTTCTGGGTTGGCACCTGGTTTATCAATCTTGTTGATGGCTACGATGATTGGAACGTTTGCTGCTTTTGAGTGGTTGATAGCTTCAATTGTCTGAGGCATAACCCCGTCATCTGCCGCTACGACCAGGATAGTAATATCGGTAACAGAAGCACCACGCGCACGCATAGATGTAAAGGCCGCGTGTCCTGGTGTATCAAGGAAGGTAATCTTCTTGCCATTTTCCACGATTTGGTAGGCACCGATATGTTGAGTGATGCCACCCGCTTCACCTGTCGCAACACGAGAGTTACGAAGGGTATCTAGGAGGGTTGTTTTACCGTGGTCAACGTGTCCCATGATAGTTACAACTGGTGGACGCTCAACCAATTCATCTTCATTGAGATAACCATCTTCGACAAAGAAACGTTCGATGTCGGCATTATCCACTTCAACCTTTTGTTTGGCTTCGATACCATAATCTACCATGAGGAGTTCAATGGTTTCCCCATCCAAGGATTGGTTTTGTGTGGCCATGACACCCATCATGAAAAGTTTCTTAACGATTTCAGCTGGTTCACGTTTGATACGTTTTGCGATTTCCGCAACGGTCATACCATCTGTATACTCAAATTCTGTTGGCAATTCATGGAATTTACGCTCTGTAACAGGTTTTGGAGTCTGATTACGGTTGTTCTTGTTATTGCCTTTTTTGTTCTTTTTGTTGTTATTCCAGTTACTATTCTTTTGATTTCTCACTTGATTTTGACTACTTCGATTCTTTTGTTGTTTTCTAGGACCATCTTCTTCGTGATCATAATCGTCACGATTTTTGTCTGGTCGAGCTTGTTTTTTACGACGTGTATCCACTGCAGGTTCTTTTTTCTCAGGGACGACTTCAACCACTGCTTGAACTTGCTGTGCTTGCTGCGCTTGTTCAGCTAACTTAGCCGCTTCTTCAAAGATTTCCTCTGGTTCCTTGCGTTTGTTAGCTTGAGCCAAGGCTTCTTTAGCAGCCTGATATTGTTTGAAGCGTTCTTCGCTTGAACGTGCGTACTCTGCATTTTGCTCTGCTTTTAGGGCTGCTGCACGGGCTTTAAAGTCAATACGTGGAGCTGCTTGATTTGAACGTTTGTCCTCTTGTTGACGGCGCTCATTTCCACGATTTTGCTGACCTTGCTGCTTCTTAGCTTGGTCATTAAAGCGACGATTGTCGCGGTTACCTTGACCTTGTTTTCCACCATTACGACCGTCGTTTTTCTGACGGTTTCCGTTTTGTTGTTGGTCACGGTTATTGCCCTTATTTTGCTTGCGTCGTTCTGCCTGCTCTTTGGCACGAGCTTCACGTTCAGCCTTAAAATTACGGCTTTGCGGTTTAGCTGCTACTTTTTCTGCCTTCGGAGCAACTTGCTCTGGCGCTTTTGCCTCTTCCTTGGCTACAGCTGGTTTAGCTGGCTCAGATTTTTCGGCTTTCTTTTCTGCACTTGCTTTTGGTGCTGCAGGTTTTGCTTCTACTTTCGGAGCTGCTGCAGGCTTAAAGCTGGCAGCGATTTTTGCAGCGACAGCTTCTTCCACACTTGATGAGTGGCTTTTCACATCCAAGCCCAACTCTTTTGCACGCGCTACAACTTCTTTACTTTCTTTTCCAAGTTCTTTTGCGATTTCGTACAATCTTTTCTTAGACAAATCATGTCCTCCTCTTCTATTCCATAAGAGACCTCATTTTCTTTGTAAATCCAGCATCTGTCACAGCCAAAACCTTTCTTGATTTCCCGACTGCTATGCTTAATTCCAGTGTTGAAAACACGGTTACAATTTCTACTTGATAATAATGACTTTTATCTTGAATCTTCTTGGTCAGATTGGGTCCAGCATCATGAGCTAGAAAGACCAACTTGGCCTTGCCGTCTTGAATGGCCTTGACCACCAATTCTTCACCCGATATGATCCGCCCTGCTCGCTGAGCAAGTCCCAAGAGATTGCTTATCTTTTGCTTATTCAAGTCCTAACTCTCTTCTTTTTACTTTGTGATCCACATAAGCGATCAACTCGTCATAAAAGCTTTCTTCTACTTCCATGTCAAAGCTACGGTTAAAGACCTTCTTCTTTTTAGCCTCTATGGCTTCTGCATTGTCTAGCTTGATATAAGCGCCACGGCCATTGGCCTTACCTGTTGGATCGATAAAGACTTGTCCTTCCTTGTTTTTGACAATGCGGAGCAAATCTCGCTTATCAATCACTTCGTTAGATACAACAGACTTGCGCAAAGGGATTTTTCTCGTTTTCATCTTTCCCTCCTCTAGCAGCTTTTATTCTTCGACAGTATCGTTTTCTGCTTCCAAATCTACCGAACCAGCTTCTTCCATGGCTTCAAATTCGCTAGCAGACTTAATGTCGATACGGTAACCAGTCAAGTGAGCTGCCAAGCGAACGTTTTGCCCACGACGACCGATAGCAAGAGAAAGCTTGTTATCAGGAACAACCACCAAGGCACGTTTGCTGTCGTTTTCATCAAAGATAACTTGGTCAACCTCAGCAGGAGCGATGGCATTGTAGATAAATTCAGCTGGATCTGCTACCCACTCGATGACATCGATATTTTCCTCGATTGGCACCATACGATCGTTTTTAGCATCGTAGCGAGCTGGGTGGAATTTGCTGGTAATCTTCTTGATATTAGCTCCACCACGTCCAACGATTGTACCGATAGCGTCCACGTTGGGATTATGACTGCGAACAGCAACCTTAGTACGGTCACCAGCTTCACGAGCCACGCTCATGATTTCAACAGTTCCATCATAAACTTCTGGAATTTCTTGCTCCATCAATCGTTTAATCATTTCTGGATGACTACGGCTGACAAAGACGTTCACTCCGCGAGGGTTGTCTTCAACCTTGTAGACATAGACTTCGATACGATCATGAGAAGCAAAAACTTCTCCAGGGATTTGGTCTTGTTTTGACAATTGGGCTTCGATACTGCCAAGGTTGACATAGATGAAGCGGTTGTCAAAGCGTTCTACTGTACCAGACATGATTTCTTGTTCATGTTCTTTATAAGTATTGTAGGTAATGGCACGTGTTTGCTTGCGCATTTTTTCCATGATGGTTTGTTTGGCAGATTGGGCTGCTACACGACCAAACTCAGCAGGTGCTTCTTCAAACTTAATTTTATCACCAAGTTCATAGGCTGAATTGATGGCAAGAGCATCTTTTAAGCTGATTTCCAAACGGCTATCAAATACTTCATCAACAACTTCACGGACAGTGTAAACGGTAAAGTCACCTGTTTTTTCGTTAAAGTCAATGGCTACGCTGTCTGATTGACCATAGCGTCTGCGATAAGCGGAACGAAGCGACTCTACTACTGCGTCGATGATATCTTCTTTTTTGATTCCCTTGTCTTCTTCCAAAATGCGGAAGGCCTCTAGCATTTCTTTACTCATGTTTTCTTCACTTTTGAATTCTCAAAAGCTATCCTTTCTTTTTCTATAATTTTACTGCTAAACGTGCTTTTGATACTAAACTGTATGGAATTTGGACAGTTTTCTTACGCGTCTTGTCCATATATTCCATAGTCAACTCATCCTCTTCAAAGGCCAGCAAGGTTCCTTCAAAGACCTTTTGCTTATCGATGGC
>NZ_KQ970285.1:375526-379041 GCF_001579035.1 Streptococcus mitis | reverse complement strand
CTTATCGATGGCTTGGTAGAGCCCGACATGGATGTATTTCCCAACCGCTCCAGCGACGGCATCCTTGGTTTTCAAAGGACGTTCCAAGCCTGGACTGGTGATTTCTAGGAAATATTGTTCTGGGAAGGGATCTGGCTTGATGGTGTCTAGGACAGGACTGATCATTTCTGTCAAGTCTGCCGTGTCGTTCAAGGTAATTCCTTCAGGTTTATCTACAAAAATACTGAGAATCATGTCACTGCCAATCTTTCCATACTCGATATCCACGAGTTCAAAAGGCGCTTGGATGACAGGTTCTACAACTTCTCTGACTAATTCTACAATTGTTGCGATTGCGTCCACCTCCTCATAAGCAAGAGGCGAAGATATTTCCCCGCCTCACTTTCTCATATTCTTACTCTTAGTATAGCACGTTTGCCAACTTCTGTAAAGCAAAAGCACTTATACAGCCTGATTTTAGGCTATTTCTTAAAATTCTGCCTCAACTCGATAGATAACTTGCCCCTTGTTGGAGAATTTTTGCTCGTATTCTGTCATGACATTGCCTTCAAAATCACTGGCATGCAAATCTAGCCAGACACCATTGAGTGTCATGCCATACTGAGAAAAGCTCACTAGGCTATACTCAAACAAGCCACGGTTATCTGTCTTGAAATGAATTTCTCCATTTTCAGGCAAGATACGTTTGAAGGTATCCAAGAAGGTTTTGTAGGTCAAACGACGCTTTTCATGGCGCTTTTTAGGCCAAGGATCTGAAAAATTCAGATACAAGCGATCAATCTCACCGTCTTCAAAGTAGTCAGTTAAGTCAGAACCATCTACCCACAAGAGCTTGATGTTAGGCACTCCAACTTCAAGCACCTTGTCCAAAGCGTAGCTCAAAACAGACTTTTGAATATCAATCCCGATATAGTTGATGCCAGGGTTTTGCTTGGCCATACCTGAAACAAAGGCACCCTTTCCACTTCCAACTTCCACATGAATAGGATTGTCATTGCCAAACAAGTCCCGCCATTTTCCCTTGGCTTCTAAGGGATTGAGGACCACATACTGGGGATTTGCCTCTAGTAACTCTGTCGCCCCTTTACGATTTCTAACTCTCATCTTCTCTTTCCATACTTGTCTCGGAAGTGACGCAAGCCATGAATCTCCCGATTGACATTTTCTAAATCTTGGTTCATATAATACTTGGAAATCTGGCTCAAATAAGACAATTGACCATACCAATACAATTTACTTAATACTGTTTGATTGTACTTGTAACCGTAGTAGGTCAACCATTCCTTCCACTGATGTTCTGGAATATAATGACAGAGCATATGGGCCACATCAAACATGCGATCGGTCAAGCGAACCGAATCCCAATCTACCAAATAAATCAAGCCACTGTCTGTCTCAATCCAATTACTATGTCGTACATCTCCATGGACAATGGTCGCATAGTCCTCTCTAAATCCTGGAATAGTTTGACGTAAATCAGCCATCACTTCACTGATAAAATGATTTTTACGCAAAGCGTCTGGAACCGTTTCTTGCCAAGACTGTAGTAAATCTACAGGTGTTTCCATGGCATATCCCAACCGACTCAACTGTGTCATCAAAGGACGTGAGCGATGAAGGCGGGTTAAAATATTGACGATTTGTTTACGATTCATATCATAGGGGGTCAATATCTTGCCAGTCAACCATTCTTGAGCACACATATCACGCCCATCTGCCAAACGGCGACTCCATAATAATTGTGGAGCAATTTGTTCTCTAGCTAGACCAGGTAGGATTGGAGAGGTGTTCATTTTTACAAAGATGCGCTTCCCATCAGGATAGCTACCCATATAAGCCTTGCCACTTTTCCCAGGTATGGGAGTCAGTGTTAGCTCATTATCACCCAAATCCATTTCTTTCCTCCGTATAAAGTTTCCTTACTATTCTACTAGTTTTTGGCTTATTCGTCAACCGCTCCACGCCCGATTCTCAAAGAAAAGCCTCTGGATTGGCTTGGGTATCATTATAGAAAGAAAAGGCAAGCACCATCTTCTACTTACCTTTTCATAATTTTTATAAATAATATAAGAGTGGCCAAGCATTGTAAAACATGTGGACTAGAGTAGAAACCCATAAGTTTTGGCTCTTTTTATAAGCAAAGCCCAGTAATAAGCCCCCAAGTAGATAAAAAATAAACGAAGGGACATTAGAAGGTCCATGCATGAAAGAAAAGAGAGAGGAAGTCAGCACAATCCCTAACCAAGAATTGTCAAAAACCGCACCTTGAAGAAGTCCTCTGAAAATGAGTTCCTCCTGGATGGGTCCAAAAACTGAGGAAGTCAAAATCAAAGACAGGGAAATTCCTCTGCTGACTTCCGCCAAGTGTTGAACTCCTGCGCCAGAAGAAACAGCGAAGAAATGAATATAAACTAGCGTCTCAAGAACGCTTAGAAGAAAGATTGCAATGAAAAGCAAAAGTTGTTTCTTGCTTAACATCCCAAAAGAAATCATTTCAAACTGTCTAGCATAAACAACACTCAGCGAGGTTACTAGAAGACTTACAATAATCAATTCAGATTCATTTTGAAAAAAATCCCCGTGGTTAATCGTATAAGGAACTGTAATGACGATTAGTAGTACTAAAAATCCAAAGCACAAGGCATGAAATTTATCAAAAAACTCCATAAAACTATCCTCCTCACCAAACAGACTTCCTACGCGTCATCCTTTAGCTCTAACCTTTCCAAAACAAACCATTTGAGTAACCAAAATCCGACCACATAACCACCCCCTAAAAAGATAGCCATTAAAGATAGCATGGGGTTTAGGAAATAAAAAGGCCACAACAGATACAAAGGTTAGCACAAAAACATTAAAAGCAATGGTGTCAGAAGCCAAGACTAGAATATAGGGCGTCAACCAGTCTAAGGTTTTGGAATCTAGGAAAAATAAGCGTTTATACATGATGACCTCCTCTATGGCTGAAAAGCAAGCCTTTGGTTTTTTTACCCCAAGACCCTATGTAGAAAAGTGAGCAAAAATGGTAAGTTTGCGATGATATTATTAACAATATGGATCGAATAAGAAGGATAGATACTCTTCGTATAACGTGTTAGACAGGCAAATAGACAGCCCACTGCCGTATAGACAAAAATATCTGCAAGACTTGGTAAGCTAGAAAAGTGGGGCAAGGCAAATAAGAATGACGGAAAGAGAAGATCCAGCCCCCACCTCGAATTCTTAAAGAAGGCATGTTGAAGCAGTCCTCTACACACCAATTCTTCCATCAGAGGTCCTAGTACGATTAAGGTTAGGTAAACACCAAACTCCGCAAAATTTGTCTCACTATAGGCTATAAACAAATTCCACCCTTCGTTCGTCCCCTGAACGTGTTTAGCTGTCAGATAGTTAAAGCAGATAAGTACAACAGCGGCTAACACCATCAGAACAGAATAGCTCAACCACTTTTTTCTAGGGATACGAAAGAGATAAGCATGACCCGACCTGACCAAAATCCAAATCATCAAGCCGAT
>NZ_KQ970285.1:372009-375299 GCF_001579035.1 Streptococcus mitis | reverse complement strand
CCTCCTGTCAGGCTCTACTACTGCAAGATTAAGAAGACAGCTTGTTCTTTTTAAGGCTAACCTGACTACTAGATAATAGATACATTAAGGCATTAAAGACAATAAAAATATGTCCATAGAATAAAATCAACCTCGCATCCAAACCAAGATAAAGTTTGACCATCAAAAAGATGAGCAAAAGAATTTAAAACCATAAGGTTTTTCCAAAAATAAATTTAAAGCGGTTTCGAATGTCTACTTCCTTGATTTTTACCGCCACCCCTTTATTAGCAAGAAGGAAAACGCCTGCTTCAAATAATCCACTGTAGAGAACAATCCACCCAATCGATACATTAGAAATTTGTAAAAATGTCCCTAAAAGAAGATTCAAAATACTACTCAAGAAAATAACAAGAAATAATCTGTATTTCATATTAAATACCTCCATTCATTTATTTCACGAACTTTTTAATAGAGCCTTCTAATAAAAGATTCTGTCAGAAGAGGAAGACAAACTACTTTTTATAATACTTCAAGCCCCACATGAGCAGAAGCATGATAAGCAAGCAGAGAATAGAGCCAATATAAGCAATTAGTTGTTGGTAAGATTCTCCTGCTGTGATACCTCTATACAAACAGATAATAGACATAAAGCCTGTCAAGCCGATGAACATGAGTTGATTGGTTCTAGGACTAACCAAATCATCATCTTCAAACTCTCTTATCCTCATTTCCCTAGTGAGATAAACAGTGACTAAAATAGAAGCCAAGTTAATAACCACTAAAAGAAATTGGAAAACTAAGGAAAAATTTAAAAACTGACGAGATAGAAATAGATAAGTAGAGATAAGCAAGGGCAACTGACCTAGGAACAGTCTCGCAAGAAAGATGTTCCGTTTTTTAGCAAGAAAAGTTTTCATTTCTTTGCTCCTTTCTTTTTAATAATAGCAAAATAGATCATAACTGCAATCACATAGGCTATGGTATAAAATAGCTGATACCAAGCACTCTCCCTAAGCGGATATAGAAAGATGGACATGATTAGATACAAGATGAAAATGACAAGTATTTTTTCTTCATAAGATTTCCTCCTAAATGTTTATTGAGCTAGAACCTTTACACTATTAGTATAGCACTTATTTTGACCTTGGATCACTCAAATCACGAATGGTCATCAAAACATCTTGAATTGTAAAAAATTTAAAAAGCAAGCATGAAAAACATACTTGCCCTAGGGGAATTTAACATCGTAAAGACCTAAAATCGAAAACTATTCACCCTTACTTTCGTCTGTTCTCATATATTCTCATGATCGCAACCAGGATACAGGCTGTCCCACTTGCCAAAGCTAGAAGGATAATGATAATGTTGAGGATTTCAGGCGTACTCCCTATTCTGTTGACAAGACGGACTAAAGACAATACTGTCAATAAGAGTAAAGCTACTGACCCTGTCCGAATTAAAGAAGCCATTCGGTTCTCAACCGCATATAAAAATGATGGCAACATAACACAGGTTATCGCAATCACAAACAGGTTGCCCCCTGTTTCTTCTCCCTTGTTCACCACGGAAATCATGAGAAGATTCGATGCTATAATCAACGTAGAACAGATGATAAAAAAGGATTTCTTATTCATATAGGGCACCTCATATACTATGGCATTTTAATTGATGACTACAGGCAGTACTTCTTTCCACAAATCTTCTAATCATCAACTGACATCGAGTGAATTGTTAAAACCTGACGAAAGACTTGATTTTGGCAGGTGGTATTGAGACTGGTATTAGGATGACTTTCCACAATCTTCATAACGGTATAGAGACCAACTCCTCTCTCCTCCCCTTTAGAACTTGCTCCAAAGGAGAAGATTTCAGAAATATCTATGTCTTCTTCTTTGATGGAGTTTTCAATGATAAAGGTCTCCTGTGCTCCATTCTTTAAAAAGGCAATTGAAACATGAGGTTGACTTGCTTCCACACTGGCTTCAATGGCATTATCACAAAGGACAGACACAATGGTTAGAAAATCAAGTAGGCTCATCCCCTCGACTTGAATCTCCTCTGGAACTTCGACATTAAAGACAATGTTCTTTTTTCTAGCTTTTAGAAATTTCCCTGCTAGGAGACTTTTGAGGGCACGGTCCCGAATATTCACCAATCGACCAAGGTCATATTTATTGACCTGTAATTTCTCACTGGAATCCTTTAAAACCGAGTCGTAGACCTCTTTTATCTGCTCCATATCCTCTTCCTCAATGCCCAGACGTAAGCTGGTCAAAAGATTGGTGTAGTCATGGCGAAAGCTCCGGACTTCCTTGTAAAGTTCCTCTATATGCCGACTATAGCGTTCCATTTCTCTGTAGCGCAAGGCCTGCTCTTGATCCAATCTCTCATGGAGTTTGTCCTTCAAATAGGTATCCAGTTTCTTGATAATCCCCATAAAAAGAGCAAGTAAAACACTAGAATCAGATGGCGAACAGTCTTTGATTGGATATCGTATGCATATTCAAAGTAAGACAGATTTTCCATGACTAGAAAGTAAGCTCCCATTATCCAGTTAATCGTAGTCAGGGACTTTTGAAAACCTTTATCGAGAATCTCCTTTCTCAAACTAGTAAAATCATAGTTCAACCATTTCAAAAAGGCTAAAACTATGAAGCAAACGAATATCGTCATCAATAAAAAGATAGGATTGCTACCTTTATCTACAATCCCTTTCCCAAAAAACGGAAACACAAAATAGGAGACACTTCTGTAAAAGATATCCATCAATACAATTGGAAAGAGACCATAAAAGAAAAGGAATCTTTTAGAAAGTCCTCTTAACAATAAGAAAGACAAGCTGAGGCCGAACAAGGGTTCTATAAAGTATGACAGATAGTCAGTCAAGACTAAATAATTAAAAGTTGTAACAATTGCTGCTAGAAGAAATTTTAGAAGAAAGCCCTTAAAAATTTTATCTATAGTGAAACTAATTCCATCTACCTTAAAGAACATGATAATTTCTAGTCCATGAGTAACAAGTGTATACAATAATATCCAAGCAATATTCATAAACTCTCCTAGCTCAATGCAAGTTATTGATAGCTTCAGACACTTCCCTGACCTTATAACGCGCTATCATACAGCTTCCACCATTGGGAAAGTAAAGAAGTTTTTCTTTCTTATCCAAACGAACTACATTGGCAGGATTGATGAGAAAAGAGCGGTGGCACTGCAAGAGACGAGGCTCCTGCTTGAAAACCTCCTCTAAACTCGCTGTAAATTCTAGCCTGTCCGTCTTGGTATAGAGAATAACACGATGGGCTCTG
>NZ_KQ970285.1:367881-371763 GCF_001579035.1 Streptococcus mitis | reverse complement strand
GATGGGCTCTGGGCGACGTTTCGAGATAATAAACCTCTTTAAAAGGATACTGGAATTGGGCAAATTTTGATTTAAAGTAAAAGCAATCTTCCGCCAGACTCTTACTATCTTGACTATTGGCATAGAGGAGGGCTGTTTCGATCCGAGACTCAAACTCCTCTGCTGACAATGCCTTATCAATGTAGTCCAAAGCAGACACTTGGTAGCGAAAGGACAGGGGCATAAACTCCGAGTGAGTCGTCACAAAGACAATCAGGGCATAAGGATCCTGATCCCGAATCTTTCTAGCCACTTCCAGACCCTTCATCTCCTCATTTCGAATCTCAATATCCAAAAAGAATAGCTGATGGGCTCCCTTCTCATGCACCTCTGCCAGCAGTTGATCTGGCTTACCAAAGACCGCAAAAGAGCTGGGAGTGATATGATGTTCCTTCAAAAGTTTCTCAATCGTCGTTTCAATCCTAGTCTGTTGGGAAAAATCATCTTCTAAAACAAATATTCTCATCTTTTTACTCTCCTTGTTTCGATTTCTTCCTAAAAAGAGAATAGCAAAAATACTATGATACAAGCCCACCAAATCCTAAACAGGCCTTTAACGCTCCTGAAGGGTATCTTGTTCCTCAAATAAGCATGATAGTCTTACCACTATTTTATCATAAAATCTTAACAGTACCATTCAGGAAATTTCAAGGACAATTAAAGATTTTATGCTGAAAAAGGAGATAAAAGTGATAAACTGACAGTATCAAAACACAGTTGCTAGAAACAAGACTGGCACCCAGATTAAAGGAGGAATTCTCATGACAGATACAGACCCTATCAAAAGAGCTCAGACTTTGATTACTGACTTAAACAAAGCCTACCAAGCATGCAAACAGGCAACCGCTGACGACGTCCGCTTTCAGGAGCAATTAAACTCTATTCTTAGCTTTCTAGCCAAGGCTGAGACAGTGGATAATCGAGTATTGATTGAACTGGAAAAATTTTACCAGACTTCCAGTCTTCTCATGGGACTCAGCGCTCTCGATCCAGATGCTCCTACTCGTGCCGCTTGGCGGGCCTATGACCGCTTCCACTTTGACCAAGTCAAGACCAAGTTGAGCCTCTACGGACCAACCATTATCTTGTAGAAAATAAAAGAAGTTGAGGCAAACTGAACTCAACTTCTTTTTTAGTGTCATATAGGCAATGTTAGTCCTGCATCTGACGTTTTACCTGATAAGGCAAATACAAGACTTGTAAAACCAAACCTGCACCCAGCAAGGCTAGAAGGGCTAGTTTTTCTTGGAAGGTAATCAACCCGACAACTAATTCCACAAGTAAAACAAAACTGGTCAATCCTCGGACTACAGCCTGCAAGCCTTTTTCCTTTTGCCCCTTGTCCAGTGGAAAGAGTTGGGTCAAATACTGGTAGTCAAAGGCGTGATAGAGAGCCAGCAACTGGAAGAGCAAGAGGTAGTTAAAGAGAACCACCACTGCTGTCGCAATCCAAGCTTGCTCGATAAAGACCTGCGCCAGTATGGAAAGCAAGAGAAGACGAAGACTGAGGGCAAAGAGGTCTCCATTTCGCAGATAAGAACGCAGATAGAGATTTTGCCAAATCTTCCCAGGCGCCTTCTGAACGGCCTTTAGGATAAAGTCCAGATAGACACGACGCTTGACGCTGTTTGAAATTCCCTTGACCTGCGTAAAGAGAGCAAAGAAACGAAGCAAGACCTGCTTGCACTTGCTTTCTTGGGAAATGACATAGTCCCAATCCAGTCCAGTTTCAGTGAAAAATTTGCTGGCCTTTTGACGAAAGAGGAAATATTTACCTATTCCCAATAAAAGCACATAGACCAGAAAAACTGGCAAGCCATAACCCATGGCTAAAAATAAGGGCGCAAATAAAAGCAAGAAAAGGGTCTGTACAAAGAGCCAAAAGAATAGGGAAATGCCAGTTTGACGCTTGAGATGTAGCTTGATTTCCTCTTCTCCAACTAAGAGAAAGAGCTTGTCTGGAGCCTCCATATAGGTGGCAATTCCACCCCAAAGCAAAAGTAAAACAGACGTAATTCCTACAAACAAAAGGATAGGCCAATGATTTTCAGGAAAATGCTGTAAAAGTTGACTGTACTGGTAGGCTAGAAAGCCCAGCAGAACAAGCAGGAACAAGACAAAGTGGTCATTGAGAACGTAGCGCAAATAACCAAGACACTCCTTACGAAAAGCCTGCTTTCTCTTTAAAAACAAGTCTTTCATAGCTCCTCCTCTTTGGTCAGAGCCAAGTAAATATCATTCAAACTAGCCTCAGGCATATCAAAGGCTTCGCGCAGTTGCAGGAGATTTCCCTTAGCACGCACTTCCCCTTTGTGAAGAATGACAAAGGCATCACACATCTTTTCCGCCGAATCCAGCACGTGAGTACTCATGAGAATGGACTTACCCTTTTGCTTTTCCACTTCCAAAAGCTGAATCAAGTCTGCAATAGCCAACGGATCGAGCCCAAGGAAAGGCTCATCCACGATGAAAAGACTCGGATCCACCACAAAAGCACAAATAATCATGACTTTCTGCTTCATCCCTTTTGAAAAATGAACAGGGAACCAATCTAATTTCTGGTCCAAACGGAACATTTTTAACAAAGGTTCTACTCGATCAAAAGCCACTTTCTGCTCAATACCATAAGCCATAGCAACCGTTTCGATATGCTCTCTGAGGGTCAATTCCTCATACAAGCTAGGTGTTTCTGGAATGTAGCCAATTTGCTTGCGGTAACTTGTCGCATCTTCTTGCAGGGTCAGGCCATTGATATTGATGGAGCCACTATAAGGTGTCAACAGACCAATAATCTCATTGATTGTCGTCGATTTACCAGCGCCATTGAGACCAATCAAACCGACCAACTGCCCACTTTCAACAGTAAAGGACACATCTTTCAAGACAGGGACATGAACATAACCACCTGTCAGGTTTTTAATTTCTAACATATTTTCTCCAAATCTGGTATAATGTAGCTATATTATATCAAAATTCAATACAGTAGAGGTAGATTTTATGTCAGATTGCATTTTTTGTAAAATCATCGCAGGGGAAATTCCTGCTTCAAAAGTATACGAAGATGAGCAGGTTCTTGCCTTTCTTGATATCTCTCAAGTGACACCAGGACATACCTTGGTCGTGCCAAAAGAACACTATCGCAATCTTTTGGAAATGAACGCTACTAGCGCCAGCCAACTCTTTGCCAAAGTACCAAAAGTAGCTCAAAAAGTCATGAAAGCTACCAAGGCTGCTGGTATGAATATCATTGCTAACTGTGAAGAAGTCGCAGGGCAAACAGTCTTTCATACCCACGTTCACCTTGTACCTCGTTACAGTGCTGACGATGACCTCAAGATTGATTTTATCGCCCACGAACCAGACTTTGACAAACTTGCTCAAGTCGCTGAAACCATCAAAAATGCCTAAGGAGTTGCCATGAAATTATCCAACCTACTGCTATTTGCAGGAGCTGCAGCCGGAAGTTATCTGGTCACAAAAAATCGCCAAGCCATCACAAATGAAGTCTTGAATACCACTGACCGCGTTCAAGCTATCAAGGATGATGTGGATATTATCCAAAACAGCCTACAAATCATTGACCAGCAAAAAGAACTCATCAAGGAATATCAAGAAGATCTGACTTACAAGTTTAAGGTCTTGGAAAAAGATATCCAGACTAGACTAGCTGTGATAAAAGAAACACAGGAACTTGAAGATAAGTAAAAGAGCCCGACGGCTCTTTTTTAAAAGGTAAACAAGTTATATCCCATCAACTATACATCATAATTTAGGCAACTCATTCACCATTTCAGAACTAAATCGAAGACTTTCCCAGACTTTCCGCCGTAATGAAAACACCTG
>NZ_KQ970285.1:357374-367834 GCF_001579035.1 Streptococcus mitis | reverse complement strand
CTTTGAGACCTAGGCTCAAAGTTTAGGTATGGAACTTCGAAGAAGGTTGCTACCGTCCGTCATTACTTAAGGAAAGTTTTAAAAAATCTATAAACAAAAAGAGCCACTCGGCTCTTTTTGCTTTATTCTCCTTCAAAGGCATCTTTAATATGGTCAAAGAATCCCTTTTTCTTTGGATTGACTTTTAAATCACCAGCAGCTGCGAATTCTTTAAGCGCTGCTTTTTGGCGGTCGTTCAAGCCTGTCGGTGTCACGACATTGACGGTAACGTATTGGTCACCAACTGCACCGCCACGGAGGCTCGGTGCTCCCTTGCCACGTAGACGGAATTTCTTACCAGTCTGAGTTCCCTCTGGGATAACCAATTCAACATCACCGTGAACCGTTGGGATATCAACTGTATCACCAAGAGCTGCTTGGACAAAGTTAAGGTTGAGATTGTAGAAAATAGTAGTTCCTTCACGTTCAAACTTGTCGCTGGCTTCCACAGAAACCACTACATACAAGTCACCATAAGGTCCACCGTTAAATCCAGCTTCACCTTGACCAGCTAGGCGAATTTGTTGACCAGTTTCCACACCAGCAGGAATTTTGACATGTACGCTATGCGCTTGTTTTTCATGCCCTGTTCCGTGACATGTTGTACATGGATCTTTGATTTCTTTTCCACGACCGTGACAGACATCACAGGTTACTTGGCGACGCATCATACCAAGCGGAGTCTGCGTATCAACGTTAATGACACCAGCGCCATGACAGCGTCCACAAGTGACTGGACTTGTTCCTGGTTTAGCACCTGAGCCATTACATGTACGACAGCCAGCTTCTCGGTTGTACTTAACTTCCTTCTCTGTACCGAAGATAGCTTCTTCAAAGGTCAAGTTCACACGATACTGTAGGTCATCCCCTTGGCGAGGAGCATTTGGATTGCGCGAAGCACCGCCTCCGCCGAAGAAACTTGAGAAAATGTCCTCAAAACCACCGAAGCCACCTGCTCCGTTGAAACCGCCGAAACCACCAGCACCACCAAAGCCACCGTTGGCTCCAGCCGCACCATATTGGTCATAGGCCGCACGTTTTTGGTCGTCACTCAAAGTCTCATAGGCTTCCTGAACTTCCTTGTACTTTTCCTCAGCACCAGGCTCCTTATTGATATCTGGGTGATATTTTTTCGAAAGCTTACGATAAGCCTTTTTGATCTCGTCTGCCGAAGCGTTTTTGGACACCCCCAGACGATCATAAAATTCAGTATTGTTCATACAAGATACCAAGACCGTAAAATTCGACTGAAAAATAGGAAATCTGACGCTGGAGCGATGCTCCTAGGCAGATTTATCTTTTTTCCGAGAATTTAGGTCGGATTCAATTCCTTTCTATTATATTGAGTAAGAAATTTGGGAACCCGTGTTCAGTTGCGAACACCTTTGTTCCTTTCTATAATTTTCATGTAAATCTTTAGAGACTATTTTCTATACTTTGCTTTACTTGATTAAACTCTTCATCTGATAGAGTAAATATCAAATCCTCTTCAACATACTCGTTCTGTTCTTTAAAATAGTTGTCCGTATTCTCTGCCAACCCTAGACTAAGAATCACTTTTCTTGCAAACTCTTGATGTGCAAAACCGATAGCCGTAATGATTTGTTTATCTTGGACAAGAACTTTCGGTTGGAAATTCTCACGTGGAAGAAATTCAAAATAGTCAAAGAAGTTTTGCCAAATTCCACCTGTAAATTTCGTGTCGTTCAACAAGCCTGCTTTCGCCAATAAAAGGGGCGATGAAGAAATGGCTGCAATTAGGATATCTTGCTCATTAAGGCTTCTCAAAAACGAGATCAATTTCTCATCTTGTAGAGTAGGACCTATATTTACCATTCCTGGCAAAATCACACAAGAATAATCTTCTATACGGATCTGATTCAATGTTTTCGTCGGTTGACAGGACAAACCATCCTCAGAGACCACCATCGAATTCTCAGAAGCTACATAATCAATCGTGATGTCAAAAGACAGAGCTAAAGTACTTGTTAAAGAGGCTATCTCATAAAGAGAAAAATTAGGATAAATGACACAAAGTACTTTTTTCATAAGCTACACCCTCTATTTTACCGAAAAACAGAGGCTGGGTTGCAACCTCTGGATTTCTTCCTATCATTACGACGTTCAAAAATAAAGTCGATTATACTTTGTTTTTAAACTAGTAAGGCGTTTAGGCAAGTCGCCATAGCGATTGCCGTAGAATGACAATCACTTTAGTGATTAGTCATTCTTAACGAGTTAGGCTTAACTGAGTTTCGGCTAAAAACTTCGGAAAAAAGATAAGCCATCTTTTGTGCATCGCACAAGGCGATGGCTTCCTATTTTTCTTTCGTTTTCTTAACGCCTCAACATCTTACTTTTCCGTAAACTCTCCGTCTACGACGTCATCGCCTGCGTTTCCTGTTGCTTGTGCGCCTTCTGCTCCTGCTTGTGCTTGTTGGGCTGCTGCGGCTTGTTCGTAGAGTTTAACAGCAAGGCCTTGAGCTTTTTCGTTCAATGCTTCAAGTTTTGCTTTCATGTCGTCCAAGTTGTTGTCTTCTTGAGCTTTCTTAAGGTCTTCAAGGGCAGCTTGGGCAGCGTCACGTTCTGCGTCGAAGCCTTTGCCTTCAGTTTCCTTGATTGTCTTTTCAGTCGCAAAGATAGCTTGGTCTACTTCGTTACGAAGGTCAACTTCTTCTTTACGTTTCTTATCTGCTTCAGCGTTAGCTTCTGCATCTTTCATCATGCGGTCAATTTCTTCATCAGTCAAACCTGAGTTTGATTGGATAACAATAGTTTGTTCTTTTTGAGTTCCAAGGTCTTTGGCCTTAACAGACACGATACCGTTCTTGTCGATATCAAATGTTACTTCGATTTGAGGAATTCCACGAGGTGCAGCTGGGATATCTGTCAATTGGAAACGTCCAAGAGTCTTGTTATCTGCTGCCATTGGGCGTTCACCTTGAAGAACATGGATATCAACGGCTGGTTGGTTGTCTGCCGCAGTTGAGAAGACTTGTGATTTAGATGTTGGAATTGTTGTGTTGCGGTCGATGAGTTTTGTGAAGACACCACCCATTGTTTCGATACCAAGTGACAATGGTGTTACGTCAAGAAGGACAACGTCTTTGACATCACCAGTGATGACACCACCTTGGATCGCAGCACCCATAGCAACTACTTCATCAGGGTTTACTGATTTGTTTGGTTCTTTACCAGTTTCAGCCTTCACAGCTTCTACAACGGCAGGGATACGAGTTGAACCACCAACAAGGATAACTTCGTCGATTTCTGACAAGCTCAAACCTGCATCTGAAAGGGCTTGACGAACTGGAACTTTTGTACGTTCTACAAGGTCTCGAGTCAAATCGTCAAATTTCGCACGAGTCAAAGTCATTTCCAAGTGAAGAGGTCCAGCTTCACCAGCAGTGATAAATGGCAAGCTGATTTGAGTTGAAGTTACACCAGAAAGGTCTTTCTTCGCTTTTTCAGCTGCATCTTTCAAACGTTGCATTGCCATCTTGTCAGTAGACAAGTCAATACCGTTTTCTTTCTTGAATTCTGCTACCAAGTGGTCGATGATTTTTTGGTCAAAGTCATCACCACCAAGTTTGTTGTCCCCTGCAGTTGACAATACATCGAAGACACCGTCACCCAATTCAAGGATAGAGACGTCGAATGTACCACCACCAAGGTCGAATACCAAGATTTTTTCTTCTTTATCAGTCTTGTCCAAACCATAAGCAAGAGCTGCTGCTGTTGGTTCGTTGACGATACGTTCTACTTCAAGACCAGCGATTTTACCAGCGTCTTTTGTGGCTTGACGTTGAGCATCATTAAAGTAAGCTGGAACTGTGATAACTGCTTTAGTAACTTTTTCACCAAGGTAGTCTTCAGCGTAGCCTTTCAAGTATTGAAGAATCATTGCTGAGATTTCTTGTGGAGTGTATTCTTTTCCGTTTGCAGAAACTTTTTCAGAAGTTCCCATTTTAGATTTGATAGAGATGACTGTATCTGGGTTTGTTACTGCTTGGCGTTTTGCAGCATCACCAACGATGATTTCGCCGTTTTTGAATGATACTACAGATGGAGTTGTGCGGTTTCCTTCTGGGTTTGCGATGATTTTGCTTTCAGTTCCTTCAAGAACTGCAACTGCTGAGTTTGTTGTACCTAAGTCAATACCGATAATTTTAGACATGTGTTTTTCTCCTTAAATTTATCTTCTTTTTTCTTTTTGATACTCTTCTTAAGTGGCGACGCCGTCAGAGCTTGACTTCGTCAATCTCTTTGACTAAACTTTGAGCCTAAGGTCTCAAAGTTTGCGCAGATAGCGCCACAGCGAAGAGTATCGTCTTTGGTTCGCTTCGCTCACTATTGCAAAGCTGAACTACTTTTTTATCTTTCTTCATAGTTTATTGTCGTTTCGGACAAGTTTTCTATTATGTAAATTGCGATACGAGGAGTCGAAATCGATTTTATTTCGACAACGAGTTAGTAAGGAGGCTAGGCAAACGCCATAGCGATTGCCGTTTTCTGACGAGTTGCTTTATCTATCGTCAGAATCACCTAATCGAACACGCCCTAAGCTCTGGGTAAAAAAGATAGATTTCCTTGTGTTCATCGAACACTTCGTCAATCTCCTATTTTTACTGTGAGCTTTTTACGGGCTTTGTATCTTAGTTATACACCACTACCATTGCTGGGCGTAGGATGCGGTCATGGAGTTTGTAGCCTTTTTGGAAAACTTGGGCGATGGTATCTGCTGGGTGTTCATCATCTGCTGGGAGAGTTTGGATGGCCATATGATAGTTATGGTCAAATTCGCCATCAGCTGCGATTTCTTCGATTCCTTCTTCTTTCAAAGCATGAATCAAGCTTTCTTGCACCATTTCCAAGCCCTTCTTCACATCATCTGTCAAACCTTCAACTGCGAGTGCACGCTCAAGGTTATCCAAAGAAGGGAGAATCGCTTTTGCCAAATCCTGGCTACGATAACGTTGCAAGTTTTGACGCTCTTCATTGGCACGGCGTTGGATATTTTGCATTTCTGCATGAGCGCGAAGGTATTTATTTTCGAACTCATCTGCACGTTCATTTGCCAAGTCCAATTCAGACTTCTCAGGAGTTGTTTCTTCTACCGTTTCCACAACTTCCTCTTCTTGGACTTCTTCTACTTCTTCATTTTTTATATCTTGGGCCATTTTCGCCTCCTTTAATGATTTCAATCTTAATGTACTTCGTAATGATTACTGCTGAGGTAGCGGTAAAAATCTGTCAACTTCATGGTCAAAACACGATTGACTACATTGACTTGGTTGATTAGCTGTTGGTAATCCAGATTAACTGGACCGATAATGGCTAGAATTCCAACACCCCGATAAGGAATGAGGAACTTGCTACTAATCACCGCTAGGTCAGCTAGACAGGACTCTTGACTGTCTGCAACACGGACGTTTTGCATCTGATCTTCACGTAACCCATCACGAATCTCCAGAGCTACTTTTTGCGGTTGGTCAAAGAACTGATAGGCTGCTAGATTGGCAAAATTCAAGAGATTAACCTTGCCCGCCACCACAATATTTTCGTTGAACATTTCCTTAAAGATATGTTCAAAAAGATCGATAACATTGTCCGTTGTTGTAAAGTAACGCTGGATAATCTGCGGAATCTCCGTCCGAATCTTGTAGTGAATATCTAGAACGGTGTGGCCGAGGAAACGTTCCTGAATGATGCTCTTCAGTTTCAGCAAATCCTCCTGCAAAAAGTTCCTTGGAATCAGAAACTGACTGGTAACCGTTCGAGACTCGTCTAGGGTAAATACTGCCAAGGCTGTATGTTGCCCCAAAACAACGATATCAAAGGCTGTCAAACGTTGCCTGCTCGGCTCAACATCCAGTGCTACTACCGTACAGCCACTCAAATCTGTCAGTAGATTAGCAGCCTCTTGCAGAATATCCTCCAATTTGAAGAATTCCTGATCAAAGGCTTTGACAATCTCGTAAACCTCATTTTCAGCTAGTCGGTCAAAATCCAGTGAGTGTTTCACATAGTACTGAAAACCAGCAACACTTGGCATCCGACCACTTGAGGTATGAGCCTTTTCAAGCAAACCTTGCTTTTCTAGAGCCGCCATGTCATTACGAATGGTTGCGCTGCTAGAGTTAATAGACTCTTGCAAGGCTTTGGATCCGACAGGTTCGTGCGTTTTGGTAAAGATGTCAATAATCAGATTTAGAATATCCTGCTGACGCTCTGTAACCACCTCATCACTCCTCTCTGTCTGATCGATTAGCACTCGATACGCTCAAGTGCTAACTTATGATTCTATTATACACCCTTAAAAGAGAATGTCAAGATAAAAACTCAAAAAATTAGCACTCTTTCATCAAGAGTGCTAAAAATCAGTCTAAAGACCTAGAAACTTACTGTTCATCTACTTGGTATTTCCTTTTTAATCTGAAATAACCATAGATTAGATAAGAAATCATTAAAGCATATAAAAGAAAAATAACGAAGAAAGACATAGAAAGTTCTTCTCGAAACAAACTCATAAAAACAACAAGACCGCCTGAGAAAGCAACTGTACAGGAACGAAGTCTATTTCGCATAACTTCCCACCTGAGCCCCTTACTCATATAGACTTGATCATCTGGAAGTAAATCAGAAGACGATTTACGAAGAATCGAACAAGAACCTGCTCCTATCAATTCCCAACCTCTATTTCTAAAATCTTGCAGTTCATGCTTATATTTTTTAAGAAATCTAGAATCATAGATACGGTAGATGATATCGTCTGGTTGACATTGGTCAAAATAGAACAAACCAAAACGACTCGTTCTATATCTCCAACCTTTCAAATGCATCTCATGTAAGTATTCTTCTTCCTTGTCCAAATCAACAATGGTGAAAATCCGAAATTGTACTTTGCTATTCATTACCTTACCTCAAAATCAGAAAACATACATAGTTTTATTTGTCAGATAATTCTTTCCACTTTTGAAACAATCTCCCAAAAATATAAGAAATCTGAATCGAATGAACTATCAATAAAACACCATCTATTATAACAATCAAAAACATTTCCCAACTGAAAGAACTACCTCCAGCGACAAACTTTGAGAAAACCGGTAGTAGAGCTAAAAAGAGAAGCAAAATAGGAAGCATCCGCATTGTTAAAATCCGTTTGACCATAGCTAGCTTCCCGGTCGCGTCATTATAAATTTCAAACTCGGCATCCGACTCAATTCCAGAATGAAGTTTTCTAAAGTAGGAAAAACCATTAAAGTCTGTAATATGCTCCCAGCCACAGTCTTTAAATAATTGTAAATAGGAGGCTCTATCGGATTTTTTCATGGGATAAAAGTCCAACTGATAAGACACCTGCTCCGGTTGGCACTTTTCAAAGGTATACTTAACTGCAACTACTAAGTTAGAGTAGGTTACCTTCTTGAGTTTCCAGCCCTCAGCATGCATTTTTCTAAGATATAAAGCCTCTCTATCATAATCCGCAATGGTAGCAATTCGATAAACAATTTTCTTTTCCATCATCCTTCCTCCCGACTATTTCTGTAGAGGCGTTCAATACGTTTCAATTCAATATCTAAGACTTTGCGTCCCAAGTCTGTAATCTGATAGATTTTCCGTTTTTCCTCTTCGCGGACAAAGGAAATCAAACCATCCTTTTCCATTTTTGACAAGGTCCCATACATAGTTCCAGGACTAATCGAAACTTGCGAATCTGTCATCTCCTTGACCTTTCGCGTAATACTATAACCATGACTTTCCTTTTGCAGACAGAGCAAGATATAAAAGCCCGTTTCCGTCATCGGAAGATAAACTCGACGAATCTTATCCGTCAATTCCATTTATAGCTACCTCCTATCCAGTTCGATATATCGCACTTCGTTATATAAAATATATCACACCTCGATATAAAATACAAGAAAAAAAGATCATCCTCACGGACAATCTTCCTTCTATATTAGTATTAGTAAAGGTCTAAATAATTATCAATTTCCCATTGTGAAACGAAGGTTGCATAACTTGCCCACTCGATTCGTTTAGCTTCAAGGAAACTAGTATAGATATGTTCTCCAAGAGCTGCTCTGACAACCTCATCTTCTGTCAAAGCTTTCAAAGCGTTGTGAAGGGTTGATGGAAGGTCTGTAATACCAGCTTCCTTACGCTCTTCTGCTGTCATGATGTAGATATTTTCTTCGATAGGAGCTGGTGCTTCGATTTTGTTTTCAATACCATGCAAACCAACTTCCAACAGAACTGCCATAGCGATGTACGGATTAGCCATTGGATCCACTGAACGCAACTCAAGACGAGTTCCCATACCACGTGAAGCAGGCACGCGCACAAGTGGCGAACGGTTACGACCAGCCCAAGCAATGTAAACAGGCGCTTCATAACCTGGAACCAAACGTTTGTATGAGTTAACCGTTGGATTCATGATGGCAGTATAGTTGTAGGCATGTTTGATCAAACCACCAAGGAAATGGTAGGCCGTTTCTGACAACTGCATTCCTTTTGGATCATTTGGATCAAAGAAGGCGTTATTTCCTTCTGCATCAAACAAGGACATATTACAGTGCATACCTGATCCGGCAATACCAAATTTTGGTTTGGCCATAAAGGTTGCGTAAAGTCCATGTTTGCGAGCAATGGTTTTAACAACAAGTTTAAAGATTTGAATCTTATCACAAGCACGGAGAACTTCATCGTACTTAAAGTCAATCTCGTGTTGTCCAACAGCAACCTCATGGTGACTCGCTTCTACTTCAAATCCCATTTTGGTCAAGACATTGACAATCTCACGACGTGTATTGTCCGCAAGGTCAGTAGGCGCCAAATCAAAGTAGCCACCCTTATCATTTACTTCAAGTGTTGGATCTCCATTTTCATCAAGTTTAAATAGGAAGAATTCTGGCTCTGGTCCAAGGTTGAAGGACTTGAATCCTACTTCTTCCATGTGACGAAGAGCACGTTTCAAATTGCCACGAGGGTCCCCTGCAAATGGTTCACCTTCTGTTGTATAGACATCACAGATCAAACCTGCAACACTTCCATTTTCATCTCCCCAAGGGAAGACTGTCCATGTATCCAAGTCAGGGTACAAGTACATATCTGACTCATTGATACGTACAAAACCTTCGATAGAAGATCCATCAAACATAGCCTTATTTGACAAGACTTTATCTAACTGTTCATCTGTAGCAGGAATTTCGACGTTTTTCATGGTTCCCAAAATATCCGAGAACATGAGACGGATAAAGGTAACATTTTTTTCCTTGACTTCACGACGAATATCTGCAGCTGTGATTGGCATGAGTTTTCTCCTTAATGTATGACTACTTGCGGTTGCCTAACCGCGACCAAAAGGTGACCGTACTGAAGCAAAGCGACCCTGTTGGAGGAGTTCATTGTGAAGTGCACGACGCACCTCAGTCTGACTCACCGCTTTCTTGGATTTCGCTTCACGTTCAGCATATTTTTTCTTAATGGCAGCGATATTATAACCTTCAGAGATATAATCTTTGATTTCAAGCAGACGATCCATATCATTCAGGGAATACATGCGACGGTTTCCTTCGTTTCGATCAGGCTTAATCAATTCTTGATCTTCATAATAACGAATCTGACGCGCCGATAGATCGGTCAACTTCATAACACTGCCGATAGGAAAAACAGCCATATTTCGGCGAAATTCTTTTTCCTTCATTTACAATTTCCTTCTTTCTGTCTATTATAGTCTAAAAAAAGACAAACGTCAATTGATAATGTTATAAAATGTAACATTATTTTTCTTTTTTCTCTAAAAAGAGACGAATACGATCAATATCGTAATTTACGAGAATTGCGACAAAAACTCCCATAAACGTTTCTGATACACGTGCAAACACGTACAAAATTGTTTCACCACTCGGAATCGATAGGGTAATGATTAACATAGCCGCTACACCACCAATAACCCCTGCTTTGTTATTCATGGCGACATTTGTCATAATGGTTAACATGGTGCAAATCGGAACAACAAGTAAGGTTACCCAAAAGGCTCCATGAAATAAAGTGTTTAAGAGAAAAAAGACAAGGGCGTAAAAACCGCCAATACTATTTCCTAAGATACGCGAAGTCCCAAAATGAACACTCTTATCAAAACTCTCCCTCAGGCTAAAAACAGCTGTCAAAGCACCGATTTGAAGACCTTTCCAACCAAAAAAGCCAAAAATCAAGAGAACTAGAAAAACAGCTATACCTGTTTTAAAGGTTCGCATACCAAGTTTGAACTGGGATTTATCGAATTTATATTTTTTAAAATAACTCATAATCTCAACTTTCTATTTCCATTTTATCATAAATCGGTGATTTTTATGAGTAATAGTTGAGAGGAAGCGTTTTTATTTTAAGTAAAAGAAAAGAGGAACCTTCATTCCCCT
>NZ_KQ970285.1:356031-357292 GCF_001579035.1 Streptococcus mitis | reverse complement strand
AGAAAAGAGGAACCTTCATTCCCCTCTTCTTTGATTTGTTTATAAAGTCTTATTTTTCTGTCAAGGCTGCAAGTCCTGGAAGAACTTTACCTTCAAGAAGTTCCATTGATGCTCCACCACCAGTAGAGATCCATGAGAACTTGTCTGCACGTCCAAGGTTGATCGCTGCGGCAGCTGAGTCACCACCACCGATGATTGATTTAACGCCTGGTTGTTTCACGATAGCGTCCATCACACCGATTGTACCAGCTTGGAAGTCTGGGTTTTCAAATACACCCATAGGTCCGTTCCATACAACTGTTTTAGCACCAGTCAAAGCTTCGTCAAATTTAGCGATAGATTTTGGACCGATGTCAAGACCAAGGAAGCCTTCAGAAACTGCTTCACCTTCAGTGTCACGCACTTCAGTGTAGCCAGCAAATGCGTTAGCTTCTTTTGAGTCAACTGGCAAGATCAATTTACCGTTTGCTTTTTCAAGAAGAGCTTTCGCAACATCCAATTTGTCTTCTTCTACAAGTGAGTTACCGATTTCGATACCTTGTGCTTTGTAGAATGTGTAAGTCATCCCACCACCGATAAGGACTTTATCAGCTTTTTCAAGCAAGTTTTCGATAACACCGATCTTGTCTGAAACTTTTGAACCACCAAGGATAGCCACGAATGGACGTTCTGGAGTTTCAACTGCTTCTTGGATGTAGGCAATTTCGTTTTCAAGAAGGAAACCAGCAACTGCTTTTTCAACGTTTGCTGAGATACCAACGTTAGATGCGTGTGCACGGTGAGCTGTACCGAATGCATCGTTTACGAAGATACCATCTCCAAGTGATGCCCAGTATTTACCAAGTTCAGGATCGTTTTTAGATTCTTTTTTGCCGTCAACATCTTCGTAACGAGTGTTTTCAACCAAGAGAACTTGTCCATCTTCAAGAGCGTCGATAGCTGCTTCCAATTCAGCACCACGAGTAACACCTGGGAAAACAACGTCTTGGCCAAGTTTTGCTGCCAAGTCAGCTGCTACAGGAGCAAGTGATTTACCAGCTTTATCAGCTTCTTCTTTCACACGTCCAAGGTGAGAGAAAAGAATTGCACGTCCACCTTGTTCGATGATGTACTTAATCGTTGGAAGAGCTGCTGTGATACGGTTGTCGTTAGTGATTACGCCATCTTTCAATGGTACGTTGAAGTCAACACGAACGAGGTACTTTTTTACCTTTCAAGTCAACGTCTTTAACAGTAAGTTTTGCCATGTTACAAAAACCCC
>NZ_KQ970285.1:345599-355982 GCF_001579035.1 Streptococcus mitis | reverse complement strand
TTGGAAATATAAGGAAAGATTTCACAAGATTTTTCGATATTTAATCTTTGTGGCATGCTAGAGTATATTATTTTTGCTTTTTCTAACGAATTTTCTTTCTAAAATCTTAGCTTAACACTTGTTAGATTTACTTTTATCCTTTAAAATAGAATAGGAGATATTCCGCGATTATTTTTCGGAGGAAAAAGAAATGTCCATTAATTGGCAGGAAATTTTATTTCACTTTTTAGGTGGTCTGGGACTATTCTTATATAGTATCAAGACCATGGGAGACGGTTTGCAACAAGCTGCTGGAGATCGCCTTCGTTTTTACATTGACAAATATACTAGTAATCCTTTCTTTGGAGTTCTGGTTGGTATTGGGATGACTGCTCTAATTCAGTCTAGTTCTGGTGTAACAGTTATCACAGTCGGCCTGGTCAGTGCCGGTCTCCTAACCTTACGTCAGGCTATCGGAATTGTCATGGGGGCTAATATCGGGACAACAGTCACATCCTTTCTTATCGGTTTTAAATTAGGTGACTATGCCCTACCTATGCTCTTTATCGGTGCTGTCTGCCTCTTCTTTACAAAAAATCGGACAGTCAATAATATCGGACGCATCCTCTTTGGTGTCGGTGGTATCTTTTTTGCCCTCAATCTTATGAGCGGTGCAATGGCTCCACTCAAAGATTTACAGGTATTTAAGGACTATATGATTGAGCTAAGTAAGAATCCTGTTTTGGGTGTCTTTGTCGGTACCGGCTTGACCTTACTGATTCAAGCTTCCTCGGCTACCATCGGGATTTTACAAAACCTCTACGCCAGCAATCTCATTGACCTGCAAGGAGCTTTGCCAGTTCTATTTGGTGATAATATCGGAACGACCATTACAGCTATTATTGCTTCTCTTGGAGCCAATATCGCTGCCAAACGTGTTGCTGGTGCCCATGTCGCCTTTAACGTGATTGGTACGGTTATCTGTATTGTCTTCCTTGTACCTTTCACTGGCTTGATTCAATGGTTTGAATCTACACTCAATCTGGCTCCAGAAATGACCATTGCCTTTGCTCACGGAACCTTTAATATTACCAATACCATTGTCCAATTTCCATTTATCGGAGCTCTGGCTTACTTTGTAACCAAGATTATTCCTGGAGAGGACGAGGTTGTCAAATATGAACCCTTATATCTTGATGAACATTTCATCAAACAAGCCCCATCTATCGCTCTCGGAAATGCTAAGAAAGAGCTCTTGCACTTAGGAAACTACGCTGCTAAAGCCTTTGACCTTTCCTATAAGTATATCATTGACTTGGATGAAAAAGTTGCTGAAAAAGGGCATAAAACCGAAGAAGCCATTAACACCATCGATGAGCAATTAACACGTTATCTCATTGCCCTTTCAAGCGAAGCTCTCAGTCAAAAAGAAAGCGAAGTGCTCACCAATATCCTTGATTCCTCCCGTGATTTGGAACGGATTGGAGACCACGCGGAGGCTCTACTCAATCTGACTGACTATCTTCAACGTAAAAATGTTGAATTTTCTGATGCCGCCTTGAAAGAATTAGAGGAAGTTTATCGTCAAACTAGTGACTTTATCAAAGATGCTCTGTACAGTGTGGAAAACAATGATATTGAAAAAGCACGCAGTCTTGTAGAACGCCATGAAGCAATCAATAAGATAGAACGTGTTCTCAGAAAAACTCACATCAAACGCCTCAACAAAGGCGAATGTTCAACACAAGCTGGGGTCAACTTTATCGACATCATCTCCCACTACACCCGTGTATCAGACCACGCTATGAACCTTGCCGAAAAGGTTTTTGCAGAACAAATCTAAAAACCAAGAAGCTATCCTGAATGGGATGGCTTTTTGCTTTTCCTAAGTAAGAATTTTTTCTACCATATAGAAAAATGCTTTGATCCACAATGGAATCAAAGCATTTTAAAAATCTCCCCATACATAAGCGCAGAAGCTGCGGTTCCTCTGTACTTAGCTTCTTCTCTCTTGATAAAGCGAGCCAAGTTGAGCAACTCAGGTGCCGGATGTTTGGGATTCTTGAGCAATTCACGATTGACCAGGTCTGAGAGACGAACTGCCAGCAATTGCTCATTTGTAGTAGGCAGTTTTTTAGCAGTCTCTAGGAGAGCAGCAACTAAATCTTCACTCAAATCATGGCGAGCATGATTGTAAAGATCTTTTATAAGGCTTTCTAGGTTTGGTTCTACCATCCCTACCACCTCCTTAAGTTTAATAATTTTTAATCAAGTCAACTGTTGAACGATCCAATTTCTTCACCAATGCTTGCAAGAAAGCTTGAGCTTCTAGGAAGTCATCCATTGCATAGAGGGTTTGGTGAGAATGGATATATCGAGCGCAAACACCGATTGTTGTAGATGGGACACCACCATTTTTCAGATGAGCTGCGCCAGCGTCTGTTCCTCCTTTACCACAGTAGTATTGATACTTGATACCAGCTTCTTCAGCCGTTGTCAAAAGGAAATCCTTCATTCCTGGGAGAAGCAAGTGACCTGGATCGTAGAAACGAATCAAGGTTCCATCTCCAATCTTGCCTTGACCGCCATAAACGTCACCAGCAGGTGAGCAGTCAACTGCTAGGAAAACTTCTGGGTCAAACTTAGTTGTGGAAGTATGCGCACCACGAAGACCAACTTCTTCTTGGACGTTCGAACCAAGATAGAGTTCATTTCCCAGTTTTTGACCTGAAAGAGCTTCCGCCAACTCGCTAACCATGAGAACACCGTAGCGATTATCCCAAGCTTTTGAGATGATATTTTTTTCATTGGCTGTCAAGATTGCAGAACTATCTGGTACAATGGTATCGCCAGGACGGATGCCAAAACTTTCTGCCTCAGCCTTGTCCGCAAAACCGCCATCAAAGACGATATCTGCAATAGCTGGCATAGTTGGTCCACCCTTTCCACGAGTCAAATGTGGAGGGACAGAACCCGAAATCACAGGAATTTCACGACCATCACGAGTCAGGAGTTTGAAACGTTGGCTGCTGACTACCATGGGGTTCCAACCACCGATTTCAACCACACGGAAGGTACCATCTGGCTTAATCTCGCTGACCATAAAACCAACTTCATCCATATGAGAAGCTACCAAGACGCGCGGCGCATCTGCAGCTTCTGAATGTTTAATTCCGAAAATACCACCCAAGCCATCTGTCACCACTTCATCCACGTGCGGTGTCAACTTTTCACGAAGATAAGCACGGACAGGTGCTTCATGACCTGAGATAGCAGCAAGTTCTGTTACTTCTTTGATTTTTGAAAATAATGTTGTCATTTCAGTTCCTTCTTTCTTTCATCCATTTTACCACTTTTTATAGGAGAAGGATAGCGGGAAGGTGGATTTCTAAGTTAGTATCTTAGTACTGCTCTATCTTAGAAAAGGATAGTATTCTCTTGCATATGGTGCAAAATCTAGTAAACATCCCAAAATTAACTCGAATCTTTATTTCCGAACAAAAAACAATCCTACACCAAAATTGCTTGGAATTTTCATGAAAATTGCAGAAAACAGTTGACTTTGCCTTCTTATTTCTTTAAAATAGTACAAAACTAGGAAAAGGAAAAAATCATGATCAAAACAATTCTTGTTACAGGTGGAGCTGGCTACATTGGCTCCCATACCGTTAAAGCTCTTTTAAATGCTGGCTATCAGGTACATGTTCTAGATAATCTCTCTACAGGAAATCGAGCGGCTGTGGATAGTCGTGCTAGCTTTAAGCAACTAGATGTTTATGATGCTAGTTCCCTAAAAGCTTACTTAGAAGAAAATAAGATTGATGCTGTTCTTCATTGTGCAGGTGAGATTGTTGTGAGCGAAAGTATTGAAAATCCAAGTAAATACTTCACTGCCAATGTTGCTGGTATGAACCAAGTTCTCAAAGTCTTATCTGAAGTTGGCATTCAAAAAATCATGTTCTCTTCAACCGCTTCCCTCTATGGTAATAATTGTATTGACAAGCCAGCTACTGAAGATACCCTGCTCGACCCCGTCAATCCTTATGCAGAGACAAAACTGATGGGCGAACGAATGATTTACTGGATGGCCAATCGCTACGACTGGAAATATGTTATTTTCCGTTACTTTAATGTTGCTGGGGCTGAAATGGATGCTTCAAACGGTCTGCGTGTGAAAAATCCAACCCACATCATTCCCAACATTAACAAGACCGCATTGGGACAAAATGATAGCCTCAAAATATTTGGAGATGACTACGATACACGTGATGGTTCATGTATTCGAGATTACATTCATGTCTTGGACCTTGCACAGGCTCATGTTAAAGGAATGAACTACCTCTTTCAAGAAAACAGTTCTTCTCAAATCTTTAACTTGGGAACTGAAAAAGGCTATACCGTCAAAGAAATCTTTAAAACTGCTGAAGAATTACTGAATCAAAAAATACCACACGAAATTGTTGCTCGCCGTGCTGGTGACCCAGCTAGCGTCCTAGCAGACGCATCAAAAGCTAAAAAATATCTTGATTGGAAGGCTAGCTACTCCCTCGAAGATATTATTTTATCAGATTATCGTTGGCGTGTTAAAGAAGGCAAAAACATTTTGGAATAAATAGCAGAAACATCAATCATAAATAAAAACACAGATAGATGGCACTTGATAAATACCAAGTATCATCTATCTGTGTTTTATATATTAGAATCCAATTTATACTCTTCGAAAATCTCTTCAAACCACGTCAACGTCACCTTGCCGTAGGTATGGTTAACTGACTTCGTCAGTTCTATCCACAACCTCAAAACACTGTTTTGAGCAGCCTGCGGCTAGTTTCCTAGTTTGCTCTTTGATTTTCATTGAATATTATTTTGAATTTCTCTTTAAAGAAAAGTGATCTGGGACGGGGGTCCTTACCTGTTTTCGACCAGGGATGGCAACGTAAAATCCGAGCCAAGCCCATCAAGACACCCTTGAAGCCATGTTTCTCAATAGCCTGAATCATGTAGTTGGAACAAGTCGGCTCAAAGCGACAAGAGGGTGGAAAGGCTGGTGAGATAAACCGTTGGTAAAAGCGCACAGGCACTATTAAAATTCGTTTCATTATTTCTTGGTTACAGCCATGGTGTGTAGTTGACTGATTTCTTTTTTATTAAGACGACGGGATTCTCCTGGACGGAGTCCTGTCAAGTCTAGATGTCCAAAACGTGTCCGAGACAACTTGTCCACTTGAAGACCAACAGCTTCAAACATCTTTTTAACCTGATGGTTACGTCCTTCATGGATGGTCAACTGTACCACAGAGCGGTTTTTAACTGGGTCCACTTTGAGAATCTCATAGACAGCCGGCTTGGTTTTCTTGCCATCAATCTCAACTCCACGGGTCAAAGGGCGGAGATTATCCTTATTGGCTACACCTTTAACACGCGCGACATAGACCTTATCAATCTCATTACGAGGGTGAATCATCTCATCCGTAAAATCCCCATCATTGGTCAAAATCAAGACCCCTGATGTATCCCAGTCCAAACGTCCAACTGGGTAAATGCGCTCCTTCACGTTGGGCAAGAGGTCGACAACAGTCTTGCGGCCCTTGTCATCTGTCACACTGGAAATGACACCGCGTGGTTTATTAAGCAGATAATAGACCTTTTCTTCGTTGTAGATAGGTTGACCTTCAACTTCGACCTTGTCTCCTGACTTGATAGTGGTTGCTAGTTCACGTACCACTTGGCCATTGACCGTCACCAAGCCTTGCTTGATCAACTCTTCTGCTTTTCTCCTACTGGCCACACCTGCGTGGGCAATATATTTATTGATTCTCATCTTCTTCTATCCTTTCACCAAATAATTGGCTTTCTTGGGCTTGAATCTCAAGCTCATCAATCACTGGTAATTCTTCCAAATGATTTATCCCCATGTAATCTAGGAAATAATCTGTAGTCACATAGAGGTTGGGACGACCCAACACTTCTTTTTTCCCATCTTCCTTTATCAAGTCAAAGGTCTGCAACTTTGCCAAGGCCCCACTCGAGTTGACCCCACGGATGGCATCAATCTCTATCCGTGTGATGGGCTGTTTGTAAGCAATGATGGACAAGGTCTCAAGGGCAGCCCGAGATAAACTCTGGTTGATAGGTGCCTTAGAGTATTCCTTCAAAATCTCTGCAAATTGAGGCTTGGTCACCAATCTATAAGCGCCCCCTGTCTCAATCAGGGCCAAACTGGAATTTGGGTCCTTTTCATACTTCTGGGCTAATTTTTCTAAACTCTGTTGGATGCCTGTCGGTGGCAGAGAGAGGAGTTCAGCTAACTGGCGGACCCTAATCCCATCTTCACCCGCTACAAACAAGAGCGCTTCTATTTTTGCTAAAGTACTCATCTTTCCTCTCTATCAAGTCTAGCTTTGGGCTACTTGACTTTCTTCCTTCTTTTCCATGAGATAGATATCTCCGAAACTCTCCTCTTGCACGAGGACCAGCTCCTGGGTTTTGATTAACTCCAAGGTTGCCAAAAAGAGGGTAATGACCTCTTGGACATTCTGGGCTTCCTTGAACAAATCCTGCAAGCGCAATTGATCTCGTCCAATCAAGGACTCTTTCACGATAACCATCATATCCTCAATCTTATACTCATCTCGCAAGATAGTCGTGTGATTTTGTGCAAACTCTTCTTTTTTCTTTGCTAGGATATTCGAAAAGGCCAAAAAGAGGTCAATGGTCGTCTTGTCATGCACAAGCTCCGCATCTTCGTAAATCAACTCTGTCGGCGCTTTGGAATAATACTGGACCCGTTCTTGGTGCTTGGCTTCCAAGTGCTCACCCAAGAGCTTGAACTTGCGGTATTCTTCGATTTGAGAGAGGAGATCCTGCTCCAGGTCATCCTCCAAGTCTGTCACTTCTGCTACCTTCGGAAGGAGTTTACGACTCTTAATCAGCATCAGCTGACTAGCCATGACCATGTACTCGCCCGTCACTTCCAGACGCATGGCCTGCAGGGTTGAGACATAGGCTAGATACTGTTCGATGACTTCCGTAATGGGCACATCGTAGATATCCATCTGGTACTTAGAAACCAGGTGCAAGAGCAAGTCCAGGGGCCCTTCAAAATCTTTTAATTTAATATCCATTATCTATATTTTTCTAAGGTCAGGACTGTTTTTAATCCTAATTTTTTTGCAATTTCGTACAAATCGACCTTGTTTTCAATTTGTCTTAGAATAAACTGTTCACGTAAAGCTTGAGCGGATAAGGATGGAAAACCTTTCTCCTTGACAAAAGCTTCTAACTGACGAAAGGCCCACTGACGAGAATAGGGTTTCCCTCCTCTTTACAAAAAGATAGGTCTCGCCCCATCAAGGGTTCCAATTCTGAAAGTAAGGTCGTAGGAATGGTGACAATTCTCTGTTGGGAAGCCTTCTTGATTCGCAATACCTGAAAATCCAGATTGATATCCGCAACCTTTAGAGCTAAAATTTCACTCGGCAAGGGCCCCATTTCTAGGATTAAGAGCGCTAGCAAGCGACCCTCTGAATAGTCACTTTCTTGCCAAAAAGAGTCTAGGTCTAACAGTTCTGGCTTTTCGGTCTTCTTTTCAGCTTGTTTAGCTAATTCCAAGCGGTAAAAGCTATCCACTTCTCCTTTTTGATAGAGAAAGTAGAGAAATTGGTTACAGGCCGAAATCTTTCGCTTCTGGGCGCTAATTTTTAGATTGGCTAGCTGGGCTTGGTAAATCTTAAGACTAGTCTCAGAAATCCGCTCGCCCACAATGTCTAAAAATTGCTCCAAATCATACTTATAGGACTGCTTGGAATTGACAGACAAGCCCTGCTTTTCTTCTAAAAAGGCTGAAATCCTGTCTCTCATCGGCATCGAATCTCATATTCCTTACTAAAATCATGCAAGAGGGCATTGACTGCCTTGAGGATAGACTTGCGCGTGATAATCCCTTGGAAAATACCAGACGCATCCACAACCGGCAAGAAGGACTCATCTACCAGCTTGTGCAAGACCTCCGTAATGGTAAAATCAGGCAAGACGACCGCTACGTCCGTTCTCGTCATATGAACGATATCCGTATCTGCCATGATTTCTTGACTCAAGTCATGCTCCATCTGATAAGCCATAATATCTCTGAGCCCAATCGTCCCAACAAACTGTTTTTCATCTGTCACAACGGGAACACGGGTATAGGTCATCTGACTGAGCAAGAGGGTCGCATGATCTGCATTGTGGGTATCAATCAACACAGCTAGATTTTCAGCAGGGGTCAAAAAAGTTTCCTCCTGCCCCAACAAGAAAGTCTCAAACTCCTTGGCAATCATCGGCTAAACTCCTTGGACAAGCCCGGATACACTTCATGGTCTCGTGTCAAAAAGTCCACTTTAAAATAACTATCATCAATCTCCACACGAGCATAGAGACATTCTCTGATGGTCCCACGTGGTTGACTGATGGAACCTGGATTTAGAAAGAGGGTCTTACCTTCCATCCAAGCGCTTGGCACATGCAAGTGACCATAGAGGCAGATATCGGCCTCTTCTTCCTGAGCCCAGTAGTCCAACTTTTGAAAGTTGAAATTGATGTCAAACAAATGACCATGAGTTTGGATAATCTTGGTCGAACCAAGCTCAGTCACCAAACGTTCTGGGTAGCCTGCATAGAAGTCCATATTCCCTTTAACAACACGGATGCCTTCCCAAAGGGGAGAATCTGGACGCAGTTCAGAATCGCCGTTATGAAAAACGGCATCAACTTTGCCTACATAGCGATCACGGATTTCTTCCACAATCAAGCTATCGCCATGAGAATCGCTCATTACAATGATGGTTTGCTTTGCCATGATGGAAATACCTCCAAAAGTTTCTTAACAGCTAAGGCACGGTGAGATTGACTATTTTTTTCTTCAAGGGTTAACTCAGCTGAGGACTTGCCTGTCTCTCCTACAAGGAAGAGAGGATCGTAACCAAAGCCATTTTCCCCCTTAGGTTCAAAGTTAATGTAGCCTGGCCAGTCTGCTTCTACCACCAAACTTTCCTTGTTTGGACTGGCTACGACTAGGGTTGTATGGAATTGAGCAGAACGATCCTTGAGTTCAAAGACCATGGCCAATTCGTGCAAGAGTTTGGCATTGTTTTCACGGTCAGTAGCTCCCACACCTGCGAAACGAGCTGACCAGACGCCTGGCAAGCCACCTAGGACATCGACTTTAAGTCCAGAATCATCTGCTAAAACCATCTTGCCCGTTAATTGGGAAATAGTTTCTGCTTTGAGGCGGGCATTTTCTTCGAAGGTCATGCCTGTTTCTGCTACTTCAGGCAAGTCAGGATAGTCATTGAGATTTTCCACATCGTAGCCTAGCTTGTCAAAGATAGCTCGGAATTCCTTTGTCTTGCCTTCGTTTCGAGTCGCAATCAATAAGGTTTCTCTGACCTTGTTTGTCTCAAAGAAATCATGAACATTGACCCCTTCTTTAGGCAATGCTACATGCAGGAGTTGCCCATTTTCAATCAAGAGAAAAGCTCCCTGACGTTGGATGACTTCCAGATTTCGTCCCATTTCTTGGTTGAGGATATCTACCACAAAAGACAATAAACGGTAGAGAGAACCATAGCGTAAAACAATCACAGAAATAGGAAAACCTTGTTCCTCATCTCGAAATCTTTGGGCAAACTCCAATAGAGGAAAATCCAAGTCATCATCCGTCAACGTCCGGACACCACCAAAAATACTATATGAGCCGACATACCAGTCCTGGTCATCCTTATATTCATAAATTTTATTTGTCATAATTCTACATGCTCCACATGAATCTCTTTTTCCAGCCATTCTTCACCAATTTGTGCAAAACTTTGGCTGCTGGCTGTTGTGTAAAAACGGTGATGGAGTGGTCCAGCATCGCGACCACGATTGATTTCAAAATAATTAAGTAAGACTGAAATGTCCCGTACACACTCTGCCCCACTATCGATAAGTTGAACCTTGGGCCCCATGACATTTTGAATAATAGGTCTGAGCAGTGGATAATGGGTACAACCCAAAATCAGGCTATCCACCTTTCCAACCAAGGGACGCAGGGTTTCATAGACCACTTTCTTGGTAACACTGGTTGACAGGGCCCCAGACTCGACCAAGGGGGCAAACTTGGGACAGGACAAACTCTCCACCTGTAAGTCCGGATCCAGATCATGAATTTTCTGACGGTATATGTCTGATTGTACCGTCATAGGCGTTCCAATCACTCCGATTTTCCCACCTTGGCTGGACTTGATGGCTGCTGAAGCTCCTGGCAAAATCACACCTAGGACGGGAATATCTAGTTGAGCCTTGATTTCTTCCCAGACGACCGCAGTCGCAGTATTACAAGCAATGACAATCATTTTGACATCCTTGGTCAAGAGAAAGTTGACC
>NZ_KQ970285.1:343317-345035 GCF_001579035.1 Streptococcus mitis | reverse complement strand
CAAGCCCCCGACACCCGAATCCAAAAAACCAATTGGTCGATTATCCATATAGTCTTCTTTCTAGTCTTTTTTCTGATTGATAGCTCATTATGATTACTTGTCTTTATGAACTGAATGACAGCCTAATCAACAACTATCTCTCTTAATCATAATCAAATATCAATAGAATGCAAGGAAAAAGCCTCATCCCAAAACCATAACCAACATAGTGAGAAGTCTGGAACTTTCATCCCAGACTTTTCCTTATTTATTTTTTCTTTTTATTGTTAGCAAGGGCTGCCTTTTGTTGGCGGATGATTTGGTGGTAAACTTGTTGTACCTTAGCTTCGCTTGGTTTTTGACCATTTGCACTCAAAAGAGTACGAACTGCTTCAGCATTCAAACGTGGGTTGTCAGCGAATTCTTTTTCAATTTGCTTACGAACCAAGTACATTCCTCCAAGAGCTCCTCCTAGAAAAGCTAGCACAATCAATACAATTGCTAATAGTAAATCCATCATATTTCTCCTGTTTCTTTTTGAGTCTCTTTCATTATACCACAAACTAGCCACCCTGACCAGTTTGTTTTACGCTTTCAGGGAGGGAATAGACAGCAAAAAGAACCCTGATTTTCTGCAAAAGAGGGCTCCTTACTGAGTTTAGTTTACATAGATAGCCAGTGTTTGATACGGTTTGAGTAGAATTTTTTCAGACACTTCTGCATCTTCATAGTTTGAAATCAAAATTCGTCCATTTTGGTAGGCTACTGATAAGTCGATTTCCACTTCTGTGGCATAAAAGTTATTGAGCACTAGTAACTTTTGATCCTCATACTGACGTTCAAAAGCGTAGACTTGCTTGCTATATTCAAAGGCTGGTTTGTAACTTCCTTCTGAGATGATAGGCATTTCTTTGCGCAGTCGAATCAAGTCTTGGTAGAAGGTGAAAATCGGGCCTTGGATTTCATTTTCTACATTGATGTGAGGGTAAGATTTTCCTGCCTTGAGCCAAGGAGTACCTGCTGTGAAGCCTGCATTTTCAGAAGCATCCCACTGCATGGGAATTCGTGAATTATCACGCGACTTAGCTTGAATAATCTGGAAGGCTTCTTCCTGACTCTTTCCTTCTTCTAAAAGCATCTGATAAGCATTGAGGGATTCGACATCCACATAATCAGCCATAGAATCATAGTCTGGGTCAATCATCCCGATTTCCTCACCCATATAGATATAAGGTGTCCCACGTGAAAGGTGAATACTGGCCGCTAGCATGGTAGCTCCTTCCTTGCGGAAGTTTTGAATATCAACAAAACGGTTTAAAGCGCGTGGTTGGTCGTGATTGTTCCAGAAGAGGGCGCTCCAACCACCTTTATCACTCATTTCCTTACCCCAACTATGGTAAAGACTCTTCAACTCTTCAAAATCAAAGGGAGCCAAGGTCCACTTTTGTCCATCCTTATAGTCCACCTTTAGATGATGAAAATTAAAGGTCATGGATAATTCCTGACGATCAGGCGACGAATAGAGGACACAGTTTTCCATAGTGGTAGAAGACATTTCCCCAACTGTCATAAAGCTATCGTCTGCTCCAAAAGTGGCTTGATTCATCATACGCAAATAGTCATGAACGATGGGCTTGTCTGTGTAAGCTGGCTTTCCTTCATTTTCAGGACAATCCACTAAGACTTCATCCTTGCCAATCAAATTGATCACATCAAATCGGAAACCTTTGACACCCTTG
>NZ_KQ970285.1:342249-343079 GCF_001579035.1 Streptococcus mitis | reverse complement strand
TTACGAACATTGGGATTGCGCCAGTTCAGGTCAGCCTGGGTCTCATCAAAGAGGTGAAGGTAGTATTTCCCCGTATCCCCGAAAGGTGCCCAAGCAGAGCCACCAAACTTAGACTGCCAGTCTGTTGGTTGGTCTTGGATGAAGAAAAAGTCTTGGTAATACTTGTCACCTGCTAAGGCTTTCTGAAACCATTCATGCTCTGTCGAACAATGATTGAGCACCATATCCAGCATAAAGTCAATCTTGTGCTCTTGACCGACACGCACCATTTCCTCAAAATCAGCCATATCACCAAAAAGAGGATCCACTGCCATATAATCTGAAATATCGTAACCATTATCCCGTTGAGGGCTTGGGTAGAACGGATTGAGCCAGACCATATCCACGCCCAGTTCAGCTAGATAGGGGATTTTTTCGATAATTCCACGTAAGTCCCCAATACCATTGCCAGTGGTGTCTTTGTAAGATTTTGGATAGATTTGATAGACTACTTTTCCTTTATCAAGTGTCATCTGTTTCTCCTTTTCTGATAAAAGGGAGGAAGCAGTCTTCCGTCCCTATTTGTGCTATTTTGATTAGATTCGTGTTGCGACCATGAGAGCTTCTCCAGCTTGGATTGTTGTCGGATAAGTTCCAGTGATGGTCGCTGTATAAGCATCTTGGTTGGTGATGATAACAGGAGTTTCTGTTACCAGGCCTGCGGCCTTAATGACATCCATATCAAAACGAATCAGTTTCTGACCAACTGTGACATGGTCTCCTTGGGCTACAAAACTTTCAAAACCTTTGCCATCAAGACCTACTGTATCCATACCGATGTGAATGAGTAA
>NZ_KQ970285.1:332884-342229 GCF_001579035.1 Streptococcus mitis | reverse complement strand
GATGGCATGCTTGGTAGGGAAAAGAACCGTAACTGTCCCATTGACTGGAGAAGTCAACTCACCTTGACTTGGTTCAATGACCAGACCTTGCCCCATGACACCTGAAGCAAAGACTGGATCAGTTGCTTGACTTAGTTCTTTTACTTGTCCTTCAAGTGGGCTAACAATTTCTACTGGAGTATGTTCTACTGGTTCATGACTCACAAATTCTGCTTCTTCTTGAGCAACGAATTCTGCCTGCAAGTCCGCATCGTCCTCTGTTTTTGTAAAGAGATCAGCCTTACGGAAGAAGAAAGTCAAGAGCATTGGAACAAGAATCGCAACTAGCATAGTTCCTGCAAATGGCAGCATGTATTGAGGTTGAATAGAGAGGATACCTGGCAAACCACCGATACCAATAGAAGCCGCAGTTACATTGAAAGTAACGGATAACATGCCTGCAAGAGCTGAACCAGTCATCCCAGCAACAAATGGATAAATATATTTTACGTTAACCCCAAAAAGAGCTGGTTCTGTAACACCGAGATAGGCTGAAATGGTTGCAGGAAGTGAAACCTGAGCCTCACGCTCATCATGACGGTGCATGAAATAGTAAGCAAATACGGCCGAACCTTGGGCAATATTAGAAAGAGCAATCATAGGCCAGAGGGCAGTGCCACCAGCATCCGCAATCAATTGTGTATCAATGGCATTGGTCATATGGTGCAAACCAGTGATGACAAATGGAGCGTAGAGGGCACCAAAAATTGCACCGAAGAGCCATTTAACTGGACCAGTTAATCCTGCCAAGACAACTGATGAAAGTCCTTGTCCAATTGTCCAACCGATTGGTCCCAAGACAGTATGAGCCAAAATCAAAGCTGGAATCAATGACAAGAAAGGTACAAAAATCATGGAAATGACTTCTGGAATATGCTTGCGCCAGAAAATTTCAAGATAAGACAGACTCAAACCTGCAAGCAAGGCTGGAATAACTTGTGCTTGGTAACCGATACGATTAACAGTAAAGTAGCCAAAATTCCAAACCCAGTTTGCCGCGATATCAGCTGCTGGCGTTGAGGCAACTGCATAGGCATTGAGCAACTGAGGAGAAACCAAACAGATTCCGAGAACAATTCCCAAGATTTGGCTGGTTCCCATCTTACGAGAAACAGACCAAGTAATCCCTACTGGCAAGAACTGGAAGATCGCTTCACCAGGCAACCAGAGGAAGTGATTAACCCCTGCCCAAAACTGAGAAGTTTCTGTGATGGTCTTACCATCCAACATAGACCAATGTACACCTTCCAAGACATTACGAAAACCGAGGATCAATCCACCAACAATCAAGGCTGGAATAATCGGAGTAAAAATCTCCGCTAGAGTGGTCATGACACGTTGGACCACATTTTGATTGCTCTTAGCTGCAGACTTGGCTGCTTCCTTGGAAACACCCTCAATACCTGAAACAGCTGTAAAATCATTATAAAAGATGGGCACGTCATTCCCAATAATCACCTGAAATTGACCTGCATTGGTAAAGGTTCCTTTGACTGCTGGAATTGACTCGATAGCCTTGACATTAGCCTTCTTATCATCTCCTAAAACAAACCGCATCCGTGTCGCACAGTGAGTGACGGCAGTCACATTGTCTTTGCCTCCGATTGCCTGAAGCAGATCCTTGGCTTCTTGTTCAAATTTTCCCATTTGATTCTCCTTATACTTGTCAAAGCAAGTTTGATTTAATAGTTCTATTGTAAACGATACCAAATTTGTCTGCAACTTGTTTGGTATAAAAAGAGGATTTTTTTGTAAATTTTCTAGCACTTGTATGATAAAATAGATACAGGTGTTCATTAAACTAGAATAAAAACCTATTTAAGGAATCAAAATGAAGAAATACCAACAACTATTTAAGCAAATCCAAGAAACCATTCAAAACGAAACTTACGCTGTCGGAGATTTCCTTCCTAGCGAGCACGACCTTATGAACCAGTATCAGGTAAGCCGTGATACCGTCCGAAAGGCCCTGTCTCTCCTCCAAGAGGAAGGATTGATCAAAAAGATAAGAGGGCAAGGTTCTCAAGTCGTCAAAGAAGAAACCGTCAATTTTCCTGTATCCAACCTAACCAGCTACCAAGAACTAGTTCAAGAACTTGGACTGCGCTCTAAAACCAACGTGGTCAGTCTGGACAAGATTATTATTGATAAAAAATCCTCACTAATAACCGGCTTCCCAGAGTTTCGTATGGTTTGGAAGGTAGTCCGCCAGCGTGTGGTGGATGATCTGGTATCCGTTCTGGATACGGACTATCTGGATATGGAACTAATCCCAAATCTCACTCGCCAAATTGCTGAGAAGTCTATCTATTCTTATATAGAGGACGACCTCAAACTCCTTATTGATTATGCTCAAAAGGAAATAACCATTGACCACTCAAATGACCGAGACAAGATTCTCATGGACATTGGCAAAGACCCCTATGTCGTTTCGATTAAATCAAAAGTCTATCTCCAAGACGGGCGCCAATTTCAATTCACTGAAAGTCGCCATAAACTCGAAAAATTCAGATTTGTAGATTTTGCAAAGCGTAAGAAATAAAAGACTGAGACACTGGATCTCAGCCTTTTTCTTTATCCCAAAACCAATTCATCACTGACTAGACTTTGGCCACTATTTTTCTGGAAAAGATGCATGAGATCTTCAACTGTCAGATGCTTTTTCTCCTCTCCTTTGACATCTACCACTATCTTGCCTTGATAGAGCATAATGAGACGATTTCCGTACTCAATCGCATGGTTCATATCGTGGGTAATCATCAAAGTCGTCAACTGATGGTGTTCCACAATCTTTTGCGTCAAATCCATCACCATTTGACTCGTTTTCGGGTCAAGTGCCGCAGTATGTTCATCCAAAAGCAAAAGTTTGGGTTTCACCAGAGCTGCCATGACTAGGGTCAAGGCCTGTCTTTGTCCTCCTGAGAGATATTGGGTATCCACTTTTAAGCGGTTTTCAAGACCAATATTCAACTCCTTCAAGGCCTCTTGGAACTGGATTCTATCCTTCTCCTTCACACCCCAACCAAGCCCTCTCTTCTGCCCGCGTCTCAAGGCAATAGCCATATTCTCCTCAATCGTCAAACGAGAAGCTGTTCCCATCTTAGGATCTTGAAAAACACGGGCGATATCCTTGGCTCTCTTTCTTACACTCAGATTTTTAATGGATTTCCCTGCCAGTAGAAGGTCCCCTTCATCCACCGATAGATTGCCAGCCAAGATATTCATCAAAGTGGATTTCCCTGCTCCATTTCCACCAATCACAGAGATAAAATCTCCCTCTTCAACCTCTAAATCTAATCCTTTGAGGACATGGTTCTCATTGACCGTCCCTGCTTCAAATGTTTTGTGAATATTTTCAAGCGTTAATAAACTTGCCATAACTTTCTCCTCCTATTCATTTCTCAATTTCAGACCACGAATCTTTAATCTCTTTTGCAATTCTGGTGCAAATAAAACTAAGGCTAACAAGATTGCATTAAAGAGACGAACTAGATTTTGATCTAGATTTGGAATTTCATAGATATTTAAAATAATCAAACGATAAACAATAGCACCAATTCCGATGGATAACAAGCGACCTCCAATGGTCAAGTCGTGAATCAAGACTTCCGCAATAATGACTGCACTCAAACCAACAACGATGGTCCCTGTCCCAGAAGTCACATCTGAAAATCCATCATTTTGGGCAAACAAGGAACCACATAGGGCAATCAAGCCGTTTGAAATCATGTAACCAACAATCTTCATGGTGTCTACATTGACCCCATTAGCCTCACTCATCGGAATATTGTCCCCAGTCGAACGCAAGACTAATCCAATCTCTGTTTTCATCAAAAGAGTCAAGACCAAACAAACAAGTAAGAGACAGGCTAAACTGAATGAGAAAACAGCTTCTTCATTTGTCAGTCCCAAGCTCGCCAACTGTTTAAAGACAGTCGAAGAATCTCCCAAGGAAAGATTGGGCACACTTCCCATGATTTTAATATTGATCGAATAGAGCCCTGTCAAGGTCACAATACCTGTCAAGAGAGCTGGAATTTTCATCTTGGTATGGAGCATTCCTGATACAAGACCTGCTACCATACCTGCCAGCAAAGCAAGTAAAGTCGCAATCCAAGGATTTGTCCCTGCCTGTATCTGAGATACGACGACAGCCGCCCCCAGTGGAAAGGCTCCTTCAGCAGTCATATCCGCAATATCCAAAATACGGAAAGTCAAGTAGACCCCAATAGCCATAATCGACCACAACAAACCTTCTGATAAACTAGATAATACAAAATTCATCTCAAACCTCCTTATTCCTTGCCTTCTAACTTACTAATATCAATTCCTAGTGCATCTGCCATTTCTTGATTAGTATGCAATTCCAGTTTTTCAGGCAACTCAACTGCTATATTTTCTGGCTTCTCACCTTTTAAAACACGAATCAGCATGCGAGCTGTCTGTCTTCCCAATTCTTCATAATTGGTTCCGTAGTTATACAAGCCACCAACAGCAATCATTTCTGTTGAACCACCAAATACTGGAACCTTGTGTTTAATAGAAACCTGCTTGACTGTTTCCATGGTTGATGAAATGATATTATCCGTTGGTACAAAAACCATATCCACCTCTGCCATCAAGCTTTCTGCTGCCGCCTTGACGTTGTTACTGTCCAAGATTGTTTTTTCAACAACGGTAAAGCCTTTTTCTTCCAGAAGTCGCTTAGCTTCATCCTTTTGGACAACTGAGTTTGGCTCGCTCTGAGTATAGAGGATTCCAATTGTTTTAGCTTTTGGCAACACTTTCTTTATCAAATTGATTTGGGTTGAAATGGCATCTGATGACTGATCGCTTGTTCCAGTTACATTGCCCCCAGGATGCTCTCTTGACTCTACCAACTTGGCACTGACAGGATCTGTTACCGCTGAAAAGATAACCGGTGTCGTTTGTGTTGTATTAGCCAAGCTCTGAGCAGAAGGCGTTGCGATAGCTAGAACGACATCACTAGATTCTGCTAGTTGCTGGGAAATGGTTTTTAGATTTCTTTGCTCACCCTGTGCATTTTGCAAATCAATCTCGATATTTTTCCCTTCAACATAGCCTTGTTTAGCTAGTTCATCTACAAAACCTTCTCTAGTAGCGTCCAAAGATTGATGAGTAATAAATTGCGAAATACCGATACGAAAAACATCTTTTTTCTTATCTGCCTTCAACTGATGCAAACTGATCAGAGAGGTCAAGAGAATCCCCACTACCAAGAGGGGTGCTAGCAATTTTCGAACAACTTTCATAATGAAACTCCTTCTCAGAAAAGATAATACTCAATGAAAATCAAAGAGCAAACTAGGAAACTAGCCGCAGGCTGTACTTGAGTACGGCAAGGCGACGTTGACGTGGTTTGAAGAGATTTTCGAAGAGTATAAAACAAAAAACCGCCTAGATAATACCTAAACGGATGCTTGAAATAATCTAACAAGTTACAACTTAGCTAGTCCATTTAGATATTCATCTATATGGACCACAATCAAAAATCTTAGCCACATAGATACAAACAAATTGCTTGAACTGTTTGCATCCATGGTGACATGTCTACAAACACTATCTAAAGTAGCTAAAGTAAAAGTTTTGATTCATCGTTACAGCTTGTTTCTTATTCATTTCTTTTTCTGCTTTCTTTTTTGATGTTTCCTATCTTACCACCTTTTTTATCAGCTGTCAAGAATATTTCAGAATATTTTAAAATTTTTCGAAAATTCTTTCATAATTCTTTCAATTCTTTTAAGATAATTTCAAAGATTTGCCCATTAGACAAAATAGAAGGATTTGAAGGTGTTTATGATATTTAGCTGTACTAGAGTCTTTTAAAAGTGTTTTGATGGCTTGTATTTCTTCTTTGGTTGATTTTATATCACTATTATATAATGCGTTTTGATTTTAGTGTAGTATTAAACTGACTCTTGGCAGTCGGACAAAAAATCGACAGTTATTTTATACTGTTTAAAACCAATAGTCAATACGACAATCTCTTTACTTTTCGGTTATCAACTCTGTAGATTGCTAACATATCCAAAATAAGCTAAGTATCCCGAGGATAGGCAGCAGAAATGAATTATTTATACTCTGGATACCACTTCAAATCACGAACTGCTTTGGCCATATCTGTTTCCTTAGCGCGTGCAAGACCTTGCTCTTGTGCTTTTTTAGCGACTGCTTCTGCTACTTTAATAGAAACATCTGCTACATACTTGAATGGTGGCAAGACAGGAGCTCCTGGTTGGCCTGGATTGACAATACCACTCAATGAATGCGCCGCCGCTCCAATCATTTCATCAGTCAAAAGACTTGCTTCAGAAGCCAGCATACCTAGACCAAGACCTGGGTAAATCAAAGCATTATTTGCTTGACCAATCACATAGTCTACACCTTTATAAGAAACCGTATCAGCAGGAATTCCTGTAGCGACAAAAGCTTTGCCATCTGACCATTCAATCAAATCTTTGGCACTAGCTTCTGCCAATTTAGTTGGGTTTGACAAAGGGAAGATCATTGGACGTTCTGTGTTTTCACACATAGCTTCTACTATTTCTTTAGTGAAGGTATTAGGCTGAGTTGAAGTTCCTACAAGAATGGTTGGCTTCACAGTCTTCACTACTTCAAGCAGGTCAGTCAACTTATCTGCGTTACTAAAGTCAGCACGTTTCTTAGCAAATGGTTTTTGCTCTGGTGTCAAGTCATCCATGTCATCAAAGAGAAGACCTTGTTTATCAACCATAAAGAAACGTTTATAGGCTTCTTCTTCAGAAAGACCTTCACTTACCATTTCACGAAGAACACGAGAGGCAATTCCTGCACCCGCAGTACCACCACCATAGCAGAGATAAACTTGATCTGTTAATTTTTCACCACTAATATCCAGCGAACCAAAGATACCACCCAAGGTAACGATGCCTGTACCTTGAATATCATCATTAAAGGTCGGAATTTGTTTCCGGTATTTTTCAAGAATATTGGCAGCATTCAAGCGGCCGAAGTCTTCCCAGTGAAGGTAAAGTTTAGGAAAGAGACGTTCTGCTGTTTGAACAAATTGGTCAATGAAGTCGTAGTAACGATCTCCGCGAACCCGTTCGTGACGATTTCCTAAGTAATTAGGATTGTTACGAAGTTCTTCACGGTTAGTCCCTGCATCAATGACTAAAGGAAGGACCATTGAAGGATCGATTCCAGCAGCACCTGTATAGACCATCAATTTTCCAACAGAAATATCGACACCATTTGTTCCCCAATCGCCAATTCCAAGGATTCCTTCTGCATCTGTTACAACAATGAGACGAATCTCGCGACCCCCGGCAGCATTTTTCAAAGTGGCTTCAATATTTTCAGGATGATTGATATCAAGATATCCCGCATATTGGGGATCTACAAAAAGATCACTATAGCCTTCAATTGTATCTGCAATGGTTGGATCATATACAATTGGATTGAATTCTTCCAAATGTTGAAAAAAGAGGTAATAGAAAAGAGTCCTGTTGGTATTAAAAATTTCCATTAGGAAAAGACGTTTTTCCAAATCATTGGCTTTTGTTTGCATTTGTGCATAAGTTTGCGCCGCTTGTTCTTCAATCGTTTGAACATACGGTGGCAGTAAACCAATAAGACCTAGTTCCTTTCGCTCCTCTAAGGTAAAGGCAGTACCTTTATTGAGGAAAGGATTGTTTAAAATATCATGTGCAGTCATAATGCAACCTCCTTTTTATTTATATTATATCACATGAAACGAATTGTTCATAAAACGTTGTTGTTTAAACAATACAATTATATACACATATGTTATAATGAGTCTACGAGAACAATTTCTAATAGACTCTTTTATACTTAAAACACTATTATTGATAATACTTTAAGTTGTTATATTTTATAAATTTTTGAACTCATCAGACTCTCGATGATCACTCTTTGCTAAAAGTTTCGAGTAAAAGAAACCAATCATACAAATTGACAATCCTCATTAAAATAAATATCATACAAGTTTGTTATGTAGTACTTTGTATTTTTTAAGGTGTTTTTTTGTCATATAAAACTTGTATTCTATTTATATGACAACTAAAAACTATTTACAACAATATATTTCCCAAAAAGTGAAATATTTTCGAACTCAGAATAAAATGAGCCAGGAAGAACTTTCGGAACAAGCAGGACTCGGGCTAAAGTATATCAATCAACTTGAAAACCAAAATGTGAATCTGACCATTCACAGTCTTGAAAAAGTGATTGACGCACTAAAAATGACCCCAGAGGAATTTTTCAATTTTGATAGCCTTGAATCAACCTCTGATAAGAGTGACAATCTTTCACTCAAAAGAATCAACATGAAGATTAAACAGCTCCCTATTGATAAACGAGAAAAGATGTTGGTCATTTTTGAGAGTATCTTAGATAATCTTTGAGATCCCTGACTCACTTACATTTTAACTGGTGAATACTCGTATAGTCAAATTGTAGGATACGGATAAAAATTATTTATCTGCTGTTTTCCACTTATTTTCCTTCTCCAACTAATGAAAGTGAGCCCATATGAATTTAAAAGATCTACAATATTTTTATGACCTCTGCCAGCTTCAATCCTATACGGAAGTAGCAAAACAACATAAAGTCAGCCAACCATCTATTTCTTATGCTATCAAGCGCTTAGAGGAATCCTTTAACTGCAAATTGATTCACCATGACCCCTCGCATCGTTCCTTCAAGCTAACTCCTCAAGGACAAATCCTTCTAAAGCATACAGAACTGATTTTACCTGAGGTCATTTCTACTCGCAAAGAAATTAATCGCTCCTTGGCACAATACTCTACTGTAGGATTCCCTCCTATTATCATTCAGTATCTCTTTGCTGTCTTAAACGAAAAAGATAAATTCGATTTTTTAAAAAGGTACGCCCTATCCGCGGTGGCTCCGTGGAGTTATTAAACCTTCTCATCAAAGGAGACCTTGATGCAAGCCTACTCGGTTTGATTGAACCTCTCAACTATCCTTCAATAGAGTCACACGAGCTATTTCATAAAGAACTGTATGTCGTTTTATCTAAGAACCATCCTTTTGCCACTGCTCCTTCCCTCGCTTTTGAAGAATTAGTAGATCAATCCTTTATACTCTTAGATGAACACTTTGTTCACCTGAAAGCTTTTGAAACGCTTAATCAAAAGTATCAAAACAAGGCAGAAATATTCTTTAAGACTGATGACATTGCCATCCTTAAAGAACTTTTAAAGAAAGGGATTGGCCTTAGTTTACTGGCTGATATCGCACTTTCTGATGAAGATGATGATT
>NZ_KQ970285.1:325457-332864 GCF_001579035.1 Streptococcus mitis | reverse complement strand
CCTTAGTTTACTGGCTGATATCGCACTTTCTGATGAAGATGATGATTTAATAAAAATTCCTCTTATACCAAAGGACAAGATAACTTTTACAGTTTATTACGCTTACCTTAAATCAGCTACACCGTCATCAGAAGTAGAAGCCTTATTTAATCTCCTTAAATCATATGAATAGAAAAAACTCTAACTATCAATGAACTGATAGCTAGAGTTTTTTTACATTGTAGATATTATACTCAATGAAAATCAAAAAGCAAACTAGGAAGCTAACCTCAGGTTGCTCAAAACACTGTTTTGAGGTGGCAGATAGAGCTGACGTGGTTTAAAGAGATTTTCGAAGAGTATTAGACTATAGTAGATTGAAGCTAGAGTAATACACCGCGACTTCTAAATCTTTTCTAGAAATTGATTTGACTTTCCTAATAAAGTTGTTCAGATTTTATTTCATCTCACTATAATTCAATGATTTTCTAAGAATTCTATTTCTTTCGAAAATTCTTTCAGAACGCTTTCAAAATTTTTTCAAATCAGTCCAACAAAAAAAGGTTTATAATTTCCATAAAAGTTGACATGGAAATTATAAAACCATTATTAGTTTAATCCTTGTTGATAACGTGCCAATTCGGCTTGATTGGCCCAAACATAATGACCTGGACGGATTTCAACCATGGATGGCTTATCAGTCTCATAGTCGTGTTGACTTGGGTCGTAAACCTTCAAGACCTTCTTACGTTCCAAGATTGGATCTGGGATTGGTACCGCTGAAAGCAAGGCTTGAGTATATGGGTGAATTGGATTGTTAAACAATTCTTCTGTTTCTGCAACCTCTACAATAACACCTTTGTAAATAACTGCGATACGATCTGAAATAAAACGAACAACCGACAAGTCATGGGCGATAAAGAGATAGGTCAAACCAAGTTCTTTTTGGAATTTTTTGAGCAAGTTCAAGACTTGGGCTCGAACAGAAACGTCCAAGGCTGAAATTGGCTCATCCGCAATAACAAAGTCTGGTTGCATGACCAAGGCACGAGCAATACCGATACGTTGACGTTGACCACCTGAGAATTCATGAGGGTAACGAGTCAAGTGCTCAGCAAGAAGACCCACTTCACGGATAATATTTTTAACTTTCTCTTTACGTTCTTCTTCATCCTTGAACAGATGATGATTGTAAAGACCTTCAGAAATAATATAATCAACAGTCGCACGTTCATTCAAACTTGCCGCAGGGTCTTGGAAAATCATCTGGATACGACGAATCAATTCTGCAGCTTGTTCACGCGATTTCTTACCATTAATCTTTTGACCTTCAAAAATGATATCACCATTACTTGTATCATTTAGACCGATTATCGCACGACCAATAGTTGTTTTCCCACTACCTGACTCACCTACAAGCGAGAACGTTTCTCCCTTGTTGATAAAGAAGTTAGCATTTTTAACCGCGACAAACTTCTTACTTCCTTCACCGAAGGAAATTTCTAAATCTTTGATTTCTACTAATTTTTCAGACATTTCCTTCCTCCTAGTCTTCCAGATGGGCAAATCCCATTTTTTCACGGATCTTATCGTGGAGATTTGCAATCACAGCTGGTTTTTCTACTTTTGGAGCATCCTCATGAAGAAGCCAAGTTTTAGCCCAATGCGTCTCTGATACTGAGAATTGAGGAGCTTTTTGTTCGAAGTCAATCTGCATTGCATAGTCTGAACGCAAGGCAAAGGCATCCCCTTTCAAGTCAGTATAAAGTGACGGAGGTGTTCCTGGGATTGAGTAAAGATCCCCTTTATCATCAGCAAGCTGAGGCAAGCTAGACAAGAGACTCCATGTATATGGATGGCGAGGGTCATAGAAGACTTCCTCAACAGTTCCATACTCAACGATTTCTCCTGCATACATAACCGCTACCTTATCCGCAATACTTGCCACCACACCAAGGTCGTGGGTAATAAAGATTGTTGTGAAATGATACTCATTTTGTAAAGATTTCAGCAAATCAATAATCTGTGCTTGGATAGTCACATCCAAGGCAGTCGTTGGCTCATCACAAATCAAGACATCAGGTCGGCAGGCAAGGGCAATCGCAATAACGATACGTTGACGCATCCCTCCAGAATATTGGAATGGGTATTCATCAAAACGTCTATCTGCATCTGGAATCCCAACCTTATTCATGTAGTCAATTGCTAATTCTTTCGCTTCTTTAGCTGTTTTTCCTTGGTGTTTTACAATAACTTCTGTAATCTGACTACCAATTGTTTTAATTGGGTCCAAACTAGTCATTGGATCCTGGAAGATAGTCGCAATCTTAGCCCCACGAATTTGTTCCCAATCCTTGTGAGAAGACAAGGCTGTCAAATCTTGACCACGATAGTCAATGCTACCTTGGGCAATACGACCATTTTCTTCGAGCATACCTGTGAAGGTCTTTGTCAAAACAGATTTCCCTGATCCTGACTCACCTACCAAGGCTAATACTTCTCCTTCAACTAGTTCAAGGGAAACACCGCGAATGGCTGTCAATACTTTGTCACGAACGTCAAATTCCACGACAATATCGCGAGCAGTCAAAATTACATTTTTTTCTTTTGTCATTTCTACTCCTATCTATGTGTACGTGGATCACTAGCATCCGCTAAGTTTTGACCAACTACGAAAAGGGACAAGGATACCAAAACAAGGGTTGTCAATGGAATCCAGAACAAGTAAGCATTGGTTGTTACGTTTTGTGAATAATCCGAAATCAAACGACCCAAACTTGGCACTGTAATTGGCAATCCAAGACCGAAGAAAGACAAGAAGGCTTCGTATGAGATAAAGCTTGGAAGCATTTGAGTCATGGTTGTCACAATAACAGATACCAATTGTGGCATGATGTTTTTGGCAACAATCTTCAAGGTTGGAGTTCCCAAAGTACGTGACGCCAAGTTGTATTCCAAGTCACGATAGCGCAAGATTTGCACACGGATCATGAAGGCAATCCCAATCCATGTTGTTACACTCATGGCAAAAATCAGATTCCAGAATCCAGCTCCGATTGAGTAAGTCAAGACAATAACAATCAAAAGAGATGGGATGTTTGAGATGACGTTATAAACTTCCATCATCACGCGGTCAACTGATTTTGAAATTCCCCAAATACCACCGACAAAAACACCGATAACCAAGTTAATCACTGTCGCAATCACAGAAATGAGGATAGAGTTACGAGCTCCAAACCAGACACCGTCAAAGAGTGATTTACCGTTACTGTCTGTACCGAACCAATGCTCAGCATTTGGCTTGATATAACGAGCACTAAAGTCGTTTACCTTACTGACATCATTGAAATCAAACTTAGAAAACATTGGGTAGATGAAACTCATCAAAATAATGGCTACCAAGATTCCCAACATGACTACAGTTGATTTTTTCTTCATAAATTGTCTAAACACTGACTTCCAGTAAGAATATGCTGGCGCATCAATAGTTTCAGAGGCAAAATCGTCACGTTTTACAAACTGAAATTTTTCTTTATCGATTGTAGACATTATTTGCCTCCTTTCTCAGTCAATTTAATACGTGGGTCAATAATAGTCATCCAAATATCTCCCAAAAGAAGTGAGAAGATAGAAATACATGTAAAGATGAAGACAAGACCAACGACCATAGAGTTATTAGATGCTTTTACAGAGTCAATCAACATTTTACCCATACCTGGGAAGGCGAAGACTGTTTCAGTAAGGGTTGCACCACCGATAACCCCGATAACGGCACCAGGAATTCCTGAAACCAGTGGAACCATGGCATTTTTAAAGATGTGTTTGTTTGAAATTTCTTTTTCAGACAAACCTTTTGCACGAGCGAAACGAACAAAGTCTTGAGATTGCAAGTCAATCATGTAACGACGAATCCAAATAGCTGTACCAGGAGCACCCAACAAACCAAGGATTACTGCTGGTAAAACGTAAGAACGCCAATCTCCAGCCCCTAAGATAGGGAATGAATCTGGTAAACCAATTGAGGAACCAATCAATCGAACAATATAAACAAGGGCGATTGTTGGAAGCGCCATCAAGAAGGTCAAAGCACCTGTTGAGAAGCTATCGATCCAAGTGTTCTTGAAACGAGCCATGGCTGAACCAAGTGGCACGGCAATCGCATAAGAAATCACCAAACCAATCAAACCAGCAATAGCAGAGCTGACAATCATAGATGGATATTGGTAATTACTTTCAGTCGCTGTATAAGGATCATCTTTCCCATAGCTAGCTACTTCACGAGAGTCAGCCTGACTAGGTGACTTGTAGGTTCTTGAGTAAATATTTACAGAAGACGTTTTCTTACCTGTTGGGAACTGAACTTGAGCAGTTTTGGTTTGTCCTTGACCTTGAGTAATAACCTGAAGAACTGGTGTATTAGCATAGGTTGGATAAGAGTCTCCTAAATTGATATTCACAAAATTTTGATGCACAAATGGGAACTGACTGTTGAAGTACAAGAGATATTTATGTTTAGTACCTGAGCCGACCAATGACCATCCGATAGCTGGATCATTTTCGAAACGAAGGTAGCGTTTCAAGTCTGGATTTTCAGGGTCTTGAATTTTATTTGTATGGTCAATGTCAATCAAGTTAGCATAGAAGTGAAAAACACGTTCAAAAATTGGAATTTCACGAGTAGCATAAAATTGACCACTTTCAGTAAATTCTCCCAAAGTCCAACCATGACCTAATTGATTGATGTACTTTTCATAAATAGCTTTATTGGTCGCATTTGCCTCTACTGTTACAGAAGAATCCATGCTACTTGCCTTTTCTTGCAACTCTTTAGTATCGTAATACTCAATGTAGCCCATACGCTCAAACACAGTATTTTCATAGTTATCACGTTTATCAGCCGTTGTCGCAATTTTATTATAGTTAGGATCCTGCTTGAAAATCAATTTTCGAGGAACCAAGGTATAGATAATCGTGTAGGTCAAAGTCGTTACTAAGAAAATCGAAACCAATGACCGCAAAACACGCATAAAAATATATTTTTTCATATTATTTCCTTTAAAAATCCCAAAAGAACCTTCTCCTCATGGAGAGAAAGTTCTATTAGAAATTATTTACTTCACATGACTTGCCAATTCTTTTTGAGCTTTCTCATTTGATTCAGCTTTTTCTTTCAACCATTTTTCACGAGCTTTTTCATACTCTTCTTTTGTTACAACCTTATCTTGTAATTGAATATATTTAAAGTATAGTTCCGAACCTTTATCCCCAGATTGTGCAAACACATTTGTAAACGGAACAATTCGTGAAATTACTGGTGCTGCTCCAGTAGAAGCCATAGCAGGAATGAAGAGGGAACTATCTGTCAACCATGCTTGAGCTGCAGCATACTTTTCATAGCGTACATTCAAATTACTTGTCTCTTTAGCGGCCTCATCAACTAATTTATCGTATTCTTTCAGACCAACTTGAACTACTGCAGAACTATTTGGATTATCAAACCCTAAGTAAGATTTTGTCGTTTCACCACTAGTTGATTTCAAAATATCAAGATAAGTAGATGGATCTTCAAAGTCTGGATTCCATCCAACTGCTCCAGATAAATCCCAATCTTCTGCAGCAGCATTTGCAGCATAATAAGTAACATTATGCAACTCGTCAGTTGTCATTTGTTGAATATCAATTACGACATTTTCAGCACCAAGAACCGTCTCTATAGATTGTTTAAAGGATTGAATACGTGCAACAAAATTTTTGGCTGTTTGGTCTACTGGGATATCCAGATGAATAGGAAATTGTACACCCTCTGCTTCTAAAGCTTTCTTAGCTTTGGCAAATTCTGTTTTAGCTTTGTCAACATTAAATAAACCATCCTGACCATCAGCTAAATTCACACCTTTCCACTCATCTCCGTAGGCAGGAAGTTGAGCAGCAACTAAATCACCAAAAGTCTTCTCTCCAGCTGAAACAAAATCTGGTTTCACGAATAAATTCCGAACTGCTAAAGTAGCTCCGTCTTTACCATTTATTTGAGCAGAGTATGACGAACGATCAAAGGCAAAGTTCAACGCTTGACGAAAATCTTTATTAAGTAATGCCTTTTTAGTAGAGTTTTTTTCTAAATCGGTTGACTTAGAAGTATAAGTGTAACTTTGACGATCAATATTCACACCCAAACCTGCAATTCCAGCTTCTGGTTGGGTATAATAGATATTATCTTTGTAGTCTTCTTCAACTTTAGCATAGTTAGAACTAGTAGGAAAAAGGCGAGCTTTACTATAAGCTCCATTTGTAAAGTTACGTTCCAGCGATTCCTGGTCAGAACCATCATAGTATGCTAGGGTAACAGTGTCTATATGAACATTTTCTTTGTCCCAATATTGCTCATTTTTTACAAATTCCACAGAAGATTTTGCAGTCAAAGCTTTGAGCAAGAATGGTCCATTGTAGAGCAAAGATGTTGGATCTGTCGGTTTAGCGAAATCGCTTCCCTTTGATTTTTCAAATTCTTCGTTTAAAGGCCAGAAAATTGAATAAACCATTTTAGAATTCCAATATGGTTCTGACTGGTTCAAAGTATATTGAAGTGTATAATCATCAACCGCTTTAACACCAACTGTTGAAAAGTCTGTTGAAGTCCCTGATAGGTAATCCGCCAAACCTTTAACAGAATTTTCAGCTAGGTAAATGGCCTGTGATTTTTTATCTGCAGCGTGCTTCAATCCATTTACGAAGTCTTTAGCCGTCACTTCAGCGTATTCTTCACCATCTGATGTAAACCATTTTACACCCTTACGAATCTTATAAGTGTAGGTTAAGCCATCTTTTGACACTTCCCAATTTTCTGCAACTGCAGGAATAAGATTTCCATACTTATCATTAGAAAATAAACCATCAATACCATTTGAAGTTACTACCTTTGTACTTTGTTTACCTGAAACTAAGTAGTCCAATGTTTCTGGATCTGCTGTATAAACATAACCGTAAGCTTTTGGCGCTGATGAATCAGATGATTTTGAAGAACTGCATGCTGCAAGTACACCTGCTGCTAATAAAACAAGACCTGCCGTAGCAAATACACGACTTTTTTTCATTTTTTACTCCTCTGTTTATGTGAATTATATATCGACAACCATTATATCATATTGTCCATTAAAAATCAAACGAATTTTCAGAATATTTAGGCTTATTCATACAAAAAATCTGAAAAAGCTATTGACTGAAAATCATTTTCAAGGTATAATAAGAAACGTTAAGGCGGTATAGCCAAGTGGTAAGGCACGGCTCTGCAAAAGCTTGATCGTCGGTTCAAATCCGTCTACCGCCTTTCAGTACCGAATTTATCGGAATTTATCAAGACAAAAAGCCCGTAAATTAGGGCTTTTTTATTTTTTTCTTCGGATAAATACGGATAATTTTGAAAAAACTTTT
>NZ_KQ970285.1:321888-325345 GCF_001579035.1 Streptococcus mitis | reverse complement strand
TCATGAAATCAACTGAAAAAAGCTTCGTCACGCCTGGTGACAAAAGCCTCTAGTTTACTCTGTTTCTTCTTCTATTTCAACTTCGGTAATTTGGACTTTTACCTTGGTAACACGTCCATTTTTCACTTTATCATTGGTTAAGATAAGCTGTTTGTTTTGACTAACTAATTCATAGCTGAGTTTCTCAGTCGTTGGAATGGTCCCAACTCCTGTCAAATAATAACCAGCGATGGTATCAACGTCATCACTTTCCAGTTCAACATCAAAGTAATTATTGAAATCATTGAGGGTCATAGTTCCTTGAACAATGTAAGTATCCTCGCCAATCTGATGAACATCTATTGCTGCTTTGTCCGTTTCATCATCAATTTCACCAACAATTTCCTCTAAAAGGTCTTCCAAGGTCACCAAACCAGCCATACCACCGTATTCATCTAGCAAGATTGCCATTTGTCTTTGGGTATTTCGCAATTCTTTTAGCAAGTCATCCACAAAAATAGTTTCAGGTACAAAAAGTGGATCTTGTAAAATTCTCTTCCAAACAATATTATCAAAACCGTCCACAAAACCAGCCTTAAGGAGACTCTTGGTGTGAATGATTCCAATCACATTGTCCTTATCCCCATCGTAAACTGGTATACGGGAAAAGTTTTGTTTTAAAATACTTTGGATAATGGCTTGACTATCATCCTGAATATCCACCATAAAGGCATCCGTTCGAGGAACCATAACCTCTCGCGCCATCAGTTCATCGAGCGAAAAGACACCTTGTAGCATCTCAATCTCATCAGCATCCAATGTTTCTTCACTATTTGTCAGCATATAGGCAATTTCATCACGGGTCATCTTTTCATCCGCATCATCGAATGACATAGGAGTCAAATGGCTCAAGAAATTGGTCGAAGCAGCTAAAAGCCAAACAAAAGGACTGACTAGTTTTCCGATCCCAATGATAACCGGCGCTGTACGAATGGCCAAGGCATCCTTTAGATTAAGAGCGATTCTCTTAGGATATAATTCCCCAAAAACGATGGAAATATAGGTCAAAAATGCCAAGGATAGAAAAGTTGCCACGGCTTGTGCTGTTTCGCCATTCCCAAGCCAAGAGGCAATCACACGTCCTAGAGTATCAGCTAAACTTGCCCCTGATAAGATTGTAATCAGGGTGATTCCTACCTGAATGGTTGATAAAAAGTGGTTAGGATTTTCTAGTACCTTCAGCAGGCGGATGTAGCGTCTGTCTCCTTCTTCCGCCTTTTGTTCAACCCGCGCACGATTAAGAGAAACCATGGCCATTTCTGTGGCTGAGAAAAAGGCATTTAATACCGTCAAGATAAACAATAAAACAAATTGTAGCAACAAATTCTGACTACTTGGGTCTTCCATAGTTCTTCTCCTAAAATAGTAACTTATCCTTTATTATATCACAAAATCTAGTCCAGTACATATTATTTTTTTCTTAGTACCTATTCTAGCCCTGCTTAAACTAGTAAAAAGAACTCCTACATCCACAAGTGATATAGGAGTTTATCTTATCTTTTACTGATACTCTTCGAAAATCTCTTCAAACCACGTCAGCTTCATCTGCAACCTCAAAGATGTGCTTTGAGCAACCTGCGGCTAGCTTCCTAATTTGCTCTTTGATTTTCATTGAGTATGAGTAACAGTGACTTCTCCAGTTCGGTAATCCAGTTGAAGCCCTTTTTGAACATTGGGAACTAGAACATTGAATTCCAATTCTCCGTCTGAAGACTTGGCTTCAATCTGTGAAGCTGAAGGAACTAAATCCTCGTTTGAAGCGTAGTAAAGGGTTACACGGTAACGGACACGCTTGTTTTGGTCCAAGGCTTTACGCACCTTGCTTTCATAGTAGTTTTGACCAGTCGAATCCTCGGCTTGTGCCTGATTTGCCCAGGCTGTCTGAACAGCAATGTTTTTAGGATTGCTTGTCGAGGCATCAAAACCATCCAAGCCACCGATTAAGGCATAGCCTAACAAGTGACCTCTATCGACCGCATGGGTATAAGTACCCTTTAGATTCTTGACCTGATGCCAGCCTGGAGGAGTCCAAGAAGTCGAACCATTCCCAGTTTCTTCACGATTCTTGTACTGGCGAGTGGCCTTAGACAAGAGGGCATTAGCTACGGTTGGAACAGTTTCCTTTCCCACTGTCTTTGTTTTATTATCAGCGTAGGGCTTACTTGAAACCTTGGCATTTAGGTTTGTTTTATTACTATTGACGATAAAAGCACCAGCCCCGTTCCACTCAAGACTCCCTTTTATTTGACTTTTGACTGCGTCTGTTAAGACACTTTCTGCCAATTCTTGACTAGGCGCGTCTGGTGATTGACTTTTCTGACTCATTTTTGTCTTAGCAGCCTGATTGCCTAGTTCATTCTGCTTAATATAATAGCTCCCTGCAGACAAAAGCAATAACACTAGCAGTCCGATTAGTGTCTGTCTTGTTTTTTTGTTCATATTTCTCCTTATCTTTATAAAAAGGCTGGTCTCCCAGCCTAATTTCCTGTAAATTTATGAATCAATTCCTGCCATTTTGCCGGAGACAGGATAGCCCATGGATCTTGACCCTTGCCCAAGATTCCATAACCGACCATTAAACCGATTCCTAGGGCTAGAAGCCCTAAAATCAGTACCAGAATGACTAAAAGTAAACGCTTGATTACGTATCTTGATTTCTTATTCATCTTCATCACTTGCCTCAATCCGCTGAATCTTAGCGCCCAACTGCGCTAACTTCTCATGAAAACGGTAATAACCTCTATCCAAGTGAACCAATTTACCGACAACGGTTTCTCCCTGTGCTACCAAACCTGTCAAAATCAAGGCTGCACTGGCACGAAGGTCAGTAGAAAGAACTTCTGCTCCCTGTAAAGGCTGTCCACCAACAATACGAGCTGTATCACGGATAATCTCAGAATGCAAGCCCATGCGACGCATTTCCTCCAGATGTTGGAAACGATTTTCGAAAACTGTCTCCACCATGGTTGATTCGCCTTTTGCAACTGTCATCAAGGCTGTAAATTGAGCCTGCATATCTGTTGGAAATCCTGGGTGGGGCAAGGTTTTCACATGGACAGCTTTTAGATTTTCTAGTTGAGAACGAACTCGAATTCCTTCAGTCTCCTCTGTCACTTCCACTCCCATTTCAAGCAATTTGGCAATCAAGGGACGGTTGTGCTCCCAAACAGCGTCTTTAATCAAGACATCACCACCAGTCATGGCAGCAGCCACCATAAAGGTTCCTGCTTCGATACGGTCTTGGACTACATTGTGAGTCGTACCATGAAGTTTCTCAACACCAGTAATGGTAATAGTCTCTGTACCAGCACCTTTGACCTTGGCTCCCATTTCATTAAGGAGAATGGCTAAGTCAACAATCTCAGGCTCACGCGCAGCATTTTCAATCACTGTCACCCCATCAGCCAGCGTCGCTGCC
>NZ_KQ970285.1:315093-321868 GCF_001579035.1 Streptococcus mitis | reverse complement strand
CTTGGAAAGTCCATATAGATATGAGCTCCATGTAAGCGTTCTGCCTTGGCTTCGATATAACCAGCAGTCTGGCTAATCTTAGCCCCCATAGCTTCCAGACCTTTCAAATGAAGATCGATAGGGCGACTACCAATCGTACAACCGCCTGGCATGGATACCTTGGCATGACCTACACGAGCAAGAATTGGTCCCAAGACAACGATGGATGCGCGCATCTTGCTGACATACTTATAAGGGGCTTCCTCAGTGATGTCGCCAGTAGCATCCACCTCGACAAGATGAGCCTCCTCATCAAAATCTACCTTGGCATTCAAACCACGAACCACCTGATTCATAATAAAGACATCCGACAAGATCGGTACATTCTGTAAGACTGTCTTTCCTTCACTGGCTAGAATAGTCGCTGCCAACAAGGGTAAGACTGCATTCTTTGCTCCGTCGATAGTAACACTTCCTACCAGACGATTATCGCCACCTTGAACCACAATTTTGTCCATACTCGTTTCCTTTACTCTTGATTTTATAATAATCCTCTAAGCGCTTCTTGCCACAACTGATACAGGCTGATAAAGAAAGAACTCAAGATATAGCCCATTACAATGCTGAAAAGAGCTAGCAATAAATGAACTTTTCTTGTATTCTCATCTGTCACTTTTAAAACCTTTTCCCATCTAACAAGATCCTTTAAAAGGTAAAAACTCACATAGATAAAGAGCATGTGACTGCTTAGAGTGAATAATAATTGAACCATTTGACTATTATACCATCTTCCCTGTTTGCGCGCTAGTTTGGAAACTTCACTCAAAAATTAGGGATTGTTTTTCAAGTAATCAATTGCATCTTGTAGGGTTTTAACAGGTACGATTTTCATATCCGTCTTGATTGTTTTAGCTGCTTCCAGAGCTGTTTGGTAGTTGTTTTTCGCGTCCGGATGCGCCTTTTGTTCTTCTTCGCTAACAGGGTTATCAGGGGCAAAGAAAATAGCAGCACCTGCCCTAGCCGAAGCTACAACCTTCTTATCAATACCACCAATATCCCCCACATTCCCATCGCGGTCAATGGTACCTGTACCGGCAACAATACGGCCATTACGAAGACCAGGGTCAGCTATTTGGGTATAGATGGCCAGACTAAACATGAGACCAGCACTTGGTCCGCCGATACCAGCTGTTGAAAAGCGAATTGGGACATCACTGGTCACTTCCGTACGGTCAATCAAGCCGATTCCAATCCCATTTTTGCCATTTTCCAAGGTGATAATCTTACCTTCTGCGGACTTAGTTTGCCCATCCTCTTCATAGGTGACCTTGACGGAGTCCCCTAGTTTTTGAGAATTGACGTAATCAATCAAGTCTTTGGAACTGTCAAAGGTTTGATCATTGACTGCTGTGACCGTATCAGAGATGTTGAGAATCCCTTTAAAGGTCGAATTATCCGTCACAGTCAAGACATAAACCCCAAGGTACTTAAGTTCAATATCCTTACCAGCTGTTTTTAGCCCTTGATACTTGGCCATATTTTGCGATGTTTGCATGTAGAATTGATTGATCCGCATAAATTCAACATCAGAAGAGCCACCTGTAGTCTCTTGGGCACTACGAATATCTGTAAAAGGCGTCAACCAAGCATAAATCATATGGGCTAAAGTAGCGTGCTGGACACCAACCGTAACGAATTGATAGGCACCAGCTTCCTTATCTTCTTTGTCATTGACTTTAAGGACTTGGCGAATATCTTCCGAACCACCTGGAACCTCTATATAGTAGGGCAAGGGCACCACAAATGCCAAGAAAGTCACAATCAAGGCCGCAATGACATATAAGGGCCATCTAATCTTTTTTTTCATTTCTTATTTCCTCCAAAATACTCTCAGGAACATAGCAGGCAATATCCTGACCAAACTTCAATAGTTCTCGAACACCGGATGAACTGATATAGAGATGTTCAGGTCGGCTATGTAAATAAATGGTCTCTATATCAGGAGACAGCTGATGGTTGTAGTAATCAAAACTGGCTTCATATTGCAAATCCGCTGCATTCCTCAAACCACGCACTAAGAAAGTAGCCACCAGTCTTTTTGCGACATCGACCACCAATTCATCATGAGAAGACACGACTTCAACATTTTCCAAATGTTTCACAGCCTTTTCTAACCCCCGTTTACGATTTTCGATAGGGAGAAATCCTTGTTTGTGGGGATTAAAAAAAATACCCACATAGAGCTTATCAAAAAGTCTGCTCGCCCGTTCAATCATATCCAGATGCCCATTTGTCATCGGATCAAATGAGCCTGTGAATAAGCCAATCTTATCTGACATAGACTGTCACCTTACTAATTCCATAAATTTTTTCCTTCCAGATGCCCAGGCAGGCAATTTCTTCTGGAAGTTCAACGGACTTATCCGTCTCACACACGACCATGACATCTTCAGAAAAAAGCGCTCTCTCAGCCATTTTTTCAATATCTGCTACGATTTGTTCCTTGGCATAAGGAGGGTCTAAGAAGATGAGATCGAATTCCCCAGATACCTGTTCCAATGCCCTTTCTGCATCCATCTTGAGGAGTTGAAATTTTCCAACTTCCTTGGTCATCTGAATATTTTCAGCCACGATGGTCTGAGCCTTACGGTCTCGCTCCACCAAAATAGCACTGGACATGCCACGCGATACTGCTTCGATAGATAAACCACCACTACCTGAATAAAGGTCCAAGACTCGCCCCCCTTCAAAGTAGGGACCAATCATGTTAAAAATGGCTCCCCTAACCTTATCCGAAGTAGGTCTTGTCGTCTTGCCTTCTAGTGTCTTGAGGGAGCGTCCCCCATAGATTCCTGATACGATTTTCATACCGTTTATTATACCAAATTATAGACAAAAAGAGAAAGAAAACCGAACCTTGCGGTTCGATTCTCTACAAAATATTTTCGTAAGTATCGCGGACTTCTTGAGGCCAAACACTTGTTTGCACTTCTCCGATGTGTTTCTTGCGAAGTAGGAACATGGCCATACGAGATTGTCCAATTCCTCCACCGATTGTCAATGGGAATAGACCATTCAACAAAGCCTTGTGCCATTCCAATTCCAAGCGGTCTTCATCACCTGTGATGGCAACCTGACGGCGAAGGGTTTCTTCATCTACACGAATCCCCATAGAAGACAACTCAAAGGCTCCACCCAGAGATTCATTCCAGACAAGAATATCACCATTTAGACCCTTGTAGCCATTTTCAGACTCACTTGTCCAGTCATCATAGTCTGGTGCACGCCCATCGTGCGGTTTACCGTCTGGCAACTCGCCACCGATACCAATCAAAAAGACGGCTCCAAATTCTTTACAGATCGCATTTTCACGTTCTTTCGGTGTCAAGTCTGGGTAGCGTTCTACCAACTCTTCTGTATGGATGAAAGTAATCTGTTTTGGCAAGATTGACTCGATGTCATAGCGAGCTTCAACAGCTAGCTCTGTCAGGCGAATAGCCTTGTAAATCTTCTCAACTGTTTCTTTTAGATAAGCGATGTTACGCTTACCATTTGGGATAACCTTCTCCCAGTCCCACTGGTCAACATAAACAGAGTGAGTCGCATCCAGCGAATCTTCGTCTGGACGAAGGGCCTTCATGTGGACGAAAAGACCTTCACCCTCACCGAAACCAAAACGAGCCAAGGTATGGCGTTTCCATTTAGCAAGGGAGTGCACCACTTCATAAGTAGCATCAGGGATTTGGAGAACCTTGACCGATACGGCGTTCTCCACACCTGATAAGTTGTCCTGCATCCCGTCGCCGACCCTACTCAAGATAGGACCTTGAACTTCGACGACTTCTAGCTTATCTTTCAAATACTGGGTAAAAGTGTTTTTGACAAAGGAAATTTCTTCTTGTTGATGGATAAAACTTTTCTTCATAAACTACTCCTCAAAAATTAGTTAAAAGCATTATACACCTATTTCCAAGAAAAGAAAAGAGAAAATTTAAAAAAATCAGTGTCACTCAAAACACTGATTTCATAGACCTTCTAGTCATTGCGACCGAAGATCCGTAAAATACTTAGGAAGAGATTGATAAAATCAAGATAGATACTGAGAGCCATTGACACAACCCAGCCTGTCGCTACACGACCTTGTGATTGTTCATAAGCAAGGCGAATCTTTTGGTTATCCCAAGCAATCAACCCTGAGAAAACCAAAACCATGGCTACGCTAATCATATAATCAAAGAAACCACTAGCCAAGAAAATATTGACTATCATAGCAATCAGCAAACCGATGAGTGCTGCCATCATAGCCCGACCAAGACCACTCAAGTCTTTCTTGGTGAAGATACCAACTGCCGCCATGACAAAGAAGAGAAGGGCGCTCGATACAAAGGCAGATAAAACTGTACCCGGAGTATAGAAGGCCACCACAAAACTGAGGGTAAAGCCGTTTAATACTGAGTAAAGTAAAAATACTGGAAGAGCCGCTGGACTATTCTTTGAAGCCATACTGCTGGCAACGAAAACCAAGGCCAACTCTGCAAAGGTTGCAATGGTCAACCAGAGACGTCCCTGCATCAAAAAGTAAACTAACTGAGATTGAAAGACCGTCAACATAAGACCTGATACTAAAGCGGATAGTCCAATCCCCAGACCAACAAAGGCATAAACCTTAGCGTAAAATTGATTGAGACCTGCACGGTCATGTATAATAGTGTGATTCATCATTTCTCCTTTTCTATGAACATCTTTCCTTGATTATAACAAAGAAAGTTAAAATTAGCTTAAATGGAAAATTAAAATACCGGCTGCAACGGCAACATTGAGACTCTCCGCCTGCCCCTTCATACTAATATGGACCAATTGATCTGCACTTTCAGCCATGAGGGGACTAATTCCTTGCCCCTCATTTCCCATGACTAGTACAAAATTTTCTATAGGAGGCAGTTCTCTGTAATCAACAGAATCTTTAGATAGGGTTGTTGCCAGCACTGGGATACCTGCCTCTTTGATTTCCTTAAGAAGCGCTTGACTAGACATCCGGTAAATGGGCAGATGGAAATGACTGCCTTGCATGGAACGTAGAGTCTTGAGACTGTAGATGTCTGCCGACTTATCTGAAACAATCACTCCTGTATAGCCTGCTGCATCCGCAGTCCGAATGATCGTTCCCACATTCCCAGGATCTTGCACATCTTCCAAAAACAAGAACTTGCCCTGACTCAAATCAGCTTGTCCTACTTCTTCTTTTTGAACCACGGCAACAATGCCCTGTGGAGTCTGAGAATCCGCCAAATCTAGCAAAATATCCTCTGACACCCAGACAGTTTGCGGAAAAGCAGCTAACTGATTTCGGTAATTTTCTAGGGCGAAGATTTTCTCAATCGTCACTCCAGCTTGAACAGCTTCTTCAAACAAGTGCCAGCCTTCAATCAAGTAGGCTGTCTTTCGGTATTTTTTTTGGTGTAATTTCTTGGCATTTTTTACCACAGAATTGGCTTTTGAGGTTATAATAGTCATAGAAATATTATAACACAATCAAAGGGGTTTGGTATGCAAAAGATTAGAATGATTGCCCAAGGTAGGGTACAGGGAGTCGGCTTTCGTTGGGGTGTTTACAGCTTGGCGCTTGAAATTGGTGGCATCACAGGTCGAGTATGGAATAACGACGATGGCACAGTGGAAATCTTAGCCCAAGCAGACTCATCTGCTATCATGGCAAAATTTATCCAAGAAATCCGCAAAGGACCCACACCTTTTTCAAAAGTCAGCTACTTAGATGTCAAACTGAGCAACTTTCCTCCCTACTCTGACTTTAAAATCGCAAATTAGGTCTCCAGAACTATTGTATATTTTGTAAAAAAACAGTAGAATAGAAAGGTATAATTTTTAAAGAAGGAATAAAAACAGTGAAATCTATTAAACGTTTTGCACTCTCAGCTATGGGAGTGGCTATGTTGCTTGTCTTGACTGGCTGTGTCAATGTCGATAAAACCACAGGTCAGCCGACAGGATTTATTTGGAATACCATCGGAGCGCCTATGGCTGAAGCTATCAAGTACTTCGCTACTGATCAAGGTCTAGGCTTTGGTGTCGCTATCATCATCGTAACTATTATCGTGCGCTTGATTATCTTGCCACTTGGTATCTACCAATCATGGAAGGCAACGCTTCACTCTGAAAAGATGAACGCCCTCAAGCACGTCCTTGAGCCACACCAAACTCGTCTCAAAGAAGCAACTACTCAAGAAGAAAAACTCGAAGCCCAACAAGCTCTCTTTGCTGCTCAAAAAGAGCACGGCATCAGCATGTTTGGTGGTGTAGGATGTTTCCCTATCCTCCTTCAAATGCCTTTCTTCTCTGCTATCTACTTTGCTGCCCAACATACTGAAGGTGTTGCTCAAGCAAGCTACCTAGGAATTCCTCTAGGTTCTCCAAGTATGATTTTGGTTGCCTGCGCTGGTGTCCTTTACTATCTTCAATCGCTCCTTTCACTTCACGGAGTAGAAGATGAAATGCAAAGAGAACAAATCAAGAAAATGATTTACATGAGCCCACTCATGATTGTCGTCTTCTCCCTCTTCTCACCAGCTAGTGTCACACTTTATTGGGTTGTCGGTGGTTTCATGATGATTCTCCAACAGTTTATCGTCAACTATATCGTTCGTCCAAAACTTCGCAAAAAAGTCCGTGAAGAACTAGCCAAGAACCCACCAAAAGCAAGTGCTTTCTCTAAACCAAGTGGACGAAAAGACGTTACCCCTGAACAACCAACTGCTATCACAAGCAAGAAGAAACACAA
>NZ_KQ970285.1:307008-315073 GCF_001579035.1 Streptococcus mitis | reverse complement strand
AATAATTAAAAAAACGAATGAATGATAAATAGTTTTCATCAACTAGATATCATCATTCGTTTTTATTATCTACTGTTACATCCTATACTAATCTAAAACGTTAAATAGTTTAAAAGCTCACATATAAAAACGATTCAATCATAAATTAACAAGTAAATCACTATGACTTAATACAATTCACAGTTATTAAAACTTCTGCTCCCTCATCTCTATTTCTAAGCTCAACTCGTCCTTTGTGTAGTTTTGCAACTCTACATACAAAACTAAGTCCAATACCATAATGTTGCTCTTTAACAGATCTAGCTTTATCCATACGATAAAAGAGCTTCCCAAAATGAGTTAAAACTTCTTCTGGAAATTCAGAGCCATTATTCCATATGCCTATTTTCAATTCTTTCCCCTCTTGCTCTACCCTAATGTTAATTTTAGGATTCTGTTTATCTGCATACTCCAAAGCATTTGTTAAAATATTTTGTATGGCACGAATCAGAAGAGATGGATTTATATAATAGTTTTCAGTTCCTTTCACATTTTGTTCAAAAGAAAACTTCATCTGATTTTTTATCAAAAAAGAGACTTCTTTCTCTAATTCATTGATGAAATCTGAAGAGGAATACTCCGTCCAACCTGTCTCATCATCATAATAGGTTTTAGAATAGTGAATCAATTGATTGAAATAATCTAGTAACTGTTGACTAGCTCTTTCTATATCTGCTAAGCATTCTTGAGATTGGTCGTTTTCAGTTATCGTCTGCAAAAATTCCACATTTCCCCTAATAATGGTTAAGGGAGTCTTTAAATCATGAGAAGCTGCTGAAACCTGAAACATCAAATCTTCTTTCTGCTGTTTCTCATCAACTATTAATTGTCGAATTCTATCTTGCATCACAATAATCCGATTTCCTGTCTCACGAAATTCTTTAACCGTTAAACTTTCTGTACATTCCCTCTTCACCCACATACTATTTTCATAAATCAAAGTCATTTCATAACTCAGTTTTTTCAACAATTTTCCAATGTGATAACTTATTAGAATAATCAATAGAACACAAATATATATCCATGATGACACATTGAAAAAAATTGATAGAACACCACTATTGTTTAAAGGTTTCCCATCTTCGTTTATTTGTATAGATACTGAAGCTGAGGGAATAAGATAGGCCATTAGTAAGCCAAGACTAAACTGCCAAATAATTCTCCAACAGGTTTCTCGAATTAATTGTCTAAAACTTTTGATTCTACCCATTGATATCCTCCACCGTATAAGGTTTTAATTGGATTTAATTGATAAGGTTTCAGCTTTTGACGAATTTGATAAATGTACTCTGAAACCGAACGTAAAAGAGCTTCTGAACTTTGTGGATATAGATAATTATAAATTTCCTCAATAGAATGTATTTTACTTGGGTTGCTTGCCAAAAGATTCACTATATCAAATTCCCTTCTTGTCAAGGCAATCTTATCATCATTTACAAATAGTTCCTTACTATCCGTATATAGTATAAGCTTACCAATCTTAATTTGATGAACATTTCCTTTAGTCCGTTCTTCACGACGCAAGTGCATTTTAACACGTGCTAAAAGTTCTTGCATACTAAAGGGCTTCATAATATAATCATCAGCACCTGCATTGATTCCAGCTACTAAATCTTCATCCATATCCTTAGCAGTTATAAAACAGATAGGAACAGTTATCTGCTCGCGAATCATCTGACAGATTTCTAAACCACTAACAGGCATCATAATATCTAATAAAATCAAGTCAAATCCTGTAAAATCACAAAGATCAATCTCTTCTATCTTATTTCGTATGACTACTTCATATTTTTCATATTCTAGTACTTTTTTTATTAGGCGAAGAATAGCAAGATCATCATCTACCACCAAAATTTTATAAGCCATAACTCACCCTCCTAACTATATTATAGCACTAACCGAGAAAAAGACAGAACATCCCCTGTCTTTAGCCTACATTTCTTCCTATTAGTATCAGTGTAGCAAATAGAAGAACAATTAATAACCAAACTATTTGTATCCCTAAGCCTTGCCACACTGGATAATAAAGAGACAATGGATAGGTATAAAAACAATTCATACTAGCCAGTAATGGTAAATTTCTAAAAAAAGAACTGAATTGTAATAACATTTGTCCCAACCCCAACAAAAGGGATAAACTGATTCCCAAAATTAAGATAAAAGACTGGGAAATAAATACAAAAATACCACTTAAAAGAGAGAAGGTTAGAATAGAAATACAAGCTGGAAATAGAATTGTTAGAACATGTTTAATATTACTCAAAAGATTGATATTGTAGTATCCTTGCGCGATTAGTATGCATAATGATATTACAGCAACCAATAATACAATTTCCATACATAATACAATAGCTAGTTTACAGATTATAAATTTCAAACGATTTGGACAGGTAAGAAAACTGGTACGAAGGCTAGAACCTGTAAATTCTTGACCTATAAATAGAACCGCTAGACTAATGAAACCTACCTGTCCTAAATAGAGACTTTGCAGTAGCTGTTCCAAAACAAACTGTAGAGTCAACTGGTCTGGCTTACTATTTAAAAAAACAACCATCGTCGGAACACACAGTAATAGAGCACCTATAATCAACCAGTGCCAAGGATTCATAATAAACTTGAGATACTCACTTTTAAGTTGCTCTTTCAACTTATTCGCCTCCTCCAATATCTGACTTAAGTAAGCGGTAAATTGCTAAAACCAAGAATGAGAAGTTCCAACAAAGTAAAAATAAAATATTTTGTAAACTATTATGTTCTAAAATTTGAGGAGATGTAGCAATCAATCCTTGACCCAATGCAACTGGAAGAAATTTTGCAACCGATATATAGTTTGCTAAGAATGTTCCTAGATTGTAGACTTGAGGAAGCAAAAATAATAGAGGAACAATGGCTGTTTTAAATGTCAAAGCCATAATATAGGCTAGCAGTCCCAACAAAGTCCAAGCTATACTGGCTAAAAATATATAGAACCAAACTGTTCCATTTAGTGAAAAAAGCAATAAGCCATCTTGTCCTAAAACATAATGTGTCATGTTAATCGTAAGGAATATTGATAGAAAGGAAATGATAAAAGAAAATACAAGCCAAACTAATGTTTTTGAAACTAGGAAAGTACTTCGATTTGTAATAGAGAGGAGACTTGTACGAATAGCAGAGCATTTATACTCCTCGGCTCCGTAAATTGAGCCTAGGATAATCATAATAAAAACACCAAATAAAGTGACATCAAAACCTAAAAATTCAATAGGAGGTATAGCTTCTGCTAATTCTGGATTTGTCTCTGGTGTAGCATGAATACCAACTGAAACAATTTGAGAAGCACCAATATTTGCTAAAAACGTTTGAAATACCAGTATTAAGAATAGTACAACATGAGTAGCTCTCTTATAAAGCAATTTAAAGATTTCAGAATGAAGAGAGTAAATAAGTCCCATGTCACTTTCCTCCCTCTGTTAAACTAAAGAAGACTTCTTCTAGTGAAGAAAGATTTTTCATCACTTCTTGTAAAGTGCCTTTTATAAGAACTTTGCCTTTATTTATGATAACTACATCATCTGTTACTGCTTCCACTTCCGATAATATATGAGATGATAGCAAGACTGTCTTCCCTTCTTGAGCTTGGTTTTTTATAAACTCTCTAAACCACCGAATTCCTCTTGGATCCAACCCATTAGTCGGTTCATCCAATATCAGATATTGAGGATTTCCTAGTAGAGCTGTTGCAATTCCCAAGCGTTGTCCTTCTCCTAATGATAATTTTCCAATTTTAGATTTTTTCTTATGGCTAATATCCACCATATCCAAGACTTGTTCAATTCGCTGACTGGATATCCCATTACTAGCAGCAACAATTTTCAAATGTTGATAAACAGTCCGATCATCAGGAGCTCCTACACTGTCAAATGAAGCTCCTACAGTCTTTAGAGGAAATTTTAATTCCTTATAAGTTTGATCTCCAATTTTGGTAAGACCAGATGTTGCTTTGTCTAATCCTAATAAAATACGTAAGGTTGAACTTTTACCAGCTCCATTTGGACCTAGGAAAGCAGTCACTCTACCTGCTTTTGCTTCAAAAGAAATATCTTTTAAAATTTGAGTTTGACCATATGACTTACATAAATTTTTAATGGTAATACTTTGTTCCATCATGTTCTCCTATTCTATTTAATATTTCTAAAAGTAACTATATCTTACACATTCATTTTCGGATTTTTTTCAGAATTTAGAGAGTAAAAAAGATTTAAAATTTTGTTTCATTTTATTATATGTATTTATTTGTCTCGCACCTTACAGAATGAGATAGACACATAGCAGAAAAGTAGTTAAGAATTTTTCTATCAGAAATTTCTTAACTACTTTTTCTAATGTCTTTAATTTAGTTCCTGTAGATAACTTTGGTAACTAGTATTTCTTAATTGTAATTCCTCATGTTTACCTTTATCTACAATTCTTCCATTATTGTCAAAAACAAACACTATATCAGCTTCACGAATCGTTGATAATCGATGAGCAATTGTTAGTCGTGTCTTTCCTTCAGTCAATGAGTTCACAGCCTTCGTAATAATTCGCTCAGTTTCTACGTCCAAACTTGCAGTAATTTCATCAAATAAATAGATATCACTCGGAAGCATTAATGAACGTGCTATATTAAATCGTTGCTTCTGACCTTCAGATAAACCTTGACCAGAATCAGATATATGACTCTCTAAACCTTTAGGCAATTGATTCATCAAGCTAAGAAGATCTAATTCTTTTAGAACAAAATACATCCTCTCGTCCGATACCCTACTATTTTTCCCATAACTCAAATTTTCTCTTAGAGTTCCATGAAACAAAGTATTATCTTGGGAAGTATAACTAATCAAATCGCGAACATTCTCCGAAGACAAATCCCTTAATCTTTTTCCTCCAATCAAGATCTCTCCTGCATCGTATTGATAAAATTTCATCAATAAAGAAAAAATAGTTGTCTTACCTGAACCGCTTGGACCTATAATCGCAACATGTTGCCCAGATGAAATGTGAAAGCTTAAATTATCTATTACACGTTTTTCTTGTTCTGAATAACTGAAAGAAACAGCATCAAAGGAAATAGAGAAGTCATTCACTTCTGTATAAGAGAAATTATTATCTTCTGAAGCTAAATTAAATAACTCTACTACACGTGTTCCTACCCCTTTTACTTCAGCAAAATCATCTAAAGACTGGATTAATTCTGAAGTCGGTTCCAGTAACTGCATGACATAAATAATGAAAGTAGTCAGTGTCACTATCGTCATTATTCCTTTCTGAACTTGCCATCCAGCTATTAAAATGATAATCAAGATGAAAAACATGATTACACTATTTAACAAGGCACTTTGAAAAGAGGAAATTGCTAATATTTTTCTAAAATTCTTGAAAAGTTCAGAAAAAACTTTAGACATCATCTTTATTTCTTGCTTCTCACCATTCATTGACTTTATTAATCTGAATTTAGAAAATTTATGACCTAAATCTCCTGCTAATCTCCCTAATAAATTTTGATGATCCAAAAAACACATTTCTAGTTTAGCATTTATAGGAAGCGTTACAAATAATAGGCACAATATTAGTACTAGACTAACTAACGTTAAATAGAAATTAATTGAAACTAAAAAATAAGCAGTCCCTACAATAATGAATATATTCATAATGACCTGTGGAAAAGTTACCGAAATTAATTTTAATACCACCGACATATCATTTGTTAATCGGTTTGATAAATCTCCTGCTTGATATCTTTCAACATCTGTTATTGATAAAAATAAAATTTTCCTATGAAGACTTTCCTGCATCTTTTTCATAGCCTGATTTCCACTCATTCCTAGTAAATAAGAAGATATCGCCTGTAAAGTATAAACAGATAAAAAGAATAATAGCATCCCTATTAGCATTAGCGGATTTGATAAAATAAATGTCAAAAATGACATATCCATCATTTTCCCTATAAACTGAGGAATCAATAATCCCATTCCTGCGCTAATAAAACTTAAGAACAAACCTATAAAGAACCTTGGTTTGTCTAAACAATGAAATAAATATTGATAAAACTGTTTTTGCTTTATCATTTTAAAATTCTACCTTTCTAAATTTCTTTAAGCTAAAATAAAATAGAATAAGTGAGTAGAATGTTGTTATTGAAATAATTCCAATATAGGCTAAGTGAAAATTACCCTCCTCGGCTAATAAACGAAAACCATTTGGGAAAATCAAACCAATTTTACCAAATAGAGGTAAAATCCCTGTAAAAATAAGTAGAATAATGCCACTTACAATACTTGCAATATTACTGAAAAACAGCGATATCATAGTTAGTAGAAATATATAAAAAACATGATGTAAAATCGTTCCAAAAATAGAGAATATAGCCAACAAACTATCCTGACCTAAAAATTCTCCTGAAGCGAAGGGAAGATGGATAACTCTTAAATAATAAACACCAAACATTAGCAAAGAAAAAATCAAAACAAATAAAGCAAATAAAGATAGTATACTGAGTATTTTTGATAATAAAATCTTTTTCCTCTCTATATCCTTATATAAGAAAAGTCGGTGTAATTCTATATCACTTCTCACTACAGACAAAATTAGTAGAAATAAGGATAAGGTTGGTAGAGTTGAATTGAAAGAAAGATTAAAAATACCATCATACATTTCTAAAAAACTTAATTTTGCTCCAGTTTCTATTGAAGTTACATTCATAAAACTTGTTTCCATAAATGTAGAAGCTAAATATAGAATAGGAATTAGACTAAAAAGTAAAAATAGCTTGCTTTCTTTTCTATTCCATGTTGTGCTTAATACAGCCCAAAAAATATCTTTCATTTCACTACCTTTCCATAAAAATATCCTTTAACTGATTTTCTTTCATACTAATCGAAGAAATCATCTGTTTTTCACCCAAAAATTGTAAGACTTTATTTAATTCTTCTCTACTAGATTGCGAAGAAAGGACTAAATACTGATCCTCTAAATAAACAGTATCTGACAGATAAGATTCCAGGATTGAACTGTTTACATCATCTATCAACTCAATCAATACATCTCTTCCAGATGGTTTAGAAAATTCATCCGCTAAACAACCAGACTCTATGTATACATAACGATCACATAGAGATTCTAATTCACTCAATTGATGACTCGATATCAACATCGATATCTTTCTCTGACTAGCCCATTCTTTCAAAATAGCAATCAATTTTTGAACACCTATTGGATCCAATCCTACAAAGGGTTCATCTAAAATTAAAAAATTAGGTTCTGCAACAAGAGCTATTGCTAAAGCTGTTCTTTGCTTCATTCCAAAAGAAAAATTCTTCGGTTTTCTTTTCCTTACTTCCCATAGCTCTACTAATCTTAATGTCGATTCAATATTTGTGAAAAGTTCTTTCTTGTTATGCAATCTCAAATAAAATTTTAGATTATCTTCAACTGTCATTTCAGGATAAAATACAGGATCAATCATAATGCCTACATCCTGAAGTAAACAATCTTTTGAACTCAGTTCAACTTCATTATAATAAATTTCACCTTCCGTCGGCTTAAGGGATTTGGCGATTAATTTCATGAGGGTGGATTTTCCTGCCCCATTCTTACCTATCAACCCCACAATTTCTCCCTTATTTATTTCCAAATTAACATTTCTCAATGAATAGAAATCATTTCCTGCAAATTTTTTAGATAAATTATGAATTGTTAACATTTTTCACTCCCTCTTTTATTTTTCTGACTCTTTATATAGTAAGTAACAATTGATATAGAAAGATATAAAATTACCACAAAAATAATCTGAGACATCTCCAGAGGAGATTGAGCTATCTGCACTGTCATTTCATCTGATACAACGATATTTCTTTCCACAAATACTTTCCAAATAGACATTTTTTCAGACAAAATAGCAAAAATCATATAAGCCACACTTGAAATGATAGGCAAACTGATACTTTTATAAATTAAATCCTTTTTATTTTTACTATTATATAATACGTAACCATGAATAATAATC
>NZ_KQ970285.1:306103-306988 GCF_001579035.1 Streptococcus mitis | reverse complement strand
AAAATTAAAGCAAGTATCATAACTGATAAATTTGGTAAATAAAATAATAAAAATAGTGTAGATACTGTATAATACAAGCAAAGTAACAATATTGAAATCATATTTTCTCCTTATTTGAAATAATGCAGCTAATAAGTTTATAAACCAATGCGCTGCAATAGAATAATGCAATCCAAAACGCATAGTCACAAGTCCTAGTATAAAACCAATTGGACTCCGAATCAATAAATTATCTATAATGTCATAATTCAAATGTAGTAAAATTCCAAATAGTAAAGAGCATATTAATAATGTCTGAGGTTTAGAAAAATTATTTCGCAAAATACGATATAAACAATAGCGAAACAGGAACTCTTCACAACTAGCAATAACCATTTGATACCAAAATTCTTCGCCTTTAATAAAAAATAGATTTATAAGAAATAGTAAGGCTGTTAAAAAAATAAATTTATACCACGAAAATTTAATCTCACAACTAGTATACAAATTATATTTTTGGGCTATATAATTTGGGAGTATGATAAAACAAGCTGGCATTAAAACAACTAAAAGATAGAAATAAACACTGACTAGTTGTTCTTTCTCTACAAAAACTAAGCCAGTCATAGCAATACTATATAAAACAATAGATAACATCAAAATTCCTAAAGCTACTATCGCAGTAGATAATTTTGTCGTTTTATCATTCATTCTCTAAAACTCCATTTTTTTAAATTTTTATACGCTAAAATATAGAAAACGGTCATATAGACCATGCTCAACAAACACATAGCAGCTAAACTTGTAAAAGCACTTGCATTTGATAGCGATATATACGCATTGGGAAATAGATAACCCATCCATCCCATCTTAGAAGAAAGTATTGAAGCTAAAACAAAGAAAATT
>NZ_KQ970285.1:302896-305861 GCF_001579035.1 Streptococcus mitis | reverse complement strand
TCGTTTTTAGCGAGGTATACGACATCATTAAAATAGATACTAAATTAGAAAAGAATATACTGAAAATGCTTAAGATTTCTCTACTTAACAAGTCATCACCTGAGAATAGCATATTTGATTTATTTAAAAATAAAAAGAAAATTATCAATGATGTACAGAAAGTAACTAAAGTATATAGACAGTATAAAAGCGTTAAAGAAAATAATTTAGCTTGAAAAATTCTATTTTTCGGTAAATCTTTGTATAGAAACATTATTCCAGAATTAAATTCATCTCGAAAAGTAGAATAAATCATATAAGAAAAAATTAATGTTGGTAAAACAAGTTTAAATTGTGATTGAAATACAATGCTAACAAAAAAACTAAAACTTGCATTATCTCCTGCTACATAAAAAACTTCCATATCTGGACTATTTGTCAGTAGAGGAACTACTAATGGAAGTAGAGAAAAAGCAAATAAAAATTTTGTTTCTGATCTTAACCATATTGTCCTAAAAATTGTAAATAAATTTATGCTCATTTTATTATCTCCTTTAGTTATCAATCAGAAGAGACTTTATAATCTCCTCTGATTGATAACTAATCTAATTAGACTAGTTATTCTGCTTATTAAATTGTTACGCGACGATTGACTTTGTAGCTAATGCTAACAATACCGAAATTCCATGTATGACGTTTAAATAACTTTTTAAATGCTTTCATAACTTCCTCCTTTATCTTGATACAAATAGTTTAGCTGATTTCAGATGTCTATGTTAAATCTTGCTCTGAAATGTTAATTTTTTCTGCTGAAATGCTTAGAATAGAAAATCTGCTTTCAGTTAAGAATTGCGTTAAATTCTCTAATTTATTTGTTCATATTCTATTTCAAACTACTATAATTTCAGGCAATAGGCCTATTTTACTTATATAAATTTAAAAGCCCGATGTTCCCATCAAGCTTCTTTTTATCCATGTACACGTTTCATATAGTCTTGATAACTTTCGGTATCCATGAGTTTTTTAGCGTTCTTGACGCGGTCTGCTGTTGGTGGTTTAACCCCTTCAAGCGAATAAGGGATTCCCAATTCACGCCACTTGAATTCTCCCATAGTATGATAAGGCAGAATTTCAAACTTATCCACATTTTTAAGAGTCTTGACGAACTTACCAAGTTCAATCAAGTCATCATCTCTATCTGTCAAACCTGGAACTAGCACGTGGCGAATCCAGACAGGCTTTCCAATATCTGATAGATACTGGGCACAGGCCAGGATGTTTTTATTGGTTTGGCTAGTGACAATCTTGTGCTGTTCTTCGTTGATTTCCTTAATATCCAATAGAACCAAGTCAGTAACAGCCATGAGTTTGTCAAACTTTTCAAGGTAACGTGCTTTATTGCGGAAAGGCAAAGCACAGGTATCCAAGGTACAGTGGATTCCTTGTTCCTTAGCCTTAGTGAAGAGGGCAATCAGGAAATCAATCTGCAAGAGGGCTTCTCCTCCACTGACTGTAATACCACCCTTATTTCCCCAGAAACCGCGGTAGCGCAAGGCCTCTGTCAAGACATCATCTACCGTCCGTTCACGTGATTTGTTGGACTCCATGGCCCAAGTATCTGGGTTGTGGCAATACTGGCAACGCATGTGACAGCCCTGCAAAAAGACAATAAAGCGAATACCAGGTCCGTCTACCGAACCAAAGCTCTCCGTTGAATGCACCATTCCTGTCACTTGTCCATAATCAATTGTTTCTTCAGACATATCGTTACCTTCCTTGAAAACGTTTTATAGTTTTATTATATCACGACTTGAAGGAAAAACAAGATTTTTGTCTATTTTTTAGAAAGCAATCTGTTTTTCAATTTCATTTTCAATTATTTATCATTTTATTCTTCAAAATCAAAGCCATACAAGGTTGCAAAGTAGTCCTCAGGGCGCTCTGCACGGCGAATTTGACGGGCTTTGCCTTCTTCAGTATAAAGAATTTCCGCAGAACGAAGTTTAGCATTGTACTGGTAGCCCATTGAAAAACCGTGGGCACCTGTATCATGAATTATCAGCAAATCACCGATTTCTGTATGAGGAAGTTCTCGATTCACTGCAAATTTATCATTGTTTTCACAGAGTGAACCGACCACATCTACCACTTCAGCTGGTTCTTCTGGATGAGTCACGTTAGTAATATGATGGTAAGCTCCGTACATAGCTGGACGCATGAGGTTGACTGCTGATGCATCCACACCTAGATAGGTACGGTAGGTTTTCTTCTTATGAGTGACTCTTGTGACGAGAGCACCGTGAGGTGCCAGCATAAAACGACCCAATTCGGTGAAAATCTTGACCTGACCAAGACCTGCTGGCGTAAGGACCTCTTCATATACCTTACGAACTCCCTCACCAATCAAGGCAATATCATTTGGCTCCTGCTCAGGACGATAGTTGACACCAATACCGCCAGAAAGATTGATAAAGTCTAGCGGAATGCCCAACTTTTCCTTGATTTCAACAGCCAATTCAAAAAGCTGACGCGCCAACTCTGGATAATAGAGATGGGTCACGGTATTGGACGCTAGGAAGGAGTGAATCCCAAAAGTCTTAGCTCCTTTTTCCTTCAAGATGGCAAAGGCTTCAAAGAGCTGGTCCTTGGTCATGCCAAACTTGGCTTCTCCAGGATTGTCCATAATGTCTGTTCCTAGTTCAAAAACACCTCCAGGGTTGTAACGACAAGAGATAATCTCTGGAATGCCTGCCGCTCTCTCCAGATGTTCAATATCTTCAAAGGCATCCAAGTTAATGGTCGCACCCAATTCACGCGCATAGGCATATTCCTTGTCTGGCGTGTTGTTTGAAGAGAACATAATCTCAGAACCTGGAAAATTCAGTTTATGACTCATCAAAAGCTCCACATAACTAGAGCAGTCCACGCCACAACCTTCCTCTTGGAGAATTTTCAAAATAGCTGGAGTTGGAGTAGCCTTAACTGC
>NZ_KQ970285.1:287844-302716 GCF_001579035.1 Streptococcus mitis | reverse complement strand
TGTTCCACGAAAAGGCTTGGTTGACGGCTCTTGCCTTCTCACGAATCCCCTTCTCATCATATAAGTGAAAGGGAGTCGGGAACTCGGCAACAATCGCTTCTAAGTCTTCTTTATTAATAAATGGTGTTTTCATAAGTTTCCTTCTATTCTATTTGCAAAGAAAGGCTGGGACTATCGTTCCAACCTTTAGTTCTATCTCTTATTTATCTTCATCAAAGATATTGCCAACCTCAACATCGATGGCTTGATTCTTGACATCAATATTGGTTACCTTCAAGAGTGACTTATAGTCAAACTGCTTTTCGCGTTCTTCTTGAGCATTGTCCGCAAAGACCGCTACACCAGCCAATTCTGAATCAAACTCACGCAAGAGACTAATCATCCCGTTGACCGTTCCGCCACCTTTCAAGAAGTCGTCCACAATCAAAACACGGCTGCCTGCCTTGAGACTGCGTTTTGAAAGGAACATTTTTTCAATGCGGTCACCACTTGAACCTGAAACATAGTTGACACTAACAGTTGAACCTTCGGTAATTTTCAGGTCACGGCGTACAATGACAAAGGGAACATTGAGGACATTGGCAACTGCATTTGCAAGTGGCACACCCTTGGTCGCTACTGTCATAACCGCATCAATTTTTTGGTCCATAAAGCTCTTGGCAATAATGCGACCAATATTTTTCAAGATGGCTGGTGTGCTAAGTAAATCGGACAGGTAGATGTAACCACCTGGCAAGATACGGTCACTTTCTGACAACTTGGCACGCAAATCTTCAACCATTTCCTTGGCATCATGACTTGAGATTGATGGTGTGAAGATGACACCTCCACCAGCCCCAGTCACAGTCTGAATATGACCGATTTCAATTTCCTCAAAGGCTCGTTTGATAATGACGATATCTTCTGAGATGGATGATTTAGCGGATTCGTACTTTTCAGCAAAAGTATTGAGACTAGTTAGTTTATAAGGATGATTAATTAAATAGTTGGAAATGACAACCATCCGATCACTTCTTCTTAATTTCATTTCTATTTCCTACTTCATTTAATTTTGATATTTTATCTATTATACCATATTCACATAAAAAAACGAACATTCTTGTCCTAAAAAATGCTCATTTTTCTTAAATTATTAATCTAAATCTGGTTTATAGAAGGAACGATTATCCATAGCGAAGATTTTATTGGTCATCTCTCCTTTATCCACCAAAGCCAGAGCTGTTGACATCATCATCATGCTTGCATCCAGATTGTCAATCATATGGATAATCTCTGCTTCCATAATGCGTGGACGGACTGGACTTCCATACTCAAGTAAGCCGTGGTGACTAAGGATGACGTGACGAAGCAGAACGACTTCTTCCTTGGTATCATCAATGCCGAGTTCCATAACTGTCTTGGTAATTTCACTATCAATCAGAGCGATATGTCCAAGAAGATTACCTCGCACTGTATACTCAGTCTGATCTGGTCCCGTCAACTCAATAACTTTAGCTAAGTCATGTAGCATAATCCCCGCATAGAGCAGGCTCTTATTGAGCTGAGGATAGATCTCGCTAATGGCATCTGCCAAACGCACCATGGTCGCCGTATGATAGGCCAAGCCCGTTTCAAAGGCATGGTGGTTGGTCTTGGCAGCTGGATAAGAATAGAATTCCTTATCATACTTGGTGTAGAGATTTCGGACAATTCGTTGCCAGACAGGATTTTCAATTTTGAAAATCATTTGCGACATGTAGTCACGGATTTCCTTGACATCAACTGGTGACTTGACCTTAAAATCAGCTGGATCATTGGGTTCGCCAGGTTGAGGCAAGCGGAGGGTAATTTGATTGACTTGAGGGGTGTTGTTATAAACTTCTCGGCGACCTTTCATGTGGACAACCTTACCTGCAGTAAAGGCCTCAACGTTATGAGGTTGGGCATCCCAGAGCTTTCCATCAATCTCGCCACTATCATCTTGGAAGGTAAAAGCTAGGTAATTTTTCCCAGCGCGAGTTTGTCTCAGGTCAGCTGATTTGATTAGGTAAAAGCCTTCAAATAGCTCATCTTTTCTCATGTGACTAATCTTCATATTCTTCCTCATTTTCTTGGAAATGGAGTAGATCAAGCGCAGGCTCACCTTCTGACAACTCAATGTGACGGAGCGTACGCTCGATAGCTGTGGTACGACGGTTTAATAATTCATCAATATTGCCAGAGGCATGTTGGAGATGTTTTTGTGCCTTGACCAGAATGCCACCAAACTTGCCAAACTCGGTCTTGACACTAGCAAGAGTCTTGCTGATATGGTCGGCACTCTTTTGGATATTGAGAGTCTTGAAGCCAACTGATAGGGAATTGAGCAGGGCTGATAGGGTACTTGGACCTGCGACAATAATCTGCTCCTCCCGCCTCAAATCATCAAAGAAGACCGGATTGCGGACGATTTCTGAGTAGAGACCTTCTGTTGGAACAAACAAAACTCCAAAATTGGTTGTCCGAGGTGGTGCTATGTACTTGTTCCTGATGTCCTTGGCAAAGCGCTTGACGCTTGCTAAAAGCGATTTACGACAGCGTTCGATTTCGTCCTTGTCACCTGCTTCATAGGCTTCTGCCAAGCGGTAATAATCTGCCAGTGGAAACTTGGAGTCAATCGGTAAGTAGACATATTCCTGGTCGCCTTGCCCAGGTAACTTGATAGCGTACTCCACTCGTTCACTGGAGTTTTCAACTGTTGCGTATTCTCGTTCATACTGGGCAGGGGTCATGATGTCCTCAATAATTTGCCCCAGTTGCAATTCTCCCAGAATCCCTCGTGTCTTGGTTCCAGAGAGAACCTTGTTGAGGGCGCCGACATCACGGGCAACTGTCTGCATTTCTCCAAGGCCTCGATTGACAGACTCCAGTTGCTTGGAAACTGTCTCAAAGGAAGCCTGCAATCGTGTCTGTAAGGTCTTTTCTAGTTTTTCCTCGACTGTCTGGCGCATTTGTTCCAAACGTTGCTCATTGGATTCCTGCAGGGCTTGAAGACGTTGGTCGGTCTTGTCTCTGGTTTGGAGGAGATTATCTGTCATTTCTTGACGGACTTGCGTCAGGCCTTGGTGCAATTCGATTCGGACTTCTTGCAAGCGGTCGCTGACAGCCACTTCCAAGTCTTTTTGATCTAACTGGCTGGCTTGTCGGGCTTGTTCAAAGCGATAATCCAACTGGTCTGACAAGTGATCTGCCTGATCCTCCAAGCTCTTGCTGAGATGTTTTTCCTGCTTAGCCTGCCTTTGCCAAATCAGAAAGAGTCCAGCTAGGTTGGCAAGCAATAATAGAACAAGTAAACTTTCCATCCTACCTCCTGTCCTTGCTATGCAGTACAACCACATAGCCATCTGGGCAAGTCACCGACACTTCCCTATCTATATATTCGTTAGAAGCGTACACTTTTTTAAAGAAAAAATTTTCCCCTGTCAACTCATACTTGGCTCCGAGAATGGTCAGCTGGCTATCCCGAACTGGCATAAAGGCTAGATAGTCATAGTCCGAGCGAGGTTCTAGCTGACTGGTCCCTTCTGGACAATAGGCAATCAAGTTTTGCCCATCCTCAATTTCTATCTGGCGCATATAGGGTGCTAATTTGGGATTGCTAGGCAGAAAGACATTGGCTAGCATATGATCAATACGACCACCCAAAGCACCGAAAATAGTGATCTGAGCCTGAGGATTTTGCTCAAAGATGGTCAAGAGAGCCAATTCCAAATCTGTATCATCCTTTTCTGGTCGGGTTTGGACAAAATACTGGGCACGTTTTTGAATCACCTGTCGCTCTTCTTCCGTCACAGAATCAAAATCTCCAACCGCTAGAGCAATAGGAAGGTTTTCTTCCAGGACCCATAGCGACGCCCCGATCCACACCAACAAAAGCATCAAAATCCGTTCGATAATGTCCGCGGTCTCCACCGGCAAAAACGGCAACCCTAGTCCAGTTGTTTTCTGAGAGTTTGTACTCGCTCATTGACATCTCCCTTAAAGACATAGGAACCTGCTACAAAAACGGTCGCACCAGCTTCTTTGGCTTGGGCAATAGTTTGATCATCAATCCCGCCATCAACTTCAATCTCAAATTTCAAACCTTTTTCATCACGAAGGGCAACCAACTCACGAACCTTATCCATGGTCTCTGGTAGAAAGGCTTGCCCACCAAAACCTGGATTAACTGTCATGACTAAGACTTGGTCAACTAGATGAAGGATGTGCTTAATCGCCTCGACAGGCGTACCAGGATTGATAACAACAGAAGGTTTGACACCGAGTGAGCGAATTTTTTGGAGGGCGCCATGAATATGAGGCGTTGCTTCTACATGGATACTGATGATATCTGCTCCCGCACGCGCAAAATCTTCTAAATGATGCTCTGGGTTTGACACCATCAAGTGGCAATCGAAAACCATCTTACTATGAGGACGAAGGCTCTCGACCACACCTGCACCAAAACTTATTTGTGGTACAAAGTGACCATCCATGATATCGATATGGGCATATTCTGCACCAGTTGCTTCTAGGCGTTTGATTTCACGTTCAAAGTTGGCATAATCTGCTGCCAGAATTGACGGAGCAATCTTGTATTGAGACATAGGTTTCTCCTTATTTTGGAATTTTTTTGCTGACTTTTTTATAGGTTTCTCTGCGATTTTCAATCTCACTGAGGAATTGCAGGTAGTTGTCAAAACGGAAGCTGGCAATAGTTCCTTCTTCCACTGCTGGCTTGACCGCACAAGAAGGCTCATGGGTATGGGTACAAGTGCGGAATTTACAGTCTCGACTGACAGTGGCAATCTCTGGAAAGGCCTGATTGAGGTCTTCAGCCGTTGATACTTCATAGTCCAAGGATGAAAATCCCGGTGTATCTGCGATTTTGCCCCCATTGAGGTTGTAAAAACTAACTGCTCGAGTAGTGTGGCGCCCGCGACCCAGACTGTCTGAGATTTCTCCCGTTTCAAGCTTAAGGTCTGGTGCGATTTTATTGAGAAGAGTTGATTTCCCAACACCCGTCTGCCCCATAAAGACCGTAACCTTGCCTGTTAACAAAGGAAGGAGTCCCTCTTTACTGGTCACAAAGTCATAGCCGATGTCACCATAAGTCTGCTGGTAAAAATCCAGTTCTTCCCTATCTTCCAACAAGTCCATCTTGGAAATATAGACGATGGGATGGATGCCCTTGTGCTCCAAAAGAACCAAGAAACGATCCAACAAATTGCTGTTGAAATCAGGTTCCTTGACAGACATAATCACCACAGCTTGGTCAATATTGACAATAGGCGGACGGACCAGACTGTTTTTCCGTTCATGAATCTTGAGGATATAGCCTTCTGAATTTTCCTCGGCAGAAAAATCTACCCAGTCCCCAACGTAAGGAGTATGGCCTTTTTTACGGAAATTTCCACGCGCGCGTGTTTGATAGACCTGGCCATCACTCTCTACATAGTAGAACCCAGCCAAGGCTTTAATGATTTGTCCCTGCATTTTAAAGTCCTTGTCCTTTAAGCGCATCTGCTAGGCTGGCAAACTCTTCCAAGCTGAGAGCTTCCCCACGCACACTTGGTGACAAACCTGCTTGGTCCAAAGCCTTGGTCAGCTTGTCCTTGACCTCTTCAGTCTTGCCAAAGTAACCTGTCAAGTTATTCCACAAGGTCTTGCGGCGATGAGTAAAACTAGCCTTGGAAACCTTAAAGAAGAAGTTCTCATCTTCTACTACTACGGCTGGCTCTGGACGACGCACCATTTTCAAAATGGCTGAGTCCACGTTTGGCGCTGGCACAAAGACAGTCCGAGGCACGATAAAGGCAACCTTGGCAGTCATGTAGTACTGCACCGCAATCGACAAGCTACCATAAGCCTTGGTATTCGGCTGAGCGGAGATGCGATCCGCCACTTCTTTCTGCATCATAACCACAAACTCACTAAAAGGAATCCCACTCTCGATTAGGTGCATGAGAATAGGCGTCGTGATGTAGTAGGGTAAGTTAGCCACTACCTTGATTGGCAGGTCAGGATTTTTGAAATTCTGGATATGTTGCGCCAAGTCAACCTTGAGAATGTCCTCGTTGACCACGGTCACATTATCAAAATCACGCAAGGTATCTGCCAAAATCGGCACCAAACGGTGGTCAATCTCAAAGGCCTTGACCTCTGCTGCACGCTCAGCCAGAAACTCCGTCAAGGCACCAATCCCTGGCCCAATTTCGATAACATTAACCTGGTCATCAATTTCAGCCGTATCCACGATTTTTTGAAGAATATTAGTATCCGTCAAGAAATTTTGCCCGAAAGACTTTTTAAAGGTAAAACCGTGACGCTCCAGCACTGCCTTGGTCACGCTATAATCTGCAATTCTCATCTATTCTCTTTTCTATTATCTGTTACTACTATTGTAACACATTCCCCTTGTATTTTGGGGTCTGTTTAGCTGTTCTCATAACTTTTCATAGCTTCTTCCACTTCTGCCAAAGTAACCCCAAACAACTCTAAGCGTTTGAGGAGTTGCTTGCCGTTGGAATAGCCGATTCGGAGAGCCTCTCCTAGATATTCTCGTCGCTTACGGCTATCTGCTCCCGCTAGAAAGCCAAGGCGAATCAAGTCGCTACGACTGATGTCAAACTGACTCTCATATTCAAATTGTTCTGTCACCTGAGCTAGAGCCGTTTTCAGGTCTTCATAACTGGCATGCTCAATTCCCAGAGAACGCCCCTTGGTTTTGGACTTAGGAACAGCTTCATCTCGTTTGAGGAAGGCATGCTGCACTGTCGGAACGACCGTCATAATCATGCGACGAATCCGCTCCCCATTAAAATCTGGGTCTGTAAAAACAATGACTCCATGACGTTGATGAAGGCGCTGAATCCGCTCTATATCCTGCTCATTGATAGCAGAACCTCGGGTCTCATAGGTTTCTACATCGAAATGACGTTTGAGATTGGCCGTATCATCGCGACCTTCAACTACGATGACTTGGGAAATTTTTTCTTTCATTACTTACTGTCCAATCCAAAAACCCTTTCTGCATTTGCAGTTGTTACCGCCGCCAGCTCTTCTGTCGTCATACCACGCAAGTCAGCGATAAAGTCCACTACATAGCGAGTATAGGCTGTTTTATTTTCACGACCACGTTTAGGAACAGGAGCCAAGTAGGGAGCATCCGTTTCCACCAAAATCTTGTCCAAAGGTAACTCTTTAGCTGCTTCTTGGATGTCAGTTGCCTTCTTAAAAGTCACCACTCCTGAGAAGGAAATGGTCATTCCAAGCTCGACAAACTTCTCTGCCCATTCAAGAGTTCCTGAGAAAGAATGCATGATACCACCTCGAGGACCAACGCCCTCACTTTTGATAATCTCATAAGTATCTTCCAGCGCATCACGGGTATGGACCACAAAAGGCAAATCCAAGTCCTTAGATAGCTGAATCTGACGGCGAAAAACCTGCTCCTGCACCTCTTTGGGCGCTGTCATCCAATGATAATCCAAACCAATCTCACCTAAAGCCACAACCTTGGGGTGCTTGAGCTTACCAAGCAAGTAGGCTTCAATCTCCTCTGTGTAAGTTCCAGCTTCTGTCGGATGCCAACCGATAGTCGCATAGAGCTGGTCATACTCATCTACCAACTCCAAGGCACGCTCAATCGTCGGTTTATCAAAACCCACAATATTCATCTGTGTCACACCCATCTCAGCAGCCAAGGCAATTTCTTCTGCCTCACGACCTGCAAATTCTTCTACATTCAAGTGTGTATGTGTATCAAAAATCATCTCTTCTAACCTCGTTTTCTATCTACTATTATACCAAAAAAGAGGAGGGGCACCCAATTTTTCGGTTTCCCTCCTCTCTTCAATAGAGAGCTATTCTGCTAGCTTTTCTATCCGATATTGCCCATCTCCTGTCCCACAGTTAGAGACAGAAGAGACTGGTTACATTGATAGAATATCCCTATTCATCTAAAGTGTGTGATTATCTTGGGTTCTCTCTTCTCTCGCCCATCAGTAGGATTGATGACTTCTCCAAATCCCCCTTATAATCTAGCTTTAAGTAGAGAATAGAATTTTCTAGCTGTCCTATTTTCTACGTCTAGCCTTTCTTCCTAGCAAAGCAAAACCACTTGTTGCCGCCACTAGACCAAGACTAGCAAGTGCTGCACTTGATGCTGAACCTGTGTTAGGTAATTGTTTGCCAGCAGGTGACTGGTAGGTAACATCTTGCATTGTTCCTGCAGTTGCTTGCGGTGCACTTGTTGCCTGAGGAGCAGCGGCATTAGGAGCCACCGGTTTCTTAGGAATTGTAACACTAGCAATTGCTTGCAAGCCAATCGTTTCTGCTTCCTTCACATCTTCTACAGTTTTGGCAGTTTCAATCGCTTTGAGAGCTGATTCTTTTTCTGCTTCCACTTTTGCTAAAAGTTCTGCTTGTTCTTTATCAGAAAGCGATGCATCTTTGATTTCATCCTGCTTGTCCTTGGCAGCTTTTTCAATGGCATTTTTAGCTGATTCTTTTGCATTTGCTAATGCTTCAGCATTTGCTTGTGCATCAGATGATGAATGAATGTCGTCTCCATAACTATATCCTGAATATGGTTGTGGATTAACTGCCTTAATCTCTCCTACCACTGTGTTAACAATATCTTGAACTTCTTTTACTATAGTTGCCTTACGAACATCTTCAATAGCTTTCGCTTTTAATTCTTCGATTGTCTTAATCGCTTCTGCTTTTTGTGATGATGTTAAGCCTTTATTATTGTTAATTGCATTAATTTGATCTTTAGCAGCTTGTTCGATTTCTGCGATTGCTTTCGCTTTTTCTTCGTCTAGTTCGTCTAGCTTAGAAGTATCAACTGGTTTAACATCTTCTGCAGGATTATTAGGTTTTGGATTGAAGTTCTGAATGTTTTCAGCAGCGGCAGCTCCAATTGCTTTAGCTGTTCCAGAACTTGTAGCATTATCGATTTGTGTATTAGCGTCATCTTTTGCTTTATTCACTTTATCGGTTGCTGCTTTCTTTTCATCGTCTGATAAATCCGTACGCTTATTGATTTCATCATTCTTAGCATTAGCCGCTTCTTCTACATGTTTTTTAGCTTCTTCTTTCGCTTCAGCAAGGTTGTTGCCTGGATTAGCATTTTCTAATGATTCTACTACTACAACTGGGACTTTTACAGTTACTTTGCTTCCATCTGCTAAAGTGATTTCAACTTCGGCTTCTTTATTTCCAGTTTCAGTTGTAGATGGTTTTTTTATACTATTAACAACCATATCTTCTGTTAGAACTAACTGCTTTTTAATATCTTCGTCAGTTAAAGGTTGTCCTTTTTCAACAGTAACTACGCCTGCTACAAGAGCATTTTGAACTGATAACTCTGGTAAGTCAGAAACTAAATCTTCACCTTTTAAAGTTACCGCTGGATCGGTATTCTCGTCGGTAGGAGTAGTGTCTGTTTTTGCTTTCACCACATCTCCGGAGTCCAATTTTCCAATCGGTGTTGTAACACTACCATCATCGTCTACTGTTACTTGTTCTCGAGCTACCGTTGGATTTCCATTGGCATCTTTATTAGCTTCCACAATAGCTGTTTTAACTTCTTCTTTTTCAGTATCTGTTAATTTTTTCGGATTAACAACTTCAACTGGTTTTGCAGGTTTTTTCAACTTTTGAGTCACTACATCGCCTGCTGGTAAATTCCCGTTATTATTCGTTTTTACATTACCCTTGTCATCTACATGTACATCATCTGGAGCTAAATTCGAATCTTTGTTTGCTTCAGAAACAGCTTTCTGAACTTCTTTTTGTTCGTCAGTCGTTAAGTGATTTGGATCCGTAACTGTAACTGGTGCGGTTGGTTTATTCAAGGCTGGAACAATTACATCCTTTGGTGATAAATAACCTTTAGGAGATGTTACATTACCCTTGTCATCAACTGTAATATCATCGTCTGATAGATTTGGATTAGCGTTTTTAACAGCAGCTTTAACAGCAGCTTTTTCAGGATCTGTTAAGTGATTGAGATCTTTTACCTTCACTTTTTCTTGTGGTGCATTTAATTTTTTAGATTTGTCTTTGATATCTGTTGGAGTATGAACACCAGCAATTGCTTGTTTACCAGCTGTTGTCGCCTTTGCTATATCTTCTGCTGTAGTTGCTTGAGTGATGTTGTCTTCTTGAGCTTCCTTAACTTTGTCAACTTTTTGTTTTAAAGCATCTTTTTCTGACTCAGTTAAACCGTTATCTGCATCAATTTCTTTCTTTTCAGCTTCGGCTGCTTCTGTTAAGTTGGCTTTGGCCTTGTCTTTAACTTTATCAATATCTACTGTATGAACAGCTGCAATTGCTTGTTTACCGTCATTAGTTGCAGCCGTTACTTCATCTGATGTATCAGCAGCTTCAACAGCTTTTTCTGCTGTTTCTTTGACTTTATCAACCTCTTTTTTCTTTTGAACTTTTGTATCTGGATCCAAGGTCAAGTCTGATTCGATTTCTTTCTTTTCGGCTTCCGCTGCTGTTTCTAATTCTTTTTTCGCTTCAGCTTTCTTCTTATCTAACTCTGATTGATGAACAGCTTTAATTGCTTGTTCTCCTTTTTGCTTAGCGTCTTCGATATCTTTAACAGTAGTCTTTGCATCGATGTTGTCTATTGCATCATTTTTTGCTTTTTCTACTTTTTTATTTAATTCTTCTTTTTCTGAATCATCTAAAGAATTATCTGCTTTAATATCTTCTTTTTCTTTCTTAGCAACTTCTTCTAACTCTGCTTTAGCTTCTGTAGCTTTTTCGGCTTTTGTTTTAGGCTCTACAGTCTTATCAGCTGTAAGTTCATTATGTGAGTTGTCAGAGTATGTTACCGTTACTTTTCCTGTATTATCTACAGTTACTTTAATTTTAGTGTTCGTTTTTAAGCTTGGATTTGCTTCTTTAACTGCATTTTCTACTGCTGTTTTTTCTTTTTCTGTTAGACCTTTTGGATTATCAACTTTTACTTTTGTTGTTGGAGGATTTAATGGCGATTTCGCAGCGTCAGTTCCTTCTACTGGAACTTCAATATTCTCTGAACTACCATCATTATATGTGACTTTGACTTTCACGACTTTCTTATTTGCATTGTCACCTGTACCTGTTTCGATTCTTCCATCATTTAAGATTTCTTTCTTAGTTGGTTGTGGTTCTGAATCTGGTACTGTTACTGCGTTTTTGATTGCGTCTTGATCGTTTGGATCTGTTACATTTGTCGTTGTTTCTGGATCTACAGAAATTGCTACTGAACCATTCGTTACTGTTGGTGTTGCTTTCGCTGCGTCAGTTCCTTCTACTGGGACTTCAATATTTTCTGAACTACCATCACTATATGTGACTTTGACTTTCACGACTTTCTTATTTGCATTGTCACCTGTACCTGTTTCGATTCTTCCATCATTTAAGATTTCTTTATTAGTTGGTTGTGGTTCTGAGTCTGGTACTGTTACTGCGTTTTTGATTGCGTCTTGATCGTTTGGATCTGTTACATTTGTCGTTGTTTCTGGATCTACAGAAATTGCTACTGAACCATTCGTTACTGTTGGTGTTGTTTTAGACGCTTCAGATTGAACCACTTCTATTTGAATGTCTTTTGAAACATTTTCGTGTGTAACTGTTACTGGTACATATTTTTTACCCGATTCTTCTACTATCGGTTTACAGATTACTGTTGCGCCGTTTGGAATGCCTGTAATCTTAGCCTTGATTAGTTTTTGGTCCTCTGTTGAAACCACTGTTCCAGCGCTTGGCGCTACAGAAATAGGTACAGCCTTATCATCTACTTTGCCTAAAGTAAATTCTGCTTCTTTACCATTCAAGCCTGCTTTAGCTTCTACTAAAGTTTCTAATGCTTTATTTACTTGATCCTGTGTAGCATCAGTTTTATCTAATATTTTTTTAGCTTCTACTAATGCAGTATCATACGCTTGTTTCTTTGTGTTATCTTTTTCATTGGTATAAACTGGTAAATTTTTAACAGAATTCCCTTTATCATATTCTGCTTTTAATGCGTCTTTGTCTACTGGAATAGTTACTTTTTCACCCGGTTTTAATTCATTAATCGCTGTTTCTAACGCGGTAAATAAGTGTTCCACATTGCTTATAGCTTCATCTGCACCATTCGCTTTATCTAATACACTTTCTGCATTTCCTAACGCTGTATCAAATGCCTGTTGTTTTGTAGAATCTGCTGATGTATATTTTTCTGCTGGAGTACCGTCTTTTGGTTTGATTTTACGCGCTTCAGTAGCTAAATCTTGCAATTGTTTCATTTTACTATTTAACTGTTTAGCTTGTGAAACATAATCTTCTATATCTTCTTTAGAGCCACTACTGTCTATTAACTCTCTAAACGATTGTTTTTGCTTATTATTTAAGTATTGTAGGTTATCTATCTCTGATATAGCTTTTTTACGTTCACCTGCTAATTTTGCAAAGTTGACGATAGATTCCATTGCTCCAACACTTGGTGCGTTACCAATCTCTTTCTTATATTCGTTTCTCTCCTCTTCAGTTAAACCTGGAATATTATCAATCTCATTCTTATATTGCTCACGAAGTCTATCTGCTTCGTCTTTTGTGCGTTTTGCTAAAGCATCTGACGCTTCTTTTTGAGCTTTGTCCACTATATTAAGAATAGTTCCGTCTGTACTTGCAGGACCTACTTCAGTTGCTTTTTTTATCTGTTCTTTATATTCATCCTTTTTAGCTGTTGATAAATCTTCATCTGGAATATTGTTAATAGTCTCAGTTGCTTTTTCTTTAGCTTTTCGTAGATTTGTTTCTACAAAGCCAGCTACAACGCTATTTAAACGAGCTTGTGTTGCGTCACGATTATCGTCCGTATCTGTTTTCGTTGGAGTTGCCGCAGTATCAACATCAGCATCTCCCTGTTTTATTGTTGCAGAATTAATTTTCTTAATTGCACCATCTTTTTCTTCTTTCGTTAAATAATTAAGCGCATTAATCTTATCATTAGCTCCTTTTTTCATTTCAGCTAATTTAACAGCATTTTCAGTTGCTTTATCTGTCGCATTTTTCACAACTGCTTCAATATCAGCACGAGTAGATTTTTTTGCTATCTCATTTTTAAAATCAGTTTTCTCTTTTGGATATAAATTATCTAACGAGTCAATTAGTTTGTTTGCTTCAGCACGTGCGGCATCAACATCAAATTTAGGTTTTGCTTTTTCTTTGAATAGGTATACTTTAGGAACAATTCCTAAAGTTTTAAAAGGTCTTTCTTGGTCTATAGTAAGAAAATCTTGTCTTTTTCCTCCATCAGTTTTAAAATTAATAGTAGCCTTTCGGTTATCCTCTAAATTAAAGCTAACATTAGGCTTGAGATTATTTTTAGGTACAGCTCCGTCATATTCATTATAACCTGCATCAGTCAAATTTGCTTTTAAAAACTGATTTAAAGCCTTAGTTCTATCACTTACTTGAATGTTATCTAAATCATCTACTTCTACAGGATCAGTATAAAACTTAATACCATTATCACGTGTTACCAATCCATCAGCAGCAACAGTGTCTGTAGTTGGAGTTGATGGTGTTACAGGTTTTGGTGTTTCTGTTTCTGGTTCTGGTTTCTTATAAATCAACTTAGAACCTTCAATAGTATCAGCAGTGCCATCTTTATAAGTGATTGTCGCTGTTCCAGTCGTTTTATCAATCACAATTGAGTTTTTACCGCCTTCCACATTATCTTTAAAAGCATTATTAGTGGTTAAAAGATTACTGTTGTTATCCTGATTGACAGCCCAAATTTTATCCTTAATAGCATTTACTTCTTCATCTGTAAGTTTCGTTGGATTTGTAACTTCTGTACGTTCTGGTACTTTCGGTTCAAAAGCTTCATTTAGCTTATACAAGACTGGAAGCTTGACGGTTTCAACGTGCGCGTATTGTTGAGCGTTGGAAGGTTGATAAATTCCCATACCAATCGTTAGCTCTTTAGTCTTTTCGGGATCTTTTACTTTTGTCGTATAACTAACCTTTACAGTTTTAGCAGCTCTGGGTTCCCAATCAATATAGATACTCTGACTCTTGGATTGAAGGTCTTTCAGTCTGTTTCGAACATCAACAGGTTCATCCCTGTACCATCTATCATTATTAAGACCTAAAACTTTATTAAATTCTGCAGCTATACTCTGTGTAGGCCATTTTCCTAACTTTTCCCCAGTGGTGTCATTATTTTTCTTCCACGTAGTTGCATGTGTCCCTTGTACAAAACGTGAGTTTGTTCCCCAGCTACTCCAATTGTTAAATTCAGCAGTTCCGTTTGCATTTATTAGCGAAAATTTATTATCTTTCCCTAATTCTTCTGTTCCTTCTGGTACGGTAAACCAATGCATTGGTCGTCCGCTCCAAAATATTGATGGTTGCCCATCCTGATTTATAGGATTAAAAGTTAGAGTAACAGTAACGACTGGATTTTCTTTTGTGTACTTAGAAGTATCGACATCCATAAGAAAGACATTATAGATACTTGTTGAAGTACCTCTAAGTTTCTGAAAGTCCTCTCCGTGTGCAAAAACAGTAATATCAGTACCATTAGGTTGCGTGGTAGTTACTCCACTTGCCTTAACTATTTGGGACGAAGGAGCAAACACAGTAATGGCCCCAATCAAGCATGACGCCGCTCCAATGCTAAATTTACGGATAGAAAACTTCTCCAAACGGTTCCACATTTTCGGCGACTGCTTTTTAGCTTTCTTATACTTCATTATTTCATCTTTCTCCATTCATTTTTTTCTAAAAGATATGATTGTTTTATAAAAATATTCTTATAATAAATCAATCTTTTATATTGATGTACAAGTCCTATTTTACTATAAATCCCCCCNCCCGT
>NZ_KQ970285.1:286342-287824 GCF_001579035.1 Streptococcus mitis | reverse complement strand
GTCAATTTTAACCTTTAAAATTAGTAGGAATTTTTGTTATATTACAATATATAGAATTTTTATAAACTTCTTGATTGAAAACACTCCTCATACTTGTCCTTTATTTCCTACCAAAATCTACTTTTTATATCTACTCTTTTGTATCTTTTAAACATAAGAAAAGCCAGTAGACTCGAGTTCCTACTGACTTTTGTTCTAATTCGTTTGGATTATGCAGCCAAAACTTTACGTCCTTTACGACGACGAGCTGCCAATACGCGACGACCGTTTTTAGTTGACATACGGTTACGGAATCCGTGTTTGCGCGCACGACGAAGTTTACTTGGTTGATAAGTACGTTTCACGATGAATACCTCCTCATAGATTTTGTATTCGTTTAGCCGGCTATAAAGTGATCAGTTACTAAACATACTTTACTATTCTATCTGATTCTTTCACTTTTGTCAATAGCTCTAGGCAAATGTTTGCTGAGAACCTAGAAGATTTTTCAGATTTTTTATTTAACGTAGACAAGCTCCAACTTCCCAAAAGCCACATCTCCACGGATAATCAAGGTTTTGCTGGTTGGGGCTAGAGAAGTATCTGCCTTGGCTACACCACAGAAAGTTTCCACCTTCAAATCAACTCTCCAATGTTGGGGAACAAAGATAACTGCATTGCCAAAACCAACTTCTACTTTCAGGGTTGCGGTATCTCCTAAAATCTCTGCGTTGTCATAATATATCTTGGCATTGCCAAAACCAACTTCTACTTGGTCTTCTACCAATTCTTGATTTTGCTTGTAGAAAGTCCCTGTTCCAAAAGCAACTTCCTTATCTGTAAGAATGGTCTTTTTACCATCATACCACCATTTTTTCCCATTCCAAGTTCTGTTAGAATAAGTCAGCATGTTTACTCCGAGAACAATTAGAACTCCTGCCCAGATTAGTGTCTGATTTGGAATCGGTAAAATGCCATAAAAGTGGTTGGCAATCATTAAGGCCACTAGGGCTGTAAAAGAGGCCGATGTCAGATGACGACGAAGCAAAGCCTCAACTGATTGGTAGGCAAAAAATCCAATACCAAGCAAGGGCCAAATTTGCCCACCGAATGACGGGATTCCAAAATTCCCCTGCAATAATACTAAAGCTGCCAAAATGAGCAACACAATACCAAATGCTTTCTTTTTCATGTTCTTACCTCATGTTTCTTAGATTTTCTTTTAGGAGGGATTGGTAATGCCGTGAGACATGAACCTCCTTGTGGGTCTGATAAAAGGAAATGGTGCCCGTTCCTGAAAAGGACTTGTCCACCGAATAGATTTGCCGAATATTAGCGATCGTTGACTTGGATACCCGACTAAAATAGCGAGGAAGGATAGCCTCTAACTCATAGAGTTTAAGCCGAACCTCGTAGGCATCTTTCTGGGTATGGGCATAAATCTTGCTCCCTTCTGTCTCAAAAAAGAAGAATTTCTGACAAGTCTAAGTAGTACTCACCCGT
>NZ_KQ970285.1:280129-285806 GCF_001579035.1 Streptococcus mitis | reverse complement strand
TTGTAAAAAATCAAACGAGGAGACTTGGACTCTTGCAAGAGGCGCTGTAAATCCGCAATCTCATCTGTCAAAGCCGCTGCCTTGATGACAATTTCAGTTTCCTCTAAATTGCTGTCAATTTCGATTCGTAACTTCATTCCATCTCCTTTCTGACTCTACTATATCAAAGCCAAAATAAGAAAACAAGAGCAAAAAAGCAAGTGGTTACTTTAGGCACGTAAGTGGTTCTAGGACCGCCTTATACTCTTCGAAAATCAAATTCAAACCACGTCAGCGTCGCCTTACCGTACTCAAGTACAGCTTGCGGCTAGCTTCCTAGTTTGCTCTTTGATTTTCATTGAGTATTAACTTACAGGTCAAAATAGAAAGAAAAGCACACCCCACACAAGACCACAAATATAACCAACTACTACATCCTTGGGAAAATGCACTCCACCCAAGACTCTCACTAGACCTAGGAAGGCTGATAATATCAAACAAATCATCCCCATAGTTAGACTAGTATGTAAGCAAGCCATGGAGATAATGGTTGCTGAAAAGACATGACGACTGGGCATAGACTGACCAGGACTATCTCTGTCAAGCAAGGGTTTAATATCCCATTCCTCATAAGGCCTAGGGGAATTGATTTTCTTACGAAGAAAGGACAAAATCACAAAACCTGATGCAGGGATAAACAAATAGATTCCGGCCTGTTTCCCAAGTCCTTGTTGGAGATAGGTAATTGCTAACAAGGTTAGATAAATCATAGGCACAACTACCGTCATGAACCGATTGAAAGTTCTTAACAAGCTCAGAAAGATAGGCCTATTTCCAATCTTACCAGCAATGTGGTCATACCATTCTTGATAATTTTTCATATATTTTCTCATCACTTACTCAAATTTTGCTTATAGGGAAGCACTTGTCTTCTAGTATAGTGCAGAAAAAGAAGGCCGTCAAGCCTTCTTTCGATTTATTCTTCTGCTTCGTCTTCTGTAAATTGACTGTTGTAGAGGTCAGCGTAGAAACCAGCTTGCGCCATCAACTCATCATGATTTCCTTGCTCGATGATATTGCCATCTTTCATAACCAGAATAAGATCCGCATTACGGATGGTTGACAAGCGGTGGGCGATGACAAAGGAAGTTCTGCCCTCCATCAAACGATCCATAGCTTTCTGAATCAATTCTTCCGTCCGAGTATCAACAGAAGAAGTCGCCTCATCCAAAATCAAGAGTGGCGCATCTTTCAGCAAAGCACGAGCAATGGTCAAGAGTTGTTTTTGCCCGACAGACAAGGTTACTGTGTCGTCCAAGACTGTATCGTAACCATCTGGTAGGGTCATAATAAAGTGGTGAATCCCTACAGCCTTGCTGGCTTCAATCACGCGCTCATCACTAATCCCCTCTTGGTTATAGATGAGATTATCTCGGATAGTACCTTCAAAGAGCCAAGTATCCTGCAAGACCATTGAAAAGGCATCGTGTACTTCCGATCGCTTCATATCCTTGGTATCCACACCATCGATACGGATACTCCCCTTATCAATCTCATAAAACTTCATCAAAAGATTGACAATGGTTGTCTTACCAGCTCCAGTCGGTCCGACAATGGCAACCTTTTGCCCTGCATGAGCGGTCGCAGAAAAGTCATGGATGATAGTTCTCTCTGGTGTGTAACCAAAGGAAACTCGATCAAAGACCACTTGACCTTTCATATCGCTCAATTGTCTTTCTTTATGGGATTCGTCTTCCATTTCCTCTTCAGCTAGGAATTCGAAGACACGTCCCATGGCTGCACTAGCCTGCTGAAGACTAGTAATCCCTTGAGCGATTTGTGAAAGAGGCTGAGAAAAGATACGAACGTAGGCCATAAAGGCAACGATAATCCCGATACTGATGTGCCCATTTAAGGCCAAGGCTGCACCAACGATAATCACTAAGGCATAGCTAAAGTTCCCAATAAACATCATAATCGGCATCATAATCCCTGAAATAAATTGAGATTTCCAGATACTGTCATACAGACGATTATTTAATATCGTAAATTCTTCTTTCGTGCTCTCGATAGCATTATAACTGGTCACCACATTATGACCAGAGTACATTTCCTCCACATAACCATTGACAGCTGCCAAATCCTGTTGCTGACTCTTAAAAAAGCCCTGGGATTTGCCCATAAAGACAGACACGAAAGCAAAACCGATAAGAGTTGACACAACCGTCACCAAGGCTAAAATCCAGTTCATCCCAAACATGGTTACCAATACTGCTACGACCAGTAAACTAGATGAAAGAACTGTTCCTAGACTTTGATTGAGGGACTGGGCTGCAGTGTCAACATCATTGGTTACACGAGACAAGGTATCTCCTTGAGAATGTCCATCAAAATATCCCAATGGTAGGTGATTGATTTTCTCTGCAATCGCTCTTCTCAAACGCTCTGAAAAACGTTGAATAGCTGTTGTAAACAGAAAGGCCTGCAAATAATTTGATAGAAGCCCAATTATATAGATGATGACCAAAAAACTACCAATGGCTGCAACCGCCGCGACATCCACACTTGTTTCCAGACCACTGGCAATGATATTGGTCATTTCCTTGATACGAGTTGGACCATATACAGTAATGATATTGGATAGGATTGTTGCTAGAAAGGCTATCAGAAGGGCAAACTGGAGGCCTGCAAGATAGGGTTTACTCTGTTTCCAGAGAGACATTTTCTTATTTTCCATGTTCCAATTCCTCCTTCGATAGTTGTGAATAGGCAATTTCTTGGTAAACTTCGTTATTAGCTAGAAGTTCCTTGTGGGTACCTTGCCCCACGACTTTTCCTTGATCCAAAACCAAAATCAAATCTGCATCCATAATCGTTGAAATACGCTGTGCGACGATGAGTTTGGTCATAGACTTAGTTTTTTCTGCTAGCTCTTGGCGTAGGACACGGTCTATCTTGTAGTCCAAGGCTGAGAAGGAGTCGTCAAAGATGAGGATTTCTGGCTTCCGAGCTAAGGCACGCGCAATGGCCAGACGCTGTCTTTGACCACCTGAGAAGTTGGTTCCTCCTTGGGCCACTTCTGACTCTAAGCCCGATTCCTTATCTTCGATAAAGTTCTTAGACTGGGCCAACTCCAAAGCCTGCCACATAGCCTGCTCACTAAGTGGTGTTTCTTGACTCTGTCCAAAGTCCAAATTGCCCTTAACATTACCTGAAAAGAGAACCGCTTTTTGTGGAATATAGCCAACCTTGTTGCGCAAATCTTCTAAGGCATAGTCTTGAACATTGACATCGTCCACCAGAATTTCTCCGTCTGACACATCGTAGAAACGTGGAATCAGATTGACCAGAGTTGATTTACCAGAACCTGTTGACCCAATAAAGGCCACTGTTTGACCACCTTCTGCTTTAAAGCTAACATTCTCAATAACCGCCTCCGAATTTGCCGCATAGCGGAAGGTCACATCCTTAAACTCGACCTGACCTTTGAGGTTTTCATCAACCAGCTGCACTTGAGCAGGGTTTTGGATAGAAGAATGCAAATCTAAAACTTGATTAATCCGCTTAGCAGAGACCATAGTTCGGGGAAGAACGATGAAGAGTGCTCCCATGAGAAGAAAGCCCATGACAACCTGCATGGCATAAGACATGAAAACAATCATGTCACTAAAGAGAGGCAGACGCGCTATCGGAGTAGCGTCGTTAATCACATAGGCCCCAATCCAGTAAATCGCCACACTCAAACCACTTGAAATCCCCATCATGATAGGGTTCAAAATAGCCATAAGACGGTTGACAAACAAATTCAAGCGTGTCAATTCATCATTTGCTGATGCAAATTTTTCATTTTGGTATTCTTCAGCATTGTAGGCGCGAACGACACGAATACCTGTTAAACTCTCACGAGTGATACTGTTCAGTTTATCTGTCAACCCCTGAATCAAGGACTGTTTTGGAAAGGCTAGCGTCATCAAAACAGTCGTCATCAAAACGTTGACAATCACTGCCACAAGTACGGCCCAGAGCCAGTATTCTGAATGGCCTAAAATCTTCCCGATAGCCCAGATAGCCATAATCGGACCACGCGTAACTACTTGCAAGCCCATGGTAATCAACATTTGAACTTGAGTAATATCATTGGTGGTACGAGTTAAAAGACTGGGAATAGAGAATTTCTTAATCTCTGTCTGCGAGTAATCCAAAACTCGGTTAAAAATATCACTTCTCAGCCTACTAGTATAAGAAGCCGCCACTCGGGATGCAAAAAATCCAACTGCAACTACGGACAAGAAGGCAAGAAAGGACATTCCCACCATCATGCTTGCTGGCTGCCACAACTCATCTAAATTAGTTCCTTGACTACCTAGCAAATCCGTAATTTTCGAGATATAGGTCGGCACTTCCAACTCCAGATAGACCGAAAAGCAAGTAAAGAGAATGGCTAGTAAAATCATCCCCCATTCTTTTCTACTAATTCGTTTGGCTAATTTCTTCATTCTCTCCTCCTATTCCCTTGATATTTGCCTGTAGTTGACCGAGAACTTTCTCAAAAATCAGTAATTCATCTTCATCAATGTCTTCCATCAACTGCTTGTCTATGCGTTCAAAAAAAGCCTTAACCTCTTGCATCTGAGAACGTGCTTTGTTCGTCAGACGAACAAATTTAGCCCGCTTATCGCTGGGATTCGCCTCCAATTCCACCAAACCATTTTGCACCATACGCTTGACCAAATTACTAGCAACAGACTTGGTAATATTGAGTTCCTGCTCGATATCTTTAATCAAGACCAAGTCTTGGTTTTTCTCACGATTATCCAAAAAACGCACAACCTGACCTTGAGGCCCACCCATAAATTCAATACCACAACGTTTGGCTTCCTTTTGCACCATCAGATGAATCTGATGACCAAAACGCTTAAAGACTAACATCGGTTTATCCATACTAACTCCTTTCTAACAATCACATTTAGTTCTCCTAGGAACTAAATAAGTTTCCATGAGAACTATTTTACCACTTTGAAAAGAGATGTCAAGAAAAAGTTTCCTAGAGAACTATTTTCTTGATTCAAAAAATCCCAAGTGATTTTTTCACTTAGGATCATATTCTCTAGGTTAAATTAGAAACCGTCTACGTTTGTGTAGATTTTTTGTACGTCTTCGTCGTCTTCAAGAACGCTGTAAAGTTTTTCAAAGGTTTCAAGGTCATCGCCTGACAATTCCACTTCTGATTGAGGAATCATTTCCAATTCAGTCACTTGGAATTCTTCGATACCTGACTCACGAAGGGCAACGATAGCCTTATGAAGGTCAGTTGGAGCTGTGTAAACTGTGATTGTACCTTCTTCTGCTTCTACATCATCCACATCCACATCTGCTTCAAGCAATTGCTCAAAGACTGCATCGGCATCTTCACCTGCAAATACAATAACACCCTTGTTATCGAAGAGGTATGAAACCGAACCTGAAGCACCCATGTTTCCACCATTTTTACCAAAAGCTGCACGAACATTAGCCGCTGTACGGTTAACGTTTGAAGTCAAAGTATCCACGATCAACATAGAACCATTTGGTCCAAAACCTTCGTAACGTCCTTCTGTAAAGGTTTCGTCTGTGTTTCCTTTAGCCTTGTCCAAAGCCTTATCGATAACGTGTTTTGGCACTTGGGCTTGTTTAGCACGGTCGATAACGAATTTCAAGG
>NZ_KQ970285.1:275039-280109 GCF_001579035.1 Streptococcus mitis | reverse complement strand
TGGATCACCTTTTTTAGCTGCTACATAGATTTCTACACCAAATTTTGCATATACTTTAGAGTTAGCTCCATCTTTAGCCGTTTTCTTGGCTACGATATTGGCCCATTTACGTCCCATTAGGAATCTCCTTTTTTCACATTTTAATCTTTCTTATTATAACACAAGTTTTTTTGATTTTCACTAGAGGAAATAGATTTTATTCAGCAAATCAAGTTAAGATGCTACTTTAGTTGCCAAGATGGCCTTGCCTTTCTATCTTTATCAACATTCAAAAAACAAACTAGCCCATTATCTGAAAATAGAAAGTTTCTACCAAGTTTGACAAAGTCAGCTCAAACTACTGTTTTGAGTTTATAGATATAAACAACAAAAACAGTTATACTGCACCTTTTGTTGACAGTCTACTCCAGACATATGATAGTTCAAATAAATACTTTGAAATTCAACAGTTCTTATAGGCGCTATTGTATTCTAAGAAATCAATAGAAGAGTTTCTAACCAAACATCTATTACTCAATGAAAATCAAAGAGCAAACTAGGAAGCTAGCCACAGGTTACTCAAAACACTGTTTTGAGGTTGCAGATAGAGCTGACGTGGTTTGAAGAGATTTTCGAAGAGTGTAATTTATGTGTTCCTGAAACAGAAATTTATACTCTTTTTGATTTCACATGATACTGAAGTTAGACTAGTACAACGGCACTTCTAAAACAAGCAAAAGGTAGCTAATTCCTTGTATAGCAAGGAGTTTCACTACCCTTTTTACTTTTTCTTACAGCCCCTGTTTGATAGACTCATTTTAACATCACGAGCATACTCCAATGGAAATCGCTAGGCAAGAGATAAACTTTCAGATATTCGCAGAGAGATCACCGCCTCTTTTTGTCGCAAACATTCTTCTCTCCTAATCATTTTCTACCTTATCCTCTACCTGAGGATAAAGAGTCGTTCCCCAAATAGAAATCGTCCGCTTACGCACTAGTGGCAAATCGGTTTTTTCATAAACCGTACGCCACCATTCCCAGGCAAGTCCGGTACACTCCCTAATTTTGACAGAGAGATTGCGAACATTCCCTTTTAAAGGAATACTAGTGGTAAAATGAGCCGTCAAATCCTGCCCATTTCTGTTCCAAGCCTTAGGAGTCAAGACTTCTTTACCTTGATAATCATAGGATAATTCATCCCAAGTAATGTAATATTGGGCAACATAGGCACCGCTATGATCCAAGAGTAAATCTCCGTTTCTGTAAGCTGTCACCTTAGTCTCAACATAGTCTGTACTGTTTTGAAAGGTCGCAACTACATTGTCCCGTAAAAAAGAAGTTGTATAGGAAATCGGCAAACCTGGATGATCGGCTGTAAAGCGACTGCCTTCTTGAATCAAGTCCTCTACCATATCCACCTTGCCTGTTACAACTCGGGCACCCGAACTTGGGTCGCCCCCTAAAATAACCGCCTTCACTTCTGTATTGTCCAAAATCTGTTTCCACTCTGTCTGAGGAGCTACCTTGACTCCTTTTATCAAAGCTTCAAAAGCAGCCTCTACTTCATCACTCTTACTCGTGGTTTCCAACTTGAGATAGACCTGACGCCCGTAAGCAACACTCGAAATATAGACCAAAGGACGCTCTGCAGAAATTCCTCTCTGCCTCAAATCCTCTACCGTTACAGTATCTTGAAATACATCTCCTGGATTTTTAACAGCATCTACGCTGACTGTATAATAAATCTGCTTAAAATTGACAATCTGAATCTGCTTTTCGCCCGAATGGACAGAATTAAAATCAATATCAAGAGAATTCCCTGTCTTTTCAAAGTCAGAACCAAACTTGACCTTGAGTTGTTCCATGCTGTGAGCCGTGATTTTTTCATACTGCATTCTAGCTGGGACATTATTGACCTGACCATAGTCTTGATGCCACTTGGCCAACAAATCGTTTACCGCTCCGCGAACACTTGAATTGCTGGGATCTTCCACTTGGAGAAAGCTATCACTACTTGCCAAACCAGGCAAATCAATACTATAAGTCATCGGAGCACGATCGACCGCAAGAAGAGTGGGATTATTCTCTAACAAGGTCTCATCCACTACGAGAAGCGCTCCAGGATAGAGGCGACTATCGTTGGTAGCCGTCACGGAAATATCACTTGTATTTGTCGACAGGCTCCGCTTCTTTCTTTCGATAACAACAAACTCATCGGGTAGCTGATTCCCCTCTTTGATGAAACGATTTTCAATACTCTCTCCCTGATGGGTCAAGAGTTTCTTTTTATCGTAATCCATAGCTAGTATAAAGTCATTTACTGCTTTATTTGTCATCTTCTACCTCCTAATAAGTTCCTGGATTGAGTTGCATAAACTCAGACTTGTTCAGCGAAATCAGCCGTGGTTGGACTAAGTGATCCAAAATTTCCTCGTACAATTCTTCTGAGACATTGCGTCGCCGTCTGGCTAGATAAGAAGTCGGAATGACCGTATTATCCAACATAAATACCTTATCTAAGTCAATCAAGGTTGGTCTTGTAAAAGGATTACGAGCTAAATCCGGCTCTTCTATCATAAAGTTCTTGACCAAACGTCTGGTCAAGAGGGCTGGTTTGAAGGTCTGATTTTTAACCAACTCTTTGTTTTTAGTCATGCTGTTGTCAATACAAATATACATATGATTCTTCACAGCCAAATCGCTACTAATAGTCGGAAAAGGCAAATAAAGAGCCACAACATCTCCTCTCTTAATCAAGTAAGAGCACCCCCTTTTCTCCTAATGTAACATAGACAGGATTGACCAAGTCTTCTGATTGGCTCAGTGTTTCCAAAGTTTGAGTTTGGCGCCCTGTCAATTTAGTAGCATCTTGTCTCTTCAATACAAAATGCTTGTCGCCAATTACCTTGACACTATAATCCTTCTCCAAAGCTGACTGGTAAATCCACATCAGATATTGTCTGTCCTGAGAACTCAAGAGAGAAGGATGTTCAAGTCTCCCGATAGTCTGATAAAAATCAAAAACAGGAGCTAACTCCTGCCAATCTGGCTGGCTAGTTGTCAAGGCTAGAAAAAGGGCTTTGCGAGCTGATACTTCTTGGTTAGCCTTGAGAGTCCCTTTCCCCTCCAAGTTTTTTAGAAAGTGGGAAACTCCAGAAAGCAAATCTTTCTCTAACTGCGAGAAATAAAAACCTTGCCTTCCCAGACACAAGTCTCTCAAGTCGCTTTCTCTAGCAAATAAGAGTTCAAACAGTTGATAGTAAAAGAAAAATATCTGGCACTGGGTCGCACTCATCTTTTCCTTATCGGCTTCTTTTTTCAACCAGAGCAAGGGCAAAAGGTAGCTGGATTGAGACATTTCCTCCACCTCCTATTCTTTTTTCTCTGGAGCATCTGCACTAGCTGCCACTTCTTTTGACTGGATACTTTCCCACTGGTTAATTTCCTCTGAGATAAGACCTTCGCATGTCTTGACAAATAGGGCAAAAGCCTTGGTTTTTCCTGCATATTTCTCTGTTTGACATTGATAGAGGAATTTTTCCCTTTCCAGGAGTTGCGCAGTCTTTTGGTAAGAAATCCAGTGTTCCTTGGCATTATACAAATTGAGAATCCCCTCACACAGCAAGCCTAGACTGGACAAGGCAACCGAAATCAAACGGTAGCGATCACCTGGCATAGGAATAGCACAAAAAACAGCTATGAGGAAACCTGCCACGATTTCTGTTATTTTTAATACCTTATAGCGTCTACGATGTTGAACGCTTTTCTTTAAAAAATGAGCTATCTGTACATCTAATCGCTCTGTCAGATACATTTCTTCTGGCGTCATATTCGTAACCCCTTTCATTTACTTTGATAATCATAGTATAACATATTTGAATATCAAAGTATAGTAAAAACTGGAAAGCTATATCTTATTATAAAACCCAAATATGAAATATTTGTGAAATAAGGGAAAAATATCACAAAAAGGATGGAACAAAAAGGTTCAAAATGATAAAAACGCATAATACCTTGCCTTAAAAAGCTTGATATTATGCGTTTTATCAGAGAAAGATTTTCTAAATGTTCACCTCAAATTGAGTTTTTCCAACATTCTTTCAATCACTATTCTAGCTGGCTTCTGACTAGTCTAGGCTTTGCTTATCTTACTTATCTTAACTGAGCAAGAATAGCTTTGAGTTTCTCAATCAACTCATCTTCTGTGTGGTCAGACTCTTTCTCATTGGCTAGGAAGACAACTGCTTGAGCGAGAGCTTCTCGTGCTTGGTCGAGGACTTTCGCATCTACATTTGTAAGGTCGCTTTCTTGCAGAACCTTAGTCAATTCCTTGGTCAATTTCTTGAGTTCTGACTCTTTCTTGCGACGAGCGATGAGGAAGAGAAGGAGACCAAGAAGGGCGAGCAGGCTGCCAATCATGGTACCGTATGGAAGATGACCTTGCTCTTTGCTTGTTTCTTTCGTTTCTTCTTCATCCTTAGTCGCTTGCTTGCCTTTCAAGGATTCGAGTGCTTCTTTGACCTTGGCAGTCATCTCTTTCAAGCCTGCCTCTGTCAAGTCAGCATTTCTAAGGGCTTCTTGCCCCTCTCCGAGAATGACCTTCGCAGCGTCGATGACAGATTGATCAATACCATCCAAGTCTTTCAAACGAGTTTCCAAGTCTTGAATCAAATCTCTTAAGACTGATTTATCAACCTGTTTCTCTTTACTTGATTGACTGCCACCAGCAAAGGCTACACTTCTCCGGCTACGAGCTGGAGCCGTCACAGAACTTTCAGATATTCCTTGTGGAGACTCTGGTCTTGTCGAATTTCCTGCTTCCCTCTGTTGAGTAGATTGACCAGCAGCTTGATTCGTCGAATCTCCTGAATGAGCTGGAGTGCTTGGAGTAGTAGGCTGATTTTGGTTGTTTGAACCGCCTTGACTGCCATCATCAGATGGAGCTGGTCTGTCTCCTTGACTACCTGTATCCCCTCTACTATTTGAATCTGCTTGGTTGCCACCATTACCTGGTATGGATGAATTTCCTTGGTTAATACGAGTAGAGATATCGTCAAGAATTTTATCGAGGGCGTTTAAGCCGTCGTT
>NZ_KQ970285.1:269970-274497 GCF_001579035.1 Streptococcus mitis | reverse complement strand
TGGGTTAACACCCCTAATGTCACTCAAGCCTTGTTGTAGGGAATTCTCGACGTCACCGATATTCTGAGCCTTATTGATTCCATCTGTAGCTCGCCTTGCAAATGTGTTTACTTTTGCAGTCTCGCCATTTTTCTCCACTTGGGACAAATTTCTATTGCCACTAATACTATTATTTTTATCTCTTTTTGCTTGCTCTATTTGTTTAAGAGCGTCCTCTTTGAATTCCGAAGTAGTTCTAGAGTGCCATTGGTTCACAAGGAAAACTTCATTTCCGTCTTTTCCGCGCATCCCTGCTGCATAGTCTAGTTTACCAAGATCATTATTTCCCTTAGTTTCAAAGCTTAGTTGATAGGATCTATCTGAGTCAGGAAGTTGAAGGTAATATAATGATGCATTGGCATCTTTTTTTATATTAGATATTTTTTCATTGGAAATAGCTTGATTTTCCCGACTTTCAAATCGTCTTTCGTAAGGTTGAGCACCATAAGCTCCCGATCTAGCCAACTCCTCTAAACTCCCGCGTGGAGCAGATAAAGGCCCTAATCGTCTACGGAGACCACTATTCGAAATGGTTCCTTTTGTAACGTCACGGAACCCTAGATTTGTCTTATTTAATTTTTCTACCAAATCTCGACCATCTTGAGACGGAGCATATGTTCCCCCGCCACGGTCATGATAACTGATTCCTACAGTATCCGTTTTAACGGTTTGCCCGCTTGGGACAGTGAACCACACTTCTGTGAGACCTGGCAATCTCCTATGATTATCTTTATTGATTTCAAATGTCCATCTAAAACCGTTATCAGTAGGTTTTACTGTGACGTTTAGATACTTATATCCATCCTTAATAAATGCAGTAGAATTATCTCTCGGACGTCTGTCTGAGAAGAATACATAAGTATACTTATCGTAAGGAGAATGATTTTTGTCGCCCGTCCTCTCAAAGTAACTTTCTCTAGCTGTTAGAAAGTCCTGAGAGTAGTTTTCGCCAGCTCTTGCAGCTCTTGTAACTCTCGAACTACGAAAGTCAGAGTAGCCACCATCACGTGGTTGCAGGGTTACTCCTCCAGCTGTAGTCTCTTCTCCATATTTTTCTTCCAGCACTCCTTCGATGAGGTCTCGGGATTTTTTCAGGTCGACTAGGGCGGCGGCAAAATCTTCTTGGCTGATGGTATCACCCTTAGAAAAAGCTTCATTGAACTTATCAGCTGCTGCTTTTGCTGCTTGGATTTTATCTTCCGACGCTTGATTTTCTTTAAGTCGTTTGACAATAGACTCTAATTCATCTTTTAGTCCATAGACGCCGTTTTCACCTTCTGTCGTATTGGTGTAGGTTGGGAGTTCTTGTCGACTAGGCTTTTCACTAGATTCAGTTTTTTCTGAGTTACCTACAGTTTCTGGATTCGCCTGATCTACAGCTGGTGTGGCTTGGCTCAAACCACCTCTTTTACGACGCTTTCCACCAGTTGCTTGCTCAGTTGCAGTTCCGTTTGGTTCGACAAGCTTATTATTTGTCGAACTTGCTTCACCCAAGTCTGTCAATTTTGGTAGCGATGGCTTCAAGGCTTGATTGACACGGCTCGTCAGTTCTTCCATAGCTCTTACTTGCTCATCAACTTGCGCTTGCGTCGCATTTGGGTCGTCCAAAACTGCCTTAGCTGCTGCTAGACCTGCTTCCACTTCATCGTGGAGCGCTTTCATGGAGCTAAGAGTTAGTTTTTCCAACAAAGCTTGCAGATTGCCTTGGAGTGATTTAGCTTCTGTCGTTTTAGTGGCAGATGTGGGCTGGTCTTGCTCTTTTACTGCTCCTCCTTGAGAAGTTTCTTGAGCAACTGGCTTCGTCTCTGGTTTGATAGGAGCAAGGCCAGCTGTTTCCTGCCCCTTACTAGCGTCCTCGGTTTTAGTCTCTGGAGAGTTTGACTCCCCTGTAGACTTGAGCTCAGCCGACGGTTCAGTCTGAGAGACCTTCTCTGGCTCTTCCCCATCTGACTCCTGTGGTTCCCCATCTGAATTTCCAGCAGATCCAGCAACTACATCACTGGCTGTTGCCGAAGATACTGCAGGTGCCTGCGCTTGCACCCCATTTGCAAAGAACATCAGAGCCGCAACCGCAACGCTAGCAGCCCCAAAATGGTATTTACGAATAGAATAACGGAAAATTTTCTCTCCATTACCATCATTCTTTTTCTTGAACATAAGTGAATCCTTTCCTCGCCTGAGAGCTTCCCCGAGCTTAGAAAGCGCGCAAAAAGCCGACAGACGATAATATATCAATTATATAGTAACACTTCTGACATACAAATCAACCCCATCGTTGATAGTATAGAGTCAGGAAATGCAAGAAAAAAGACGACATTATATATATATATATATATATATGCGCAGACATATAAAACCTTTTGATACAGCCTATTTTTCAACAAAGATACAATAGTTATACTACATTTATATATGCTCAACATCCTCTGCGCCAATGTTACAATATTATTACATTTTGGTTACACATACATTTCGAAATATATGATAGAAGGCTGAGTATTTTATAGTAATTCCCTTCCTATCAATTAGGTCAACAATTGAGTGTTACCCCCTATCCTCAGCAAAGGACTATGATCAGCATTTCCTAGCCGCTAGGACGCTCCAAATCACCTATTCTAAGTCCATCACTAGCTTGGTCAGTAAGATACCTACGGTAAGGCGAGACTGACGGGGTTTGATGAGATTTTGGAAGAGTATAAAAACCACCTGAAGCAAATCAAGTGTAAGCGCCCAATAACGAAGCATAGTATATTGAAACTAGAATAGTACGTATTGACTTCTAAAATATTGCTAGAAATTAATTTGACTGTCCTGATTAATTTGTCCTGTTTTTATTTCATTTTACTATAGTATTACTTCAATCTGTCGTTCTCTCTTTCTAGCGACCGACCTCAAGGGATAAGTCGTACCACAAGAAAAAGCCTAGATAACTAGACTTTTTTAGTTTATTCTACCGTTACTGACTTAGCAAGGTTACGTGGTTTATCCACATCAAGGCCACGATGCAGAGTTGCAAAGTAAGCGACCAATTGCGTTGGCACGACCATCGAAATTGGTGAGAGGTAAGGATGTACGGTCGTAAGGACGATATCGTCTGTCTCTTTAGCAACATTCTCTTCTGCTATAGTGAGAACCTTGGCACCACGGGCTGCGACCTCTTGGATATTTCCACGAGTGTGGTTGGCAAGGACTGGATCGGACAAGAGGGCCAAAACAGGCGTTCCTTCTTCAATCAAGGCAATAGTTCCGTGCTTGAGCTCTCCTGCCGCAAAGCCTTCACACTGGATGTAAGAAATCTCTTTGAGTTTAAGGCTTGCTTCCATAGCTACGTAGTAATCTTGACCACGCCCAATATAAAAGGCATTGCGAGTTGTTTCAAGAAGCTCACGAACCTTGGCTTCAATGGTTTCTTTCTCTGAAAGAGTTGATTCGATAGACTGAGCTACAATTGACAACTCATGCACCAAATCAAAGGCTTGCGCTTTAGCATTGCCATTTGCTTCTCCGACTGCTTTTGCAAGGAAGGCAAGGGCTGCGATTTGCGCTGTATAGGCCTTGGTTGAGGCTACGGCAATTTCAGGTCCTGCATGAAGGAGCATGGTATGGTTGGCTTCACGTGAAAGAGTTGAACCTGGGACATTTGTTACTGTCAAGCTCGGAATCCCCATTTCATTGGCCTTGACCAAAACCTGACGGCTATCAGCTGTTTCACCAGACTGACTGATAAAGATGAAGAGTGGTTTTTTGCTGAGAAGTGGCATACCGTAACCCCACTCAGATGAGATTCCAAGTTCAACTGGTGTATCCGTCAATTCTTCCAGCATCTTCTTAGAAGCAAATCCTGCGTGGTAAGATGTTCCAGCTGCAAGGATGTAGATGCGGTCTGCATCTTGAACAGCCTTAATGATAGCAGGGTCAACCACTACTTGTCCAGCCTCATCTGTGTAGGCTTGGATGAGTTTACGCATAACAGTTGGTTGCTCATCAATTTCCTTAAGCATGTAGTAAGGATAAGTTCCCTTCCCAATATCTGACAAGTCAAGTTCCGCAGTATAGCTAGCACGCTCACGACTGTTGCCATCATAGTCTTGAACTTCTACGCTATCAGCCTTGACGATGACCAACTCTTGGTCATGAATTTCCATGTATTGGTTGGTCTCACGAATCATAGCCATAGCATCTGAGCAGACCATGTTATAGCCTTCTCCAAGACCAATCAAAAGTGGTGATTTATTCTTAGCTACGTAGATAACTTCAGGATCTTGTGAGTCAACCAAGGCGAAGGCATAAGAACCACGGATAATGTGAAGAGCTTTTTTGAAGGCTTCAAGAACTGACAAGCCATCTTCTTCTGCAAATTTTCCAATCAAGTGAACGGCGATTTCCGTATCTGTTTGCCCCTTGAAGTGGTGTCCTGCAAGGTATTCTTCCTTGATTTCAAGGTAGTTCTCAATCACCCCGTTGTGCACCAAGACAAAACGTTCTGTC
>NZ_KQ970285.1:268718-269950 GCF_001579035.1 Streptococcus mitis | reverse complement strand
GTTGTGCACCAAGACAAAACGTTCTGTCTCAGAGCGGTGTGGGTGAGCATTGTCCTCAGTTGGTTTCCCGTGAGTTGCCCAACGAGTATGTCCGATACCAGTCGTTCCCTCAACACCAGCTGTCTTGGCAGACAATTCTGCGATACGACCAACAGCCTTCACCAAATGGTTCTCAGCACCACCTAAGACAAAAATCCCCGCAGAATCATAGCCACGGTATTCGAGCTTTTCAAGCCCTTGAATCAAAATATCAGTTGCATTCGTGTTTCCAACAACACCAACAATTCCACACATAGTATATACGACACAGACCAGCTGTGCTTTCTCCTTAAAATTGGTATAGTCTGATTCCTCTTTTATAGAACCAGCAAAAACAGTATATACTTGTTTCTTTCACTTGTCAAGAGTAAAAATTGGTATAGTTCAAATTACGCTCCTGTTAGCAAAAAACTCTGACCAATTAGGACAATCAGTCAGAATCTTTTTTAAAATCCATTATTATCGCTTAATTCCTTGAACCAGTACCCTGATTTTTTCAGACGACCCTTCTTCTAACTCAACCAAGCCATAAAGAGGCTGGGTAAAAAGGCTTCAAAATTATAAAAACGCATTATGTCAGGTGTACACAACCTTGATATGATGCCTTTTACCATGGAAAGATTTACTGAATTTTCTCCTCAAATTGAGTTTTGCCTAGCCTCTGTTTTTCTTCTGATTATAGTTTTTATTTCTTGCTGAGGATTTCAAGCGTTTCAAGCACGTTATCTGCATGAACTTCGATGGTGTCACCAGTCGCTTTAATCTTGACTTCTACGATGCCATCGGCTGCTTTCTTCCCAACAGTGATACGGATTGGCAATCCAATCAAGTCACTATCGCTAAATTTCACTCCGACACGTTCGTTACGATCGTCCGTTAAGACTTCGTAACCAGCTCCCATCAAGCTTGCTTCAAGCTTTTCTGTCAAGGCTTGCGCTTCTTCATCCTTGACATTGACAGTAATCAAGTGCACATCAAATGGGGCCAATTCTTTAGGGAAGTTGATCCCCCAAGCGTAACGGTATTCACCTTTTGGCGTTTTGTTCACAAAGAGGCGAGCGTGTTGCTCCATCACTGCTGAAAGGAGACGGCTGACACCGATACCGTAACATCCCATGATAATTGGCACAGCACGGCCATTTTCATCCAAAACATCTGCTCCCATGCTTGCTGAATAGCGAGTGCCGAGTTTA
>NZ_KQ970285.1:263230-268677 GCF_001579035.1 Streptococcus mitis | reverse complement strand
GATGTGACCAATTTCGATACCACGCGCAAAGTTAAGGACACCTTGCCCGTCTGGGGAAATTTCACCCTCACGAACTTCACGGATATCCACATATTCTGCAGTAAAATCACGACCTGGATTCACACCAGTCAAGTGGTAGCCATCTTCATTAGCACCCACAACTGCATTGCGAACATCTTGCACCTTACGATCTGCAATAATTTTAATATTCTCTGGCAAACCAACTGGTCCAAGTGAACCAAATCCTGCTTGAACAAGATTCGCCACTTCTTCTTCGCTAGCAACGTCAAAGAAATCTGCTCCCAAGTGGTTTTTCAACTTGACTTCGTTGAGTTGGTCATTTCCAACTAGAAGGGCCGCAACAAGCTCACCATCTGCCATGTAGAAGAGGGTTTTAATCGTTTGTTCTTCCGGAACGTTGAGGAAGGCTGCAACTTCATCGATTGATTTAACATCTGGTGTTGCAACACGAGTTACTTCTTCTTCAGCGACAACACGGTTGCTTGGTTTGTACTCGTTTGTTGCCATTTCCAAGTTAGCCGCATAGCTAGACTCACTTGAGTAAGCAATGGTATCTTCACCAGAGACCATCCATTTGAGCAATTCTGCCTTGATTTCTTCTTGCACTTCTGCAGGAATTTCGTCAAATGAGGCAACTGACTTGTCCAAGACAACCCAGCGGTCAAGGTCTGTACGAGCAGGTGTAATGGCCATAAATTCTTGGCTGTCCTTACCACCCATGGCTCCACCGTCACCAATGATAGCCTTGAAGTCTAAGCCACTACGAGTGAAAATACGCTCATAAGCAGCCTTGTACTCATCATAAACACTATCCAAGCTATCATAGTTAGCGTGGAAGCTATAAGCATCCTTCATGATAAACTCACGTGTACGGAGAAGTCCATTACGTGGGCGTTTTTCATCACGATACTTAGGCTGGATTTGGTAAAGGTTGAGTGGCAATTGCTTGTAAGACTTAACAGAATCACGGACAATAGCTGTAAAGGTTTCTTCGTGAGTTGGACCTAGAATGAAGTCTGATTTTTCACGGTTTTTTAGTTTGTAAAGGTCTTCACCATAAGTTTCGTAACGACCTGATTCGCGCCACAATTCTGCACTGAGAAGGGCAGGAGCCAACATCTCAACGGCACCAATCTTGTCGAATTCTTGGCGCATAATATTTTTAGATTTTTCAATCACACGATTAGCAAGTGGTAGATAAGAATAAACACCTGCTGAGACTTGACGAACATAACCAGCTCGCAGCATAAGAGCATGGCTGATAACTTGAGCATCGCTTGGCATTTCGCGAAGCGTTGGGATAAGCATTTTACTTTGTTTCATAATATTCCTCGATTATCTAAAAAAGAGTCGCATAATGTCATTCCAAGTCACAGCAATCATCAAGACAACCATGATGACCACTCCGGCCAAGGTGACATAGGTTTCAATTTCTTGTTTCAATGGTTTGCGGCGGATGGCTTCTAGGATATTGAGCACAATCTTACCACCATCCAGAGCTGGAATCGGAATAAGATTAAAAATCCCAATATTGATGGAAATCATTGCCAAGAAGTACAAGACATTCTCAATTCCATTTTTAGCAGCATCACTACTTGCCTTAAAGATGGCAACAGGGCCCCCTAGCTTGTTCAAATCCGGTTGGAAAATCAGATTTTTCAGAGCTGATAGAATTCGGAGGGCCGAGTCAGCAGCAGTTGTAAAACCACCTACAAACATGGATACAAAATCTGACTTAATCCCCGGTTGAACACCTAGAAGATAGCGACCTTGACTTTCTTCTGGGGTAACAGTTACCTGTTTTTCACTACCATTTTCAGAAATAGTCACATCCAAGGTCGGGGCCGTCTGATCTTTGGTTTCTGCTTCCACAGCCTGAATCAAACTTTCCCAGTTGCTAATCTCATGTGAGCCAATCTTGGTAATTTGTGCCGTTTCTGGTGCTCCCACCTTAGCCAAGGCCCCTTGAGGCATGACATGGAACTGATTGGTATCAACATCTCTGACACCACCCTGCATGAAGATTAAAATCCAAAAAACAACGACACCTAAGATAAAATTGTTCATAGGACCTGCAAAGTTGGTAATCAGTTTGCCCCAGATAGTCGCATTTTGATATTGAACATCCAAAGGAGCAATCCGAACCTCAGTTCCATCTACTTCCACAACCGTTGCATCGTGATCCACTGCAAATGTTTTTTCTTCTTCCAGAACCAAGCCCTTGATAAAGAGCTTGTCTTCAAAGTCAAACTGGGTCACCTGCATAGGGAGAGCTGTTTGATCTAATTTTTTACCTGAAAGATTGATGCGTTTAACCTTACCATCATCAGTAAGCGTCAAACTGACAGGAGTTCCTGTCTTAATTTCAGTTGTATCATCACCCCAACCGGCCATGCGAACATAGCCACCCAGAGGCAAGATTCGAATGGTATAGGCCGTCCCATCCTTGCCAATGTGAGCAAAGATCTTGGGTCCCATACCAATGGCAAATTCACGCACTAGAATTCCTGATTTCTTGGCAAAGTAGAAGTGTCCGAACTCGTGCACTACTACAATAATCCCGAAAACCAGAATAAAGGTTAAAATTCCGAGCATAGTGTTTCCTCCGTCTTTTGATTAAAAGAGTCCAAATAAGTGCATGATTGGAAATACAAGCAACATACTATCGAAACGATCCAAAACACCACCATGTCCAGGGATAAATTTCCCAGAATCCTTAACACCAAAGTGACGCTTGATCGAACTTTCTAGTAAATCGCCAAATTGTCCAGCAATGCTAAAGAAAATAGCAAAGACTGACATCTTGTAAATTCCATATGGAAGAGCAACTGTACTGTCAACTATCATAAAGATGATGGTTACTAAAATAGCGCCTAAAATACCACCCAAGGCACCCTCAAAGGTTTTATTTGGAGAAACTGTCGGAGCTAATTTTCGTTTACCATAGTTCATCCCAACAAGATAGGCACCACTGTCTGTTGCCCAAACAATACACAAGGCCAAAAGAGCCTTATCTAACCCTGCAATTCTAGCATCTAGTAAAGCATTAAATCCAAAGCCTACATAGAAACTCATAGCAAGAGGGAAAACAGCGTCCTCAATCGTATAGGACTTGCTAAAAACAGTCGTTCCTAACATGATTGAAATCAACACACTATAGGCAACCACATTCCCATCAACTGGCAAAAAAGTCAGGTAATTCTCCAAGGGAATGGTTAAGGCAAAGGTTGCAAAGAGGGTCAAGAGGCCCTCCATCGTCATGGTCTCTAGACCTCTCATCTTCAAAAGTTCATGCATGGCTAGCATGGCTATGATTCCAATTGCTATCTGAAGCAAGAGGCCACCAATCATTAAAATTGGTAGGAAAATAGCCAGGGCAATTCCTGCAAACAAGGTTCTTTTCTGTAAATCCTGTGTCATATTTCCTCCTAAACTCCTCCAAATCGGCGATGACGACGATTGTAGGCAAGAATGGCTTCCTGCAAGGCCGCCTCGTCAAAATCAGGCCACAAGGTGTCTGTAAAATAGAGCTCACTATAGGCTCCCTGCCATGGAAGGAAATTGCTCAAGCGCAATTCTCCACTAGTACGGATAATCAAGTCTGGGTCTCGTAAGTCCTTAGGTAAATGCTGGGTAAAAAGATAATTACCAATCAATTCCTCTGTGATGTCACCCGGGTTGATTTTGGCATCTAAAACATCCTGGGAAATCAACTTAAGCGCCTGTGTAATCTCAGCACGTCCACCGTAGTTGAGGGCAAAATTAAGAATCAATCCTGTGTTGTTCTTAGTCAATTCCTCAGCCTTGGTCAAAGCTTCAAAGGTTTGCTTAGGCAGGCGGTCTGTCTCCCCAATCATTTGAATCTTAACATTATTCGCATGCAATTCCGGGACATAATTATCATAAAACTCTACTGGCAAGTTCATGATAAACTTGACTTCCTGATCTGGACGGGTCCAATTTTCCGTAGAAAAAGCATAGACTGTAATAACCTTAACGCCTAGTTTGTTGGCTGCCTTGGTCACAGTTTGCAATGCTTCCATGCCTGCCTTGTGTCCAAAAACTCGCGGTTGCATACGTTTTTTAGCCCAACGACCATTGCCATCCATGATGATGCCGATATGAGCAGGAATCTGTGTCGGAACCTCTACTTCCACAGCCTTATCTTTCTTAAAAAATCCAAACATGATCTTATTCCTATTCAAAAATCTATCGTTTCATTATACCATATTTCCCTATTTTCTTCTATCACTAAGCTATTTATACTCTTCGAAAATCTCTTCAAACCACGTCAGCTCTATCTACAACCTCAAAACAGTGTTTTGAGCAACCTGCGGCTAGCTTCCTAGTTTGCACTTTGATTTTCATTGAGTATTATTCTCAGGCGCAAAGCCCATTTTTCAAAAAAATAAGTCGCCTGATTGGGCGACTCTATTTTTATAGGGAGATTATTATGAAAAAGTTTTAGGAGTTTAAGTTAAGGTCTTCTTAACTTATGAACTTAGTATACACTCCCTAGCTTAAAGTTTCCTTAAGTATTTTTAAAAATCAAATTTTTCCATTTCTCCTGCCAATTTTTCTTGGATAGACGTGTTTGATAAAGTTCCATTCGGTCTTGATTCTCTAAAAAATGAGGAGTTGGACGAACTTGAAAATTCAAAATATCCTCTAGTCCATGAGGAGTAAAGAATTCTAAAGCAGAGTCTTCATTCAACCGGAGCCCAACTTGCCGTACACCGTTCTGGATACTTACTCATAGCATCACTGGAACTGATATAGGGAGCAGTATGAGGGCTATGCAGGTGCATATAGACTTGATTTTTCAATTCCCACTGGTACTGAGGAAAGTCCTCTCTCAACTTTTTCTCTAGGGACAAGGTTTCCTCATAAGAAATATCTGGATCAAAGAAAATTACATCTACATCTGTTTCACAGTCAAAAGGGGATTTGTCTGACAAGAGATTCCAGATAAAATTTCTGACAGAACCTGCTGCCAACCAAGAATCTTTCAGACCAAGGTTTCGGATAATAGTCAGAATGGTCATCATATCCTGATTTTCTCTAAAAGCATCTAGAATTTCTTGCTCATTTTTCATTGTATTCATACCCTAAATGTTCGTAAGCCTTAGCGGTCGCAACTCGTCCTGAACGAGTTCGCATGATAAAACCTTTCTGGATTAGGTAAGGCTCATACATGTCTTCCACCGTCTCGCGCTCCTCAGCAATATTGACGGAAAGAGTGCCTAACCCGACAGGGCCACCACCATACATCTCAATCATGGTCCGAAGGATTTTTTGGTCCACATAGTCCAAACCTTCATGGTCAACATCTAGCATGGTCAGAGCCTTATCGGTAATAAGATCATCGATAACCCCATCCCCCATAATCTGGGCAAAATCGCGCACGCGCTTGAGGAGACGATTGG
>NZ_KQ970285.1:257239-262764 GCF_001579035.1 Streptococcus mitis | reverse complement strand
CTCAGAAGCTGCCTCATGAGTGATTTCCATCTCAAAAATATCTGCCGTCCTCTCGACAATTTCTGTCAAGTCAGCATGGGCATAGTATTCCATATGACCTGTAATCCCAAAACGTGCCCGTAGCGGATTTGAGAGCATACCAGCCCGAGTCGTCGCACCAATCAAAGTAAAAGGTGGCAACTCCAAATGAACACTGCGACTGCCTTCACCAGCCCCAATCATGATATCAATGTAGAAGTCCTCCATGGCACTATAAAGCACCTCTTCCACAGACATGGGCAAGCGATGAATCTCATCAATAAAAAGCACATCCCCAGGCTCTAAGTCATTCAAAATCGCTACTAGATCACCAGCCTTTTCAATGACAGGCCCAGAGGTCTGCTTAAGATTGACTCCCAGTTCGTTGGCAATAACAAAGGCCATGGTCGTTTTTCCCAAGCCTGGAGGGCCAAATAAGAGCACATGATCCAGCGCTTCATCTCGCATTTTGGCAGCCTCGATAAAGATTTGGAGCTGGTCCTTGACCTTGTCCTGCCCAATATATTCACGTAAGTACTGAGGACGGAGCGTGCGTTCTACTAACTCCTCATCCTCCATTATCTCATTATCTAAAATTCTACTCATGGCTCTATTATATCAAAAAACCAAGCCACAAACAAAAAAGCCACCTGATTAGGTTACTCCCGAATTTAGCACTTATGTGGTATAATATTGTTCGGCACTTCTACACCGCCTGCGAAAGGAGGTGAGATAGCCCATGATGGATACAATACTTAAAACTATCATCGGACCAATTGTGGTCGGTGTCGTTCTTCGGATAGTCGATAAATGGCTAAACAAGGACAAATAGTGTCAAAAAGACCCCAAGCTATTTGGACGTGAGCTTGGGGTCTTTTCTAGCCTATGATATAGACACAATACTTAATTCCCTTTTATTATCCCATAGTTCACAAAATTTGTCAAAGGTTTATATTCTCTTGAACCTCTGTACTACAAGACGTTCAAGATTGCGAAAGTTATCGGAAAATGATGTTTAAAATAGTCCCCAAAAGCCTGAAATAGAGCTAAAAAACTCCACCTGATTGGGTGACTCCCGAGTTTAACACTTATGTGGTATAATATTCTACGGCACTGCTACACCGCCTACGAAAGGAGGTGAGATAGCCCATGATGGAACTAATCCTTAAAACTATCATCGGACCGATTGTGGTCGGTGTCATCCTTCGCTTAGTCGATAAATGGCTAAACAAAGATAGATAGTGTCAAAAAAGACCCCAAGCTTAATGTGGAAGTTAGCTTGGGGTCTTTTCTAGTCCATGATATAGAACTAATCCTTAATTCCTCTCCATTATCCCATAGTTCACAAAATTTGTCAAAACTTTACAACCTCAGCTTCCCAAGCTTTAACCGCTTTACAACAAAACGGTCAAGATTAAGAGAAAGTTAGGGATTCTATCAATTTCATAGAAATTTTGATTTAGTAAACGAAGAGACAATCTTATATGTCACTCCTCATTTAATACGCCACTACTGGACAAGCAAAATCATTATTACAGCAGTTTCAGTCCTTCAATTAACAGTCACTTACAATCAAATTGAGTTTGAAGTAGCTGAAGTAACAGCAAACCTATTTCTTAGTCATATTTGCTAAAAAGATCCCCGCCAATTCCCCGACCAAAATCCGAAAAATACCGAAAAATATCGAAAAATGATTTTTAGAATAGTCCCCAAAAGCCTGAAATAGAGCCAAAAAACTCCACCTGATTGGGTGGAGTTAAGGGAGATTATTATGAAAAAGAAAAGTTTAGGATTTTATTAAATAAAGTTAGGAGGTCTTTATTTAATAACTATATGATACAAGACGAAGCTTAAAACTAGCTTAACTTTTTCTCAGATTCTACCATTTTGCAGAAAATCACTATCACCATCACCTCACAAAAAAGCCACCTAATTAGGTGACTTCATTAGGAGATTATGATGAAAAAAAGTTTTAGGATTTCATTAAATAAAGTTAGGAGGTCTTTATTTAATGACTATATGATACTAGACCATCCTTAAACTTTGCTTAAGAAAAAACAAGTTTTGTTATTTTTCTCGATTCGTCCAAATCATTCCTGTACAGTCATAGGTGGATAAGATTTCAAAGCCCATAGAACGATAAAATCCCAAGGTTCTTTCTGTCTGTTCTGTTACCAGCTGGACTTGATAGACATCTTTGTAATCTTTTAAAGCCTCTTTCATCAAGAGACTACCAATCCCTTGGCGCTGATAGCTAGGCAAAACAATCAAATCCTGTACAAAAACTGATGAAAAACCATCTCCAACCAAACGAATCAAGCCCACTACAGCATCACCATCAAGTGCCAGATAAATTACTAATGAATGAAATAAGGCCTGCTCCAGCATCTGAGGTTGATTTGTATAATTTGTCCAACCGACAGCCTGATAGAGATGCAAAACATCCTCTAGCTTGACAATTTCTTGCTTTTTAATAGTAATCATCTCAACACCTCTTAAAGCTCTCTCAAGCTCTTGTACTGCTGTCCATTTTTATCAAAGTTTTCAGGACGCAACCATATTTCCAAACGAGCTTTGACTTTTGGCCAGTCCTTATCAATCATAGACAACCAATCCGTATCCCTCGTACGCCCCTTATAAACCACTGCCTGGCGGAAGGTTCCTTCATAAATAAAGCCCAAACGTTCCGCTGCTCGTCTGGATGGCATGTTAAGAGCATCGCATTTCCATTCATAGCGACGATAGTTAAGCTCCTCAAAGACATAGCAAGCCAAGAGATACTGGGCTTCTGTTCCTATCCGTGTCCCCCTGAGCTCTGGAGAAAAAGTGACAGCTCCCACTTCTATTACTCGGTTATTCTGGTCAATACGCATGAGAGAAAAAGTTCCCAAAACCTTACCAGTTACCTTGTCTATGATTGCATAGTAAAAACGGTCCTTACGAGCTAACATCTGATTTAAAAGGGTAACCAGCTCCTCCATATCTGCCACTGGTTCCTGAAAGAGGTAGGTCCACATCTCCCGAGGAGTATCCGGGCCATAAACAGCTAGCAAATCCTCCGCATGTTTTTCTACCGAGAGAGCCTCTATCCGAGCATAACGCCCTTCTAAGAAATCAATAGAAGGCAGTGTACCGGATGTATAACCTTCCATTGACTCCCCAATCATCTGACCATATTCGTTTACTGGCATCTTTCTTCTCCTTGTTTTACTTTTCAAACTTTATAGTTGCCCATAGTATATCATACTTTCATAAGAAGATTCAAAAAATCCTCCAGATTCTACTCTGAAGGATTCTTATCTTATTTCACAACAATATTAACCAATTTAGTTGGCTTCAATAGTCCAGTGGACTATTGAAGGTGGCAGATAGAGCTAATAAACTCGTTATTTAACGACGATATTAACGAGTTTGTTAGGTACTGCAATCACTTTCACGATTTCCTTACCGTCAATTTCTGCCTTGACTTTTTCATCAGCGAGAGCAATTTCTTGCAATTCTTCGCGTGATAGATCTTTAGCAACCATGAGTTTGGCACGAACTTTTCCTTTGATTTGGACAACGATTTCGATTTCGTCTTCAACCAATTTGCTTTCGTCCCATGTTGGCCAAGCCACGTAAGAGATTGACTCACCTGTTGCTGCAACTGTTTGCCAGAGCTCTTCTGCCAAGTGAGGTGCAAATGGTGCAATCAACTGAACGAAGCCTTTGGCGTAGTCTACATAAAGTTTGTCTTCCTTGTTAGCAGCGTTGACAAAGACCATAAGTTGGGCAATGGCTGTGTTGAATTTCATAGACTCGATTTGCTCAGTGACAGATTTGACTGTTTCATTGTAGACCTTATCAAGAGCGCCATTGTTTTCCGCAACGATTTCCTTACTCGTAATCAAACGGTAAACACGGTCAAGGAATTTACGGCTTCCTTCCAGACCTTCTTCTGACCAAGCAATCGAAGCATCAAGTGGTCCCATAAACATTTCATAGACACGAAGGGTATCGGCACCGTATTGTTCCACCACATCATCTGGGTTAACAACGTTCTTGAGGGATTTAGACATCTTGGCTGGCGCTTGCTCCAACTCTTCCCCTGTTTCCACATGGAAGAAAGAACCGTCACGTTTTTCAACCTTGTCAGTCGCCACAAGCGCTCCACGGTGGTCGCGGTAGCTGGTTCCCAAAATCATTCCTTGGTTAAAGAGTTTTTGGAATGGTTCCTTAGTCGGAACAACACCGAGATCATAGAGGAATTTATGCCAGAAACGAGCGTAAAGCAAGTGAAGAACGGCATGCTCTGCACCACCCACGTAGATATCTACTGGCAACCATTGTTTGAGCAGATCCTCATCGGCCAATTTCTCAGTATTGTGTGGGTCAATATAGCGGAGGTAGTACCAGCTTGAACCTGCCCATTGTGGCATGGTGTTGGTTTCGCGACGACCTTTAACACCATCTTCACGAGTCACTTCAAGCCAGTCTGTCAAGTTAGCTAGTGGACTTTCACCAGTACCTGAGGGACGGATGTCCTTGGTTACAGGCAAGACAAGTGGCAATTCACTTTCAGGAACAGCTGTTGAAGTTCCATCTTCCCAATGAATGATAGGAATTGGCTCACCCCAGTAACGTTGACGGCTAAAGAGCCAGTCGCGGAGACGGTAGGTAACCTTCTCCTGACCACAGTCGTTTTCTTCCAACCAAGCCACAATCTTGGCAATTGCGTCTTCTTTATTCAATCCATCTAGGAAGTCTGAATTGACATGAAGACCATCCTCTGTGTAGGCAGCTTCTGCTACGTTTCCACCTTCAAGGACTTCTACGATTGGAAGGTCAAATTGTTTGGCAAATTCCCAGTCACGTTGGTCGTGGGCTGGCACAGCCATTACCGCACCTGTTCCGTAACTAGAAAGAACATAGTCGGCAATCCAGATTGGAATTTCCTTACCATTGACAGGGTTGATGGCATAAGCACCAGTCCAAACCCCTGTTTTTTCTTTGGCAAGATCTGTACGAGCCAAGTCAGACTTGAGGCTGGCTTGGTGTTTGTATTCTGCTACTGCTTCTGCTTGCTCTGTGCTTGTGATGGCATCTACTAGTTCATGCTCAGGAGCCAAAACGGTGAAAGTCGCACCGAAAAGAGTATCAGGACGAGTGGTAAAGACTGTGAATTCCTTGTCTGTTCCCTTAACTTTAAAAGTTACATTAGCACCAGTTGATTTCCCAATCCAGTTGCGTTGCATGTCCTTGATAGACTCTGGCCAATCAAGTTCATCTAAGTCATTAAGCAAACGCTCCGCATAGGCCGTGATTTTGAGCATCCATTGGCGCATTGGTTTGCGAACAACTGGATATCCTCCACGCTCAGAAGTTCCGTCAGGAAGTACTTCTTCATTGGCAATGGCAGTTCCCAATTCCTCAACCCAGTTTACTGGCACTTCCGCTTCATAGGCCAAGCCTTTTTCGTAAAGCTTAGTGAAAATCCATTGAGTCCACTTGTAGTAGTTTGGATCTGT
>NZ_KQ970285.1:210198-257219 GCF_001579035.1 Streptococcus mitis | reverse complement strand
GATCCCAGTCATAAGAAAATCCAAGCGCATTGATTTGGCGTTTAAAGTTGGCAATATTTTCAGCCGTAAATTCTGCTGGGTCATTACCTGTATCCATAGCGTATTGCTCTGCAGGCAAACCAAAAGCATCCCAACCCATTGGGTGAAGGACATTGTAGCCTTGCGCACGTTTGTAACGGCTGAGGATATCCGTTGCGGTATAACCTTCTGGGTGTCCTACGTGCAGACCCGCTCCAGATGGATAAGGGAACATATCAAGAGCATAAAACTTCGGTTTTGATGCATCTGTTCCTGTCTTAAATGTATGATGTTCTGCCCAGTAGCCCTGCCACTTAGGCTCAATTTCTTTATGATTGTAAAAACTCATGGTCTCTCTCCAATTTTGTGATGTTACTATTATACCATTTTTGAGGGAATTTGAAATGTGTTAAAAGAAAAAACTATATACTGTATTTCATCAATTTTGATGACTATGAATTACTCTATCTCCCACTTTTTTATCTTATTGTTATGCGGGAAATCAAAGAGCATAACAATAAGATTATCTCTTATAACACAAAATACTAATTTTAGACCGAAGATACGACTGGAATGCTCATTAATGTATTTATAATAAATAGCCGACAACCTATGTCGCTTTTTGATTTATGAAGAGCGTCGGATTCAATACGAGGATCAATAAAAGACTACCATTTTAAAAACAGTAGTCCTTATTGTTTATTTTGAATTTACATAGGCGTCTACAGCGATGATAGCTTGAGCAACATCTGAAGGCGAAATCTTAAACGGCATCTGATGGATTGTCTCACCCTCCATAGTTGCTTGTTTACCAACTTTTATTAAATCATCATATCCAACTTGATCTAAATGCATTTCTTTTAGAGTTGTTGGCATACCAATTTTTTTGTAAAACTCAATATACTTATCAAGTTCTTCTTTAGGTCTATTTTCCAATAAAAGTTGTACCAAGGTTCCATAAGCTACTTTTTCACCATGTGTTAAATGATGAATGTCACCTGTCAATGCAGTAAAACCATTATGAATCGCATGCGCCGCAGCTAATCCTCCACTTTCAAAACCTAGGCCACTCAATAAAGTATTAGCTTCAACAATATTTTCTAATGCTGGTGTCACCACTTTAGCTTCACAAGCTGCCATAGCCTGTAAACCATCTGCAAACAGTGTTTCTTCACATTTCTTCGCAATTGCAACTCCAGCCAACGTTTGCTGTTGTCCCAACATAGTTTTTCCATTTGCCTGCATAACCGCACGCGCCTCAACCCAAGTTGCTAAACCATCTGCAATACCAGACGCTAATAAACGCTTAGGGGCTTGTGAAATAACTTTTGTATCAACCAAAACTAAATCTGGATTTTTAGAATAAAATAGATAATGATCAAATGCACCTTCATCTGTATAAATAACAGATAAAGCAGATACAGGTGCGTCGGTCGATGCAATTGTTGGAGCAATAATAACAGGCTTTTCAATCAAATCTGCAATAGCTTTTGCGCTATCAATCGTCCTTCCCCACCAAGACCGATAATACTATCACAATTTTCCTTCTCAGCCAAGGCAACAACTCGATTGATTTCATTGTCAGAAGCTTCACCATTAAACTGGGCTAGAACAATATGGAAACCATACCTATGTAGGTAATCTTCAAATCGTTTTCCAACAATATCATAAACCAACTGATCGCATAATAGAATAGGACGATTCCCCAAATCCAATATTGATTTGGCATTTTCAAATAAGGCATTTTCCCCTTGAATATATCTCGAAGGACTAGCAAAAATTCTCATGTTTGTTTCCTCTCTATCTAAATGGAACGACTATTTTGAGTAGCAAACCAGTCGTCAGAAAAGTCATCAACCGCCTTTTGGATAGATGGCATGGCGAAAGCTGATTCAAAAACATCTGCTCCTGCTGTAACAGCATGCGCACCTGTAGCTAAAGCATTATTTACTTGTGCTACATTTTTAAAGGATGCAGCTAAAATCTTACTAGGAGAGTTCTGTCTATCAATAGCAAGAGCTAATTGACGAATGACAGAATTTGAATCAATGTTCAGATTTTCCATTCTATTATAATATGGAGCTAGGTAATCCACTCCTGCTTCGATAGCTAATAATCCCTGAATAACTGTATAAATAGCTGTTGCAGTGATATGGTAGCCCTCTTTTTTTAGCACCTTTATTGCACGTAATCCAGCTGGAGTAACAGGTACTTTGATAAATATATCATCTCCTGCTTGTCTCCGAATTTCATGAGCATCCTTTAAGATGCCTTCAAAATCTTGAGAAATCACCTGAACATGAATAGAGGGTGTAGAGCCAATCAATTCTCTTACATCTTTGATTCGTTCAAAAAAATTAATAGAACCCTCTCTTTTTGCAATAGTGGGATTTGAAGTTACCCCAGCTAGCGGTAAAATTTCAGACCATTTTTTAATCTCATCTAAATTTAATGTGTCAAGCATAAATTCCATAAAAAGAACCTCTTTATTTTACAATGTATGCTCAGTACGTCCTATAATATCATCTTGGGTTGCCTTAGAAAGAACATTGAAGAATGCAGAGTAGCCTGCAACACGAACAATTAAGTCTCTGTGTTTTTCAGGATGTTTCTGAGCGTCAATCAGCGTCTCTCTGGAAACAACATTGTATTGAATATGGTACCCATGTAAACGATTAAAGAATGTTCGTAACAAAGCAATTAGTTTTAATTTATCTTCTTCTTTGGCTAAGGTTTGAGGATTTACTTTCTGATTTAAGAGAACCCCACCTACGATTTCATCTGTTGGTAATTTTGAAACAGATTTTAAAACAGATGTAGGACCGTGTTGATCCATATTATGTGATGGTGAACAACCCTCTGCTAACGGTGTACCCGCGTTGCGTCCATCTGGAGTTGCTAATGTTCCACGTCCCTGCCCTACGTTGGCTGAGATAGAAGATGTTCCTGAATAACGAATTCCTCCAATAGGACCTCTTCCATAACGTGTATTAGGATATTTAGCAATTTCATCAACATAAATGTCATAAGCAGCAGTAACCAATTTGTCAGCATAATCATCATCATTACCGTACTTAGGTGCATCATGAATCAACATTTCTTGAATGACCTTACCTTCTTCTCCGGCATAATCTGTTTCCAGTGCATGCCAAAGCTGACTTGGGCTTATACGTTCTTCCTCAAATACCAATTTTTTAATTGCAGCTAATGAATCCGACAAATTTGCAATTCCAACTTGCAAACCTGATATATAATCATATACTGCTCCACCTTCTTTAAGGTGTTTTCCACGACCAATACAATCATCAGTCAATGCTGAACATAGAATATCAGGAACTTCTCGTTCCAATGATAAATCAATAGAATTTTCAACAATAACACTCATTCGTGTCAAATATCTTAGTGTTTTATCCCAAGCATTTTCTAATTCAGAAAAGTTCTTCATATCCTTAAAATGACCAAAGCTTGGTGCAAACCGTTTACCCGAAGCCGGATCAATTCCATCATTCATCGTGATAAGTAGAACCTTAGGGAAGTTCATATAACTCATACCTGTGCAACGATAGCCCCATTTCCCTGGAACTGCCGTTTCAACACATCCAATGGCACTGTAATCATAAGCATCATCTTCCAATACTCCTTTTGCAATAAAAGAAGGAATAATAATCTCATCATTATTAAATGCAGGCATACCAAAACCAAGTTTCATCACTTCAATACACTCATTCATGAAACGAGCATCTAAACCTGCATGGTAACGTACAGTTAGATTAGGTTGCGGTAGATGGGTTTGTGCAACTGATTTTAATACCAAATAAGATAATGGGTTAACAGCATCCTTCTTATCTCGAGTCTGTCCACCAATTGTAACATTTTGATATAAAGGACTTCCTGCTGAAGAAAATGTATGTGCTTGACTGCGAACCTTATTAATTGTAATTGTCTTAATCCAAAGATTTGTCAGACGTTCAACAATGCTATCTTCTGTTTCTTTACCACTTTCTAAATCAGCCTTCATATATGGATACATATATTGATCAAAACGACCATATGAAAGAGAGTGGCCATTAGATTCAATTTGTAAAATACATTGAATAAACCAAACTGATTGAATAGCTTCTGCAAAAGTAGTTGCCGGTTCATATGGGACTCTAGAGCAAATATCTGCAATCTCAAGTAATTCTTTCTTACGTTTAGGATTTGCATTTTCGGCTAAACTTTTAGCAAGATCAACAAAGCGATTTGCATATACTTTAATAGCATCGATTACGATAAATATAGAGTCGTAAAAATGATATTTATCAATACTTGCTGGATCTGTTAAATCTAGCGCTGCTTTCGCTTTACGAGCCCGCTCTTCAAAACCTCTTAAACCAAATTGCAACAGTTTCTGATAGTTAACTGCTAAGTGAGCATCTCCAGAATTCATCTTACCTTCCATACCGAAGAATCCTGTTTCCATATAAACAGACACTTCTTCAGGTAACAAGGCACCAGCTCTAGCACGTAAATTATTATTTTCCCAAAACGGAGCAATACTTCTAAGTTGTTCTTTTGTTTCTTCTGTAATATAGAAAACATCTCCATCACGCTTTTCAAAAAGATCCAACTCATTGAGAACAAATTCTAGCGTATATTCTGGAAAAATAGGAGCATCTTTATTGGAAGAAGCTTGATTTCCCGCAATCATAGATTCTTCTTCGATATAAATAGTCATATTTTCCAAAATTTCTTTGAGCATATAGGCGCGTTTTAGGACATTAGGTTGTTCCTTATATCGATCATAAGCGCGTGTTGCTAAAACTGCTCTTTCAGCATCAATATAAGGTTTTTTATTTAAAACATCTTCTCGATATTTGTTCATCCTTTCAGTAAGGCTGCCAAAATATTCTGTCTTGATTGTTGTTCTTGCTACTTCTGTATTTACCATCGTAAGCACCTTTCTTTCGAAAATATTTTTGTTTCTTTCGAAAATATAATACCTGGTTTTTTAGAAAATTTCAAGCTTTTAACTAGAAAAACTTTAACTCTCTAATTTTTAGCACAAATGTGTATGTTTAATGATAATACACAAATGTTTTTTTAGAATTATCATGCTTCATTCTGATAAGCTAAACGATCCTGTACTTTAAAGAATGGGAAATAAACTAATGTAGACATCGCTAATATCACCAGCTGAGTAATAACTCCTTGCCATCCACCAACCATAAATCCTGATATAATAGCTGGGGTGCTCCAAGGTAATGTAACTCCTGAAAATGGCTGCATGAAACCTGTTGCAATAGCTCCATATACTATAACAGCTGCAAGTACAGGAACAAGAATGAAAGGTACAAACATAACTGGATTCATGACAATCGGAAATCCAAATACAACTGGCTCATTTACGTTAAATATTGCTGGAAAAGCTGCTACTTTCCCTAAGGCTTGGTATTGTTTTGATTTTGCTGCAAAAAGCATGGCAACTACAAGACCAAACGTAATCCCTGAACCTGATAGAATTAAAAATGAATCTAAAAATTGTTGAGTAACAATATGTGCACCATTTTCTAATGATAGATTACCAGAGGCTAACATAGCTTTATTAGCATCAAGATTAGATAAAAGCAGAGCTGTCACTACTCCATTTACTACCGATTGTCCATGGACACCAAACCACCATAAAAATGATATGAAAAAGGCAATTCCAATCGCACCATACAAAGATCCAGTTAAACCTTGCAATGGAACTTGAATAACAGAATAAATCATTTCAATAAATGTTCCGCCATTAGTCAATGACTTCGCTAAAATATATACAATCATAGAAGATAAGAAAATTACAAATGCTGGAATCATTGCTTCAAACTGTTTGGCAATAGCTTGTGGAACTTGTTCTGGCATCTTAATAACAATTTTTCTCTTTATAAAGAAGGTATAAATACTTCCTACTACCAAACCTATAATGATAGCACCGATAATTCCTTGGCCTCCAAACCAAACTTTACTAATAGCGTCTCCAATCGCCTCACCTTGTTTAGGGATATAAGATGATCTTAGCAAAATAAAGAATGCAGATACAGAAAGAACCCCAGCTGGCAATGCCTCTACTCCGCTATTCTTAGCATAAGAATAGGCAATTGAAAAACAAGAAATTAGACCCATAATAGCAAAAGTTCCTGAATAGACTTGCATAAAAGGCTCTGTCCAGTCTGCCCCAAATACACTAGCAATACTTTGATTCAATCCTTCAAAGGGTAATTGCCCTATAATCAAGAATAAACTTCCAACTACTGTTAATGGTAAAATAGCCAACATACCATCTTTTAGAGCTATAATACCACGCATATTCACAAATTTCATCATTGGTGCAATGATTTTCTGAACATCCATCTTTGCCATAATAAAACTCCTTTTCTTACCCATTAATCAAAGATAGGGCTAAATCTAATACTTTTTTCCCATCTAACATACCATAATCCATCATCGGAATAACAGCTATCGGAATATCACACTTATCACAAATTTCTTTTGATTTATCTAATGTATAAGCGACTTGTGGACCCAATAGTGCAACATCTATATTTGGCGCATAATCAGCTAATTTGGACTGAGAAAACGCCTCTATTTCTGCTTCAACTCCACTAGCTTGCGCTGCAATTTTCATATTATTTACAAGCATACCAGTGGAAAATCCTGCTGCACAAAACAAACCAATCTTCACCATTATATTTTCCTCCTCTATGTTAATAACAATGATAATACTCTAGTATTATTTTTTATGAAGTTCTTTTCTCAAACTAATAATTTCTTTGATTAAATTAATCTCCGTCATACTAGTCATGAGATGATCTTGCGAATGGACAAAAAGTGCTGTAATCTCCGTTTTTGTACCAGACGCTTCTTGTGCCAAGAATTTTGTTTGTAGATTATGGGCTTCTAATAAGGCGGCATCAGCTAACTGTATTTCTTCTTCACACCGTTCACATGTACCGTTTTTTATGTAATCTAACGCTTTATAAATATGTTGTTTCGCATCACCAGCATATAAAATTAAACCCATGATAATTTGATCTGGAACAATCATTTCCATAAATTCCTCCTCATTTCACTATGTAAAAAGCTTTTTTCATTTGAAATTTTAAAATTTTCTTTTGTATCTATAGAATACAACTACATAATAAAGTTGTCAATCCAAAAACAACAGATAAACTATTTTTATTTATTTAAGCACAAATGTGCAAATGATTAAAAATAAAAAACGATAAACTGAATCAGTCTATCATTTTCACTCACATAAAATATTTCGAAAAGAAAAATCACCATCTTCTTCCAAAACTTTTAAAATTGTATTTTTATCTGTAATCAAATGATTTACTAAATTAGCACGCAAGACAGAAAGAATCGAAGATACTTTCGTATCACCGTAAGCAACAGCTAAACTTTGAGGAATATTTTTTAAATCTTCCAAAGAGATTGCTATCGTTCTTTCCTGTAAGTTTTCATAGACTTCTTTACCTTTTGAATCAAAAAATCGACAACAAATTTCTCCTACAGTTTTAACTTTGGTCAATTCTTTAAAGTCATCCTCTGTAAGCATGTCTAACCATTGATGTTTTCCTTTATTGCTAAAATCACCAATTCCGACTACAGCTATATCTAAATCTTTCCAACTATTTTTCAAATCTTCAAAATATCTTGATTGCAAAATACCATCTGCTAACAATTTATTTTCTTGCACAATCGTTGCATTCATAAATGTACACTCTCCATGAAATTTTCTAGACATTTCATAAATCAGTGTATTCACATGGTATTTAGCGTGTATGTGACTAGGACCACCTGCTAGAGGATAGAAGTGAACATTTCGGACACTTTTGCTGTGGATTAGATCTACTAAATTACTTAAACTTTTCCCCCAAGAAAAGCCAATGTTCATATTATCATCAATTAGATTCCTAAGGACGCCTGCTGCAACTTGAGAAATTCTTTCAGATAAAATTGTTGGATTATCATCAAATTCGTTTGGAATAATTTCTAAACTTTCCAGACCATACTTTTCTTTTACATAATTTTCCAACTTAAACATATTGGTATCAAAATTCTCTATTTCAATTTTAACAATTCCTGCATTCCTTGCTTCTGTTAACATTCTACTAATAGAGGTTCTATAAATTCCTAATTTTGCTGCTATTTGTGACTGATTTAAGTTTTCAATATAATACAGATAAGCAATTTTAGAGAGCAGTTTATTCCTATCTTGATTCATACACTTAACCTCTTACGAAACTACCTTAACCATTATCCCAGCATTTTCTAATGTAGCTATATTTTGTTTAGAAAGTTTTTCGTCTGTTATTACTTCATAGACTTGACTTAAAGCAAATCTTCTTACTATACCCCTTTTATCAAATTTACTTGAGTCAGTTAGGACAATGACTTTATCCGACGCTGCTGAAATATATTGAACTACCTCACTGCGCATTAAATCTTTTCCTGTAAAGCCCATCTCTTTATCGTAACCATCTGTCCCAACAAAAGCTTGATGCACATGAAAAGTCTGTATCATTTCTTTTAATAAAGGTCCCACAGTAACCTGTGAATCCTTCTGAAACTCTCCACCAAGAACAATAATACGACATGAATCATAAGCTCTCACAAAATTTGCTATAAAAAATGAATTTGTTACAATCGTAACATTTCTTTTTTGCTTGCAAATTTCCTCAGCAAGTAAAGCACAGGTTGAACCAGATTCTATCATTATTGTTTCATTATCTGATACCAATTTTACTGCTTCTTGAACAATTTTTCTCTTAATTTCATAATTAATTGACAAGCGTACATTTAAGTCATCTCCACTATTTAACACAGCATATCCATGCTCTCTGTGTAATAAGCCTTTTGACTCTAATTTATCTAAATCTTTTCTAATCGTTACTTTCGATACATTTAATTTTTCCGATAATGTATTAACATCAATCTTTTCATATTCTGATACTAATTTAATAATTTGTTCCAATCTTTTCATTTTACACCTCCGTTTTATTCTACCAAAATAAAAAGCAAAAAACAACAAATTAAACTTTCGTTCGTAATTGTTTTTCTTTCGTTTTTGTGATAGGATAGAATTATAAAGAGGAGGAACTCTTATGGAAATATCTAAAGGAATTATTTTTAATATTCAACACTTTTCAATTCATGACGGTCCGGGTATTCGTACAACTGTTTTTTTAAAAGGATGCCCTCTGCGCTGTCCATGGTGTTCTAATCCTGAATCTCAAAGAATGAAACCTGAAAAAATGAAAGATGCTCAACGAGAGAAATTCACTTTAGTAGGTGAAGAAAAAACTGTAGAAGAAATTATTACAGAGGTATTAAAAGATAAAGAATTTTACGAAGAATCCGGTGGAGGTTTAACTTTATCAGGGGGTGAAATATTTGCTCAGTTTGAATTTGCTAAAGCCATCTTAAAGTCAGCTAAAGAACATCACATACACACTGCCATTGAAACTACTGCCTTTGTTGATCATGAAAAATTTGTTGATTTAATCCAATATGTGGATTTTATCTACACAGACCTAAAACATTATAATTCTATAAAACATAAAAAAGTGACTGGGGTTTTTAATCAAATGATTATTAAAAACATTCATTATGCTTTTTCTCAACATAAAACTATCGTTTTAAGAATCCCGGTTATTCCTGATTTTAACAATAGTTTAGAGGATGCAGAAGAATTCGCTACTCTATTTAACTCATTAAATATCGACCAAGTTCAACTACTCCCTTTTCATCAATTTGGTGAAAACAAATATCGTTTATTAAATCGGAAATATGAAATGGATGGAGTCAACGCACTTCATCCCGAAGATCTTATTGATTATCAAAAGGTATTTCTGAACCATCATATTAATTGTTATTTCTAGTTCATTTCCTTGAAATGCTCTAGCTATTTGCAGATAACAAGCATCTATAATACATACTTAACTTTTCAAAAGGTTTAGCTAAAAAATTTTAGCCAAACCTTTTCTATTTTACCTTGCTCTAGAATTTTTAAACTGCTATACTTATAACAGAAAACCCTTCCAAGGAGGTAGCGGATGTCTCATTCCTTTAAAAAATCTCTCCAAAAAGAAATTCTCCATAGAAGCTCTATCGCAGCCTTTGTGACCTCACTTTTACTACTCATTTTACTTTTTGGTTTTTCCTATTTTTTACAAAAGCAACAACTCTCCAAAGACACGAGACAGATTGTCAAGCAGGTTCAAGAGATGAAAGAAGCCAATAATGAGCTCCTGACTACCATGAACCATAAAATGATTCTTGGATTTTTGGACGGCAAACACACAGAGAGAGAAGTCTTTAGCTTATTTTATGAGACAAAAGCTAAATTAAAGCTTAGTTCTGACCTCATTATTCTAAGCGATACAGGTGAATTACTATTTAGTACCAATCGAAATCATCAAGAAAGTATTTTATCACCCTACTATCTAAAACTACTCATTCAAAATCCTTCTCAGGATAAAGTTACAGAAAAAATTGCACTCTCTTCAGATAAGCAACATTACACACTCTTTATCAAACCACTACTTCAAAACCAACGAGTTAAGGCCTATACTATTGCTTTCGTAAATGAGAATGATTTCATTTCAAGTTTCCCAATGATCAATTCCAAATACATCATTACCGATAGCTTTGGAAATATGTTTTCCAACAATACAAATCAGTTTACTCGTTCCACTCTTGAAAAATTGGATGAAAAACTCCTACACTCTCGCACCCACTGGTATGCGAATGAACCGCTTATTGTTCAAAAAGAAAAAGTCGGTGCTATTTTTTCAATCTATACTTTTCAATCCTTCTTTCCCATTCCTAGCTTACTCGGTCTAGCCTCCGTCCTCACCTTATGTATATTCTTCCTCTACTTCTGGCAAGCAAGACGAATTGCTCATAAGATTGCTACACACAATGCTGTTCCTATTGAAAGTTTGGTTTACCAACTTCAAGAAATTCCCAAACAAGCAGATAAAAGGCTTTCTCTACAAACAGGGGATGAGTTTGAGTTTATGGCAGAAAAAATCAACAATATGTTGTACGAATTAGATCAACTTCATCAAAAAATGCTAACCATAGAAAAAGAAAAGTGGATTTTTGAAAGAAAAATGCTGGAAGCTCAGTTCAATCCTCATTTTCTCTACAATACACTTGAGACGATTAAAATCACTTCTTTAATGGATGCTGCTCTCACACAAGACCTGATTCAAAATCTCACGCGCATTCTTCGCTACAGTATCACCGATTTAGAAAAAGAAACAACCATTTGTCAGGATTTAAAGATTATAGAGGATTACCTTATGATTCATAAGATTCGTTTCGAGCACTTTTCCTATGATATTGTCTGCCCAGAAACTGTCGATAATCAACCTATTCCTAAACTTTTCTTGCTTCCTCTAGTAGAAAATGCTATAAAATATGGGATGCAATACCGTATTGATCTTCATATTGATATCCAAATTACCTTGGAAGCAGATTCTCTAACTTTTTTAGTCAAAGATAATGCTGGAGGACTCACCAAACAAGAGCGACTCGCTATTTTAGACTCTTTAAAAAGCCCTCATACCCAGCATGGCATCGTAAACAGCTACAAACGATTGAGCAATTTCTTTTCTGATGTCCAGCTAGATCTAGGAGTCAATCGCCAAGGAGAAACTTGGGTCAAATTTGTAACGAAAGGACTAACTCATGTTTAAGCTCATTATCGTAGAAGACGAACACCTCATCCGAAAATGGCTAGAGATTGCCGTAGACTACTCTGCCTTAGGTATCCAAGTCGTAGGAACTGCCAGTCACGGTCAAGAGGGAATGAAACTCATCCAAGAAAAAGAACCTCATATTGTCTTAACAGACATCACAATGCCAATTATGGATGCTTTTATGATGTTCGAAGCCACTCGTACCCTCCCCTATGAAAAAGTTATCTTATCAGGTTATAACGATTTTCAAAATGCCAAAAAAGCCATGCAATATGGAGCAGTTGATTTCTTATCCAAGCCAATTGACACCAAGGAATTGACAGAATGTCTTCAAAACATTGTTTTGCGATTACAAGGTAGCACCTATCAAGAAACTCCTTTTTTAGAAGAATATCAAACTTTACTCACCTCTATCCAACAGATTGATACACAAAACCAAATCATTCAACAAATTATTTCCTTTGTCCACAAGCATTATGCAGAGCATTTTACGATTGCGACTATTGCTGAAGCTTTAAACTATAGCGAAAGCTATCTATATAAAGTTATCAAAGAAGACTTCCCCATGACTCTAAATGAATATATCTTACAATATCGTCTGAAACAAGCTATAGATAAGATGGCTGAATCTCCCAACTCCCCTCTAAGCGACATCTCTGATCAAGTTGGATTTTCAGACTATAAATATTTTGCCAAAGTATTTAAAAAGTATCTCCATATTTCCCCAAAGGAATTGAAATCACTCGGAAGAATAGTAAAATAAGCTATTCTTCTTTTTGTAGAGAATTTTACTCTAATAGAATAGAATTATCGGTTTTAAAAACGCTTACATTGTTTTAAAATAAACTTAAATAACACAACGGAGGTATCCATCATGAAAAAGAAATGGATGTATTATGCTGCTTGCGGACTAGCTCTTTTTGGTCTTGTTGCTTGTTCTTCTAATGAATCTGCCGATGGCGGTTCATCTGATAAAGGAGACGGCGGTTCGCTAGTCGTTTATTCACCAAACTCAGAGGGCTTAATCGGAGCAACTATTCCTGCCTTTGAAGAAAAATATGGTATCAAAGTAGAACTGATTCAAGCTGGTACTGGAGAACTTTTCAAAAAACTAGAGTCAGAAAAAGAAGCTCCTGTAGCTGATGTCATCTTTGGTGGTTCTTATACACAATATGCTACCCACGGAGAACTCTTTGAAAACTATACTTCAAAAGAAAATGATAATGTTATCAAAGAATATCAAAACACAACTGGCTACTCTACTCCTTATACACTAGATGGTAGTGTTTTAATCGTCAATCCTGATTTAACAAAAGGCATGAACATCGAAGGATATAGCGACCTTCTCAAACCTGAACTAAAAGGAAAAATTGCAACTGCTGACCCAGCAAACTCTTCTAGCGCCTTTGCTCAATTAACAAATATGCTACAAGCTCAAGGTGGTTACAAAGACGATAAAGCCTGGTCTTATGTAAAAGATCTCTTCACACTTATTGATGGGAAAATCGGTTCAAGTTCATCTGGTGTCTATAAAGCAGTCGCTGACGGAGAAATGGCTGTTGGTCTCTCTTATGAAGATCCAGCAGTTAAACTCTTAAATGACGGAGCTAACATTAAGGTAGTCTATCCAAAAGAAGGAACCGTCTTCCTACCTGCTAGTGCTGCTATCGTTAAAAAAGCGAAAAATATGGAAAATGCCAAGAAATTTATCGATTTTATTATCTCTCAAGAAGTACAAGATACACTTGGTACAACCACTACTAACCGTCCTGTTCGTAAAAATGCCAAAACAAGCGAAAATATGAAACCAATTGACAAAATCAAAACACTCACTGAAGATTATGATTATGTCATCAAGAATAAATCAGATATCGTTAAGAAATACAACGAAGTCTTTACAGATATCCAATCTAAACAGTAAAAGAGGTTCACTATGAGTGAGATCAAAATTATCAACGCCAAAAAAATCTACCACGATGTCCCTGTTATTGAGAATTTGAACATTACAATTCCAAAAGGAAGTCTCTTTACCCTTCTTGGACCTTCAGGTTGTGGGAAAACGACTCTTCTTCGTATGATTGCAGGTTTCAACAGTATCGAAGGCGGAGAATTTTACTTCGATGATACAAAAATCAATAATATGGAACCCAGCAAACGCAATATCGGGATGGTTTTTCAAAACTACGCTATTTTCCCACATTTGACTGTTCGAGATAATGTTGCTTTTGGTCTTAAGCAAAAGAAGGTTCCAAAAGAAGAATTGATTCAACAGACCAATAAATATCTTGAACTCATGCAAATTGCTCAATATGCGGATCGAAAGCCCGATAAACTCAGTGGTGGACAACAACAACGTGTCGCCTTGGCACGTGCCTTAGCGGTTAATCCAAGTGTTCTCCTCATGGACGAGCCACTTAGTAATCTGGATGCCAAACTTCGCTTGGATATGCGTCAAGCCATTCGAGAAATCCAACACGAAGTAGGAATTACAACTGTTTATGTGACCCACGACCAAGAAGAAGCTATGGCTATTTCAGACCAAATTGCTGTTATGAAAGACGGAGTCATCCAACAAATCGGTCGGCCAAAAGAACTCTATCATAAACCAGCTAATGAGTTTGTAGCAACCTTTATCGGACGCACAAATATTATCCCCGCCACTCTTGAAAAACGGAGCGACGGCGCTTATATCGTATTTTCAGATGGCTATGCCCTTCGAATGCCAGCCCTTGATCATGCTGAGGAGCAAGCCATTCATGTAAGCATTCGTCCTGAAGAGTTTATCAAAGATGAATCTGGAGATATTGAAGGAACTATTAGCGATAGCGTCTATCTTGGACTGAATACTGAATACTTCATCGAAACAGGGTTTGCCTCAAAAATTCAAGTTAGCGAAGAATCAACTTTTGAAGAAGATCTACAAAAAGGCGATCGTATTCGCCTACGAATCAATACTCAAAAATTAAACGTCTTTTCTGCAGATGGTTCACAAAACCTGATAAAAGGAGTCAACCATGGAACGTAAAAAACTAAATATTTGGACAGCCTCCTCTTTCTTCATCTTTCTTACCTATCTTGTCTTTCTCGTTTATCCTATCGTTACCGTGCTCAAGCAAGCACTCATACATGAAGGTCAATTCTCACTAGCTAATTTTGTCACTTTCTTTAGTAAAGCCTACTACTCTGAGACACTTGTTAACAGTTTCAAGGTTTCCATTACCGCTACTGTCACTTCCTTAGTCGTAGGAACCCTATTAGCTTATCTCTTCTCTATGTATGACTTCAAGGGGAAGAAATTTCTACAAATATTGATTATCATTGCTTCCATGTCAGCTCCTTTTGTGGGAGCCTACTCCTGGATTCTCTTACTGGGACGAAACGGGGTCATTACTAAATTCCTGACAAATTCCCTTCATCTTCCAGCTATCGATATTTATGGATTCAAAGGAATTGTACTTGTCTTTACACTGCAACTATTCCCACTGGTATTTCTATACGTTGCTGGGACAATGAAGAGTATTGACAATTCTCTACTTGAAGCAGCTGAAAGTATGGGGTCCTTCGGATTTAAGCGTATCGTAACGGTCATTTTACCTCTCCTCGTTCCAACCTTACTAGCTGCTGCCCTACTTGTATTTATGAGAGCATTCTCAGACTTTGGAACGCCTATGTTGATTGGTGAAGGGTATCGGACTTTCCCCGTCTTGATTTATACCCAATTCATTAGCGAGGTTGGAGGAAATTCTGCTTTTGCATCTGCTTTAGCAATTATGGCGATTATCATTGCCTTGGCAATTTTCCTTATCCAAAAACACATTGCAAATCGCTACAGTTTCAGCATGAATTCGCTCCATCCAATTGAGCCTAAAAAAACTACAAAAGGAAAAATGGCTGCCATTTATGCAACAGTCTACGGAATTATCTTTATCTCTGTTTTACCTCAAATTTACTTGATTTATACTTCTTTTCTAAAAACATCAGGTATGGTATTTGTCAAAGGTTATTCTCTAAACAGTTACAAGGTAGCTTTCAATCGTATGGGCTCTGCTATTTTCAATACCATTCGTATCCCTTTGATTGCCTTAGTTCTAGTTGTTCTATTTGCAACATTTATCTCCTACCTAGCCGTTAGAAAACGGAATTTGTTTACAAACTTAATTGACAGCCTCAGTATGGTTCCTTATATTGTACCAGGAACCGTTCTAGGGATTGCCTTCATTTCTTCCTTCAATACCGGTCTATTTGGAAGTGGATTTCTTATGATTACTGGGACAGCTTTCATCCTGATTATGTCCCTATCTGTCAGAAGATTGCCTTATACTATTCGCTCATCTGTTGCTAGCTTGCAACAAATAGCACCAAGTATTGAAGAAGCCGCTGAAAGCTTAGGAAGTAGCCGTCTCAATACCTTTGCCAAGATTACAACTCCAATGATGCTATCTGGTATTATTTCTGGAGCCATCTTATCTTGGGTCACAATGATTTCAGAACTCTCTACTTCTATCCTCCTCTACAATGTCAAAACAAGAACAATGACTGTAGCCATTTATACAGAAGTTCTCAGAGGAAATTACGGTGTAGCCGCAGCCTTGTCAACTATCCTCACTGTTCTAACAGTAGGTTCCTTGCTCTTGTTCATGAAAATCTCTAAAAGCAACAGCATTACACTTTAGTTTTCCCCCTCAAAAACAGCCGAAAGGATTACCCTCGGCTGTTTTTTCTTATCTTGATATTCTTATCAAATCCCTAGTTCCTAGCAAGCAAGTCTAAACTGATTATACTCAATGAAAATCAAAGAGCAAACTAGGATACTAGCCGCAGGTTGCTCAAAGCACTGCTTTGGGGTTGTAGATAAGACTGACGAAGTCAGCTCAAAACACTGTTTTGAGGTTGTGGATAGAACTGACGAAGTCAGTAACCATATCTACGGCAAGACGACGTTGACACAGTTTGAAGAGATTTTCGAAGAGTATTAAATAGAGGCTTCCTCCATCTTCTCACGTCCTAGTTCTCGGTAACTACGGTCACCAACAACCTCAACGCTAAACTGACCGTCCTCATATTCAAGAATCGTCACGCTACCATTATCGAGACCATGTGGATGCATACCATTGATCAGATAAACAATGGTTCCAATGGTCATTCCATGGCTGACAACGAGAGCATTGCCTCCACCTTGTTCTTCCATTTCTTTGGCAATCGCTTCAAAACCTTCCTTGATTCGGCCACTGAGTTTTTCCCAGCCTTCAGCCCAACCAGCTGTATCGACCTCTACCAAGCCCTCAGCCAGTTCAGCATAAGATAATTGGTGAACATGGTCCACATTAAAGATACGAGGAATAATGCCCATGAAAAGATCACCATCATAAGCTCCATCAAAGCTACCAAAACACCATTCTCTGATCCGCTTGTCCATGCGATAAGGAATTTTTCCCTGCAAGCCAAGCTCGTCAAGGATAATTCCCATTGTCTGAATGGTGCGCCCAGAATCACTCGAATAAGCACGCTCAAACTGCAGACCAGATTCTCGCAAACCGATTCCTAACTCTTGAATCCCTCGTTCACCTTCAGTTGTTAAGGGAGTATCGCTCCAACCTTGCGCGCGACCAATCGTGTTAAACATGGTCTTGCCATGACGTACCAAATACAATCGTACTTTTACCATTTTCCGTCCTCCATTTGCTTCTATTATATCATGGATGATAAAACAAAAGCCACCCAGACAGGCGACTTTTGCAGGAGATTATTATGAAAAAGTTTAGGAGTTCTATTAAATAAAGATATTAGATGAAAATCAAATTCAAACTAAATCAGTGTTATCTGTTTCAAATAATATTAGGAGGTCTTTATTTAATGATTATAGTATACACATCCAACCTTAAATAGAACTTAAAATTTCTCCTATTTTCTTAATTTTTAAAACTATGAATTGGTGCTGGGATTTGTCCTCCACGAGAGATAAAATCAACAGACGAAGCTCCATTGACTTTCATTACTGGAGCTGTACCAAGAAGACCACCAAACTCAATCATATCGCCTTCTTTTCCTTTGGGAATGATACGTACAGCTGTTGTTTTCATGTTAATGACACCAATTGCAGCCTCATCCGCAATCATAGCCGCAATGGTCTCAGCAGGTGTATCTTCTGGGATGGCAATCATATCCAAACCAACAGAACAGATAGCCGTCATGGCCTCCAGTTTTTCTAAATTAAGAGAGCCATTTTGCACTGCCGCAATCATACCCTCATCCTCAGAAACAGGGATAAAGGCACCAGACAAACCACCAACTTGGTTGCAGGCCATCACTCCACCCTTCTTAACTTGGTCATTCAAGAGAGCCAAGGCAGCCGTCGTTCCGTGCGTACCAACTGTTTCTAGCCCCATTTCTTCAAGGACACGTGCCACAGAATCTCCAACCGCAGGAGTTGGTGCCAAACTCAAGTCCACAATACCAAACTCCACACCCAGTCTCTCACTGGCCAACTGACCAACCAATTGACCGATACGAGTGATTTTAAAGGCAGTCTTCTTAACTGTTTCTGCTACTACATCAAAGCTCTGTCCACGAACTTTTTCCAAGGCACGCTTGACCACGCCAGGACCAGAAACTCCGACATTGATGATAACATCTGCTTCCCCAACACCATGGAAGGCACCAGCCATAAATGGATTGTCCTCAACAGCATTAGCGAACACAACCAACTTGGCCGCTCCCATATCTGATAGATTAGCCGTTTCCTTGATAACTCGTCCCATATCCGCCACAGCCGTCATATTGATACCAGACTTGGTTGAGCCGATATTGACTGACGAGCAGACCTTGTCCGTTTCAGCCAGAGCACGAGGAATAGAATTGATGAGAATCTTATCTCCCTTTTGATAACCTTTTTGTACCAAGGCAGAGAAACCACCAATAAAGTCCACACCAATCTCTTTCGCAGCCTTATCAAGCGCTTTTGCCAGAACCACGTAGTCCGTCGCATCTGTCGCTGCCCCAATCAGAGAAATAGGAGTCACCGATACACGCTTATTAACGATTGGAATTCCCAACTCAGCTGCAATTTCATCCCCAACAGCCACTAAATTAGCCGCCTTGGTCGTAATCTTTTGATAAATTTTCTCCGCAGCACGATTGATATCTGGATCGATACAGTCCAAAAGGGAAATTCCCATGGTAATGGTTCTAATATCGAAGTTTTGCTCCTCAATCATGGCGATAGTTTCCGTAACTTGTCTAATATCCATGTGCACCTCCTAGATATTATACATAGCTTCGAAAATCGCTGCACTCTGAATATTGATTTTTACATTCAAAGTTTGTCCAAAAGCTTCAAACTCATTTCGCAGATAAGTAAAATCTTGCTTTTCATCACTAGAGACAACAGCCATCATCGTGAAATATTCATCTAAGACAGTTTGAGAAATATCGTCTATGTTCAAACCCAATTCTGCAATTTTGCCAGAAACACCTGCAACAATTCCAGATTTATCTTTACCAACAACAGTTATAATCGCTTTCATAAGCAAACTCCAATTCTTCTTTTAATAGGAAACCTGAACATTAAACAGGATTCTTTTCAAATAGTATAGCATAATTCTAACGAAAATACTCAAAAACGCCTGCTTACGAAGTTGTTCTTAAGCAAAAAACAATTTCGTAAACAAGCGTCTACTATCCCAACTTATGATGAGTGTTCCCGCTAGGACCGAAATCCTAGCGGTAGACCAGAGCTAGACTAAGAGCACAAGACTCCATCATCATAACACTCAACAAAATTGATGATTTTATACTAATTCGATAATCGCCATTGGCGCTGCATCACCACGACGTGGTTCAGTTTTAAGGATACGAGTGTATCCACCGTTACGTTCAGCATAACGAGGTGCGATTTCTGAGAACAATTTTTGAAGTGCTGTAGTAGAAGTGTACTTATCAGTTGCTTCATCATAGTTTTCAGATGCGATTTCATTACGTACGAAAGCAGCTGCTTGACGACGTGCATGCAAATCACCACGTTTACCTAGAGTAATCATTTTTTCAACAGTTTTACGGATTTCTTTAGCACGAGCTTCAGTTGTCACGATTGATTCGTTGATCAAAAGGTCAGTTGTCAAATCACGAAGCATTGCTTTACGCTGTGAGCTAGTGCGTCCTAGTTTACGGTAAGCCATTTATTCCTCCTTTATTTATCTTTTAATCCAAGACCCAAATCAATGAGTTTGAGTTTCACTTCTTCCAAACTCTTGCGTCCAAGATTTCGTACTTTCATCATCTCTGCTTCAGATTTTTCTGTCAAATCATGCACAGTATTGATACCGGCACGTTTTAAACAGTTGTATGAACGCACAGACAAGTCCAGTTCCTCAATCGTACGATCCAAAATACGGTCGTCAGATTCAGTATCAGCTTCTTTCATCACTTCAGTTGACTTAGCAATCTCAGTAAGATTTGTAAACAAATCAAGATGTTCTGTCAAAATACGTGCTGAAAGCCCTAAAGCATCTTCTGGAATAATTGTTCCATTTGTCAAGATTTCAAGGGTTAATTTGTCAAATCCATCATTGCTACCTACACGAGCAGGTTCCACTTGATAGTTGACTTTTGTAACTGGTGTATAAATAGAATCTACAGCAAGTGTTCCAACTGGTGCATTATCTTTTTTATTTTCATCAGCAGGTACATATCCACGACCACTGTTAACAGTCATAGTCGCTTTTAGGGAAGAACCTTCACCGATTGTAAAGAGATAATGATCTGGATTTACAATTTCAATATCGCTATCTGTCAAAATGTCACCAGCTGTTACTTCAGCAGGACCTTCAACATCTAGTTCGATGATTTTTTCGTCTTCAACGTACGATTTCACTGCAATTCCTTTAATGTTCAGAATGATTTGCATCACGTCTTCACGAACACCTGGAACTGTGTCAAACTCATGTAACACACCATCAATATTGATAGATGTCACAGCTGCTCCTGGTAGAGAAGCTAGAAGTACACGACGAAGAGAGTTACCAAGAGTTGTACCGTAGCCACGTTCAAGTGGTTCAATTACAAACTTGCCATAATCTTTATTTTCATCAATTTTTGTTATATTTGGTTTTTCAAACTCGATCATTTAGTTACTCCCTCTTAAACGAAAAGCAGTGTAATGCGATGATTATACACGGCGACGTTTTGGAGGACGAGCACCATTGTGTGGCACTGGAGTCACATCACGAATTGCTGTTACTTCAAGACCAGCGGCAGCAAGCGCACGAATAGCTGACTCACGACCAGAACCTGGACCTTTTACAGTAACTTCAACTGATTTAAGACCGTGTTCTTGTGCAGATTTAGCAGCAGCTTCAGAAGCCATTTGAGCAGCGAATGGTGTAGATTTACGAGAACCTTTGAAACCAAGAGCACCAGCTGATGACCAAGCAATTGCATTACCATGCACATCAGTAATCATAACAATAGTGTTATTAAATGTAGCGTGAATATGAGCAATACCAGATTCGATATTCTTTTTCACACGACGTTTACGTGTTGGTTTAGCCAAGACTTTTACCTCCTATATTATTTTTTCTTACCAGCAATCGCAACAGCTTTACCTTTACGAGTGCGAGCGTTGTTTTTAGTGTTTTGTCCACGGACAGGAAGTCCACGACGGTGACGGATACCACGGTATGAACCGATTTCCATCAAACGTTTAATATTCAAGTTTACTTCACGACGAAGGTCACCTTCAACTTTGATTGCATCCACTTCACGACGGATAGCATCTTCTTGATCTGATGTAAGATCACGTACACGAACATCTTCTGAGATTCCAGCAGCAGCCAAAATTTTCTTAGATGTTGCAAGTCCGATACCATAAACATAAGTCAATGAGATTACTACGCGTTTGTCATTTGGAATGTCAACTCCAGCAATACGAGCCATGTTTTCTCCTTTCTATCTTATCCTTGACGTTGTTTGTGTTTTGGATTTGCTGGGCAAATTACCATAACACGACCATTACGACGAATAACTTTACAGTATTCGCAAATTGGTTTGACCGATGGTCTTACTTTCATTTCTTATCCCTCCAAGTTTTTCGATTATTTAAAGCGGTAAGTGATACGTCCACGTGTCAAGTCATATGGACTCATTTCGACAGTAACACGATCTCCCGCTAAAATACGAATATAGTTTTTACGAATTTTACCAGAAACTGTTGCTAAAATCTGATGTCCATTTTCAAGTTCAACCGTAAACATTGCATTCGGCATTGTATCAACTACTTTGCCTTCAACTTCAATCACATCGTCTTTTGCCACGCAAAAGCACCTCCATAAATTTCGATTCGATGCCTCTAGACACAGAGACAACAATTATAAGTCAGACTATCTCAGTATAACATTTATAGCGAATTTTTGCAAGTGTGAAAAACGCTTTATTTCAAATTTGTCAATACTTTTTTGATATCTGAAAAGACATCATTGATATCTTGATTACCTTCGATGTCGTGAACCAAACCTTTGGCACGGTAGTGAGCAATGATTGGTTCCCCTTGAGCAATATTAACGTCCAAACGACGTTTTACTGTCTCAGGTTTATCATCTTCACGTTGGTAATAATCTTCTTCTTTATAGTCAACTGGTGGGTTAAAGATCTTGTGGAAAGTTTCTCCAGTTACGCGGTGGATAATACGACCACTCAAACGTTCCAAAAGGCTGTCAGGATTTACTTCAATGTTGATAACACCTTCTAGTTCAATGCCAAGTTCAGCCAATGTTTTGTCCAAGGCATGAGCTTGTTCGATTGTACGTGGGTAACCATCCAACAAGAATCCTGTTTCTTTAATATCATCTTGTGAAAGACGTTCTTTTACGATCCCATTTGTAACTTCATCAGGAACCAATTCACCCTTGTCAATATATAACTTAGCAAGAACACCCATTTCAGTTTGATTTGCCATTGCAGCGCGGAACATATCACCTGTTGAGATATGTGCAACATGGAATTGTTCTACGATTTTCGCTGCTTGAGTTCCCTTACCTGCACCCGGTAAGCCCATAATCAAAAGATTCATGATCTGATCTCCTTATTTTATTTTTAAATAGAAGTAAAAAATCTTTTCACCCCTATTTAAAAACAAAATAGAAGAGGGGAGACCAAACTCTCACAAATGTTAGAGTTTAAACCTCCACTCCCTCAGTATTTACTGATTCCGTAAATACTTTTATTCTGTTCTGTCCATGAAACCAACATACTTACGTTTCAATAGGTAACCTTCCAATTGCTTGATTCCTTCGATACCAGTAGAGATAATGATCAAGAGACTTGTTCCACCAAAGGCAACAACATCAGAAAGACCAAATACATCTTTAGCTGCAATCGGCAAAATGGAAATCACACCAAGGAAGAGGGAACCAACAGTTGCAAGACGACGAAGAAGTTTAGACATATATTCTTCTGTACCTTTACCAGGACGAACTCCATGGATATAGGCACCGCTCTTTTGTAGGTTCTCTGCCGCTTTTTCAGGATTAATCTGTACAAACGTATAGAAGAATGTAAAGAGAATAATCAACAAAGCATACATGGCAATACCAGTTGGAGAAGTGGTTGCCAACATCTCTTGTGCTACCCTTACCCAAGCCCAATCATGACCTGTAGCGCTCAAAAATTGAAGAATCGCCGCAGGCGCTGCAGTAATGGAACTGGCAAAGATAACAGGGATAACTCCAGCAGGGTTTACCTTCAATGGAAGGTAAGAGCTAGATGGAGCACCTTGTGCAACCTTAGTATATTGGATTGGAATTTTGTATTCTGCTTGTTGAACATAAGTTGTAAAGTAAATAATCAACAATACAGTAATAATCAAAATGATTACGAAAATGATAGATGAAGTGATACGGCTACTTGGGACGTTCACAAAGTAGTCTACATAGATGCCTTGAATCATCTCTGGAATTGAGGCAACAATCCCGGCAAAGATAATCATGGAAACACCATTTCCGTATCCCTTATCTGTAATTTGCTCACCCAACCAAGTGACAATCATACTACCAGCTGTTAAGATGATACCAATCGTCAGAAAAACTTGTGGAGTTAAAGCAGTTTTAATCAATTGAGCTCCAGCCAAGGTATTAAAACCAGCTGTAATCCCGATAGATTGCACAAAAGCGAGAACTAGAGCAATATAACGAGTAGCTTGATTCAATTTTCTTCGGCCTACTTCCCCTTGTTTTCCCCACTCTACAAACTTGGGTAAAATATCCATTTGCAAGAGTTGGACAACGATAGAAGCGGTGATATAGGGACTAACTCCTAGGGCAAAAATCGAAAAGTTTTTTAGGGCATTCCCCGACACCAAGCTCAACATGTTTAAGAAGGATAATCCACTTAAAGCATTCAAGCTATTGGCATTCACACCAGGAACTGTAATGCTAGTTCCGATACGAAAGACCAAAACGATAAAAATTGTAAATAAAATTTTTGATCGAACCTGCTTGACTTTAAGAGCTTCTCTTAATAATTTAAAAAACATAGGTCACCTCTCTTAGATGACTTCTACTGAACCACCTTTAGCAGTGATAGCTTCTTCAGCTGATTTAGAGAATTTAGCTGCTTTCACAGTCAATTTCTTAGTCAACTCACCGTTACCAAGAATTTTAATACCTGATTTTTCAGCTTTAACAATTCCTGCTTCGATAAGAACAACTGGAGTAACTTCAGCACCATCTTCAAAGACGTTCAATTGGTCAAGGTTCACAATTGCGTATTCTTTAGCGTTGATGTTAGTGAATCCACGTTTTGGAAGACGACGGAACAATGGAGTTTGTCCACCTTCAAAACCAAGGCGAACTCCGCCACCGCTACGAGATTTTTGACCTTTTTGACCACGACCAGATGTTTTACCGTTACCTGATGAAGTACCACGACCAACGCGGTTACGTACTTTACGAGAACCTTCTGCAGGTTTCAATTCATGAAGTTTCATTTTTATTTTCTCCTCTTTTGTAAAATGCTAGCGCCGATAAGGGAGAAAAGGTTGTCTCCCCCACTCAACTCGCCTATACGACGTCATCATAGATGACTATATCTAGTTTTAGGGGATGGTATAGTGCACATCCCCTAAAAATTCATTAGTTTACTTCTTCAACTGTTACCAAGTGAGATACTGCAGTGATCATACCACGGATAGCAGCGTTATCTTCTTTAATAACAGAGCTGTTCAATTTGCCAAGTCCAAGTGCTACAACAGTTTTACGTTGTGATGGAATGCGTCCGATTGGAGACTTAGTCAAAGTAATTTTAATTTGAGCCATTTTATCCCCTTTCTTATGCCAAATCAGAAACTGAAATACCACGAAGGGCAGCAACTTCTTCAGCGCGTTTCAATTGTTTCAAACCTTCAACAGTTGCACGAACAATGTTGATTGGAGTGTTAGAACCAAGTGATTTAGATGTAATATCTGCCACACCTGCCAATTCCACAACGGCACGAACTGCACCACCAGCGGCAACCCCAGAACCTTCTACAGCAGGTTTCAACAATACTTTAGCTCCACCGAATTCTGAAAGAACTTCGTGTGGGATTGTTGTTCCAACCATAGGAACTTCGATCAAGTTTTTCTTAGCATCATCTACTGCTTTACGGATTGCTTCTGGAACTTCTTGAGCTTTACCAGTACCAAATCCTACGCGACCGTTGTGGTCACCAACAACAACAAGAGCTGCGAAACGAAGACGACGTCCACCTTTAACAACTTTAGTAACACGGTTGACAGCAACTACGCGTTCTTCTAATTCAACTGCATTGTCTTTAAATGCCATTTTCTAGTGTCCTCCTATTAGAATTTCAATCCGTTTTCACGAGCTGCATCAGCCAAAGCTTTCACACGTCCGTGATATAGATATCCACCGCGGTCGAACACCACTTCTGAAATACCTTTAGCGTTTGCACGTTCTGCAACGAGTTTACCGACAGCAACGGCTTGTTCAGTTTTAGTTCCTTTTGAAACTTCTTTGTCAAGAGTTGAAGCACTTGCGAGCGTTACACCCGCTACGTCATCAATCACTTGAGCGTAGATGCCTGTATTAGAACGGAATACGTTCAAACGTGGGCGATCAGCAGTTCCAGAGAGTTTTCCGCGAACGCGACGGTGGCGTTTTTGGCGGAGTTTGTTTTTATCTGGTTTTGAAATCACAGTTTTCACCTCTTTAGTTTTAAATCGTGTGCTATGCACAAAGTTGGAAAATAGGTTGGTGGTTGAGAATCAACCACTCAACATTATTTACCTGTTTTACCTTCTTTACGGCGAACAAATTCACCAACGTAACGGATACCTTTACCTTTATATGGTTCTGGTGAACGAAGGCTACGTACGTAAGCAGCTGTTTGACCAACTACTTCTTTTGAAATTCCGCTAACAACGATTGTTGTTGGGTTTGGAAGTTCAAAAGTAATTCCTTCTGGAGCTTCAACTTCATCTGGATGAGATTTACCAACAGCCAAAACAAGTTTAGATCCTTGAAGTTGTGCACGGTAACCAACCCCGCGCATTTCAAGTTCTTTCTTGAATCCTTCTGATACACCAACAACCATGTTGTTCAAAAGGGCACGAGTAGTTCCGTGGATAGTTTTCATTTCTTTTGAATCGTTTGGACGGTGAAGAGTTACTTCAGTACCTTCCACACGGATTTCAATATCTTTTGAGAACTCACGAGTAAGTTCTCCTTTAGGTCCTTTTACAGTTACAAGGTTGTCATTGTTAGTGAGTTCAACACCAGCAGGCAACACGATAACTTTATTACCAATACGTGACATATTTATTTTCTCCTGTTAAATTGTCAGGCCAGAATGGCCAGTTTTCACGGGGTTAAATCGATTTCTCGATTTAAAGGAACATTTAGTTTTCAATTTCAAAGTGAATCTAGGCATCGTCTCGCAGGCATAACTTTAGGTTAGGCAAGAGACGATAACGAAGAGTCACAAAGAAATTGGGAGCTAAATATTACCAAACGTAAGCGATAACCTCACCACCAACATTCTTTTGGCGTGCTTCTTTATCAGTAAGCAAACCTTCAGAAGTTGAAAGGATAGCAATTCCAAGTCCGTTAAGAACTTTTGGAAGGTCTTCACGTTTTTTGTAGACACGAAGTCCTGGTTTAGAAACACGTTTCAAGTTAGTGATAACTTTTTCACCGTTTGGTCCGTATTTAAGGAATACACGGATGATGCCTTGTTTGTCATCTTCGATGATTTCAACGTTTTTTACAAAACCTTCGCGTTTAAGGATTTCAGCAATCCCTTTTTTGATGTTTGATGCAGGTACTTCAAGTACTTCGTGTTTAGCTTGGTTAGCGTTACGAATACGAGTTAGGAAGTCTGCGATTGGGTCAGTCATAACCATTTTGTTTTTCTCCTCTTACTAGTAGTTTGCAAGTTGCACTTGCTAGTTAATACATGATACAAAGAGCGTAACAGCAAGAGCGAAAATAGGCAATTTGATGCAGGAGCGATGCTCCAAAGCAAATTGGTCTTTTTTGCCAAAGCTGTAGCTCGTGTTCAAATTGGCAAGCCCAACTGAACCCGGGCTAAACTCTGTGTGAAAAAGATAAACTTTCCTAGAAACTTCAGTTTCTTCGTCAAGTTTCCTATTTTCACTTAGAGTTTTGACGCCCTTGATATCTTAAATTACCAAGATGCTTTTGTTACACCAGGGATTTGTCCTTTGTAAGCTAATTCACGGAAGCAAACACGGCAAAGTTTAAATTTGCGGTAAACTGAATGTGGACGGCCACATTTTTCACAACGAGTATAAGCTTGAGTAGAGAACTTCGCTGGACGTTTGTTCTTAGCAATCATTGATTTTTTAGCCATTAGATTTACCTCCTATATTATTTTGCAAAAGGCATTCCAAGGCCTGTAAGCAATGCACGTGACTCTTCGTCAGTGTTAGCAGTTGTTACGATAACGATGTCAAGACCACGAGTTTTGTCAACGTCATCGAAGTTGATTTCTGGGAAGATCAATTGTTCTTTCACACCAAGTGTGTAGTTTCCGCGTCCATCAAATGATTTTGTAGGAACACCGTGGAAGTCACGTACACGTGGAAGTGAAACTGAAACCAATTTATCCAAGAATTCGTACATACGTTCACCACGAAGGGTAACTTTTGCACCGATCGCAACACCTTCACGAAGACGGAAGCCGGCGATTGATTTTTTAGCTTTAGTGATAAGTGGTTTTTGACCTGAGATAAGTGCCAATTCTTCAGCAGCTTTTTCAAGGCTTTTAGCGTTTGATACAGCTTCACCAACACCCATGTTCAAAACGATCTTATCTACTTTAGGCACAGCCATCACTGATGAGTAGTTAAATTGTTCTGTCAAAGCAGGAACTACTTCATTAAGATATTTTTCTTTTAAACGATTTGCCATTATACTTCTCCTTTCCTTCGTGATTAATCAAGCACTTCGCCTGATTTTTTGTTGTAGCGAACTTTTTTACCGTCTACAAATTTGTAACCAACACGACCAGCTACACCATTTTTGTCCAAAACTTGAACGTTTGATACGTGGATAGCTGCTTCTTTCTCGATGATACCACCTTGAGGAAGCTCGTTAGTTGGACGTTGGTGTTTCTTAACGATGTTAACACCTTCAACGATAACTTTGTTTACTTTTGGAAGGGCAGTAAGGACAACAGCTTCTGTTCCCTTATCTTTACCAGCGATTACGCGAACTTTGTCGCCTTTTTTTACAAACATTAGGTTTCTCCTTGATTTTTCTTACGCCCATAAGGGCACCCTGGAGGTAAATCCAGGGGACTAGTTTGTTTCTAAAAATTAAAGTACTTCTGGAGCAAGTGACACGATCTTCATGAAGCCACCTTCACGCAATTCACGTGCAACTGGGCCAAAGATACGTGTTCCGCGAGGAGTTTTGTCTTCACGGATGATAACTGCTGCGTTTTCGTCAAATTTGATGTATGAACCATCAGCACGACGAGCACCTGATTTAGTACGAACGATAACTGCTTTAACAACGTCACCTTTTTTAACCGCACCACCAGGAGTAGCTTGTTTTACAGATGCCACGATAACATCACCGATGTTTGCAAATTTACGTCCTGAACCACCAAGAACTTTGATAGTCAAGATTTCGCGAGCACCGCTGTTGTCTGCGACTTTCAAACGAGTTTCTGTTTGAATCATTTCAGTTTTCTCCTTTCAGGTTTGATTAGATGATGACCGCTTCTTCAACAACTTCTACAAGACGGAAACGTTTTGTAGCTGAAAGCGGACGAGTTTCCATGATACGTACGATATCGCCTTCTTTGGCAACATTGTTTTCATCATGAGCTTTGTATTTTTTAGAGTAGTTAATACGTTTACCATAGACTGGGTGGTTACGTTTTGTTTCAACTACAACTGTGATTGTCTTGTCCATTTTGTCAGATACAACACGTCCAACAAGAACTTTACGATTATTGCGTTCCATTGAAATTTCTCCTTCCCTAGTCTATTATTTCGCTTCAGATTGAACTGTTTTGATACGAGCGATTTGTTTTTTAACTTCTTTCAAGCGAGCTGTTTGTTCCAATTGACCAGTAGCAGCTTGGAAACGAAGTTCAAACAATTCTTTTTTCAATTCGTTTTCGCGCTTCGCGAGTTCTTCTTGAGAAAGACCACGAAGTTCTTTAACAAATTCTTTTACTTCATTAAGTTTCATGCCTTCTCCTTATTCTGCTTCACGTTTTACGAATTTACATTTAACTGGCAATTTGTGGCTAGCAAGACGAAGCGCTTCGCGTGCAATCTCTTCAGATACACCAGCAATCTCGAACATCACTTTACCACGTTTAACTGGTGCTACCCAACCTTCAGGTGCCCCTTTACCAGATCCCATACGCACACCGATAGCTTTAGCAGTGTATGATTTGTGTGGGAAGATTTTAATCCAAACTTTACCACCACGTTTCATGTAACGAGTCATGGCGATACGAGCAGCTTCGATTTGGCGGTTAGTGATCCAGTGGCTAGTTGTAGCTTGAAGACCGTATTCACCGAATGCTACTTCTTTTCCACCTTTTGCTTCACCGCGCATTTTTCCACGGAATTCACGACGGTGTTTAACACGTTTAGGTACTAACATTGGTTATTTACCTCCTTTAGTGTTTTTGCGAGCTGGAAGAACTTCACCACGGTAGATCCATACTTTAACACCAAGTTTACCGTATGTAGTATCTGCTTCTTCCCAAGCGTAATCGATATCTGCACGAAGTGTGTGAAGTGGAACAGTTCCTTCAGAGTATCCTTCAGCACGGGCGATATCTGCACCGTTCAAACGACCTGATACTTGAGTTTTGATTCCTTTAGCTCCAGCACGCATTGCACGTTGGATTGCTTGTTTTTGTGCACGACGGAAAGCAACACGTTGCTCCAATTGACGAGCAATACCTTCACCTACAAGGTGAGCATCCAAATCAGGTTGTTTGATTTCGATGATATTGATGTGTACTTGTTTTCCAGTCAATTTGTTAAGTTTTGCACGGAGTGCATCAACGTTAGCACCACCTTTACCGATAACCATACCTGGTTTAGCAGTGTGAAGTGAAACGTTAACTTTGTTTACTGCGCGTTCGATTTCGATAGTTGAAACTGCTGCGTCAGCAAGTTCTTTTTGAACGAATTTACGGATTGCAAGATCTTCATGAAGGTAATCCGCGTATTCTTTTTCAGCATACCATTTGGCATCCCAATCACGGATGATGCCGACACGCATACCAATTGGATGTACTTTTTGACCCACGATTTTACCTCCTTATTTTTCTGCAACAGCTACAGTGATGTGAGCTGTACGTTTGTTGATTGGTGAAGCTGAACCTTTCGCACGTGGACGGAAACGTTTCATAGTTGGTCCTTCGTTTGCGAATGCTTCAGATACTACCAAGTTAGCTTTATCCAAACCAAAGTTGTTTTCAGCGTTAGCTACAGCTGAGTTCAAAACTTTCAAGATGATTTCAGCAGCTTTGTTTGGAGTGAATGTCAAGATTGCGATTGCATCGGCTACGCTTTTACCACGGATGTTATCAAGAACAAGACGTGATTTACGAGGTGAAACACGTACTGTACGAGCCATTGCTTTAGCTGAAGTAATTTCTGCCATTTATGTTCTCCTTATTTTCTACGTGTTTTCTTGTCGTCTGCAGCGTGACCTTTGTAAGTACGAGTTGGTGCAAATTCACCAAGTTTGTGACCTACCATGTCTTCTTGGATGTAAACAGGTACGTGTTTACGACCGTCATAAACTGCAATAGTGTAACCAATGAAACTTGGGAAGATCGTTGAACGACGTGACCAAGTTTTAATAACTTTTTTCTTTTCGTCGTTAGCTTGAGCTTCAACTTTTTTCATCAAATGCTCATCGACGAAAGGTCCTTTTTTAAGACTGCGTCCCATTTTTATATTTTCTCCTTTAAATGTTGTACCACAGCGGCTTGCGCTCACATGGAGCGCTACCGAGCTGGCGGATTTACTAGTTGCTTAAGCGACTAGTTTAATATTATTTCTCGTTGCGACGACGAACGATAAGTTTGTCAGATTTCGCTTTCTTGTTACGAGTTTTAAGACCAAGAGCAGGTTTGCCCCATGGGGTAGATGGTGCTTTACGACCAACTGGTGCTTTACCTTCACCACCACCGTGTGGGTGATCGTTAGGGTTCATTACAGAACCACGAACTGTTGGACGAATACCTTTCCAACGGCTACGTCCTGCTTTACCAAGGTTTACAAGTCCATGTTGTTCGTTTCCGACAACACCAACTGTAGCACGGCAAGTTCCAAGAATCATACGAACTTCACCTGATTGAAGACGAACAAGAACGTATTTGCCTTCAGAACCCAATACTTGAGCAGATGCACCAGCAGCACGTACCAATTCACCACCACGACCTGGTTTCAACTCGATATTGTGGATCAAAGTACCAACTGGGATGTTAGCAAGTGGAAGAGCGTTTCCGACTTTGATATCTGCTTCTGGACCTGAAACGATACGTTGACCTACTTCAAGACCTTTTGGAGCGATGATGTATGCTTTCACACCGTCAGTGTAGTGTACAAGAGCGATGTTTGCAGAACGGTTTGGATCGTACTCGATTGTTTTAACAACTGCTTCAACGTTGTCTTTATTACGTTTGAAGTCAACCAAACGGTAGAAACGTTTGTGTCCACCACCTTGGTGACGAACTGTGATACGACCGTTGTTGTTACGACCAGCCTTGCTCTTCAATGCAACAAGCAATGATTTTTCAGGAGTGCTTGTTGTGATTTCAGCGAAATCCAAAGAAGTCATATTACGGCGACCGTTTGTTGTTGGTTTATAAACACGAATTCCCACGATATTTCCTCCTTAGATTATTCAGCTTCAGCAGCAAACAACTCGATTGCTTTAGAATCAGCTGTAAGTGTGATGATAGCTTTTTTAGTTTTGTTAGTAAAACCAGTGTAACGTCCAACACGTTTAGCTTTTGGTTTTACGTTGATTGTGTTAACGTTGGCAACTTTAACACCTTCGAAAGCAGCTTCAACAGCTTGCTTAATCAAAAGTTTGTGTGCACGAGTGTCAACTTCAAATACATATTTGCCTGCTTCAAGTTGAGCCATTGAGCTTTCAGTGATGACAGGTTTTTTGATAACATCATACAAATTCATTATGCAAGAACCTCCTCGATTTTAGAGATAGCTGCTTGTGTGACAAGAAGTTTGTCGCTATTTGCGATGTCAAGAACACTTGCAGTTGTAGCAGTTGCAACTTTCACGTTTGGAAGGTTACGAGCTGAAAGAGCTGCGAATTCATTTCCTTCTTCAAGGATAACAAGAACTTTAGAATCGATGCTCAATGCTGCAAGAACTTTTGCAAATTCAGCAGTTTTTGGAGCTGTAAATTCAAGAGAATCAACGGCTACAAATTTGTTTTCAGCAACTTTTTCAGAGTAAACTGATTTAAGAGCTAGGCGACGAACTTTTTGTGGAAGTTTGTAGCCGTATGAACGTGGAGTTGGTCCGAAGACAACACCACCACCACGCCATTGTGGTGAGCGGATAGAACCTTGACGAGCACGTCCAGTTCCTTTTTGACGCCATGGTTTGCGTCCACCACCTGATACTGCAGAGCGGTTTTTAACAGCGTGTGTTCCTTGGCGAAGGCTTGCGCGTTGGCTGATGATCACATCAAACACAACTGATTCATTTGGTTCGATACCAAATACTGCATCGTTAAGAACAACTTGGCCAGCTTCTTTACCAGTTTGGTCAAATAATGTTACGTTTGCCATTGTGACTGATTTCCCCTTTCTTTATTATTTACCAGCTTTAACTGCTGATTTGATAGTGATAAGAGATTTCTTAGCACCTGGTACGTTACCTTTGATAAGGATAACGTTCTTTTCTGGAACAACTTGTACAACTTCAAGGTTTTGAATTGTTACGCGGTCGCCACCCATACGTCCTGCAAGGTTTTTACCTTTGAATACGCGGTTAGGTGCAACAGGTCCCATAGAACCTGGACGACGGTGGTAACGAGAACCGTGAGCCATTGGTCCACGTGATTGTCCGTGGCGTTTGATAACACCTTGGAAACCTTTACCTTTAGAAGTACCAGTTACGTCAACAACGTCTCCAGCTGCGAATGTTTCAACTGTGATTTCAGCGCCAACTTCCAAGCCTTCAACGTTTTTGAATTCACGAATGAAGCGCTTAGGAGCCGTGTTAGCTTTCGCTACATGTCCTTTAGCAGGTTTGTTGCTCAATACTTCGCGTTTGTCATCGAAACCAACTTGGATAGCGTTGTATCCGTCTGTTTCAACAGTTTTAACTTGAAGGACAACGTTTGGAGTTGCTTCAATAACTGTTACAGGGATCAATTCGCCAGCTTCAGTGAAGATTTGAGTCATTCCCACTTTTTTCCCTAAGATTCCTTTTGTCATGAGAAAATAGTTCCTTTTCTATATTTTTTATTCAAAAAGTTTTTAACGAGCGTTTTTTATGCTCAAGTCTAAGATACAAAGGGCGTCAAACTCAAAGTGAAAATAGGAAACTGACGCAGTGTCTAGCAGACACTAGGAAGTTTATCTTTTTCACACCGAGTTTAGCCCGTGTTCAATTAGATTGAAACACCAGCCTCTGCTCTTTTATATTTTAGATTAAAGTTTGATTTCTACGTTTACACCACTTGGAAGATCCAATTTCATCAAAGCATCAACTGTTTTTTGAGTTGGGTTAACGATATCGATCAAACGTTTGTGTGTACGCATTTCAAATTGTTCGCGTGAGTCTTTGTATTTGTGAGTCGCACGAATGATTGTGTAGAGGCTACGTTCAGTTGGAAGTGGGATTGGACCCGCAACTTGTGCACCTGTACGAGTAGCTGATTCTACGATTTTTGCAGCCGCTGTGTCAAGCGTACGGTGTTCGTAAGCTTTCAAACGGATACGGATTTTTTTGTTTGCCATCTTTTTCTCCTTTTCGTCTATTTAAGATAATAGGCTAGCTCCACAAGAAAACCGACGCGGTGTTGCGTGGCAATGCAACCGAGCGTGTCGCAACCTCTTGCATCAAAGCTAAGGCTGTAATTTACAGCACCATAATAGAATAACACAAAGCCCCTGCGATTGCAAGGGATTTGTTGCTGTTTTTTCGTTTTTTTACGATGAAACTGTTTTCCTACTTTTTCTTTCTAAAATTAGGGATTTTCTTCTATATAATAAGCTGACTCCTCTTGACCTCAAATTTACCTTCTGATTGGTCCACTAGAATGTCCGCCCTTGACTCAGTTTCTTTATAGTATCGCAGATACTGCTCCCGTCTCATCTGATGGCTAGCCAATATAAAGGAGGCATCGCGATTTCTCACAGTCGTATCTCTAGCTAGGCGCCTCTTTAATTCGGTGTCCTCATCCGTGTAGAAACAGATGGTTTTGTCAAAGAGTTCCTTTGGTAAAAATCCTACAGACATCCCTTCGACAATCAGAATTAGTTTGGCTCCAGATAAGACCTCACTAGCCTTCCAAGGTTCTTCAATTGTTAAGATATCCATGCCAGCCTTTAAAGCGAGAATGTCTCTTTCTAAACTTACCAGTTCATGAGCCACAGGTAAACAAGCGGTCACTTTTTGGTCTGGAGTCTCCTTTGGCACTACCAGATGGCGTCCTGAGGTGATATAAGGATCTGTTTCTAGCAAATTTACCGTAGTATAATCTAAGGTTTGGTACAATTCCTGTGCAAAGGTTGATTTACCTGAAGCCCCATGACCGTATATTCCCAGTGTCCTGACTTTCCCCGTCTCGATCTCTGAGACTAGTTGGTCTACTAAGTCTTTTTTCTTCATTCTCTCTTCACCTGTTCATAGCTTTCTTTTCCGTCATTAAGCTTGTCCCAAATCACTACTTGCTCACTTTGGAGCGATTTTTGCACATCGATAATTCGTTGGTTGGACGATCCTCGAAACTGGAGCATGAGATTTCTCTTAGTTCGGTCATACCGTCCATCTACAAGGATGTCAATCAGTGATAAGAGTTCCAATTTGTCTGGAGTCTCCAGCATCATTTCTTCCCAAGTGTAGCCCGTCCAGGACCAGATGTCTTTTTCTGGTAGTTCCTTTCGAATGCGTTTAACGAGAGGCAGGAGAATCCCCGTATTGAGAAAAGGTTCTCCTCCCAACAAAGTCAAGCCTTGAACATAGGGCTGGGCAAGGTCTGCCATGATCTGTTCTTCTAGCTCTGCTGTATAGGGAATGCCAGCATTAAAAGACCAAGTCGCTACATTATAACACCCCTCGCAGTGAAACATGCAGCCTGATACATAGAGAGAGTTACGCACACCCTCTCCATCCACAAAGTTGAAGGCCTTGTAATCAATAATACGCCCTTGACTGAGTTCCTCACTTTTCCATTCTTGTGGTTTTGGATTATTCATTCGCTACCTCTATCCAATAACGCTCCACACCATTGCGAACATCCTCAAGGAGCCCACCATTTGCTAGAATAACTACTCTGCTAGCAGGATTCTTCACGCTACAGGTCACTAGAGTTCTCTTGATGTTCTTTTCCTTAGCAACTTGCAAGCCCTGACGGAGAGTCTCTTTTGCATAACCCTTGCCTCTTTCAGATGGACGAATGGAGTAGCCAATGTGGCCAGCATAATTCAGTAAACCCTCATTCAGTCTCAATCGCAGATTCAAAAATCCTAGAGCATGACCTGCATCATCAAATGATACAAATTGAATAGAAGGAACACGATTTTCAGGCAAGTTTATTCCTGTCTCTTTTTGCATATTTGTTTCCAACCACTCTTCATACACAAAGTTCTCTGTATCCCAAAATCCGCCATCATGGGCTGATTGGCTCTTTTCAAACTCTGCCATCATCTCTAAAACTGTTTCTTTATCTGCTAATCTTGGTCTGTGTAATTCCATCCTTACCTCCCACTATGAGAAAAGCGAGAGCTGACTCTCACTTTTATTTCTTCTTATTCTTATTTAAAAATTGTTCTCTGAGGTTGAGCAAGCGTTCTTTCTTACCAGCTCCACCTTTAGAGTGTTTCTCGTGATAACGGGTCACTTGTGCACGCCCCTTATCGTCTAATTGATATTTTCCCATTTCATTTCTTTCTAATTGGTTACTTGGTTACCAGCTATTTTAATCGTTGAGCCATTCATATGTTTGACACGCGCTGCGATTTCCTTGTGACGGCCGTTGACCATGGGTCTCGCTTGAGGATTACCTAAATAGCCACAAGTCCGTTTAACAACGTCTACTGTTTTAGGGTCGCTATTGCCACAGTTTGGACAAGCAAATCCTCTCTCAGTTGGTTCAAAATCCCCTTCAAAGTCACACTTGTAGCAACGGTCTATTGGAGTATTGGTTCCAAGATAACCCACACGGTCATAAGCATAATCCCAGACAGCTTCCAAGGCTTTAGGATTTTGCTGGAGGACTGGATACTCACAATAATGGATGAAACCACCTGACGCACCTGCTTCTGGATAGACTTTCTCAAAGTCTAATTTTTCAAACGGTGTTGGATTTTTACGAACATCGTAGTGGAAAGAGTTGGTGTAGTATTCCTTATCTGTAATATCAGGAATAGAACCAAACTTGTCTGTATCTAGTCGACAGAAACGGTCTGTCAAACTTTCAGACGGTGTTGAGTAGATAGAGAAATGGTAGCCATATTGGTCAGACCACTCTTCTACACGGCGTTTCATATCGCGAATGATGTCTAGCGTGAATTCCTTAGCATCTGGATTACTTTCCCAGCTGTTACCAAAGAAAACTGTCGCTACTTCATACAAGCCGATGTAACCCAGCGAAACTGTTGCCCGACGATTCTTAAAGAGCTGGTCAACACTTTCTTCTTTACCTAGACGATGGCCAAAAGCACCGTACTGATAAAGAATAGGAGCATTTGCCGGTGTCGCTTCCTTGGTTCGTTCGACACGGTAAACCAGAGCATCCTCAGCGATATTCATACGCTCGTTGAAGATTTCCCAGAACTTATTCATGTCGCCCTCAGACTCAAGAGCAATACGAGGCAGGTTAACTGTCACAACGCCTAGATTCATCCGACCCGAATTGACTTCTACACCATTCTCATCTTTCCATCCTTGAAGGAACGAACGGCAGCCCATAGGAACTTTGAAAGAACCTGTCAAGTCAACAATCTTATCATAGGATAAGACATCCGGATACATCCGTTTGGTTGCACACTCGAGGGCCAACTGTTTGATGTCGTAGTTAGGCGAACCTTCCTCTAAATTGAATCCTCTTTTAAGCGTGAAGATAAGTTTAGGAAAGATAGCCGTACGGTGTTCTGAACCAAGACCCTTGATGCGAATGTTTAAAATAGCTTTTTGAATTTCTCGTTCAAAACGACTGGTTCCCAGACCAAAACCTAGCGAAGTAAAAGGTGTTTGTCCATTTGAAGTGAAGAGAGTATTGATTTCATACTCAAGAGATTGCATGGCATCGTAGATGTCCTTTTGCGTTTTCTTCCAAGCGTAATCTTCCCGTTTTTCAGGCAATACCCACTCTTCTGCATCTTTGAGATGTTTTTGATAGTTCTTCTCTGCATAAGGCGCCAAAATTTCATCGATACGGTCAGCTGAACAGCCACCGTACTGGCTAGAAGCAACGTTGGCAATGATTTGAGAAATCTGTGCTGTCGCAGTCTGGATAGACTTGGGACTCTCTACCTCTGCATTTCCAATCTTAAAACCATTTTCCAACATACCCTTAAAATCAATCAAACAGCAGTTGGTCATAGGGGTATAGGGACTGTAGTCCAAATCGTGATAGTGGATATCCCCCTTTTGGTGGGCATTGGCTACGTGCTTAGGAAGCATTTGCAGTCCGATTGATTTCCCAACAATCCCTGCTGTCAAATCACGCTGAGTGTTAAAGACATCACTGTCTTTATTAGCATTTTCATTGACAACCGCCTGGTCTTTGTTGAGTAGTTTATGGATACTAAAGTTAATATCTGTCGCTTTTGAGCGCTCAAAATCCCTTTGTGTCCGATAAGTAATATACTCCTCAGCCAGCGCATATTCTTTGGCTTCAAGGAGTTCATGTTCTACAATATTTTGAATTTCGTAAATCTTAACCCCCTGTGGAAAGCGACTATGAATTTCTGTGACAATTCGCTCGGTCAGAGCATTGAGGCGTTTTTCGACCAAGGGTGTCACATCCATAACCTTGTCTGCTGCCTTGTGGAGAGCCTTGTCAATCTTGTCCACATCAAATACAACACGTCTCCCATCTCGTTTCTCGACGAAGAGAGTTGGCAAAATTGTAATTTTTTCTTCTAGTGCAATCATATGCATGCTCTTTTCTAAAATGTTCTTTCTAAAAAGTATTATACCACTCTAAAAAGAAAAATCAATATCTTGTGTTAAAAATCCTAAAATTTTTAAAAATACACAAGATATTGATTTGGTTATTTGATTTTATAGACTTTAAACTCTGAGTAATCAGTCTTTACTGGTTGGTAATTTTCTTTCAAGATTGTTTCCACTTCAGACCAGACTGACACCTTATCGTTCACCACAATCACCTTAGGTTGTTTTTCTTTCAAGTCATTGAGTAGCTTATTCCGATTTTCCTCAGTTGCTGTATAGTGCAACGGGGACAAAATAGCCGATGGCGACAAGCGCTCACTCTTACGATAAAGAGTAGCAGTATCATCCCATGCATAGACAGCATCTTCCGTACTTGTCTCCTCTTTCACTAAATCAGCAAGACGATTACGTTCTTGATAAGGTACCGGATAAAGGACAAACTTTATCAAAAAGGGAACAGTCAAAAGATAGACAAGCCCTAAAACTGGCAGATATAGATTTCCTTTGAAGAAACGACTCCATAGGCTAACTGGCGTCTCTCTTCGTCTTCTTCTAACACTACGCCCCCTCTGTTGACTCTTAATATTGGTTACCAATAAAAGTAGGAAAACAGGGAAGACGACCATCAAATAAGAAGCGTGCAGAGGCTCTTGTGAAAAGAAAAGCAAAATCAAACCTAAAATTGTCACAAAACTTGCAGGAACCGAAATGACGTATAGTTTAGAAGGTTTGGATTGAAAGAGACCTAAAAAGATACAAACCACAAATCCCAAACCAAGGGACAACAAGCCATAAAAAGCCATATTCTCTAAAATTTTAGAAGTGAAATCAAAGCGAATACTGTCAATGGGATAGCGAATACCACTAATGGCATCCCCAAAACTTCCTGTTGCAACACTATAATAGGCAGTTGGATAAAAGACAAGTGAAAAACCTAAAGCCACTGCAAGAAACTGATAAAATCCATGTGTAAAACGTCTATGCCCAAGGTTAAAGACCAACAAGCCTAAACTCACTACAGCAATAAACAGGAGCGATGCCAAGGGAGCAAAGAAAAATCCGCCCGCCAAAGCCAGCCCAATCCGTACAAATCCCTTATCATGGTTTGGATTACTTAGATAAGCCGCAACTAAACTAAAGGCCGCGAATAAGAAAGGAAGCGCTAAAAGAGTCGCATAGCCTCCACCAAAAGCAAGACCTATAACTAGCATATAAAAAATAGTCACCATTTGTCCAGCTTGGTCTCCTTGCTCTGTCAAGGTGTCCGCCGATCGAAAGAGGAAAAATCCTCCTGCTACCAAGGCTAACCACTCAAAGATGGCAAAGAAAAATCCGCCCTGAGTCACGTAAGTCAGCAAATAATAAAGTAAACCTTGACTTCCATAATAGTCGCTGTAAATCTTCCCTGTCTGATGAAGCGCCCAACCTGCATAAAAATCCTGCACTTCTTGTGCACTCATTAAATCGAGTAATAGCGGTACTCCTAGAGTTATTCCTGTTACAAGCGTACTCCATAGTAAAATTTTCACCAAAGGAAGACGACTTGATTCACGATGATGCAATTCTTGTTCGATTTGGTATTCTAGAGGTTCACGATTCTCCTGATGAACTTCTTCTACTCTACCATACACACTCATATCGTTTCTCCTATTCAATTTATCTGTCTTAGTATATCAAAAAGTCCTAGGATTGTCAGCTTGCGATGGGTGTTTGAGTGATTTTTTGCATAGTTTCACAAAGGTTTCAATTTCTCGAAAGCGGTGTAACTGTGTCTGTTTAAATGATATGATATAATCCAATTCTTTCTGGGTCAGCATCTTTCCTCCTACATCTTCTTATTCGTAAAAGACAAGAAAAATAGGACTGGTTTGTGTCCTCAGTCCTAGATTTCTTATAAGATAGGGGCGAATAACTGGGCAATTTCTTTTACAAGCTTTTGATACCAGCTCGTTTTGATAGAATGAGGATAGACTTCCTGAGAATCTGCAAATATATTTTGAAAATCTCGGGCTATTTCCATTATAGAAGGAGTTTTATAGAGTAAGACTGCATTTTCATAATGGTGTACCAAGCTCCGGTAGTCGAGATTGATTGTCCCCACCACCGCAAAATCTTCGTCTACCAACATCTGCTTACTATGAATAAAACCTGGGCTATACTCATAAATTCGAACCCCAGCAGAAAGAAGGTCTGGATAAGCCCCTCTTGTGACTAACTGAATGAACTTCTTATCTGGTATGTAAGGGGTGATAATTCGAACATCGACCCCTCTCATAGCTGCATTTTTGATTGTCTCCGTTAAATCATAATCTATGATCAAATAAGGTGTCGTAATATAGACCGATTCCGTTGCTTGATTGATCAAACTCTGATAAACCTTTTTCCCTACCTGCGTTCGAAAAATTGGCTTGGGTCCACTTCCGTATGGAATGGTTAATCCGTCACTTGGAATAGAATGATTTTCTAAATGATATTGATCAAAATCACTAATCTCTCCTCGATTGATGTACCAAGTGGTCAAAAATAAGCGTGTCAGGGCTTTTACTGCTAGTCCGTCCAAGCGAATTCCACTATCCTTCCAATAACCAAATCTCTCGACGTGGTTAATGTACTCATCTGCCAGATTGACCCCACCAGTATAGGCTATCTGACCATCAACAATCAATATTTTTCTATGATCTCTGTTATTATAGGCCACTGTCAAACGAGGAATAACTTTATTGAATTTATGGGCCTCGATGCCCAGCTGACGAAGTCGATGTGCATAATCTCCTGTTAAAGTAGCCATACAGCCAATATCATCATAGAGCAGTTTAACTTCAATGCCTTGAGCGACCTTTTGCTCCAAGATTTCTAGAATACGATTCCACATCAAACCTTCTTCTATAATGTAATATTCCAAGAAGATAAATTTCTCAGCCTTTTTGAGATCTTCTACCATCTTTTTCCACATAGCTTCTCCGTTAGGAAAAAATGTAGAGGCAGTTTGATCATAGATATCGGCATTGGTATCCATACTCAATAAGGACTTGATGACGCCATATGCCGCCTTATCACTTTCTTTTAATTCCTCTTTTAGTAACTGGCTATTTGCTTCTTGGAAATGCATGGAGCCTAGCTTCTTCAGTTGTTTGATTTCTTTTTTGGACAATCGCCTTTCACCAAACATCAGATAGAGCAAGGGGCCAAATACTGGCACAAAGGCTACTAATAACCAGGTTACCTTATTCTCAGGAGTCGTATTACGGTTGACTATCGAAATGATTGTGATGATACTCAGTAGAATGAGGACAGTAATCCATAAAATGGGGGCCATGCGCCCTAAATAAAGAAAGAGACCAAAAACCAGACAAAGTTCAAGTAACATAATCGAAAGACTAAAGCCATACTTGGACATCAATAATTGAAATTTCCTATATTTCATATCCCCTCCTTGATATTTTGAATGCTAAAAACAAGTAATTGATACTAGTATAACTCAGGTATTCGATAGAAGGCAAGTATTTATGATTATTTTCTAGGTAAAAGTAAAAAGGCTGAAAAATCCAGCCCTTTCTACTTGCATAGTCTTATTTAGTTAAAACGATTTGGTCCGATGGGTCTCTATCCATATCATCTACGATGATTTGATTACCGTTTACAGTGTAAATTTTGACATCATCGCCAATAATCATACGTTGATTTGCTGCATCAAATGTGACCTGTTTGACTTTCTGATCCCCGTCAGATTCGAGCTCAGTCCATGTACCAGTCGTTCCAGTGACCACTAAAGTGATACGGTCTCCGTCATCTTGGCCTGTATAAGTCCCATCAATATTAGTTGGTTGAGCCTCAGGCGCATTTTGTGAAGAACTTGTCGTTGCCCGGTTTGTATTTTCTGTGGAAGATGAAGCAGCAGATTGTGATTGCTGAGTTTGTTGTGTTTGCGGTTTAGCTGCTGGTTGTTGAACCTGTTGAACTCTTTGTGAACAAGCTACTAAGAGACTAAGGCTTGCTAGAGTGGTCAATTTATCTGCTCACGTTCCAGCAAGTAGCCCCGTACTTCTGAGATAAAATAGAGAGACCCTGTAATGAATAACAAGTCCTGCGTATCTGCTCTTTCTTCAAAACTACTAATAAATTCTCGGTAAGAAGGAATTACATGGTAACCGGTCACATCTGTCTCGTCCAAGGACCCTTGATAGTCAAAGCCGGTCACCTTGAGTTCTACCTGAGGTAAATTTTCAGTCAGATAACCCAACATCCCTTGATAATCCTTCCGTTTCAAGGCTCCAAATAGGATTTGAGGACGATAACCTTCCTGCTCTTTTTCTTTGATAAATTCAACCAAGCGAGTCAAGGCAGGGAGGTTATGAGCACCATCCAAATAAATCTGTGGGCGAATACACTCCAAACGCCCAGCCCAATGGGTCTTCTCCAAAGCCTGTCTTACAGCCTGTTCATCAACAACATCCTTTCCTTCCCTCATAAAAAGAAGAAACGTTTGCAACGCCAAGGCCGCATTCTCCTGCTGATAAGCTCCTTCTAAGCCTATTTTCAACTGTGAAAGGTTAGCCAAAGAGCTTGAAAAACCCCCATTCAGCATTAAAAAATCCTGACCTGCCTGATAAAGGTCAACAGCTAAAGAGTCTGCTTTTTTCTGACAAACAAGCCTAGCTTCTGAAGGCAACTTAGCAATCACTGCCTTCTCACCAGCCTTGAAAATACCAGCTTTCTGCTCTGCAATTGCTGCTATACTGTCACCCAGAGTCTCCTGATGATCAAATCCGATGGAGGTGATGACAGCAATCTCTCCAGTTACCACATTGGTTGTGTCAAGTAAGCCACCAATTCCCACTTCTAGTAGAAGCAAATCCACCTCTTGCTCTCTAAAATAAAGAAAAGCAATCAAGGTCAGCAATTCAAAAAAGGACAACTGATCATGGGTTTGCAGAAGCGTTTTCTCCATCTCCTTGACCTGCTCGGCCAAACGGATGAAGTCTGTGTCTGCTATAGGTTGCCCATTAATGCAGATTCGGTCATTGATAGATACGATATGAGGAGAGGTAAAGGTCGCGACTTTTTTACCATGCCCCATAAATAACTCCCTCATAAAAGCAATGGTAGATCCTTTCCCATTAGTCCCTGTTACATGGATAATAGGGTAAGACTGCTCAGGATTTCCTAACAAATCCACCGCTTGCTGTATTCGGCCCAAGCCTGATCGAAAATTCAAACCAATCCGACTATGAAGCCATTCTTCTACTTCAAACATACACATCTCCTTGATAAAAGTCTAATCAATTACCACACCAAAGCATGATGACTAACAAAAACAAGGCCAGGATTTTCGTCCCGACCTCTTACCTGGTTAGCTAATAACTAACTACTATGATTATTAACTTGGGCTAAAAACGTCCTCCGGACGTTCCAACTCTTCCAATTTCTAGGAGTTGGGATGATACAGTCTCCCAGACTTACCAGCTCTCTCTTATTTAAAGGAACTGGGGTAAAAATATCCACAGGACATTCCAACTCTTCCCAATTTCTGGGAGTTGGGCTGATACAGCCTCCCAGACTTACTGACGGTTTTTATTTTTAGCGTCAGGCTAAAAACGTCCCCCGAACTTACTGACGGTTTTTATTTTTAGCGTCAGGCTAAAAACGTCCACTGGACGTTCCAACTCTTCCCAATTTTTGGGAGTTGGAGTGATACAGTCTCCCAGACTGTATCACTCCTCCATAAAACTATTGAAGACTTCTTCAATCATGTTCCATTCGTCTTCTGAGTCTTCTGGGATTGGTTGCAATTCACCTTCTGTTCCATCTTCGTTTTCGATGAATGAGTAAGCTTGGATTTCAACTTGTCCGTCTTCATCTTCTTCTGCGTTAACTGGTACTAGAAGAACATAGTTTTTACCAAATTCTTCTTTTCCATCAATCGTCAAAAGGATTTCAAACAAGGTTTCATTTCCTTGCTCATCTACTAGTGTAATTAATTCACGTTCTTCGTGGTCGTGGTTATGATCGTGTGACATAGCCTCTCCTTTGTATTAAAATTTTCTATCTAAATAATTTTGTAAAATCAGCTGAGCTGCTAACTTATCAATGACTTTCTTGCGCTTATTACGGCTGATATCTGCTTGTTCAATCAACATGCGCTCTGCGGCAACTGTTGTCAAGCGTTCATCTTGATAGTCTACTGGTAAACCAAAAAGCTCTTCTAGCTTTGCTCCGTATGCTTGACTAGCTTCCACGCGCGGTCCGCTTGTATTGTTCATGTTTTTAGGCAAACCCACTACAAATCGTTCAACCTTATAAGTATCAACCAACTCCTTAACGCGGTCAAAACCAAATTGGCCTTGCTCCTCATTGATTTGGATGATTTCAAGCCCTTGAGCTGTAAAACCGAGCGGGTCGCTAATAGCCACTCCTACCGTTTTTGAACCGACGTCCAATCCCATAATTCTCATAGGTTATAGATCGACTCCTTGTCCTTTAAGGTAGTAGCGGACCAATTCCTCAACGATTTCATCACGCTCATACTTACGGATTTGATTTCGTGCATTATTATAACGAGGAACATAGGCAGGGTCTCCACTCAATACGTAACCTACGATTTGGTTGATTGGGTTGTAGCCCTTATCGTTCAACGAAGCATAAACATCAGTCAGAGTTTCGCTAATTTCTTTTTTATTGGAATCGTCCAATTTAAAACGTACTGTTTCTTCAGTAAATCCCATTCTAACACCCTCTTTCCTTAGAATAGTACTATTATAGCATAATTCCTTACGTTCTACAATTCAGGCAGTCTATTTATTTGGATTTTCTATTGTTCTGTCGCGCCATTTGCCAATCTGTCTGAAATATATTTGCTTGGTTCATTTTTCAAAAGATTTTCTAAACCAATGTTCTTCAAATATTCTAACTGAGAAGCCTTCTTGACATCCAAAACTTGAAAATCAAAACTAGTCGTTGTTTGAAGTTCTGTTGCACTCAATAGTTTAGTTTCAAGCTTAAATCCTGCTAATTTGCGAGCTTCTATGATAGACTCATCCTTCTCCTCCGCCTCGAGAAGAGCTTTTTGAGTTTCTTCCACTCCATGTTGGTCGATATAAGTCTTCAACTCATCAGAGACTGGACGTTTTTGTTGAATGGTTAGATTCAAAAAAGTCTTGTCTTTATAAGTAATGGTTTGGGTTTGCTGGCTACCATCATCTGACTTAGGCAAGAGCAAAGTCTTGGTTACAACTGTATTCTTCTCAGCATTTTCAATGACTGGCAATGCCGACTGAAGCGTCTCCTTTTCTGTTTTTGTAGCTGGTCCAGTTTCTTTTTTCTGTCCGCAACCAACCAGAACAAAAAGGAAAGCTAGACTAACAAGAACTATTTTTTTCATTTCTTTCTTCTTTCTTTTTGAAATTAAAATAGAATAAGACTGGGAATTGCTCCCAGCCTTGATGTTTATAGAGCTGCACGCAAACGTGCTTCTGCATTTTCTACATTACGGACAGAGCGTGGTAGGAAGGCACGAATATCGTCTTCCTTGTAGCCAACTTGCAGGCGTTTTTCATCTACAAGGATTGGGCTCTTTAAAATTCTCGGTGTTTCCATAATCAGATTGAGAACTTCGTTGACACTCAAATCTTCAATATCCACTCCAAGGGCTTTGGCATAGCGATTTTTAGACGAAACGATGCTGGCTATTCCGTTATCTGTTTTGGTTAGAATATCCAGTAATTCTTCTCTCGTAATTCCTTCTTTACCAAGGTTTTGTTCTTTATAACTTAACTGGTGGGCATTGAGCCAGGTTTTTGCTTTTTTACAGCTAGTACAACTTGAGACTGTATAAATTTTAATCATGTACCTACCCCTTTCGCTACATGTTACTATCAGTTTAGTCTATTATACCATAAAAAACATCCGACTTGCGACCTATTTTTAAATTTTTTTGACTTTTTTCGTCATTTTCGTACTTTTTTCTTGACAAAATGAAATTTACAGCCATTCTTGATATTTCTTGATATAGATTTTTTTCACAATTGTCACGCTAATCATATACAAAATAATGATGAAAAGTAAAAAGATGAAATAAATCGGTTTTAAAGGAGTTAGATGAAGTAGGATTGCGAGTGGACTGTAGGGAAGGAAGGTCACAAAGGCTGCAGCCAATAAGGTTGTCACAAGGACTAGCCAAGCTGGACGACTTTGTAAAAAGGGAATTTTGGCTGAACGCAGCATATGTATAACCATGGTCTGTGACCACATAGACTCGATAAACCAACCTGTCTGAAACAAGACAATAAATCCTACGGCAGACTCCGCTCCATGGACATAGGCTTGACCTGTCGTCATGGGTACAATGATAAAATAGAGCAAAATAAAGGTCAAAATATCAAAGGCAGAAGAGATA
>NZ_KQ970285.1:201385-209692 GCF_001579035.1 Streptococcus mitis | reverse complement strand
GCTAAAATTTCGTCTCTAATAACATCTGTCAAGGGAGTAATCACTCCTTGGTATTCCGCATAACTGGAAATCGTCAACATTTCCTCTAAGGCACCCTTGGTTACCAAACTAACAACTTCGTGTTCATCCTTAACGATAACACTCATCCGTCTACGTTCAAAATCAAAGGGAAGCTCATCTATTTTTTGAAAAGTTTGAGCCAGATTTTGCAAGAGGGGGTGTTCTTTGGCTTCCTTTTCAGTCCGTTTGATGATGGCTCTGTCCATCAAATTTTTCAAGCCCGTTTGAAAATAAGAATTGAGATAAGCTCGTCTCAAGACGGTCAAATCCAAGCGTCCGTGGATGTCCAAGGGATATTCAAGGACAATTTCGTCTTGGGTTAGAGTTCCTGTCTTATCTGTACACAAAATATCAATCGCCCCTAAGTCCTGTATGGCATTGAGTTTCTTGATAACCACTTTTTCCTTGGCCATAATGATGGAGCCTTTTGCTAGACTGGCCGTGATAATCATAGGAAGCATCTCAGGTGTCAATCCAACACCAACACTCAAAGCAAATACGCCAGCTTCCAGCCAGTCACCATCTGTTAAACCATTGGATAAGAAAACAATGGGCACCATGACCAGCATCAAACGAATCAAGAGCCACGAAATACTATTCATCTCCCGCTCAAACGAAGTAGGCTCGTCATAGGTGTTCAAAGTCTGCTCAATGGCCCCCATCATGGTATCATCACCAACTGCTAAAACCACGGCCTTGGCACTACCAGACAAGACATTGGTTCCCATAAAGGCGAGCGCTTCTGCTTCTAGCAGACTATCAGATTGTTGAACTGTTGCCTTGGTCAAGGCCAATTTTTCAACCGATTCACTTTCACCTGTCAAGCCCGACTGTTGTACAAAGAAATCGCGCGACTCAAATAAAAGAAGATCTGCTGGAATCATGTCTCCAGCGCTTAATTTAACCACGTCACCCACTACCAAATCATCGATAGGTACTTCTTGGATTTCTCCTTGACGAATGACAGTCGCTGTGTTGACAATCATTTTTGATAGATTGGTCGCAGCCTTATCACTACGGAGTTCTTGGACAAAGCGTATGCTACCAGAAATGAGGACTAGGACAACGATGATAATGGAAGTTGTCGGATCTTCTTGACCTGGTTTTGCCAACCAGACATTGGTCACCAAGGAAATCACGGCGATGACCAGCAAGATGATTGTAAAAGGATTGATAATGGATTCGTAAATCTTTTTGAGGATACTGTCTTCTTGACCCTTTGTGATGGTATTTTCGCCATATAGGTCACGATTTTTCTCCACCTGCTCCTCAGTCAGGCCTGTTAGACTTGTCTTATAAAAAGATAGAGTTTCGTTTAAAGATGTATGAATAGCTGTTGCTAATCTTTCTTTTGTAGTTTTCATTGGTTTCTCCTATCTGTATGAATGATGTGTTTCATACACAGAGACCAATCACTTTATAAGGACAGAACGACACAAATCAGCGATTGGCTGTGTATGTGCGGTTCCGGATGATCGTCAATTTGCATCGTTTATCTCCTTTCTTTGATTTAAACAGTAGAAAATCCCACCATAAAATGGCAGGATTAAAAAACTAATTATCTGTTTTTCGTTCAAGCTTTAACTCCATAGGGCAATGTAATGAGCTTAGTCTTGGCCTTCGCGACCAGGACTGTTGACCAACGAGTAGTGTCTCCACTGCTTTGCGGTAGTCATCCGTATCCCTATGGTAGCCTCACCTACCGTTTTCGTCTTTCAGTATAAACCTTTAAAATTTAAAAGTCAATCATTTGAGTTGTTTGACTCTTAAATAACTATCAACTCTTTTGGAGCTAGGGTCAATAATTCACAACCTGTCTCTGTAATCAGGATATCATCCTCAATACGAACGCCATATTTGCCTTCGATATAGATACCTGGCTCATCTGTCAAGGCCATACCTGCCTTAATAGTTTCTGTAGAAGTTTGGCTAAAGTATGGTTCCTCATGGATATCCAGTCCAATACCGTGGCCAATACCGTGAGTAAAGTAGTCGCCATAACCTGCCTCAATGATAATATCACGAGGGATTTTGTCAAAGTCACGGAAACCTAATCCTGCCTTAGCCTGATCAATCAAGGCTTGGTTGGCTTTGAGAACCGTATTGTAAATTTCTGCCTGCTCATCGCTAACATGCCCTAGATAGATAGTCCGTGTCATATCGCTGACATAGTGGTCATAAAGGCAACCGAAGTCCATGGTAATAGCTTCCCCTAACTCTACTGGTTTGTGCATAGGATGGGCATGAGGTTTAGAAGAATTGATACCGCTAGCTAGAATCGTATCAAAAGACAAGCCAGATGCTCCCAACTCACGCATGCGGAAGTCAAGGAAGTTGGCAATCTCAATTTCAGTCTTTCCTGGCTTAATAAAGTCAAGCGCATCGCGGAAAGCTTGGTCTGAGATAGAACAAGCCTTGCGAATCGCTGCAATCTCCGCTTCATCCTTAATCATTCGAAGACCTTCGACAAACTGAGTCTGTGGAAACAAGTCCAAACCTGCAAAAGCTGCCTGCATACGGTGGTAATAAGATACTGAAATCTCGTCCTCAAAACCGATTCGAGACAAGCCCATGTCCTTGACAATGCCTGCAATGACAGCCAATTCATCGCGATCTGCTACGATTTCAAAACCACTGGTTTCTTGCTTGGCTGCAATGATATAGCGAGAGTCTGTCACCAAGACCTGACGGTCACGGCTGATAAAGACTGTTCCGTTTGAACCCCAAAAACCAGTCAAGTAATAGACATTTTTAAGATTGTTGATGATAATGCCATCCAGTTCCTTTTCTTGCATTTTAGTTAGAAATGCTTGTACGCGTTTATTCATGATGTAATTTTCCTTTCAAATACTGTCCTGTGTAGCTGGCTTCATTGGCCGCTACTTCTTCTGGAGTTCCTGTTGCGATGATGGTTCCACCACCGACACCGCCCTCAGGTCCCAAGTCAATAATATGGTCTGCCGTCTTGATAACATCCAGATTGTGCTCAATGACAAGAACTGTATTGCCATCATCGACAAAGCGAGCTAAAACCTTAAGCAAGCGAGCGATGTCCTCGGTATGAAGTCCTGTCGTTGGCTCATCCAGAATGTAGAAAGATTTTCCGGTCGAGCGTTTGTGGAGTTCACTAGCCAGCTTCATACGCTGGGCTTCTCCCCCAGAAAGGGTGGTAGCTGGTTGTCCTAAGGTCACATAGCCTAGCCCCACATCCTTGATGGTCTGGAGTTTACGTTGAATCTTAGGAATGTGTTGGAAGAACTCTACCGCGTCGTTGACGGTCATGTCCAAGACCTGCGAGATATTTTTTTCCTTGTAGTGAACTTCTAGGGTTTCACTGTTGTAGCGGGTTCCGTGGCAAACTTCACAGGCTACATAAACATCTGGCAAGAAGTGCATCTCAATCTTGATAATCCCGTCACCTGAGCAGGCTTCACAGCGACCACCCTTGACGTTGAAACTGAAACGACCCTTCTTGTAGCCTCGAATCTTGGCTTCATTTGTCTGAGCAAAAAGGTCACGTATATCGTCAAAAACTCCTGTATAGGTAGCAGGGTTGGACCTCGGCGTTCGTCCGATAGGGCTCTGATCAATATCAATCAAGCGGTCTACATGCTCAATCCCTGTAATAGTCTTAAATTTACCAGGTTTGTCTGAATTACGGTTGAGCTTCTGGGCAATAGCTTTTTTGAGGATGCTGTTAATTAAGGTCGACTTCCCTGAACCTGACACACCTGTCACCGCGATGAATTTTCCTAGTGGAAAGCGAGCTGTGACATTTTGCAGGTTGTTCTCACGCGCACCTGTCACTTCGATAAAACGACCATTTCCGGCACGGCGCTCTGTTGGCACTGGAATGGCACGTTTGCCTGATAAGTACTGGCCTGTTATAGACTTACTGTTACGAGCTACCTGCTTGGGCGTACCTGCCGCAACAATTTCCCCGCCAAAAACACCAGCACCAGGACCAACATCAATCAGATAATCCGCTTCGCGCATGGTATCTTCATCATGTTCCACTACTATGAGAGTATTGCCCAAATCACGCATCTTTTTCAGACTGGCAATCAGACGATCATTGTCCCTCTGATGAAGACCGATTGACGGCTCATCTAGGATATAGAGGACACCTGAGAGGTTGGAGCCAATCTGGGTTGCCAAACGAATACGCTGACTTTCCCCACCTGAAAGGGTTCCTGCTGAACGTGATAGAGTCAGATAATTAAGACCCACGTTATTGAGGAAGGTCAAGCGGTCCTTGATTTCCTTGAGAATGGGACGAGCAATGATGGCTTCATTTTCAGATAGAGTCAACTGGTTCACCAAGTCCAAATGGTCTGCGATAGACAGGTCTGAAATTTCTCCGATATGTGGCCCTTGCTCACCACCCACACGGACAGACAAGGCCTGGTCATTGAGACGGTAACCACGACAAGTTCCGCAGGTCAGCTCATTCATATAGAGGCGCATCTGGGTGCGAGTGTAATCGCTGTTTGTCTCGTGATAGCGACGCTTGATATTATTGACAACTCCCTCAAAAGGAATATCGATATCGCGCACGCCACCAAATTCATTCTCATAGTGGAAATGGAATTCCTTGCCATCTGACCCATAGAGAATCAAGTTCTTATCCTCTTCTGACAAGTCCTCAAAAGGCTTCTCCATATCCACTCCAAAGGCTGTCATAGCCTGCTCTAGCATGTTTGGATAGTAGTTGGATGAGATAGGATTCCAAGGAGCCAAGGCTCCCTCACGTAGCGCTTTGCTGGCATCTGGCACTACCAAATCAGTATCCACCTCCAGCTTGATGCCCAAGCCGTCACACTCACTACAAGAACCAAAAGGAGCATTGAATGAGAAGAGACGTGGCTCTAACTCTGGAACAGTAAATCCACAAACTGGACAGGCATAATGCTCAGAGAAGAGCAACTCCGAATCGTCCATGGTGTCGATAATCACATAGCCTTCTGTGATACGAAGGGCAGCTTCAATGGAATCAAAGAGACGGCTACGAATGCCCTCCTTGATAACAATACGGTCAACCACGACATCGATATTGTGTTGCTTGCTCTTAGACAAGTCTGGCACTTCGGTCACATCATAGACTTCCCCATCCACACGGACACGAACATAACCATCTTTCTGAACCTTCTCGATAACACTCTTATGTTGGCCTTTTTTCTTGCGGATGACAGGTGCTAAAATTTGCAGACGCTGGCGTTCTGGCAATTCCAAAACCTTATCCACGATTTGCTCCACAGAAGAAGCTTTGATAGCCCCATGCCCATTGATACAGTAAGGCGTCCCCACACGTGCGTAGAGGAGACGCAGATAGTCATTGATTTCAGTCGTGGTTCCAACCGTCGAGCGAGGGTTTTTACTAGTCGTTTTCTGGTCGATGGAAATAGCTGGGCTGAGACCATCAATAGCATCCACATCAGGCTTCTCCATATTTCCCAAAAACTGACGAGCATAGGCTGACAAACTCTCCACATAGCGACGTTGTCCCTCCGCATAGAGGGTATCAAAGGCCAGACTGGATTTCCCTGAACCTGACAAGCCAGTCACTACAACCAGCTTATCTCGCGGAATCTCCACATCAATATTTTTTAAATTATGGGCACGCGCCCCATGAATGACAATTTTATCTTGCATTTTTGTTCTTTCTAGTCCATTATTGCTTACCATTATACCAAAAAAAGTGAGATTCTATTACCCAAAAGGCTGAATTTGTAGTATAATAGTACGGTGTGAAAAAATCTGAAAAATGAGAAAGGATAAGGGATATGAAACAAGTTTTTCTCTCTACAACAACTGAATTTAAAGAGATCGATACGCTTGAACCGGGTACTTGGATCAATCTCGTCAATCCAACTCAAAATGAATCACTCGAAATCGCTAACGCCTTCGATATTGATATTGCCGACCTTCGAGCACCGCTCGATGCGGAAGAAATGTCTCGTATTACCATTGAAGACGAGTACACCCTGATTATCGTTGACGTGCCAGTCACAGAGGAAAGAAATAATCGCACCTACTACGTAACCATCCCGCTTGGTATTATCATCACAGAGGAAACCATCATCACTACGTGTTTGGAACCATTACCGGTCCTCGATGTCTTTATCAACCGTCGATTGCGTAATTTCTACACCTTCATGCGTTCGCGTTTTATCTTCCAGATTCTCTATCGCAATGCAGAGCTTTATCTAACAGCCCTTCGTTCGATTGACCGTAAGAGTGAACAAATCGAAAGTCAACTGCATCAATCAACTCGTAATGAAGAATTGATTGAACTCATGGAATTGGAAAAAACCATCGTCTATTTCAAGGCCTCACTTAAAACCAATGAGCGCGTGATTAAGAAATTGACCAGCTCAACCAGCAATATCAAGAAATACCTTGAGGACGAAGACCTGCTTGAAGATACCCTGATTGAAACCCAACAGGCCATCGAGATGGCAGACATTTATGGAAACGTCTTGCATTCTATGACGGAGACCTTTGCCTCTATCATTTCTAACAACCAGAACAACATCATGAAAACCTTGGCCCTTGTGACCATCGTCATGTCCATCCCAACCATGGTCTTTTCTGCCTACGGGATGAACTTTAAGGATAATGAAATCCCCCTAAACGGCGAGCCAAATGCCTTCTGGTTAATCGTCTTTATCGCCTTTGCTATGAGTGTCTCGCTCACTCTCTATCTCATCCATAAAAAATGGTTCTAAGAGGAGTTCCTATGTCTCAGATTGATCTACAAAAATTAACTAAGAAAAACCAAGAGTTTGTCCACATCGCTACCCAACAATTCATCAAAGATGGGAAATCAGACGCTGAAATCAAGACTATTTTTGAGGAAGTCATTCCTCAAGTTCTTGAAGAGCAAGCCAAGGGTACGACTGCTCGTTCCCTCTACGGCGCACCGACCCACTGGGCTCATAGTTTCACTGTCAAGGAACAATATGAAAAAGAGCATCCAAAAGAAAATGATGATCCAAAACTCATGATTATGGACTCAGCTCTTTTCATCACTAGCCTCTTTGCCCTCGTCAGCGCCCTCACAACCTTCTTTGCGGCAGATCAAGCTTTCGGCTATGGATTGATTACTCTTCTATTAGTTGGACTAGTTGGTGGATTTGCCTTCTACTTGATGTACTACTTTGTTTATCAATACTACGGGCCTGATATGGACCGCAGTCAACGTCCACCTTTCTGGAAATCTGTACTAGTTATCCTAGCTTCTATGTTCCTTTGGTTGCTTGTCTTCTTTGCAACAAGCTTCCTACCAGCTAGCCTTAACCCAGTACTTGCTCCAGTGCCACTAGCTATTATCGGAGCAGCCCTCCTAGCCCTTCGCTTCTATCTCAAGAAACGCTTGAATATCCGCAGCGCAAGTGCAGGACCAACACGCTATTAAGAAGAATGATAAAAGCAACTGCAGGCGCGGTTGCTTTTTCACTTACTTTTTTGATTTTAAAGTATTCTTCTGACATCCCACATAGCTCTATCTAATCTTTTGTGATAAAATAGGCTCAATCTATTTCTAGGAGGATAAAATATGATTTCTACTATTGGTATTGTTAGTTTATCTAGTGGCATTATCGGAGAAGACTTTGTCAAACACGAAGTGGACTTGGGTGTCCAACGTCTCAAGGATCTGAGACTCAATCCTATCTTTTTGCCCCATTCGCAAAAAGGATTAGACTTTATCAAGGAACATCCTGAAGCGCGTGCAGAGGATTTGATTCATGCCTTTTCTGATGATAGTATCGACATGATCCTATGCGCCATTGGTGGAGACGATACCTATCGCTTGCTACCCTACCTCTTTGAAAATGACCAACTACAAAAGGTTATCAAACAAAAAATTTTTCTTGGTTTCTCGGATACAACCATGAACCATCTCATGTTGCATAAACTAGGAATCAAGACTTTTTATGGCCAATCCTTTTTAGCAGACATTTGTGAATTAGACAAGGAAATGTTAGCCTATAGCCTTCACTACTTTAAAGAATTGATTGAGACGGGAAGAATCTCAGAAATCCGCCCTAGCAACGTTTGGTATGAGGAACGAACTGATTTTAGTCCCAAGGCTCTGGGGACACCTCGTGTCAGTCATGTAAATACCGGTTTTGAGTTGTTGCAAGGAAATGCCCAGTTCGAGGGGAAAATCCTCGGCGGTTGTCTCGAATCCCTCTACGATATCTTTGACAACTCTCGATACGCAGATAGCACGGAGCTCTGCCA
>NZ_KQ970285.1:200452-201365 GCF_001579035.1 Streptococcus mitis | reverse complement strand
CGACTATAAAGAGGCACTATTGGATATCATTGACAGCAATATTCCAATTGTCTATAATCTGAATGTCGGCCACGCAACTCCGAGAGCAATTGTCCCCTTCGGAGTCCATGCCTATGTAGATGCACAGGAGCAAGTCATTCGCTTTGACTATAACAAAAAATAAATAGTGTCTCTATTTTTGTGCTTTTGTATTCGTTTTCGTTACAATTTGTATCTGAATTTATTGCATTTCGCTAATTTCTATGATATCCTTTTGAAGGAGGTGTATATGACAAAACAAAAAATTAATCGAATCGTAGGTTCTATTGGTGCCTTTATTGGAATCATAGTATTTATTGCCTACATACCTCAAATTATCGCTAATTTACAGGGAAATAAAGCTCAACCATTTCAACCTTTATCAGCTGCTATATCTTGCTTAATCTGGGTTATTTATGGATGGACAAAGGAACCTAAGAAGGATTGGATACTAATCATTCCAAATTCAGCTGGTGTTATTTTAGGTGGAATCACTTTTTTGACTTCACTCTAACAAATCTAATAGTATATATAAAAAGCTGGGAAAAATTTCTCAGCTTTTTTCTATATTCTCAGATATGCTAGTTACCTGTACATACTAACGACCGCTTTTCCACTCACAATCATTCTCATGGTCATCAACTAGCCCTGCAGCCTGTAGAAAAGACAAGACGGCGACTGGTCCTGTGAACTTGAAGCCTCGTTTTTTGAAATCTTTAGCTAATTTCTCAGACAAAGGTGTTTTAGCTGGGGCTTGGCGATAATCAGGAACATCATTAACGACAGTTTTCCCCTCAACAAAAGACCAAAGATAGGCATCAAAAGAGCCGTACTCTGCCTGTAACTGTAGAAAGGCTTGGGCGTTAGCGCGTGTAGCAAAAATCTTGGCTCTATT
>NZ_KQ970285.1:180204-200432 GCF_001579035.1 Streptococcus mitis | reverse complement strand
CGTTAGCGCGTGTAGCAAAAATCTTGGCTCTATTTCGAATGATGGCTGGATTCTCCAGCAAGTCTTCCAGTCCGGTGTCGGTCATCTCTGCGACTGAGTGAATTTGATAACTATGAAAGGCTTCTCGGAAAGCTTGACGTTTGTTGAGCACCGTTTCCCAAGACAGGCCTGCCTGATAGGTTTCCATACACAATAACTCAAACAATGCTTGGTCATCATGGAGGGGCTGGCCCCACTCCTCATCATGATAGGCAATGTAGAGCGGATTGGTCATCTTGACCCACGAACAACGTTTTGTCATGCTCTGCTCCTATTTGACCAACATTTTAAGGGCCGACTTGATATAGTTCTCAGCTGTATCTGTCGTTCCTTCAAAGAATTTTTTGATTTTCTTGAGTTCGGTCGCCTTGTAGCCCAGTGCCAACATAGCTTCCATAGCTTCTTCCAATTCTTGGTTTTCAGCGCTGGTTTGCACTGCCACCTTAGCAGGAAGGTCATCTCCTGCAACTACTACCTTGCCTTCCAAGTCCAGCACCATCTGCTGGGCTGTTTTCTTGCCAATTTTAGGAAACTTGGTCAAGTAGGTGATATTCTTGGTTTCGATGGCTTGAACCAAGCCAGCATTGTCATCGGCAGCGATAATAGCAAGAGCTGATACAGGACCAATCCCAGATACCGAAATCAGACTGAGAAAGAGCTTTTTCTCGTCTTCTGAGCGAAATCCATAAAGTAGATGAGCGTCCTCACGTACGACTTGATGCACATAAATTTGAGCTTCTTGATTGACCTGACCTGAGTAGGCATAGGGATTGGCCACATGCAAAATATAACCGATACCATTGGTTTCAAGAACAATGTATTTAGCAGTGATTTTGGTAATGATTCCTTTTAAATATTCGTACATAGTTTTCCTTTTAGTTTAATATTTCCCCAACTCACGGAGACTGGTGTGATTTTCCTGAATACGTCGGAACATCTTTTCCATATCCGACTTGGTAAAATGCACCAAAACAGGACGTCCGTGGGGACAGTTATAGGGATTATCACATTGAGAGAGCTGATAGAGGAGTTGTCTGGCCGAATGGTCATCGATACGGTGATTGGCCTTGATAGACCGCTTGCAGGACATCATAATAGCCAACTCTGCTCGATATTTCTTGATAGAAACTTCCTTGGTCAAGAGGAGCATGTCGCACATTTCATAGATGCCTGATTCAATCTCTTCTTCTGCCATCCAAATAGGATGTTCACGTAGGATAAATTGATTTTCTCCGTACTCTGCTAGAAAGACACCCACTTCCTCCAAAAGAGGCATTCTTTCCTTGAGACGCAGGGCATCATCCGCAGGAAACTCAAAGATGTAAGGCACTAGAAGTTGCTGCTGGCTCTGGTCAACATCACCAATGCTTTCACGGTATTCCTCGTACTTGACCCGTTCCTGCGCCGCATGTTGGTCTATGATGTAGAGCCCATCTCGCCCTTGGGCAAAGAGATAAGTCCCGTGCATTTGTCCAAAAAACTCCAACTCTGGGAAGCTGGATGATTCTTCTCGCTCCAGCTTGTCATAAGCCTTATCAAGACTCGCAAGGTCTAACTCTGGATGATCTAGCTGGTCGTAGTTAGCAGGCTTTCTCTCTGCAAAATGCAGTTTTGCTGGCTTGGTCAGCTGATCCAAGGTTTCCTTGGCAAAGAGGGTTAGATCCTGTCCTTCATCAGTCAATTCTACCTGATAATCAGCCACCTCAGCTTGACTAGGTCTTGTCGGCTCAGTTTTCTCATAGTAGAGCGTATTTTCTTTGAGTGGGAGAATGGTCTGCTCCACCTTCTCACGATTGCGTACGGTCGATTTGGCAAGATTTTCCAAGGCATCTGGTATCAAGGTTTGTTCCTTGAGGCTATTTGCAATAGCTTCTGAAACCAGGGTCATCAGTTCTTTTTCCTTGGAAATCCGCACCTCTTGCTTGGTTGGATGCACATTGACATCTGCTAGATAGGGGTCGATATGGATATGAATGATAGCCAGTGGAAAACGCCCCACCATGAGCTTACTGCCATAGCCGTCAAGAATAGCACGGTTGAGCAGGAAGTTTTTGATATAACGGCCATTGATGAAGAGGCTGATATAGTTTCGGTTTGCTCGGGTTAATTCAGGCAAGGACACAAAACCTGAAATTTCGAAATCAAGGTCAGAGTTCTCAATTTCAATCATCTTCTTGGCGCTGGCTAAACCGTAAATCCCTGCAATAGCTTGTCGCAGTTGACCAGTCCCTGCTGTCTGTGTCATTTCCTTGCCATCACTAATCAAGCTGAAAGAAATCTCAGGATGGGCCAAGCCCAGACGGTTGACAATATCAATGATATGAGACAGCTCCGCCTGCTGGCTCTTCATATACTTGAGACGAGCAGGCGTGTTGAAGAAGAGATCCTCTACACAAACCTTGGTCCCCACAGGACTAGTCGCTGGAATAATTTCTTCTACTTCTCCCCCACGCGCGACGAGCTTGGTTCCATGACTTGCACCATCCATCGCCGTCAAAAGGGTCAAAACACTAACAGACGCGATAGAAGGAAGGGCTTCACCACGAAAACCAAGCGTCCGAATTCGAAAAAGATCTGCCTGATTTTTTATCTTACTGGTCGCATGACGACGCAGGGCCAATTCCACCTCATCGTGGGCGATTCCATGACCATTATCGGTGATTTGAATTTTCTTGAGACCAGCTTCCTCAATCTCAATGGTAATCTGACTAGAGCCCGCATCAATGGCATTTTCTACCAGCTCCTTAACAACGCTAGCTGGACGCTCGATAACCTCTCCAGCTGCAATCTGGTTTGCCAGCACCTCTGGCAATTCAATAATATGAGACATCTTTCAGCCCCTTTCTGTATCTGTTTTCCTAGAAATTGATTAGTGCTATTATACCATATTTCAGATAGGACAGAAAAGCTAGCACCACATAGAAGCCAAATCCCTCCACATAGACAAAGTACCTTGCCATAGACTATAAAATAGTGTTTAATAAAGATATACAGGAAGTGATCACAAACTTGTATAACTGAAAAGGAGAGAAAACTATGAAAGTAGAACTACAGATTAGTGAAACTTACGAAGAGGAAAAGTTGATTGTTCAAGCACCTCAGCCCACAGATAAAGTCCAGAAAGTCATCGAGTTTGCAGAAAATCTTGACCGAAAAGAAAAAATCAAAGGAAAAATCGATAATCAGGTCTATCTCGTTGAGATTGGTAAGATACAACGCTTCTATATCGAGAATCGAAAGGTTCTAGCAGAAACTGCCAGTCAGACCTACAACATTGATTTACGGCTCTATCAGGTCCTTGAACTCTTGCCAAGCAATTTTATCCAAATTTCCCAATCAGAAATCATCAATATCGACTCCATCTCCCATCTCAAGCTTACGCCCAACGGCCTGGTAGAAATTTTCTTGAAAAACGAAAGCTTCACCTACTCTTCACGCCGTTATCTAAAAACCATCAAGGAGAAATTAGAACTATGAAAAAACAAATCTTCCACGACGCAGCTACTGGTGTCCTCATCGGCCTCATCCTCTCTATCATCTTTTCACTCATTTATGCACCGAGTACTTATGCCCCACTGAATCCCTACTCTCTCATCGGCCAAGTGATGGCTCAGCATCAGGTTCACGGTGCCCTGGTCTTGCTCTACTGTACACTTATTTGGGCAGCTATCGGTATGCTCTTCAACTTTGGCAACCGCTTATTCAGCCGTGACTGGAGCATGCTTCGTGCCACTCTGACTCATTTCTTCCTTATGCTGGCTGGCTTTGTCCCACTAGCAACTCTGGCAGGTTGGTTTCCTTTTCACTGGATCTTCTATCTCCAACTCATTATCGAGTTTGCGATTGTCTATCTCATTATCTGGGCTATTCTCTATAAAAGAGAGGCTAAAAAAGTAGATCACATCAATCAACTCTTAGAGCATAGAAAGTAAGAAACTCATAATAAGCAAATCCGAGAAAGAAACTTCTCGGTTTTGCTTTACCCTGCTGTACCTTGCTATCATAGCAGTTATTTTCAGATCTTCTTTGTAAATTTTCTGTAATTTTCTATCTTTTTTCAAAATATTCTTGCATTTTCCCAAAGTTTTTTGTAGAATATAGATTACATATCCAGATTATTCTGAAAATTCAAAAAGGAGCATCTATCATGTCGCAAGCTATTTCCTTAAATCAATCAACCTGGACAAGTAAACTAAAAGCAATGGGGCCTGGAATCCTAATGGCTTCTGCCGCTGTTGGCGGTTCTCACATTGTATCTTCTACTCAAGCTGGTGGTTCTTACGGGTGGTCTCTACTTCTCTTGGTCATCTTAGCCAATGTCTTTAAATATCCATTTTTCCGTTTTGGTGCTGAATACACCGCTGATACTGGAAAGACTTTGGTTGAAGGTTATGCCGAAAAAGGAAAACTCTATCTCTGGATTTTCTTTATCCTCAATATCTTTTCGGCTATGGTCAACACAGCTGGTGTCGCCATTCTGTGCTCAGCTATCATCGCCAGCGCCTTCCCAATGATCGGTCTGAGCATCACTCAATGGTCCCTCATTCTCGTTGCAGTCATTTGGGCTATGCTACTCTTCGGAGGCTACAAACTCTTAGACGGCATGGCAAAATGGATCATGTCAGCTTTAACCATTGCAACTGTTCTTGCAGTTATCATCGCGGCGATCAAGCATCCAGAATACAGCTCTGATTTTGTCGAAAAGACACCTTGGCAAATGGCAGCTCTCCCCTTCATCGTTTCCCTCTTAGGGTGGATGCCGGCTCCTATTGAAATTTCAGCTATCAACTCACTTTGGTCTGCTGAAAAGAGAAAGACCGTCAACTTTAACACAGAAGACGCTCTGTTTGACTTTAACACTGGTTACATTGGAACAGCTATCCTAGCCGTCTTCTTTGTGGCACTGGGAGCACTGATCCAGTATCCTACAGGGCAGGCGGTTGAAGCTGCTTCGGCCAAATACATCTCTCAATTCGTGGGCATGTATGCCTCTGTTCTTGGCGAATGGTCCCGTTACTTGATTACCTTTATTGCCTTCCTGTGTATCTTTGGAACAGTTATTACTGTTATCGATGGCTATTCTCGTGTTAATCAGGAATCTCTACGACTGCTAATCAGTCAAAAAGAAGACAATCGTAAATCTTTGAACATCTGGATGACCATCACTGCTATCATCGGTATCGTCATTATCAAGTTCTTCGCTGGTCAGGTTTCAACCATGCTCCGCTTTGCCATGATTGGCTCTTTCCTGACAACACCATTCTTCGCTCTTTTAAACTACGCCTTGGTAACGCGTGAAAACAAAAATCTTCCTTCTTGGCTCAAACACCTTGCCATTGCAGGATTGATTTTCCTCTTTGGCTTCGCCATCTTCTTTATCTACGCACTCGCAATCGGAAAAGCAGGTTAACTGACAAGCGCGAGATGAAGATAATACTCTTCGCAAATCAAATTCAAACCACGTCAACGTCGCCTTGCCGTACTCAAGTACAGCCTGCGGCTAGTTTCCTAGTTTGCTCTTTGATTTTCATTGAGTATAAGGTTTCATTTCAAGAGAAAATGCAGCAAATATTTCTATGATAAAAAGCATAAGAACAAGGTTTTGAAGACCTGAACTTATGCTTTTTTACGTTCTCAAAGACTGTTTATATTCAAAAAACAGTTGAAAAATCCCAAGCGCCTCTTATATTGACTTTAATTTTCCTTTTCCAACTCATACAAATCTGCGATAATCGCTGCGACACGTTTGATATCTTCCAGCATGCCTCGCATTTCAAAGTCAGCCAATACAGGGAAGCCAAAGCGTTGACTGTATTGCTTAGCTGTCAGGCAGTATTGGTTATTAAAGTTACGATTTCCTGAGCCAACCACACCAAAACACTTACTAGCATTGTCACCATAGGCGATAAAATCCCTCACTGGTGTTGTCAAAATCTCGACATCTCCGTTATCCACACCATTCCCACCTTCGAGGTAAGTCGGCAAAAAAGCAACATAAGGATGGTCCATTTCATAGAAATCGTGACCTTCCTTGACCAAATCCTTGATATGAATCTTTTGAACCTCAATTCCCTCGTACTGAGACAAGAGATAGTCTTTCAAGCGCGTCACAAAACTTTCAGTGTTGCCGCTTAGACTGATATAAACTAAAGAAATTGTCTTCATATGTACCTCCATGATTTTATTTTTTATCGAAAAAGAACTACCAAGATTGTATCTTGATAGTTCTTTTTTGTCAATACTTAAGCAACTTCTTCTGTTTCCGCTTCTTCTGCCAAGGCTTTTTGTTGACGCCATATCTTGTAGAAGACAAGGGCTAGGAAGAGAACATTGATGACAATAGAGAGAATGCTAACGGCTTGTGAAATAACACTTATCCCTAAACGCATGGTCTCATCGTGAACTAACTGCACAGCGTCCTGTAAACTAACATAGCCATAAATCGAACCAATAATGGCTAGCAAAACATAGCCGACATAAGTATAGTTTGCATATTGCAAATTCTTACGAACAAGGAAGACAATCGCTACTACAACTAAAATAGCAGATAGCACAATCAAGGCCATATTAAAAATAGAATGAGTTGATTCTGCTACTGTATAGGTGTAATTGATGTTGTCTTCTAATTGCTGGGCACTAAGTCCCGCAACATGTGACTGCCTAACACGAAGGACTTCTTCGCTAGGTAAGGGACTCAACATTCCAAACAGAGACGTAGCTGAAATAAGGGCAGACAAGATTAGCAAGACCCATAGATAAATCGGTTTCTTTTTCATGATAGAACCTCCTAATAATATTATTTTTATTATAGCACATTTTGTAAAGGAATACAAATCTTACAGTATCGTTTCTACCTGTTTGCGGTAGGCTTTCGGCGATTTTCCGCACAATTTTCGGAACACTTTATAGAAATATCCAAGGTTACTGTAACCAACAGCATAACAAATATCTTCGATACTGTCACTAGTTGAAAGCAAGAGCTGCTGGGCAGCCTTAATACGTTGTTTGTTTAAAAGCTCTGCGAAACTTGACTTGATACCTTCAAATTCCGAAATACCTGACTATTAACATCTTATAAACTACTAATTAACTTCGATGCTGTGTCCCATTTACAATCCCATCAAACCATGGTAAAATGAGAATTGTGAGAAAATGATCAGGAGACAATTCATGAAAAAATCTATCTTAACTACACTGCTTTTTGCAGTTCTTTACTTCCTCTGCATGGGGATTGGTGTCCTTTTGGGCAATCTCCTTGACCAAACTGGAAACATGTTTTATGCGCCTGCCTTTACTGCCCTTGTCGGCGGTAGCGTCTATATGATCCTAGTCGCAAAAGTTCCGCGCTTTGGAGCCATTACCACTATCGGCCTTGTCATCGCTCTCTTTTTCTTGGGAACTAAACACGGTGCCGGTGCCTTCCTTCCTGGAATTATCTGTGGCCTGCTAGCAGATGCAGTAGCTAACCTCGGAAAATACAAGGACCAAACTAAGAATTTCCTTTCTTTCATACTCTTTGCCTTTAGCACATCAGGACCAATTCTAATCATGTGGATTGCGCCCAAAGCCTATATGGCAACCCTTCTAGCAAGAGGAAAATCCCAAGAATATATCGACCGTATCATGGTTGCGCCAAACCCTGGAACCATCCTTCTATTTATCGCAAGTGTTGTCATCGGAGCCCTAGTGGGTGCCTTGCTTGGACAAGCCTTGAGTAAAAAATTGGCACAGAAAATCTGATTACTAAAAAAGAGCCAGGCGGCTCTTTTTTATTTATGGCTCAATTTTTTAGTCAAGAAGTCTCCCAAGAATTGGATTGCAAAGATAATCAAAATGATAATAATAGTTGCCAAGATGGTCACATCGTGATTGTAGCGGTTAAATCCATAAGCAATGGCTACGTTACCGATACCACCAGCTCCAACTGCCCCCGCCATGGCTGTTTCTCCAACAAGGGAAATCAAGGTCACAGTCGTCACACGAATCAAATCCGGAAGACCTTCTGATAGGTAAACACCCACAATATCCCAGAAGGTCGCGCCGCTCGCTTGAGCCGCCTCAATGACACCACCATCTAGCTCAGCCAAGACAACCTGCACCTGACGGGCAAAGAAGGCAAAGACCGCAAAAGATAGGGGTACAATAGCCGCATTTGGCCCGATACTTGTCCCTACGATTAGGTGTGAGAAGGGTGACAAGACTGCCAAGAGAATGATAAATGGCACCGCACGGAAAATAGAGGTAATCTTATCCAAAATCCAAAAGACGACCTTATTTTCCAAAACACCACCTGGCGCTGTCAAGACAAGGAAGAGACCTGCTACCAGTCCCAAGAACCCTCCAATAATAAAGGAAAGAACTGTCATATAAAGGGTTAAGTAGATAGCTGTTCCCCAGCCTGCTTGACCAGCCCAGCCCATTTTATAAACATTTGGTAAATAGGTTTGAATCAATGATTCCATCTTACTGTCCTCCCTTCAATACTTTTAGCTGGACACCAGCCTGACGGATGGCCTCTTGAGCGCTTGCCAAGGCTTCTTTTTCCCCTGACAAGACCACCACCAATTCTCCAACAGGAGTACCATCGAGGATTTCGATATTTCCATAAAGGATATTAGCCGTTACTTGGTAACGCTTGTACAATTCATTCAAAAGTGGCTCGTCTGTTGAAGCACCTGCATACTTGAGCTGCACCAAAAGGCTGTTTTCAGACAAGTGTTCCACGATTTCTTGCTTCTCGATTTTGACCATGGCTTCGTCAATACCTGTAGCTGTTGAGATAAAGTCTTGGGTCAAGGGTTGTTTAGGGTCTGAGAAGATTTCAAGGACACTACCCTCTTCAATCAAATGTCCGTCCTGCATGACTGCCACACGATTGGCAATGTCTTTGACAATCTGCATTTCATGCGTAATCAAGACAACAGTCAAGCCTAATTTTTGGTTCAAATCTTGCAACAAGGCCAAAATCTGCTTGGTTGTCTTAGGGTCAAGGGCAGAAGTAGACTCATCTGAAATCAAGATTTTTGGATCATTGGCTAAGGCACGCGCAATGGCTACACGCTGTTTTTGCCCTCCAGATAGTTGTGAAGGGTAGTTTTCAGCACGGTCTGCCAAGCCAACCAAGTCCAACAACTTGGCTACTTTAGCCTTCTTTTCTTCCTTGCTGAGTCCAGAGTGCTTAAGGGCAAAGGCTACATTCTCCTCTGCCGTCTTTTGGCTCATCAGATTGAAATGCTGGAAAATCATTCCAATATCCTGACGTTTACGACGCAACTGCTCGGCCGTCAAGGTCACCTTACCATCAAAAATCACATCGTCATCAATGGTAATTTTCCCTGCAGATGGTTTTTGCAAGAGGTTAATCACCCGTACAAGGGTTGATTTCCCTGCTCCAGAATATCCAACGATTCCGTAGATATCCCCTTCTTGGATGTGAATGGTCACATCCTTGACCGCTGTGATGGTTCTTTTCTTTTGATGAAAAGTCACATCGATCTGATCTAACTTGATAATATCTCTACTCATAGCTTCTAATCAGCTCCTCTACTAATTCAATATGGGTGTAGTAATCGGCGATTCGCACATTTTCATCTCCACCGTGGTCTCGGCTATTGGCATTTCCTAGACCAAAGGCCACCATTGGCACCTCTAGGGCATCAAAGACCGTATGCATGGGCCCTGTCCCAGCTGTAGTCGGCAAGACTGAAACGCCCTGTGGATAGAATTTCTTGGCCAACTCGATTACATTGAGAATGGCTGGCGCGCTCATGTCGCTTCGATAGCTCATCTCTCCCAAGGTATAGTATAATTCTACCTTATCAAAGCCATTTTTGTCTAGCTGTTTCCGAATTTTTTCCAGAACATCATGCGGTTCTAAGCCCGGAACCAGACGAACCTCTAGCTTGGCACTGGCTTCTGCAGGCAAAATCGTTTTGACTCCTAGTCCTTGATAACCTGACTGAATCCCTTCGATATTAAGGGCTGGTTCAAAAAAGAAACGTTTTAGAAAGGCCATCCGCTCCTCCTGTAAGAGAGGCAACTCCAATCCATAAATCCGACTAACTTCCTCTGGGTTTCGTTGACCATAAGTTTCTAGCAAGGCCATTTCTCGTTCATTTGGCTCTTGTACTTCTTCGTACAAGCCTTCAACCAAGATACGGCCATCTGCAGCACGAAGAGACTGCAGGGCTTGAAGGAGATACCATGGAGCTGATTCCACAACCCCACCATAACTAGAATGGATATCGACATCCGCACTTTTTACCTTGGCATCAAAGGTCACAATCCCCTTATTTCCACCAGAAATTTCCAGCTGTTCCAAAGCATTTTTGGTTCCTTGTTCCCAGACCAATAAATCTGCGCCACGGAGTTTGTCCGCATGTTTTTCCAAATACTTATCCAGGTCTGTCGAAGCCGATTCCTCCGCTCCCTCCATGATAAAACTGATATTGACAGGCAAATCATCATGGTCCTGCATATATTTTCTCAAAGCACTCAAACGAGCTGTGATATGACCCTTATCATCGTCAACCCCACGCCCATACATGAAGCCATTGCGAACTGAAAGCGTAAAGGGAGCCTCTGTCCAGACCTGATCCCCATCCGCTGGTACAGTGTCATAGTGGTTATAGAAAATCAAGGTCTTGGCATCTGGACGCGAACTCTTGAAATGCGCCATGACAAAGGGAGCCGTATAAGTCTCATCAATCTCCACTTCAGCCCCAACACGCTTGAAAATCTCACCCAGATAGTTGGCAACTTCTTTGAGACCCACCCGTTGGGCAAAGATTGATTTCTTAGAAATCAAGGTACGCAAAACCTCAAAATAATGCTGGGCTACATGATCCTTTTCAAATTTTTCAATCTGTTCTTGTTCGCTAGGAAAAACCATATTCTCTCTACCTTTCTATGAACTACTCTTCCTGACAATCCATGCTCTATACAAAAGCAAGAGGTGGAATTCTCTCTCCCACCTCCCTGTTTCTTATTACCAAACTGGTTGATCCAAACCGTCTGATGTTTCTTCGATAACTTTTTTCACGTCATCTGTGTGGTAAGCTGCGATCACTTTCTTGATAGCATCAGCTTTTGGTGATGACTCCCAATCTTTTTTCGCAACGATGATGTTGTACCATTGTTTTGAGTTTTCATCAGCTTGTTCTTTGAAAAGTGCTTTCTTGTAGTCCAATTTTGCTTCTGTAACGAAGGTATTGTTTACAACGGCAGCGTCAACTGATGACAATGAACGAGCTGTTTGGCTAGCGTCCAATTCAGTGATTTTCAAGTTCTTTGGATTTTCTTTGATATTAGCAACTGTTGCAAGAGCAGTTCCTGAAACGTCCAATTTAATCAAGCCAGCTGATTGAAGCAAGTAAAGCGCACGGCTTTCGTTTGTAGCATCGTTCGGTACAGCGATTTCTCCGTTTGCTGGGATGTCTTCTACTTTAGTGTACTTGTTGTCACTTCCATTCAAACCTGAGTAAAGGCGGATTGGAGAGATGTAAGTATCAGCAATCGCTACAAGGTCTTTTCCGTTTTCTTTGTTCCAGTTGTTCAAGAAGTTGTAGTGTTGGAAAGCGTTCAAGTCTACTTCGCCATCAGCAGTTGCCTTGTTTGGTTGTGAGTAGTCTGTGAACTCTGTAAATTCCAAAGTGATTCCGTCTTTTTTAACCAATTCTTGAACTTTATCCCAACGAGCTTCTTCAGAACCGCTACGGTTGACAGTTGCAATTTTGATAGTTGTTGCATTGTCTGCTTTCTTTTCTGAGTTTCCGCAAGCTGCGAGAGCCAAACCTGCGACTGTAGCAAGGGCTGCTAGGCCAAGCCATTTTTTAATTTTCATGATTCTTTCTCCTTAAAAATAATACCGTACTAGTATCTCATACTTTCTTCAATTGCACAAATTGTTATTAGATAATCAGATATATAGTTTAAAACTATATCCCTAAAAACTGAGAAATCACCCATCTTATTCAGAATGGATGATTTCAAGAAATTATTTAATATCAGCTTCTGCCGGTAGGTAAGTGTCTCCGAAGAATTGTTTAGACAATTTTTCAAGCGTGCCATCTTTGTAGAGTTCTTTAATGCGTTTGTCTACAAATGATTTCAACTCATCTTGACCTTGAGCAAGAAGTGGGTAAACGTACGGTTGTTGGTCGCTTGGAAGTTCAATGACTTTCAAGTTATCCAAACCTTGGTTCTTGATCACTGTTTCAACACCGATTTTATCAAAAATCTTATAGTCAAATTGGCCATCGCTCAAACGTACCATGATTTGTTGGAAGTCTGCCTTAGTATAGTTAAGGATAGTTGGGTTGTCCGGGTGTTCAGCGTTGTATGCTTCTAACTGCTTAGCTGATGTAGTGGCTTGAACGACTTCCGTCGATTTTCCACCGATATCAGCGAGAGACTTGATGCTAGAGTCGTCTTTCTTCACTACAAGGACATTAGGGTTTTGGGCAATTGGTGCGGCATAAAGGTATTTTTCCGCACGTTCTTTAGTGTAGCTAAGATTGTTGACAGCCATATTGTAACGGTCAGCGTCAAGACCAGCAAATACACCTGACCATTCTGTCTTTTCAAACTTGACATCATACTTGTCAGAGTCTTTAAAGATAGCGCGAACCACTTCAATCTCGTAACCAGTCAATTCGCCATTTTCTTCATAGATAAATGGTTTTGGCGAGCCATTGGTTGCAACGATGATTTCTTTCTTGCTAGCTGCTTCTCCTTCTTTCTTAGCACCACCTGAGCAAGCCGCAAGCACACCTGCAGCAATAAGCCCTAGAGCAGCAAGAGATGAATATTTAACGATTTTTTTCATGTCATTTCCTCCAAAATAAAATACCTTATAATCTTAACAGAAAAAGACCATTTACGCCATTATATGATATCTATCTCTGTGATAGGTTTTCTTTATGGCTGATTTATACTCAATGAAAATCAAAGAGCAAACTAGGAAGCTAGCCGTAGGTTGCTCAAAACACTGTTTTGAGGTTGGAGATAAGACTGACGAAGTCAGTTACATATACCTACGGTAAAGCGACGCTGACGTGGTTTGAAGAGATTTTCGAAGAGTATTAAAAGACCAAACGCAAGACGGCAATCAAGACTACTCCAAAGAGAACTGTTCCGACTAGATTGCGGTAGCGAAAAGCTAACCAAGCTGTTGGAAAGACTGCTAAAAAGTCCAGCCATTTGATTTGAGGAAAGCTTCCAACCTTACCTGTCACTACGCTTGAAAGAATCAAGGCAAAGATAATGGAAACGGGCAAAAATTTCAAAAAACGCTCAACGATTGCAGGCAAACCCTTATACTTGACCAAGATGAAGGGAATTATACGGGGAATCCAGGTCACAAGACCAGAGAAAATAACTGCTAACAAAAGATACTTACTGACCATCTAAAACCACCCCCATTGTACAACCTAGCAAGGTCGCAAACAGAACAGCTAGCGACTGAGACACCACTGTCAAGAGTAAAAAGAAGGATACCGCAACAACTGCTAGGATAATGAGCAGATTGCGGACAGGAATCCGTCTTTGCATAATCTGGAATTGCGAAGCAAAAATCCCAATGAACATCCCAACCAAGGCAAAATCTAAACCAAAGATTTCTGGATTTGGTAGCAGGCCACCTAGAGCCGTTCCGACAACTGTCCCCACAAACCAAGCCACATAGCTGTTGAGATTGTTTCCGTGCATCCACATAGGATTGACCTTGTCTGTATGGGCCAATTCGCCCATCAAAACACCATAAGTCTCATCTGTCAAGATACTAGACATACCGATATTGTGCCAGAGACTAGTATGACGGAAATAGGTCGATGCATGCAAGCTCAGCAAAAAGAGACGCAAATTGATCAAAAAGACCGTCATAGCAATAGCTGCCACAGGCGCTTGAACCGCAATCAGGGCCAACATGGCAAACTGGGCGCTCCCAGCATAAACAAAGAGGCTCATCAAGCCCATCTCAACAGGTGTCACATAGGGCGCACCGATAATCCCACAGGCCAGTCCGATACTGACATAACCAAGGGCCGTTGGCATGGCTGCCTGCACTCCCTCCCAAAATCCTTTTTCTTTCATCTTTCTCCTCATATTGTCTTAATAAATGGGCTGAAAAGACTCCAGCCATAGCATGGACTATTATAACACATTCAGGAAAGAGAAAAAAGTCTGCTGATTTTGACCATCATAAAAAGACTGGCAATCCAGTCTCAAACATATATTATACAAATTCTCCGCTATATACTTTCACGGATATTCAGGAGCATGAAAAAGGCAACTAGAAGAAATACCAATAAAACAAAGCTAACTGCCAGAGTTCCAAAGCTAGTAGCAATGGTTACCAAAGCTATTGTAAATAAGCTAGGTAAAACAACCGTAATAGCACCGATAGAGGATTGAACTGCTCCCATTGACTCCTCAGGTATTTGTTTAAAAATGAGTTCCTGTAATCTAGGAGAGAGGACACCTGCGAAAAAGGCATCCAAGGCACTAAAGATGAGAATCCAGTCAAAACGAACTGTGGCAAATCCTACTAGAAGAAGCAACTGGATGACAAGTGAGGCATAGAGAGCTGTTTTTATAGAAATCGTATTTTTCAAATAGCCACTCACAAGACTTCCGACAATAAGGGCTGACAGATCCATGGTGGATAACAAGGCAAGAGATTGACCTGTTTGTAAATTTAAAAAAGGCTGATTCCTCAAAAACAGAGTAGAGACAGGAACTGTAACATTTATCACTGCTTGACTAATAGAGATAATAAACAAAACTAAGAGTACCTGATTCATCTTCCATATCAATTTCGATGACTGGACCAAATGCTGGCAAAAGGATTTTACAGAGAGTCCTTCTTGATAGCTAATCGTTTTTTCTACTTTCAAGAGGTCATTTTTTATGAATAGGATACCTAAAAATGCGATTAAAAAGGTAAGAGCGTTCAGTAAGGAAATAAACTGGATGGATAGAATACCTAATAAGACTCCTCCTAAAATATTACTGATTGTTTTCACTAAACTAACAGTTGACTGTTTAAATCCAATAGCTTCTGCCAGATGGTCTTGCCCAATAATTCTAATGAAAATCGGAGTGAGCATGGCGCCTGAAAAATAGCTCAATGTGTCAGACAAGAGGTTAATCAGACAAATAAATGCTACTAGCAACAAGGAGAAAGACTGCCCTGAAAGCGATAGGGACACTATAGAGTAAAGCAAAAATTTTGCAAAACTAATAATTGTATATTTTAGGACACGATGATGTTGAAAATCCGCCAAAACTCCCAGAAAGATTTGTAGAACTTGGGGAAGGGTTTCTGAAATCGTGATAAGTAAAATCGCCAAAGGGGCAAAAGACGCATCTGCCACATAATTCAAAAAGGCCAGATAAAAAATCGTATCCCCAACCGTTGAAATCCACTGGTTGACAGTTAATTGCCTAAAATCTCTATTTTGAAGAAATACTTTCATTATAACTCCTTTTTAAATTCAAATGGGAATTTTTCCCAAGGATAGATCGCGATACTACTAACAACCAAAATTACAGCAACGGTAAAATTTGACCAATGCCATTGTAGACTATATGCAACCCAATAGGCCAATAAATGGACTTGGTTACTCTAAACAAGACTGCAAATATGAGACCGCCACCCATATATACGAAAAAGTCTGTCAAAACCCAACCGTGATTACTAATGTGCAAAATTCCAAATAATATAGCTGAGCCAAGCACATCCAGTCCCCACTTCTTCCCTTTCTCCAGAGCAGTCATCACCAATCCACGATAAATCATGTCTTCAAAAATGGGACCTGCAATCACAGGATAGAAAAAATACATCAAAAATGCTGTAGCTCCCGTAAAAGTAGGAACATCCAGTTGATAAGCAATTTCATTTCTAGTAGGTGGGAAAAGAAAAAAGGTGACAAAATTCCAAGCAACAAAAGCAAGCAGAGCTAGGAAGGAATAGAAAAGATAGGATCCTTTAAACTTTCTACTATTGATTTTCTGCCATTTCCCCGACCAAATCATAGCAATAAGAGCAAATAAAACCACAAGAAAATTCAACATCATATCCGACAGATAATAGCCAAAGTCAGATAGACCAACTACCAAGTCGCTATGTAAAAGCAAACGAATGAAGAACTGGTCAGCAATGACAAGTAAAATGGCTATAAACAAGTAATAGTGTGAGATTATCTTTTTCATCCTATTTTCTCCTATATTACGAAATAAAGAAAGCCCTAACCCAAACAAAGGCAAGGGCTTTAAATATCAACGACGACGGTTAACAGTGGAAGAATCATGGTTAAAATTTCTCTTCCAGTGATCAATAATCGACCAAGGTGTTCCTAAGCCTCCCCAACTTCCACCGCCTGGGATAGTACCAACATACACAAGATCTTCACCGTAAATCTTCTCCAACTCAGCTTCTGTCAATTCCATTGTTTCTGCAAATTGTAAATTTAACATCCAATTATCTTCATTTGTAAACCACTTCTGCGACCTAGGATTTGCTTCAAGTACTTTACAAGGACAGTATAACACAGAAATTGCCTTATTTCAGAAAATCGCATATTTGACATTTTTGCTTATAGAAATTTCAGATTTGCGATTTTGGTGAATTTGATTATTTCCCTGGTATAATAAAGTTATTACTAATTAAGGAGTGGAGCAACTATGAAGAAACAAATTTTAACATTATTGACAATCGTTGCTGATATTATTATCATTTTGCCATTTCTAACTAATCGATAAGTTCTTTGTATTGCTGCAAGCGCAATTCGAATAGAGCTGTTAATTGTGGATTTTCTAATACTTGCAGAGATTGGATAAAGTGTTCAATCTCTTTTTGATTGCTTCCTTTAGTTTGAAGAAAGACACTCATTTTCTTTAAAAATTGCCACGATACTTTCTCAAAAACATCGTACGGACGCAACATGTTCTCCAACTCGGCTTCGAAGATTGGGATGTAGGAGAAAAGTTTTCGCTCCATGAGTTCTGATAAGATATTTAAGAGCCCTTGCTTCATATACAATCGATTGTGTACTAACTCTTTAAATTCTTTGGATTTCTCAAGTAAAGAAGTTGATAAAAATATCAAATCTTGGTTACTCAAGAAGGGCATAGTATTGCAAAAAAGGTAGAGTTCAAACCAGGTCCAAGACTCAATAGCATAGAGATAAGTGGTCAAAAACTCGCTATCCTCCTCTGCTAGGGGATAATTTTTATCTAAGGAATGAATAGCATTTTTAATCACAATGGCATTCAAACAACGATAGGTCTCTGCCATCCGTCCTTGCTCGACTTCCTCCAACAGTTGCTCTAAGCCAGCTATATCTTGGTGGGCAAAGCGATCCACAACCCTCCTACCAATCTGCATATGTGGAGATTCTTGATAGTTGTTGAGCTTGTGCCCAAACTCATCAAAATTCATATTGATTCCTTGAATAGCTAGGATTAGCTTGTCCGCAGATAGCATAGACTGCCCTAATTCGAACTTGGACAGCTGAGAAGCTGTTAGTCCAGCACAAGCCACATCTGACTGCTTGAGCTTTCTAGCCAAGCGCAACTCCTTGTAAAATTCTCCCAATTCCATTCTCTCGATCATCTTACCACCTCCTAGCTTTTGCATATTATATCATTATTTTTATAGTTTTGTCAAAATATTCTGACATTTAAGAGGACAAAAAAGCCAGCCTTAAGCTGACTCTTTATTCTATAGTATCAAAAGCGAGACTTGGTTTAGCATTGAGGTCCAAGCCTGCGAAGTTTTCTTTGTTCCACTCGCTGACGCTGGCATAGGCAATCATTCCTGCATTGTCTCCGCAGAGGCGTAGGGGCGGGATGATAACCTTGACATCTGTGATTTCGGCTGCTAGGCGTTCTCTGAGGCCTTTATTGGCAGCCACGCCACCAGCTACGACTAGGGTTTTAACAGGGTATTTCTCCAAAGCCTTCTTAGTTTTTGTCATAAGAATATCCAAGACAGCTGCTTGGAAGGATGCACACAAGTCCTCTGTTGACAAGCTCTCTCCCTTTTGATCGGCATTGTGGTGAAGATTGATAAAGGCAGATTTCAAACCTGAGAATGAAAACTCCAGATTATCTTCCTTAATCATGGCACGAGGGAAATCATAAATATCCTGTCCCTGATGAGCTAGCTCGTCAATCTCACGACCGGCAGGATAGGTCAAGCCCATGACACGGCCGACCTTATCATAAGCCTCACCAACCGCGTCATCTCGCGTTTCTCCAACAATCTTGTAGTCACCAGCCTCAGAAACATAAACCAACTCTGTGTGTCCACCACTGACCAAGAGGGCTAGCAAGGGAAACTCCAAAGGCTCCACGCTCTGAGCGGCCATGAGGTGACCAGCCATGTGGTTAACAGGGATAAGTGGAAGTCCATGTGCCCAAGCAAAGGCCTTAGCAGCTGACAAGCCAACTAGCAAGGCTCCGACCAAGCCTGGTCCATAGGTAACAGCCACAGCTGTCACGTCCTCTTCTGTAATCTCTGCTTCTGCCAGAGCCTCCTCGATACAGGCTGTAATGACCTCGACATGGTGACGACTGGCTACTTCAGGCACTACGCCCCCAAAACGTTTGTGACTCTCAATTTGACTAGCAATGACATTGGACAAGAGCTCATCGTCGTTTTTCAAGACGGCGACACTGGTCTCATCACAGGATGTCTCAAATGCTAAAATATATCTATCCTTCATCTATTTCTCTCTTCATGATAATGGCGTCCTCGACTGGATCATGGTAGTAGGCCTTTCGCTCAGCGACGACCGCCATCTTTTCTTTCTTGTAAAATGCTTGCGCTCGATGATTCGACCTTCTGACTTCGAGGAAAATATCCTTATCTGTCGGCAGTGTCGCAAACAAGGCTGATGCAATTCCCTGACCCTGATAGGTTCCTTTAACAGCGATTTGCAAGACTTCTGCCTCAAAAAGATTCTCCTGAACAGCTAGAAAGCCAATCACTTCTGCCCCATCATAAGCCAGAACATACCAAGTCTGGTCTTGGGACAGATCTGCTTGGATTTGTTCCAGCGTCCAAGGGCTGACTGGGTAAACAGCTGCCATGACAGCGTAGATGGCTTGAGCCAAGTCAGGTTGCTGTTGGATTCGTTTGATCTCTATCATAGTCGTTTAATGTAAGACTCACCAGACTCGGTATGGTTCTTAAGCCAGTTTTCCTCAGCCTCAACACGTTTGAGATAATTTGGCACAAAGTCGTGCAAAGATTCTGCTTCCTTATCCCAAGCCCAAAGAGCAAGATTAGCTGCATTAGGCAAGGTTTCTTTGTAATTAGTCCTTGGTAAATGCTCTTGAATCTGCTCAACAAAGGGACCAACTTCTCCGACAAAGGTTACCTGACTAGCACCCTTGATTAGCTCAATCACTCGCTCAAAGGGCAGGTGCGCTTCTGGCATGACAGGTTTGGCATTTTCATAAAATCCTGCATAAACATTGTTGCGACGCGCATCCATCAAAGGAACGAACAAGCCTTCTTGTTGGTATGGCACCAGAGCCAAGAGGCTAGACATACCAACCAACTCGATGTTCAGAGTGTGAGCCAAAGTCTTGGCAGTTGCTACCGCAATTCGCAAGCCTGTGTAGCTACCTGGCCCTTCTGCCACCACGATTCGGTCCAAATCCTTGGGCGTCCAATCCAAACTTGCCATCAAAAAATCGATGGCAGGCATGAGGGTAATACTGTGATTTTTCTTGATGTTAATAGTAGTCTCAGCAAGAACCTGCTTGTCCTCTAAAATAGCGAGAGAAAGAGCCTTGCTGGACGTATCAAAAGCTAATACTTTCATAACACATTCCTATCTTTTTGTCTGCTTACTATTATACTACAAAAGCTGGCACATGGGAATTTTCTTTATCCTCAAACAAAAAAGCCTATACTTAAACAAAAAATAATTCGCAAATAAAATTCAAAAAAATCTTCACTTTTCCTTTTCTTTTACGAATATAAAAGTGAACAAGAAAAAAGGAGGAAAGTTCAATGACAAATTTTGACGTTCTTGACAATCAATTTTTATCCCTATCTGAAAATGAATTATCAGATATTGATGGCGGTCTCGCTCCCTTGGTTATCTTTGGAGTAGCAGTATCTTGGAAAGCTATTGCAGGTGGAACAGCACTTATAGGTTCTGGTTTGGCAGCTG
>NZ_KQ970285.1:168225-179856 GCF_001579035.1 Streptococcus mitis | reverse complement strand
ACTTATAGGTTCTGGTTTGGCAGCTGGTTATTTTTTAGGAGGAGATTAATATGATGAAAGATTTGAACAACTATCGTGAAATTTCTAATAAGGAATTGCAAGAAATAAAGGGTGGCTTTGGTGTAGGTGTTGGTATCGCTTTATTTATGGCAGGTTATACTATCGGGAAAGACCTTCGTAAAAAGTTTGGTAAGTCATGCTAGATAAAAGACACATTTTTAGAAGGATAAATTTTATTATCTTCATCTCTTACAGTTTGCTCAGTATTCTCAATGATTTAAACATTACTACTATCCCTTTACCAATTGATCTATCTGTTTGTATTGTTTTATTTTTATGCTTCAACTCTATTTTTGAGCAGAACAATGACTCCCATAAAAATAATAAGCTCTGAAAATTCCACTGTCATGTCATTTTAGAAAAATGCAAAGATCACCTCATCTTGATAGATGGGGTGGAATTTTTCGTATCGTAAATCTACTATCTATATATCCCCAAACAAAAAGCCCCAGCATAAGCGGGGCATCTAAGCATTTAATCCAAAGTAAAATACAAACCAAACGACATAGGTTACGAGGAGGAGAAAAAGCGAGTAGAGAGTCACAAAGGTAATTTTCCACAAGAACTTGGTTTGTCGTCGTTCCAGTTTGGCAAATAGAAGATTCCCTCCATAAACGCAAGCAACAAAAACAATAAAAGCTACCAAGCGAGCTCCGATAGCAAAAGCAAATAAGTTATACATAGGGCAACCTCCTTGACTTAAAACTATATGGAATTATGACAAGCAATAAATTTCACTCCCGTTGTCAATATAACACACTTTCTTTATTTTTGCAAGCGCTTACTAAAGAAGCTGACCTGTGACTTTCTCGTTTCCGTCTTTTACTAATTTTTCATTTTGTGGTATAATTGAAATAATTGTAACGAATCAAGGTCAATCTAGACACAAAATGGAATGAAATCAAGCAAATCTCTGCTAAAAGTTTGGAATAAGCTGACCTGTAAAATAGAAAGGAACTATATGATTTACAAAGTTTTTTATCAAGAAACAAAAGAACGTAGCCCACGCCGTGAAACAACACGCGCACTTTACCTAGACATCGATGCCAGCTCAGAACTTGAGGGTCGTATCGCTGCTCGCCAACTTGTCGAAGAAAATCGCCCAGAGTACAATATCGAGTATATCGAACTCTTGTCTGACAAATTGCTAGATTACGAAAAAGAAACTGGCGCCTTCGAAATCACGGAGTTCTAATATGGCCTATACTCTTAAACCTGAAGAAGTCGGCGTTTTTGCCATCGGTGGTCTGGGAGAAATCGGGAAAAACACTTACGGAATTGAATACCAAGATGAGATTATCATCGTCGATGCTGGGATTAAATTCCCAGAAGATGACTTGCTGGGTATCGACTATGTCATTCCTGACTACTCATACATCGTGGACAATATCGACCGCGTCAAGGCTGTTTTAATCACACACGGACACGAGGACCACATCGGTGGGATTCCTTTCCTGCTCAAGCAAGCAAATGTCCCTATCTATGCTGGACCACTTGCCTTGGCTTTGATCCGTGGGAAACTCGAAGAACACGGCCTCTTGCGCAACGCCAAACTTTACGAAATCAACCACAACACTGAGTTGACCTTTAAAAATCTCAAGGCAACTTTCTTTAGAACGACTCACTCTATTCCAGAGCCTTTAGGGATTGTCATTCATACTCCTCAAGGGAAAATCGTCTGTACAGGTGACTTTAAATTCGACTTTACTCCAGTTGGAGAACCTGCAGACTTGCACCGTATGGCTGCTCTTGGTGAAGAAGGCGTGCTCTGTCTCCTGTCTGACTCAACAAATGCAGAAGTGCCAACCTTTACCAACTCTGAAAAAGTCGTTGGTCAGTCCATCATGAAGATTATCCAAGGTATTGAAGGACGTATCATCTTTGCATCCTTTGCCTCAAATATCTTCCGTCTCCAACAAGCAACAGAAGCTGCTGTTAAGACTGGACGCAAGATTGCGGTCTTTGGTCGTTCGATGGAAAAGGCCATTGTTAACGGAATCGAGCTTGGCTACATCAAAGCTCCTAAGGGAACCTTTATCGAGCCAAATGAAATCAAAGACTACCCTGCAGGCGAGATTCTTATCCTCTGTACAGGTAGTCAGGGCGAGCCTATGGCAGCCCTCTCTCGTATCGCCAACGGAACCCACCGTCAGGTGCAACTCCAACCAGGCGATACGGTTATCTTCTCTTCTAGTCCAATCCCTGGAAACACTACTAGCGTCAACAAGCTGATCAACATCATTTCAGAAGCTGGTGTCGAAGTTATCCACGGTAAGGTTAACAATATCCATACATCTGGACACGGTGGCCAGCAAGAGCAAAAACTTATGCTCCGCTTGATTAAGCCAAAATACTTCATGCCTGTCCACGGTGAATACCGCATGCAAAAAGTCCACGCTGGACTAGCAGTAGATACTGGTGTTGAGAAGGACAATATCTTTATCATGAGCAATGGTGATGTGCTTGCACTTACCGCAGATTCTGCTCGTATCGCAGGTCATTTCAACGCCCAAGATATCTATGTCGATGGAAATCGTATCGGTGAAATCGGCGCAGCTGTCCTCAAAGATCGTCGTGATCTATCTGAAGACGGTGTCGTTCTGGCAGTCGCAACTGTTGACTTCAAATCGCAGATGATTCTGTCTGGTCCAGACATCCTCAGCCGAGGCTTTGTCTACATGAGAGAGTCTGGCGACCTGATTCGCCAAAGCCAGCGTATCCTCTTCAATGCAATTCGTATCGCACTGAAAAACAAGGACGCCAGCGTACAATCCGTCAACGGTGCCATTGTCAACGCTATTCGCCCCTTCCTCTATGAAAATACAGAACGTGAACCGATTATCATCCCTATGATTCTCACACCAGATGAAGAATAAAGCAAGAAAACAGCCCCGTCTTCGGAGCTGTTTTTCTCTATGCTTTCTTTTTAGATTAAAACTCAATAAAAATCGAAATCAGACTAGAAGGCTAGGCGAAAGCATAACTTAAGTTAGCTCCCATAGTTCGGGGAACTATGGGAGGCTGGAGATGAATCAAAGCCAAGCTTTGAACTCATTCGTAAGAAGCCGACGACGTATCATTTTGATTTTTGAAGAGTTTTAGAAATACTACGATTTTTACCTTCCAAATACACCATCAAAATAGAAATATCTGCTGGGTTTACTCCCGAAATACGGCTGGCTTGGCCGATGGTTTCTGGATTGATGAGTTTGAACTTCTGACGGGCTTCTGTCGCGATAGAATCAATGTCATCCCAATCGATATTGACTGGAATGCGTTTTTCTTCCATGCGTTTCATCTTGGCAACCTGGTCCATGGCTTTGGAAATATAGCCTTCGTACTTGATTTCTGTTTCAATCAATTCGATAATCTTGTCATCCAAGTCTTCTGCAGCTGGTCCGATGAAGGCCACCACATCTTGGTAAGAAACTTCTGGACGGCGAAGGAATTCCTTTGCTGTCACCGCATCTGTCAATGGCTTGAAGCCCATCTCCTCAACCTTGGCATTGGTTTCCTTGACTGGCTTGAGTTTGATACTGTCTAGGCGCTTCATCTCTTTGTCAAATTGATTTTTCTTGATTTCAAAACGAGCCCAGCGTTCATCATCCACAAGGCCAATCTCGCGTCCCATCTCTGTTAAACGCATATCGGCATTGTCATGACGGAGAATGAGACGGTATTCAGCACGACTGGTCAAAAGACGATAAGGCTCAATGGTTCCCTTGGTCACCAAGTCATCAATCATGACCCCAATATAACCGTCACTACGCTTCAAAATCAACTCAGGCTTGCCTTGGACTTTCAAAGCCGCATTGATCCCAGCTATAATCCCTTGGCCTGCTGCCTCTTCGTATCCTGATGTTCCATTTGTCTGACCAGCAGTGAAAAGTCCGGAGATTTTCTTGGTTTCCAGAGTCGCACGCAACTGGTGTGGCAAGACCATGTCATACTCAATGGCATAACCTGTCCGCATCATTTCAGCATTTTCCAAACCTTTGATAGAATGAACCAGCTCACGCTGGACATCCTCAGGCAGACTAGTTGATAGACCTTGGACATAAACTTCCTCTGTATTGCGCCCTTCTGGCTCAAGGAATAGTTGGTGGCGCTCCTTATCCGCAAAGCGTACAATCTTGTCTTCAATCGACGGACAGTAACGAGGCCCCACTCCCTTGACAACACCTGTAAACATAGGCGCACGGTGGAGGTTGTTTTGGATAATCTCATGACTGGTTCCATTGGTATAGGTCAACCAGCATGGCACTTGGTCCTTGACATAATCCTCATCACGTGAAGTGTATGAGAAGTGATTAGGCGCTTCGTCCCCTGGCTGAATTTCTGTCACATCGTAATTGATAGAAGAAGCCTTGACACGTGGAGGGGTTCCTGTCTTGAAACGACCAATTTCGAGGCCCAATTCCTTGAGGTTATCAGCTAGGTTAATCGAAGCTAGGCTGTGGTTAGGTCCTGATGAGTACTTGAGGTCTCCGATGATGATTTCCCCACGTAGTGCAGTCCCTGTAGTCACGATAACGGCCTTGGCAGCATATTCTTGATGGGTCGCTGTACGCACACCGACAACCTTGCCGTCTTCCACCAAAATCTCATCAATCATGGTCTGACGAAGGGTCAGATTCTCTTGATTTTCAACCGTCTTGCGCATTTCCTTAGAGTAAAGCTCCTTGTCAGCCTGCGCACGAAGGGCACGAACGGCTGGACCCTTCCCCGTGTTGAGCATCTTCATCTGGATGTAAGTCTTGTCAATGGTTTTGGCCATTTCGCCACCGAGGGCATCGACCTCACGCACAACAATTCCCTTGGCAGAACCACCGATAGAGGGATTACATGGCATGAAAGCCAGCATTTCAATGTTGATGGTCGCAAGCAAGACCTTACAGCCCATACGGCTAGCAGCCAAGGAAGCCTCTACCCCAGCGTGTCCCGCACCAATTACAATAATATCGTATTCTTCTGTAAAATTATAAGTCATGTTTCTCTCCTATTCCTCAAGATGAATGTGTCTTAGTTGGCCGTCCCATTCTGGTAGGGCTGTTTTTAAAAAGGCTGGAACTAGCTGGATATTCTGGAGCTGATCCAAGTCAATCCATTCACAGGGCTGCGATTTTTCATCTTCCTGCATGGTCAATGGGGCGTCCTCAAGTAAGTCCACCAAATAATGAAACTCGATATTGTGATAGGAAACACCGTCTTGTTCAAAACGATTTTCAACCACGAAAGCTAGTTGCCCAGCTTGAGCTCGGACACCTAATTCTTCCCTCACTTCACGAACTACTGCGTCTTCTGTGCTTTCATTGACTTGAATTGCACCGCCAATAGTATAATACTTGCCCTTATCTTTGGTGACTAGGAGCTTGCGATTTTGGAGAATCAAGGCTGTCGCCCGAACGCCAAAAACCGTATTTCCCACTTTTGTCCGAAAGTCTTGTTGAGTCATTTTTGTCCTTTCCTCTAAACGACACAAAAACAGTCAAAACTCCAAAGAAGTGCAGGACAAAAAAGCCTGCAACATCCATGAGCTTTGACCATCATTCCTATTGCTCTTATTATTGTAGCAAATTAAGAAAATTTGTCAATCTATATGTACTGACAAACCTGTCCGTCACGGTAGGCATTGTCAATCAAACCACCCCCTAGACACTCATCGCCATCGTAAAAGACGACAGCCTGTCCTGGCGTTATCGCACGTTGCGGTTCCGCAAAGATGACCTCTGCCTTGTCTCCCTTGACATGTACTGTCACCTTAGAGTCAGGCTGACGGTAGCGGAATTTAGCCGTACATTCTAGCGTAAATTCCTCTGGCATGTCACGAGTAAAGTGAACCTGACTGGCCTCTAGGCTGGTTGACATGAGTGAATCATGGTAGAAACCTTGACCGACATAGAGGATATTCTTGCTCAGGTCTTTTCCAACAACGAACCAAGGAGCATTGTCACCACCGTGTTGTCCACCGATACCGAGTCCGCCACGCTGACCGATTGTATAGTACATAAGGCCTGCATGCTCGCCCATATCGCGACCATCCACAGTCATCATGCGACCAGGCTGAGCTGGTAGGTAGTTGCTGAGGAAGTTTTTAAAGTTCTTTTCTCCGATAAAGCAAATCCCTGTCGAGTCTTTCTTCTTGGCAGTCGCAAGTCCTGCTTCTTCTGCTAGTCTGCGAACTTCAGGCTTTTCCAAATGCCCCAGAGGGAACATAGTTTTTTGGAGTTGTTCTTGAGAAAGTTGGCTGAGGAAATAGGTTTGATCCTTGCCATTGTCCACGCCACGCAGCATGTGAACTGTCCCGTCCTCATCACGCGCTACACGGGCATAGTGCCCAGTCGCTACATAGTCTGCCCCCAAGGTCATGGCATAGTCCAAAAAGGCCTTGAACTTGATTTCCTTGTTGCACATGACATCTGGATTTGGCGTACGCCCTGCACGGTATTCCGCTAGGAAATACTCAAAAACGCGGTCCCAGTACTCTTTTTCAAAATTGACAGAGTAGTAGGGAATGCCAATCTGGTCTGCCACCGCAGCCACATCCTTGTAATCTTCGGTCGCCGTACAGACGCCGTTTTCATCTGTGTCATCCCAGTTCTTCATGAAGATACCGATCACATCGTAACCCTGCTCTTTAAGCAAGAGAGCCGTCACCGACGAATCAACACCACCACTCATCCCCACAACAACACGTGTTTTAGAGTTATCACTCATGGTAAGTCTCCCATCTATTCGTTTATTCACGATTGAAGGTCGTGTGTGCTTAACGATTGAAGGTCGCTTGAGCAGTATTCATTATAACATGCTTGGTTGAAGAAGACAAGAAAGAGGCTGATAATCTACCAGCCTCTCTGTAAATACATATATAATTGTTTAAAATGAGGATAATTTATACCTCAATACCTCTACTGCTTATTATCTTATTTATAAAATAAACTTGTTCGTAAACTAACTTCTAAATAAAACCACACAGTGATTCCAGTTTTGAATACAATCAAGCTGAAAGAAGCACTGTGTGGTTTTTGAATTTTTGAACGTTCAGAGATTAGCTTTTTGAGCAATTGTATATCAGAATGTTCTTTTATCTGTCAACAATCCGAGAAAATCTTGGCTCTTCAAGTCTGAGAAATGTTTGGCAGAAAGACTTCCTTTTTGAAGTCCATCATCTCTAACCTGTAAATAATAACTATGTTGGCTTGTTTTAATTGTCAAAAAATCGCCCAATATAAAAACATTTTTCCAGTTGCGAATCTCAAATTCTTTTATCTCTGATTTTGGAATGCGGATAAGTCCTTGTCGCAAATCACGATGATGCTCACTTGTGAAAGTCATCCCATTCCCAATATTTCTTATCAGTAGTTCATCTGGAGTTACCATCACCAGCGCTATTTTAGTTAAGAAAATTTCAACTGTTGGTGGTAAAATCGCTAGATTAAACCAAGGGTGTAAGTAGCGATAAGCTAAGAAATAGTTAGGTTCCTCACCCAATCCTAGTTGTTTATATAAGGCCTTGACCTCACTATCTAACCTCGCTTCAAAAGACACATCCGAATGCGCTTCTTCCTTCTTCTGATTAAAATAACGCATCCAGACTAGAAAATATATAAAGACTATAATAAATATTCCTGATAAGAGATATTTTACATTGTAGTTCATCACTTAACCTCCTGATTCACGACTTAATCTAACCAACATAGGGTAGGGATAACTTATATCATAGTATATTGAAATTAGAACAAGACGTATTGCTTTTTAGAGAATAGCTAAAAAGCAATACGAATATCTTAATTATGTTGTCTCTTCCTAATTCAATCTACTATAAAATACTTTTCCTACTATATGCGAACTAAGTTCCCCAACAAGAGATAGCATTTAATGCTACTCCTGCTACAACAACAGCTACATTAAATTTAGCTAATTGAGATGAGGTAAATTTAGATTATTAACTTTAGTAAACAAGAGAAATTACTATTTTTTCTTTTTATCATTGAAAAAATAAAAAATAAAATTTTCAATCATCAGTGTTACAATAACAAGTCCAATTAAATCAGTTAATTTTATCCTCATCCAAAACCAAATAATATAGGCTAAAACAGTACAAACCGTTACTGTATATTTTATTGTTTTAAATATCTTTCTACCCCCAGTTTATCGGTTATTCTATTCAATCTCTATAAGACCAATTTCAAAATATAATTTTAGCTGCCCTATTATATATTATTTAGGATTCCCCATTGGATGCAACTTCTTTCTTTATTAAAAAGAAACTCATCACATCGGCCATTTCCATGGGAAAACCGTAGCAATGCTGAATAAGAAAGCAAGAATAACTAAAAAACGAAAAACTTTTTTATTCATACTCTTTCCCTCCTATCTGTATTTCGTATCTATAGTATACCTCTTCTTTACTCTATTTTAAAATTAGTTAACTTTTTTCACACACTATTTGAGTTTTCTTTTTTACTATTTCTGTTACTATGATACAATATTTTTAATTGGATTTTATTATTTGTTAACTTTTTTCACGAAAAGGAGAAAATTATGCGTTATGATTTTGGAAAGGTCTATAAAGAAATACGTGAATCAAAAGGATTGACCCAAGAAGAGGTCTGTGGGGAGGTTCTCTCAAGAACCAGCTTATCAAAAATTGAAAGTGGTAAAGCAACTCCCAAATATGAAAATATGGAGTTTCTTCTCCGGCAAATCAATATGAGTTTTGAAGAGTTTGACTATATCTGCCACCTCTATCAACCGAGCCAACGAACAGAAATCATGCAAACCTATCTCAATATGAGCTCAACCCTAGGGACTAGTGAACTCGAAAAACTATTTCAAAAATGCCAAGACTATCTCAAAACCCACCACGACCTGCCCATAGAAGAAATCAGAGATATGTTGGAAATTGTCATTCATATCCGTCAACATGGTACAGAGCAACTGTCAAACCAAGTGAAACAGACTGTCACAAAACTTTGGGAAAAAATTGAAAAACAAGATACATGGTATGAAAATGACCTAAAAATCCTCAATACCATCCTTTTCAGCTTTCCCATTGAACACCTCCATCTCATCACTGAAAAAATCTTGCAACGCTTGGAAGTCTATAAAAACTATCAACATCTACATGACTTGCGAGTGACAATCCTACTCAACCTTTCCACTATTTACTTATACAATCAAGACAAAAACATGTGTAAGCAAATCTGCTATACTTTACTAGAGGACGCCAAGAACAAGAAAAGCTACGATAGGCTTGCTATCTGCTATGTCCGTATTGGGATTTGTAGGGATGATGCGAAACTTATTCAAAAAGGTTTCTCCCTTCTGGAGCTGACCGAGGAAACTTCTATGCTGTCTCATCTCAAAAAAGAAGTAGAGACCCATTATCAAGCGAAGGAAATATAAAAAAGTCGAGGGATTTCCTCGACCTTTTCATATTATTCTATTCGTTATTTCTTAATACCAGCCGTTGTTAAGCCAGAAATTTTTAGCTCTGCCAAGCCACATAGTGTGCTTACTACTATGTGTCCATGCCACCATGAATCGCCGAGAGGTTTAACGAGAAAGTATGACTTTTACGTTTATCCCAACTCAATTATGACATCTTTCTTTTAAAAAGTCAATACATCTCACTATTTTCAACGACAAGAAAGAGGCTGATAATCAACCAACCTCTTATTCTGAACCTATCAATCTATCACTTTCTAGCTTCATTCGCTTTCTTAGCAACTGCAATCTGGTATTTCACTTGGTCAAACCCTGTACCTCCCAAGGAATTTCGTCTTTGAACAGCAGTTTTAGATTGCAAGTAGACATAGATATCCTCGGCAATGAGGGAATGATAGGTTTGCAATTCCTCCAGACTCCAATCTTGGATATTTTTAGCAGACTTGATAGAGTCTAGCACTAATCTTCCCACAACCTCATGAGCTTCTCTAAATGGCAAGCCTTTCCCTGCCAAATAATCTGCCAACTCAGTCGCATTTGAAAAGTCCTTCTCTGTCGACTCTTGCATTTTTTCTTTGTTCACCTGCAAGCTAGATAACATACCTGCCAATACATCAAGGGAATTTAAAATCGTTTCGACCGTGTCAAACATTCCTTCCTTATCCTCTTGAAGATCCTTATTATAAGCTAAGGGCAAGGATTTCATGACTGTCAATAGTCCAAACAGATTCCCATAAACTCTACCAGTCTTTCCTCGAATCAGCTCAGCCATATCTGGATTTTTCTTTTGGGGCATAATAGAGGAACCTGTTGTAAACGTATCTGATAAGGTAATGAATTGGTACTCAAAGCTACACCAATTGATCATTTCTTCACAAAAACGGCTCATGTGCATCATCAGTATGCTGGCATTGGATAGAAATTCTAAGATAAAATCGCGGTCACTAACAGCATCCAAAGAATTTGTATAAGGTTGCTTAAACTCCAGCAAATCGCTAGACAATTGGCGATCAATGGGGAAAGTCGTTCCTGCCAAAGCTGCCGCACCTAGAGGGCATAAGTCTGTATGCTTCTGGTTAAATTCAAAACGTTCACTGTCTCTTTGAAACATATTGTAGTAAGCCATCAGGTGGTGGGCAAAACTAATAGGTTGGGCATGTTGCAGATGGGTATAGCCCGGCATGATCGTCTCCACATGATTTTCCGCCAAGTCTAATAAAACACCCTTGAGATGAGCCAGTTTATCTAGGACATGACCTAGTTGCTCCTTGAGATACAAGTGCATATCTGTCGCAACTTGGTCATTTCGAGAACGAGCTGTATGTAACTTCCCTGCAAGGGGACCAATTTTTTCTGTCAGTAATACTTCCATGTTCATATGAATATCTTCGTTTGCAATATCAAAGTCAAGTTGGCCTGCCTCTAGCTCTTCTAAGAGCTCTTTCAAGCCTGCTTGGATCTTTTCTGACTCCTCCAAACTCAAAATGCCCGTCTGACCCAACATCTGAACGTGGGCTAAGGAACCAATCACATCAAATTTAGCTAATTTCTGGTCAAAAGATATACTCGCACCAAAGCGCTCTACCCAGTCTTCGACAGTACCTTCAAAGCGACCACCCCATAATTTTGTATTCTTAGCCATATCACATCCACCTCTCTATCCAATCGCCCTATTTGGCGCTTTTTTGAACCTCAGAATAAACCTTGGTTGGAAGTCCCCACAACTTAATAAAGCCAACAGCTGCATCTTGGTCAAAGGTATCTGCACTGGTATACGTCGCTAAATTTTCATCATAAAGTGAATTTGGTGATTTCCGAGCCACGACCTGAGCGCTTCCCTTATACAGTTTAACTTTTGCAGTCCCATTGACAACTTTTTGAGTCTCTTTAATATAAGCAATCAAGGCTTGTGTAGCCGGACTAAACCACAAAGCATTATAAATGAGATTTGATAATTCATTTTCTATGATTGGTTTAAAATGAGCCACTTCTCTCACAAGCGTCAAATCCTCAATTTCCTTATGAGCTGTCAGCAAGGTCACTGCACCTGGACACTCATAGATTTCTCTTGATTTAATCCCAACTAAGCGATTTTCCACGTGGTCAATCCGTCCAACCCCA
>NZ_KQ970285.1:165927-167915 GCF_001579035.1 Streptococcus mitis | reverse complement strand
AGCTATTTCATTGAGTTTTTGAATCAAATCTGCCAATTTTAACCCTTCTCCATTGAGGGAAACTGGAACACCTTCACTAAACTCAATCTCAATGTATTCTGGCATATCTGGAGCTTGCTCTGGAGAAGTTGTGATGCCAAAGGCCTCTTCTGGAGCCTGATTCCATGGATTTTCCAAAATACCACACTCATTGGCACGTCCCCAAAGATTTTGGTCGACAGAGTAGGGATTGTCAAGGTCAGCAGGAACAGGCACCCCATTTTCCTTAGCATAATGAATTTCTTCCTCCCGAGACCATTTCCATTCACGAACTGGCGCAATCACTTTTAAATTGGGATCCAAGGCTGCAATCGATACTTCAAAACGTACTTGGTCATTCCCCTTACCGGTACAACCATGAGCAATTGTAGTCGCTCCTGTCTGATGCGCTATTTCAACCAATTTTTTAGAAATAAGAGGGCGGCTCAAGGCAGATACCAAGGGGTACTTTTGTTCATAGTAGGCATGTGACTGAAGAGCCACTAGTACATAATCTGTAGCAAATTCGTCCTTAACATCAATGACATAAGATTCGACTGCCCCAACCTGAAGAGCCTTATCATGGATGAAATCTAAGTCTTTCCCTTCACCCACATCCATACAAACTGCAACAACATCATAGTCTTTCTTCAACCAGGTAATAGCAACTGATGTGTCCAAACCGCCAGAATAGGCCAAAATTACTTTTTCTTTACTCATGTTCTTTTCCTTCTTTCTATTTTTCAATGGACGCTTTAAAGGCATCCTCAATGAGTTTGTCTAATTCCCCAGACTCCTTCAACTTTTGAATGGTTTTATCGACTACCTCTTTCAATTCCTTGCTATCTTTTTTCATGGCTACCGCGTAGGAATCATCTTGCTCTTTTTCAAAATTGAGGTCTGCGATTGCTAAATCAGGATTATTTTCCACAAATCCCTTGGCAACTGGTTCTTCAAAGATAACGGCATCCACTTGTCCTGATTTTAAATCTGTGATTAAATTCCCATTTTTAGGCAGAGATACGAGGGAAGAATTTTGTAGCAAATCTTTCGCCATCGTCTCTTGAATCGAACCTTTCTGCGCTCCGACCTTTTTCTGCGCCAAGTCGTTTACAGACTGATAAGTGGCCAAGTCAGATTTTTTGACAATGAGTTTATTTTTTGAAGTATAGTAGGGAGTTGAAAAATCGAATACCTTGCTCCGTTCATCTGTCTTAGAAACACCAGATATGGCAAGGTCAGCTTTACCTGATTGAACACTAGCCAGTACATTGTCAAAACTCATGGGAGATAGTTCCAATTCGACACCTAGTTCTGTTGCGATAGCCTTGGCTAATTCGATATCTGAACCCACAATCTGATTTTTCCCATCAACCACTTTTTGGTATTCAAATGGAGCAAAATCTGGATTGAGGGCTACAACCAATTTTCCTTTGGACTTGATGGCTTCAATTCCAGCCGATTGATTGTTACTACAAGCAAATAGTAGGGGGAGCATCACTAAACCAAACATCGTCATCAACACCTTCTTCATCTTATTCATAACAAAGCCTCCTTTATGTTTATTCCTTTTGTTTGTATAAATAATACACCTATCTTCATCCTTTGTCAAGCCTAAATTGTAATTTTTTTCAATTTAAAACAGAAAAACCTAGGAAAATTACATAAAAATGTCATTCCTAGGCGTATTTATGCTATTTATCTCTGTGAAGCAAGAGTATTCAGTCAGTCAAAAGGAGCTGAACGAACTCATTTTCCCTCGCCCAATTCAATGATACGATGACATTGTTGGGCTACATAAGCATCGTGGGTCACAATAATAACTGTTTTCCCCTCGCGATTCATCTCTAAGAGAAACTTCAAGACCAAATCTCTATTTTCAGGGTCCAGCGAACCTGTCGGTTCATCGGCTAAAATCAGCTGGCTGGGTTTTAAGATGGCTCTAGCCACTGCAATTCGTTGTTGTTCAC
>NZ_KQ970285.1:164358-165480 GCF_001579035.1 Streptococcus mitis | reverse complement strand
AGGCAAAAAGAACGTTAAAATTACGAACAGAATCCCGATAGGTATCAACTATCCCCTCTTGAATTGCTTGAATCGATGAAAATTTTAAATAATTTCCATCTGACAATTTCTCAACTAACTCTGTAATCTCTTTTTGATGTTGAACCGTATTTTCAATTTTAATCGGATTATTTAAGCCAGTTGTTGACAGGGAGGCTTTCTCATCCCACATCATATCAGAATCATTGACCAAGCTAATAATTGGATTGGAGAGATTTTCCTTTCGCTTATCACTATATGGGAAAAATGACCAATCTCCTTCATAATAGGCAATCTCGACATCCATCTCCTCTATCGTTCGTTTTTGCTGCTCTTCATACTTCATCGAATGAAAGGCAATTAACTTCCCCAAGAGCTGATTTTTATCTTCTTCACCTTTCGTACTTGCTGGCATCAAAATAACTTTTTTAATACCGGTATCTGGTAGCTTGAATCCCTTGCTCTTTAGAAAATTGCGATTGGCATAGTAAACATCCACCGTATCTGTTAACTGATATTGCTGAATCTGTTCTGATTGGACAAAATTTTTTACTAGGAAGACTGCTACTCTGCACATAGCCCGCCTGCGTTTTTTCTACCAAATCCTGATAAAATCGATAGAAATAATCTGTAGATTTCCCTGACCCTGCTAGCTCTTCTTGCCACAGATTATCATTGAGTTTGAAGGTTTCTAAGGTCAGGTAATTACCTTGGCTTACCCACTGTTGCTGATAAGCAAGTTCTTTGTTTTCTTGTTCTAAACTTCTGCCCACCCCAATCAGTAAGGCCGTCAGTAAAATAGTTGTCCCTATTTTCATCACATAATTGAAGATGAGACCAAGTTTGACAGATGAAAAACCTTTCAACATGGAACTGACTGTCATTTTCTGAATCATCAGGTAGGTCAGCCAACTGATGAACAAATACAACTGTAAAAGCAGAAATTGGGATAAGAATAAACTTGGGAACAAAAGTTTTGGTCTGTAGTCCAGCACTAAAAATAGTCCCAAGTCAATGATAAGACTTCCACCCAAGAGAAGATAAAAATTAGTCTTTACAAAACCAGCTAAAATCGCCCTGCTTTGAAAACCAAGTAACTTTTGA
>NZ_KQ970285.1:163097-164187 GCF_001579035.1 Streptococcus mitis | reverse complement strand
ACTCGCTTCATCTCCATCATCGGCTGATAAACTGTCATTAAAATCACAAGTAAGATTGCCAAGATAAAGATAATGATAGATAGTAACAACTCTTGATTTAGCACTCCAACCTGACTTCGGTAAGTGGGTTCTAATAAAATCGTCTTATCTATCTGGAAAAAATCACTCCACTTTTGTAGAATGGTATCGCGATCTATCTCTTTGCTGGAGGTAATCATGTAGCGCCCATTTACAGTATGGGATTTATCCTCAATATAGGATTGGAAGGTCTGGAGTCGAATGAGTTTCACCTTTAAAAAGGTGGGAATGGTTCCTAGATTATTGGGAAGGTCCTGGTTACTGTAGACTCCCTTCTCATTCTTTGAAAAATCAAGAGAAGTCAGACCGAACTCCTGATAGGGGAAGGTTTCCTTATCAAAAACACCAGCCTTGACGGCCTCATCGCCATTATCTACTTTGATAATAGAGACCTTGTCTTGACTTGCAACCTCTTCAAAAAACTGGAGAATCGTTTCTGTCGGTTTAGTGACATCTTTCAAGTACAAGTCAAATGAATAAGTTGTCTTGCCCATCTCCTGAATCCGCACTATTTCTCGTGTAACATTTACATTCAGGACAAAAAACGTAGTACACAGCAAGAGCAAGAGCATACAAAGATGACTGATTTTTTTCATAGAGATACCTCCCGTGAAGAGACAACATTGAGCTAAGTGCAACCTCTTTTTATTTTTTGCTAGACCTTAAGTAGGTGTAAATAAATCCTGCACTTATAGCCAGAGTTGTCCACCATTTAAAATCAATATGCAAAAGTGAAAAGATTATAAAACTGATGATTAGCGAGGCTAAAAGATAAACAATGATTAAAATTTTATTTTTCATAGGAATTGCCTTTCTGAATGGATTCTAGTGTTTACAGCTCATTTGTAAAGTTTACAATAAACAACTAGGGCAATTGTCGATCAAAATGTCCGTTTATCTGTCAATAATCCGAGAAAATCTTGTCGTTTCAAGTCGGAGAAATGTTTGGTAGAAAGACTTCCTTTTTGAAGTCCATCATCTCTAACCTGCAAATAATAGCTATGTTGGCTTG
>NZ_KQ970285.1:156242-162304 GCF_001579035.1 Streptococcus mitis | reverse complement strand
AGCTACATCATAGTACTGTTAAGCCCATTTTAAAATTACACCAAACTTATTTTAGCTTTCTTCTTTACTTTTTATATTACTATGATACAATATTTTTAATTGGATTTTATTATTTGTTAACTTTTTTCACGAAAAGGAGAAAATTATGCGTTATGATTTCGGAAATATCTATAAAGAAATACGTGAGTCAAAAGGCTTGACTCAAGAAGAGGTCTGTGGAAATGTCCTCTCAAGAACTAGCCTATCAAAGATTGAAAGTGGCAAAGCAACTCCCAAATATGAAAACATGGAATTTCTTCTCCGGCAAATCAATATGAGTTTTGAAGAGTTTGACTACATCTGCCATCTCTATCAACCGAGCCAACGAACAGAAATCATGCAAACTTATCTCAATATAACTTCCATCATTGGTAGTAATAGTCTAGTTCATTTTTTTGAAACATGCCAAGACTATCTCAAGACCCACCACGACCTGCCTATAGAAGAAATAAGGGATATGCTGGAAATTGTCATCCATATCCGTCAACATGGTACAGAGCAACTGTCAGACCAAGTGAAACAGACTGTCAAAAAACTTTGGGAAAAAATTGAAAAACAAGATACATGGTATGAAAATGACCTAAAAATCCTCAATACCATCCTTTTCAGCTTTCCCATTGATCACCTCCATCTCATTACTGGAAAAATCCTGCAACGCTTGGAAGTCTATAAAAACTACCAACATTTATATGACTTACGAATGGCAATCCTACTCAATCTGTCCACCATTTACTTATACCATCAAGACAAAAATATGTGTCAACAAATCTGCTATACTTTACTAGAGGATGCCAAGAAAAAGAAGCACTACGATAGGCTTGCTATCTGCTATGTCCGTATTGGGATTTGTACGGATAATGCTAGACTTATCCAAAAAGGGTTCTCTCTTCTGGAGCTAACTGAGGAAACTTCCATGCTGTCTCATCTCAAAAATGAAGTGGAGACCTATTACCAGCCGAAGGAAAGATAAAAAAGTCGAGGAAATTCCCCCGACTTTTTATACTATTCTATTCATTAGTTCTTAATACCATCCGTTGTTAAGCCAGAAGTTTTTAGCAGCTGTCCATGAACCGTAACGTCCTGCAACGTAGGCATCTGCTACACGTTCTTGGTTTTCAGCTGAGTAGTCACCGTTCAAGTATGAATCTGTCAATTGGTAACGTCCGATATAACGTCCGTTTGTAGCTGTGTAGCTACCGCCTGATTCTTTTTGAGCGATCCATTCTTTGGCTTCTGCTTCAGATCCGCTTACAGTTGTAGCAACTGTTTCTTCGGCTACTGTTTCACTTACTACTGGAGTTTCTTCCTCTACCTCTGTAGTTTCTACCACTGGAGCTGAAACAGCCTCATCTTGAGCTGCTGGAGCTGCATAAGTCGTTGAAGCTGGTGCCACTGGCGCTACAGGGCCATCGATAACCAACTCTTGACCAACATAAATCAAATGAATGTTGTCAATGTGGTTGTTTTCTGCCAATTTCTCAACAGTTGTGTTGTGAGTTTCAGCGATTTCTGAAAGCGTATCACCTTCTTTAACAGTGTAAGTTGATGATTCTTGAGCAGACACAAATGATGGAGCAAATACTGCAAACAAGGCAGCTACTCCTGCAAGAGTTGTTTTAATCTTTTTAGTTGTTGATTTCATATTTGAAAATTCTCCTTCTTTCTATACTTCTATCATACCCTTTAAATATTACCGTTTCTTGACACTTTTATGTAGAAATATTACAAAATTATTTTTTATTTCCCTAAATAAGGTGTTTTTTGTCATAAAAGATACTATTTTTATGCTATTTGAGGTATTAGAAAGATTTTCATCCGCAATTAAAGCCAAGACCTTTATTCTTTGATATAATAGAGATAAGAATTTTTATAAGGGGAAACTGATGAAATCACTTCGTTTTCAATCTGTCTTTGATATCATCGGACCAGTTATGATTGGCCCATCTAGTAGCCATACAGCTGGTGCTGTTCGTATTGGGAAGATTGTCTCTTCCATTTTTGATGATACTCCGACAGAAGTCGAATTCCAACTATTTAACTCATTTGCCAAGACCTATCGTGGCCACGGGACAGACCTAGCCCTTGTTGCAGGCATTTTGGGCATGGATACAGATGATCCCGAAATCCCAAACAGTCTGGAAATTGCCCACAAGCGCGGCATCAAGATTGTCTGGACCATTCAGAAAGACAGCAATGCCCCTCACCCCAACACCACTAAAATTACCGTCAAAAATGCTCACAAGACCATCAGCGTAACTGGTATTTCTATCGGTGGAGGAAATATTCAGGTAACCGAACTCAATGGCTTTGCCGTCTCTCTCAATATGAATACACCGACTATCATTATCGTTCATCAAGATATTCCAGGTATGATTGCCCTCGTAACGGAGGCCCTTTCACGCTATGATATCAATATCGCCCAGATGAATGTTACTCGTGAAAAAGCTGGTGAAAAAGCCATTATGATTATCGAAGTCGACAGTCGCAACTGTGATGAGGCTATCGAAGAAATTCGAAAAATCCCTCATCTCCACAATGTCAATTTCTTTAAATAGGAGGAAGCATGTTTTATTCTATCAAAGAATTGGTCGAGCAAGCTGATCTGGACTTTCAAGGAAATGTCGCAGAACTCATGATTACAACAGAGTTTGAATTGACCGGTCGCGAACGTGAAGAAGTCTTCCTTCTCATGGAACGCAATCTGGAAGTCATGAAAGCCTCTGTCCAACTTGGCCTCAATGAAAATAAATCTCGTAGTGGCCTGACAGGTGGAGATGCTGCCAAATTGGAACACTACATCAAAAACGGAAAAACTCTGTCAGATTATACGATTCTCTCTGCTGCCCGAAATGCCATTGCAGTCAATGAACACAATGCCAAAATGGGCTTGGTTTGTGCCACTCCGACCGCAGGAAGTGCTGGCTGTCTGCCTTCCGTTCTCACTGCTGCTATTGAAAAATTAGACCTCAGCCACGAGCAACAGCTGGATTTCCTCTTTGCTGCTGGTGCCTTTGGACTAGTCATCGCAAATAATGCCTCTATCTCAGGTGCTGAAGGTGGCTGTCAAGCTGAGGTTGGTTCTGCCTCCGCTATGAGTGCTGCTGCCTTGACTCTAGCTGCGGGTGGAACACCCTACCAAGCCAGCCAAGCCATTGCCTTTGTCATTAAAAATATGCTAGGCCTCATCTGTGACCCTGTTGCCGGCTTGGTTGAGGTTCCCTGTGTCAAGCGCAATGCCATGGGAGCTAGCTTTGCCTTCATCGCAGCAGATATGGCCTTGGCAGGTATCGAATCTAAAATTCCTGTGGATGAAGTTATCGATGCCATGTACCAAGTAGGAGCAAGCATGCCAACTGCCTTTCGTGAAACAGCTGAAGGTGGACTCGCTGCCACCCCTACTGGTCGTCGCCTTCAAAAAGAAATTTTCGGAGAATAAGCTTATCAAATAGGAGAAACCATGACCTCTATCACAGCGATTTTTTTCGATCTGGATGGAACACTCGTCGACAGTTCTATCGGGATTCACAATGCCTTTACCCATACCTTTAAGGAGCTGGGGGTGCCTAGCCCTGATGCCAAAACGATTCGTGGTTTTATGGGACCGCCTCTTGAAAGTAGTTTTGCGACCTGCCTTCCTAAAGAACAAATTTCTGAGGCTGTGCAGATATACCGTTCTTACTATAAGGCAAAAGGTATCTATGAAGCTCAACTTTTTCCTCAGATTGTAGAGTTGCTTGAGAAGTTATCGAGCAATTACCCTCTTTACATCACCACTACAAAGAATACCCCTACCGCTCAAGATATGACTAAAAACTTGGGAATCTATCATTTCTTTAATGGCATTTATGGTTCCAGCCCTGAAGCACCTCATAAGGCAGATGTCATTCGCCAAGCCTTGCAGACACATCAACTAGCACCAGAACAAGCCATCATCATCGGAGATACCAAGTTTGATATGCAGGGGGCTCAAGAAACAGGCATTCAGAAATTGGCTGTCACTTGGGGATTTGGAGAGCAAGCAGACTTGCTAAACTATCAGCCTAATTATATCGCTCATACCCCCTTAGAGGTTTTGGCGTATTTTCAATAACATAGACTGGGCAACAACTCCATTTCAGAAGAAAATGAAGTAATACTCAATGAAAATCAAATAGCAAACTAGGAAAGTAACCGCAGGCTGCTCAAAACACTGTTTTAAGGTTGTAGATAGAACTGACGAAGTCAGCTCAAAACACTGTTTTGAGGTTGTGGATAGAACTGACGAAGTCAGTAACCATATCTACGACAAGACGACGTTGACGTGGTTTGAAGAGATTTTCGAAGAGTATAAGTCTCTACATAACAAAACGCATATTACCAAGGTTCTTAACAACTTGATGATATGCGCTTTTCTTTTTTATTCAACGTGGGTTGTTTGATTGGCAAAGGCGATAATGGCTTGCTTCAACTCATCTCCACTGAGAGTGCGGAATTCCTCAATCTTTTGATCGATAGCTTCTAAAGGCATAACATTGACCTTACCAACGAAAATCTTATCCATAACTTGGTTATCAACCAGTTCAGTTGACACCAAGAGTTCTTCGTAGAGTTTTTCACCTGGACGGATTCCAACTTCAACGATTGGAATTTCGCTCTCAGTGTGTCCACTTAGAAGCACCATTTTCTTAGCCAAGTCATAAATCTTGACTGGTTTGCCCATATCAAGGATAAAGACTTCTCCATCTTTAGCATAAGCACCAGCATGGATAACCAAACGGCTAGCTTCTGGAATAGTCATAAAGTAACGGGTCATGCGGAAGTCTGTCACCGTTACAGGCCCACCTTCAGAAATCTGACGTTCAAAAACTGGAATCACACTACCACGGCTACCAAGAACATTTCCAAAACGAACCGCACAGTAGGTCGATTGGCTACGCTGGTTAAAACCAGTGACAATCAACTCCGCCACGCGCTTGGTTGCTCCCATAACATTGGGTGGATTGACCGCCTTATCTGTCGAAATCATAACCATCTTAGGTACTTTGGCTTCATCAACAGCCTTAGCAACATTGTAAGTTCCACGGATATTGTTTTTGAAGGCTTCTTTTGGATTGCGCTCCATCATAGGAACGTGCTTGTGGGCTGCCGCATGATAAACAATAGCTGGCTTGTACTGCTCAAAGACTTGCAACAAACGATCATAGTCTTGAATGTCCGCAATCACAGGTACATAATCAATCCCTTGGAATTTACGAATCAATTCATGATAAACAAGGTAGATTGAGTTTTCCCCATGACCGAGCAAAACAATGCGTTCAGGATTGAAACGGCTAACTTGGCGACAGATCTCAGAACCGATTGAACCACCAGCCCCTGTGACTAAGATGGTCTTACCTGTCAGTTCTGCGCCCAGACGCGATTCGTCAAGACGAATTTCCTGACGGCCTAAAAGGTCCGTAATATCAATTTTTTGGAAGCCAGTACCTGCTTGGTGAAGACCTTGAACAACAGTTTCAACCTTAGGCATCTTGTAACATTTGACACCCAGCTTATTACACATCTGCAAGATACGTTCATATTCTGACGGATCCAGCGACGGAATCGCAACGATAACACGCTCGATTTGATGGCGTTTAGCTAATTCAGGCAGATTGTCATAAGAACCTAAAACAGGAATACCACCAAGTTTTTGACCCTTTTTCTTAGCATCCTTATCCAAGATACCGACCAGTTCTAATTCACTTGTTGGATGTTGGTAACTATCCATAAAGAGAGCCCCACCATCACCGGCACCAATCAAGAAGGTCCGACGGTGTTCTCCATCACCACTGCCTTTTTTGCGTCTGGAGTAGATTAACTGCCAAGTAATCCGTGGCAATAAAATCAAGAAGGTACTCAACAAAATAAAGAGAATGATGAAACGGATGGAGAAGAGTGGCAAAAAGGCATAGCAGATACTATATGACAAGACACTGCTGGCAGTCACACCAAAAAAGATTTTCATAAAGTCCGTAATCTTGCTGTAACGACTAATACTCGCGTTC
>NZ_KQ970285.1:138115-156222 GCF_001579035.1 Streptococcus mitis | reverse complement strand
CGCGTTCAACCCCCAAAATGCAATCATCAATTGATAAAACAAGAAGGCCAAACTCGTATAGATAATGTAGTCAACAGGTGCTGGATTAATCAAGCCGTAGAATAAGATATAAGATACAATGATGGAAACCACCATACTCAAAATATCAAATATTCCCCAGAAAACCTGTTTTTGTTGTTTATTTAAAATTTCCACCAGATCAATGACATAATCTGCGAGTTTTTTATTCATAGAAATTTACTCCTCCTTAAAAGAGTTGGATGGTTATACTCAATGAAAATCAAAGAGCAAACTAGGAAACTAGCCGCAGGTTGCTCAAAACACTGTTTTGAGGTTGTAGATAAGACTGACGAAGTCAGCTCAAAACACTGTTTTGAGGTTGCAGATAGAACTGACGAAGTCAGTAACCATACCTACGGCAAGGCGACGTTGACGCGGTTTGAAGAGATTTTCGAAGAGCATTATATTGTTATTATAACACTTTTTCTCTAGTTTACGATTTGCTACAATCTTTTACTTGCTTTTTCGTAACAGTTTCATAAAAATAAACTGTCGGACAAATCCGGGACAAAGAGCAACAACCATCTGAATGGCAACACTCTTGGCATACTCCATGTAAGAAATTTGCCCTCTCTTCAGCATGCGCTGACGAGCCTGACGATAGAGTTTAAGGTAACGCAGTCCCCCACGACGCTCAAACATCCCTGCTCCAACACGAACCTTACACAAGATTTGATCCAGATTTCCAGTCTTGGCTCCTGCAGCAATCATATTGAGCCAGAGGAGGTCATCTTCCATATAAAGCCCATCCTCATAGTTGCCTGCCTTGAGAACCATATTCTTCTTGAACATAACAGTCATGTGGTTAAAGGCACTTCTCATCCTTTGATAAGCTACAATATCTGCATGTTGGGTTGGAACACGACGGTAAGAAACAATCTCATCAGGATTATCAATAAACTCTGCAATGTGTCCACCTAATAGGTCAAGATTGTCCTTCTCCATTAACTGAACCTGTTTCTCAAAACGATCTGGAACAGCTATATCATCCGTATCCATACGGGCAATAATATCATACTGACACTGCAAAACCCCCTGTCGAAGAGCCAGACCCAAACCTTGATTCTGCTCAAGAGGATAGCGTTTCACTGGAATATCAGACTCAGCTTCAAGCTGGTCTAATACCTGATAGAGCTCAGGTGTCAAAGGCCCATCCTCAACCAGAACCAATTCGCTCGGTTTCAGGGTCTGATTTTGAACACTCTCAATAGCATCCTTTAAAAATGTCGGATTTTCCTTGATATAGACCGACATCAATACGCTGATTTTTTGCTTTTCAGACACAGTTTTTCTCCAATGTATAGATTTCCTTCCACTATTTTATCATAATTTTCAAGACTTTCCCATTTTTATCTTGAAAGCCAGAACCCTTACTTGACATTATAGTGAAAAAGCCTTAAAATAAGCTGTTATTAAAATCAGCTAGAAGAGGTATTTTATGAAAAAGCAATCACTCTTTTTTGTTCCAGGTATTATCCTGATTGGTGTTTCCTTGCGGACTCCTTTTACTGTTTTACCCATTATTTTGGGAGATATTTCGCAAGGACTGGGAGTCGAAGTTAGTTCACTTGGTGTCCTGACCAGCCTTCCTCTCCTCATGTTTACCCTCTTCTCGCTCTTTTCTACCCGACTGGCTCAGAAAATCGGCTTGGAGCATCTCTTTACCTACAGTCTCTTCTTCTTGACCATTGGCTCACTTATTCGACTAATCAATCTGCCTCTCCTCTATCTAGGAACCTTGATGGTTGGGGCAAGTATCGCAGTCATCAATGTGCTGCTTCCTAGTCTCATCCAAGCCAATCAACCAAAGAAGATTGGTTTTCTGACCACCTTATATGTAACCTCTATGGGGATTGCAACGGCTCTGGCTTCCTATCTAGCCGTGCCCATTACACAAGCCAGTTCTTGGAAAGGACTTATCATCCTCCTCACCCTGCTCTGTCTAGCAACTTTTTTGGTTTGGCTGCCTAATCACCGCTATAATCACAGACTGGCTCCTCAAACCAAACAAAAAAGCCAAACAAAGGTCATGCATAATAAACAGGTCTGGGCAATTATTATCTTTGCAGGTTTTCAATCCTTGATCTTTTACACCGCTATGACCTGGCTACCTACCATGGCTATTCATGCAGGTCTATCCAGTCACGAAGCTGGCTTGCTAACTTCTATCTTCTCGCTGATTAGCATTCCTTTTTCAATGACCATCCCCAGCCTAACAACCAGCTTGTCTACTCGCAACCGTCAGCTCATGCTCACTCTGGTTTCACTAGCTGGTGTGGTTGGCATTTCCATGCTCTTTTTCCCAATCGGTAATTTCTTTTACTGGCTTGCCATCCATCTCCTCATCGGAACCGCGACCAGCGCCCTCTTCCCTTATCTCATGGTCAACTTTTCACTCAAGACAAGCGCTCCTGAAAAGACAGCCCAATTGTCCGGCCTATCTCAAACAGGAGGTTATATCCTAGCAGCCTTTGGGCCGACTCTCTTTGGTTACAGTTTTGACGTTTTTCACTCTTGGGTGCCAGCTGTAGCTGCCCTCTTACTCGTCGATCTCCTGATGACTGCGGCCCTCTTTACAGTGGACAGAGCTGATAAAATTCTTTAATTATTCTAAAATACTTCTCAGATATAAATAATGCAAAGCCAGACTCTGTCTGGTTTTTTTAGCTTCATTCCTTTTCAAATAAAGAGAAGAATCCAGCCAACCACTGCCCCTATCTAAAAAAATGGTATAATATTATTAAACAAAGTCCTAGATACAACTTGTTTAGATTAGAACAGTATGGGAACCTAAAAAATTATTACTTTTTGGAATTGCAGTCCGGCATAGTTATTGATAGACCAGAGAACTATCTGAAGTAAAATCTTGAATCAACTTTAACTGTTTCAACGCCATTAAGAAGAGTTAATTTGATAAAAAATCTCAATTGTCCAAGGACTATAAAAACATTTAAGGAGAAATTGATATGTTCGCAAAAGCTGGAGACGTCTATTGCTTTTACAATACCCATCTAAAAAAATACACAGCTTGTCAAATAACGAAGTTAGAAGAGAAAGGAGAAAAGCTAAAGGCTATCCTTCTGTCATTAGACTGGGTAGGAGAACAACCTCTTAAAGAAGGAGAACTATCCTCATTGAAGCCACTCTACAAAGATTTTATGTACTGGGAACGAGGCCTACACCTAAGTTATGTAGATATTAATGTCCCAGCCAATTATATTTTTATCGGAAATAGATCACCTTTAACGACTGAAAGCACAAATGCATATGAGGTTTCTTGGGGAAATGGCTACGACGTTTATAGGCAACTAAAATGGCAAGAAATACCAAAAGAAAAAAGAGACTTCTTTAAAAAGGCGGATAAGAGCAAGGAAAAGGTCCTATTTCTAGGGGAAGAATGTGCTATTTCTAGGCAAAATCTGAATAGTAAACTGACAGAGTTTGATGATGCTCTGGAATTGAAGGTTTTCCCTTGCTTGTCTGAACTGATCTTAAACAAATGGCCTCAAAATTTATACGAGTATCTACAGTTCAATCCATTTTTGAAGGTGATGAAGCTTGAAAACCATGAACAAACAAAGTTAGATTTCTCTCATACATATCTACGTAGACTGACCCTTGATATGACCGGCGTAAAGGAACTTCAATTAAACGATGATTTGGAAGAATTAATTTTAATTGGCGACTTTAACGAAAACTGTCAGATCCAAGCCAAAGAAAATGGAGCTAATTTACGGTTACTGCTTCATAAATCTGTGCCCATAGTCCAGGGATTAAAAGATTTAGGGGCCCTACATTGCTCAGGTATTCTGGAAATCGATTTTGCACAAGTCTTGAGTTGCTATCCTAAACTTAGGGAATTGAGATTGTGGGGAAAACCAGGAAACATCCGTAATTTCTATAAATTATCAGAATTCAAAGAACTAGCCGTTTTTTCAACCGTCGACCTGTTTGGCTTTACCGCAGAAGATATTCCTAGACCAGAAGATTTACCGAAACTAAACATGTTTTGGATGAGTAGCTTACCCGAAGATGCCGCTAAAGTAGCTAAAACATATTATAAAAAACAACAAGAAAAGGGACTAAATCTCTGGATTCAAAAACCTAGAAAATCTGAATGGCTGGCACAAAACTTGAACAATCCATTTCGTTCATGGGATGGACAAGAGAATATTTCAGCCGCAAACGCAAAAAAGGCAGCTACTCTATATAAAAAAACGAGAGCTGGTATTAGCAAGCTCGTTAAGAGTTCAGCTGACGAAATGATGCAGCAAGTCACTGACTTAGTAAGAGTTTATACCGAAAGCTTTAATAAAATGGACAAGCGTAACTGTTTTATTGAAACAAGCGAACGGGAGGACATCTACGCTGCTCTTGTTGATCTTTTAAATTTGATACCAGCTGAATTCAATATCAATAAAGAAAAACTGTTACAAGTATTTGACGAGCTAAGGGATTTTTAGATTGAAAGTTTGCTTAAGTCAATGTTTAAAATGGAGACTATTATGACTCGCTTTATACAAAATATCACAATAGAAAATCGGCAAGTCGACAGGGAAAATTTGTTTGCAATCGGTTATTGTCCAGAGATAGCAAAACATCTACTGTGTGTTCATATCTCTTGGATTGCAGGCTACGACCGCTATTATGAGTTGGATGAAGGCGATAGGGCTCTCTTTGAAATCAATCGAGAAATATTTCTCAAAAAATATGAAAAAGAAATCAAGGCACATCTGACTGAAAGATTGATTGGTGCTGGGGCGTTGAGGGATTATGATTTTAGATGTTTGCCTGATGACATCCTAGAAAGCTTGGACAAATACCCTCCATTTGAAGGCTATGTCTATCAAGATGGCTTACTCTGTCCCCGAATCAAGATTGAAGACAGGTATTTTAATCTTCCTCCGATTTACGATAAAGAGTACAGATAGTAATTGCATCAAGATTCGGATAGAGATACATAAATGTATATAAACAATAAGTGTTGAAACAATTATATCTGTGGTAGTGATGGACTGGAGAATCTCGCCCTTTGTAAAATAACTACCCGAGAATACTCAGGAGGTTGCCATGGCAATAGACGGAGTAAAGATTATAGACAGCGATGATGCTTACGATATTTATAACACCATAGTGGGAAGATATAAAAACGGCGAAAATCTTGCTAAGATAATCGAAGATATTTTAAATGATGAAAATAATTTTTGTATAGATGATTTTTATACTGAGATTTATTGGACAGCCTTTGCCTACTCCTTGTGGAAGATTGGACATTTACCAGAAGACATAAAAAATAAAACTCTCAAAATTATCGAAAAAGGAGCGGATAAGTTCTGGCTTGAAATTGACAGCAAAGCATTGAAACAAAGACAGAAAGTACTTGATAAACTAGCTATTCAGCTACAAAGTGTCAATCCGAAACCTCTTAAAGTTCCAAAAGCAAAAACAAAGAGGGAGCCGTACTTTAAGGTAGGAGATGTGCTTGTGGTTCAATTTGAAAATGAATACGGAGTCGGTTTTGTTTCAGCTCTCGACCAAAGTACGAGAAAAATAGAATATCACCTAGCCTTTACAAGGTTGCTACAAAAGAATAAGCCCACTATGACGGATTTTTTGAATAGCGAGATTGCTTGCAAGATGAATAATAGACAGTATGCTATTGATACTGACTGTTGGTTTAATCACAAGGATTTGGGGCTTTTACTAGATAAATTTGAGAAGATTGGTAAGATCATATTAGAAGATTATGCTCTGTGGACTTTAGCACCTGCCTGCACCTTGGGTGATATCTATGAAGAAATCACAGCGAGTAAGGGAGCCCGAGGTCTTCGTTTTATGGAGACGTATAAATTGATAAAAGCTATGGAATAAATGAGGAAGATAAGGGTTTAGATGGGAAAGGAATCTGTTTCAAAGCATATCCTAGATTATACATCATGATTCTAGTTTATCTTTAAAATATAAATTTCTGTGAAATAGCTGATGTTAGTTCCTCTAAACTTCTAGTTTCTCCTAGAAGTTTTTTATATATAAAAATTTTACACATTTCTCTTGACAGGGCTTTCTTTTAGATGTACAATGTATGTGTAGAAAAATTATATATAAAAATCTTACACATTAGAAAAGGAGGTTTCCCATGTACTTTCCAACATCCTCTGCCTTGATTGAATTTCTCATCTTGGCCGTACTGGAAAAAGGGGATTCTTATGGTTATGAGATTAGCCAAACCATTAAGCTGATCGCTAATATCAAAGAATCCACACTCTATCCCATTCTCAAAAAATTGGAAGGCAATAGCTTTCTGACAACCTATTCTAGAGAGTTCCAAGGTCGCATGCGCAAATACTACTCCTTGACAAATGGTGGTATAGAACAGCTCTTGACCCTAAAAGATGAATGGGCACTCTATACAGACACCATCAATGGCATCATAGAAGGGAGTATCCGCCATGACAAGAACTGAATACCTGACTCAGCTAGAACTCTATCTCAAAAAACTGCCTCAGGCTGACCAAATTGAAGCCATGGACTATTTCAGGGAACTCTTTGATGATGCTGGAGTCGAAGGAGAAGAAGAACTTATCGCTAGCTTGGGAACTCCCAAAGAAGCGGCCCACGAAGTCCTCTCTAATCTTCTCGATAAAAAAATCAATGAAGCACCTGCTCAAAAAAATAACCGACAAATTTTACATATCGCCTTGTTAGCTCTCCTTGCAGCACCCATCGGTATTCCTCTGGGAATCGCCATCCTCGTGACCCTGTTCGCAATCCTTGTGGCCGCTTTGACTGTCATTCTGGCTTTCTTTGCGATTTCCATACTTGGTATCATTGGCGGATTCCTATTTTTAGTTGAAAGTTTCACTGTCCTCGCCCAAGCCAAATCAGCCTTTATCTTGATTTTTGGTTCTGGTTTACTGGCTATCGGTGCTTCTTCACTAGTCTTACTAGGTATTTCCTATGTAGCCCGCTTCTTCGGCCTACTCATTGTTCGCCTGGTACAATTTGTTCTCAAAAAAGGAAAGAGAGGTGACCAGCATGCGTAAATTGACAAAAGGATTTCTCATTTTTGGTGTGGTGACTACCATTATCGGCTTTATCCTGCTCTTTGTAGGAATCCAATCTGACGGGATTAAGAGTCTGCTTGCCATGTCCAAGGAGCCTGTCTATGATAGTCGGATGGAAGAGTTGACCTTTGGCAAGGAAGTCGAAAACCTAGAGATTACTCTCCATCAACACGCACTGACCATCACAGACTCTTTCGATGATCAAATCCACATTTCTTACCATCCATCTCTTTCTGCTCACCATGATCTTATCACAAATCAGAACGATAAAACGCTGAGCCTCACTGATAAGAAACTGTCTGAAACTCCATTTCTCTCTTCTGGAATTGGCGGGATTCTCCATATCGCAAGCAGCTACTCTCGTCGTTTTGAAGAAGTTATTCTCCAATTGCCAAAAGGGAGAACTCTAAAAGGAATCAACATCTCAGCAAATCGCGGTCAAACCAGTATCACCAATGCCAGCCTTGAAAATGCGACCCTCAATACCAATAATGGCTATCTCCTCCGAATTGAAGGAAGTCGTATCAAAAACAGTAAACTCACAACCCCTAATATCATTAATATCTTTGATACAGACCTTACAGATAGTCAGCTAGAGTCAACAGGACATCACTTCCACGCTGAAAATATCCAAGTTCACGGCAAAGTGGAATTAACTTCTAAAGACCATCTCTCAATCACTCTGACGCAAAAAGAAAGCCAACGAATTAATTGGGACATCTCAAGTAACTATGGTTCTATCTTACAAGCCACAAGAGAAAAACCTGGATCAAAATACACAGAATTAAGCAACCCTTACAAAACTGAAAAAGCTGGTGTCAAGGATCAACTCATTGCTAGAGCTGATAATGATATCACTCTAATATCCACACCAATCAGACGTTGACAAAAGCGCTTACATCTGCTACTATGGAAGCATATTTATCTAACTAAAAAGGAGGTTCTACCATGAAACAAGAATGGTTTGAAAGTAATGATTTTGTAAAAACAACAAGCAAGAACAAGCCTGATGAACAAGCCCAAGATGTTGCAGACAAGGCTGAAGAAACGATAGCCGATCTCGATACACCAATTGAAAAAAATACTCAAGTAGAGGAGGACGTCTCTCAAGCTGAAGTCGAACTTGAAAGCCAGCAAGAAGAAAAAATTGAAACGCCTGAAAACGGTGAAGCGAGAACAGAAATAGAAGAAAAGAAGGCATTAGATTCTACTGAAGAAGAGCAAGATCTTTCTGGGGAAACAGAAAAAGTCACTATAGCTGAAGAAATCCAAGAAGCACTTCCTCAGCAAAAAACAATCTTGAAAGAGCCACTTCTTATCAGTCAATCCTTAGAAAGTCCTTATATTCCCGACCAAGCTCCAAAATCTACGGATAAATGGAAAGAGCAAGTGCTTGATTTTTGGTCTTGGCTAGTGGAAGCTCTCAAATCTCCTACAAGCAAGCTTGAAACAAGTAGCACACACAGTTACACAGCCTTTCTCTTGCTCATTCTATTTTCTGCATCTTCCTTTTTCTTTAGTATCTATCACATCAAACAGGCCTACTATGGACATATAGCAACTATCAACAGCCACTTCCCTGAGCAGCTAGCTCCTTTAACTCTCTTTTCTATCATCTCTATCCTAGTAGCGACAACACTCTTCTTCTTTTCATTCCTCTTGGGTAGTTTCGTCGTGAGACGATTTATCTACCAAGAAAAGGACTGGACGCTGGAAAAGGTTCTCCAACAATATAGTCAACTCTTGGCAATTCCAATCATCCTCACTGCCATTGCTAGTTTCTTTGCCTTCTTTGATAGCCTACGATTTACGGCCCTCTTGTGTGTGATTAGCATTGGAATCATTCTGCTTGCTAGTCTCCATATCATTACAAGACCAAGTCAGACAAGTGAAACCGACTCCTTTTATCAGCTATTCTTATCTGTCCTTGTGAACGGAGTGATCATCCTCCTCTTCTTTGTAGCTGAAGTCGCACTGATTGGGGATTATCTTCGTATCTTGGCCTTTCTTTAAACTTCAATCCTGTCATCCATGGCAGGATTTTTTATATATCAAAAAGCAAGTCACTTGACCTACTTCTGCTTTACTCTTCTTGTGCTAATGTTTTAAAATCTTGTCCTAGAATGGGTTGGATTTCTAATTGATTGGCATCTAGTTGGTGGTAAGACGCTGATGGTAGTAACTCTAAGAATTTTGCATAGTCCAAGCGAGCAATGGCTTCATAGTCTTCTGGTTTAGAGCCATCTCCTGTGATTTGAACTAAATCAATCTCCCACTGCACTTCCTTATCCACCAATTGCTCAATATAGGCAGCAGGAACAAATGGTTCTCTCGGTAAAACAGTCTTGACTCCTTGAGCCAGATGGTAAACACCGTGCACTTGCCCTTCTCCATCCTGATAGAAGGAAACTCTTGCAAAGTAGGCATCTGTCTCTTGAACCGCACGCACACGCGCTTCAAACTGAGCCAAACCATCTTCCTCTAAAAACCTTTTCAAATCCTCATGACTAAAGAAAACAGGATTAAAAATTCCTTGGCAAATCGTAAAACGGGCTGCAGTGTCTGTCAGATGGGCTTGAATACTTGCTTGGAAATAAGCTTCAAAATCAAAACCATCTAGCCCCTCAATCTCAGTTCCTGTATAAGCAAGCAGAGCATCTAAAAATGACTTGATAATCTGCCAGTCTGTCTTCGTTAGTAGGTCAGGAAGATCGACACGATAGGCCTTTTGACCATCAGCATAGCTAACCTTAAAGAGAAATTGTGATTGCCCCACTATCGCACATTCGATATACTCGAGACGGTTAAGAGGCTGACGGAGATAGACGGCATCATAACTATGCGACTCCAAACCATCTAGCAAGGCCAAGATAGACTTGGCAGTCAAAATCTCCTGTTCTCCTAAAATGCTCTGTTTATTTGGAATTAAAAATGTTTTCGTCATAACTAGACTCCTTTGAAATCGTTTACATACAGTATACCTTATTTTTCTGAAAGATACAGAAACAAACTTTAGATTTTTGAGTACAAAGCATAGAAAAACAGCCCCTGAGGACTGTTTAATCTTATACAGTAGCTGCTTGATCCAAGCTTTCACCGATAGCGACTAGGCGCTCAATCACTTCAGCTTGTGTCAATTCATGTTCTGAAACATAGCGGTTACGTGGGTGAACACGGCACTCGTGTGAGCATCCACGAAGATACTTGTCTTCATTTTCTTCTGACGTCAGGATGCGACGGTTACAGAAGGGATTTCCACAGTTGACATAACGTTCACATGGTGTTCCATCAAACCAGTCTTTCCCTACGATGGTTGGGTTAACATGGTTAACATCGACTGCGATACGCTCATCAAAGACGTACATTTTCCCATCCCAAAGCTCACCTTGGACTTCTGGGTCTTTACCGTAAGTTGCGATTCCTCCGTGCAATTGTCCAACATCTTTGTAGCCTTCACGAACCATCCAGCCTGAGAATTTCTCACAGCGAACGCCACCTGTACAGTAAACCACGACGCGCTTGTCCATGAATTTTTCCTTGTTATCACGAACCCACTGTGGCAACTCACGGAAGTTGCGGATGTCTGGGCGGATAGCCCCACGGAAATGTCCTAGGTCGTACTCATAATCGTTACGTGTGTCAAGGACAACGGTATCTTTATCAAGAAGCGCTTCTTTGAACTCTTTTGGAGACAAGTAAGCACCTGTTGTTTCAAGTGGGTTGATGTCATTGTCAAAGTCGTTGTCTTCCAAACCAAGGTGGACAATTTCTTTCTTGTAGCGAACAAACATCTTCTTGAAGGCTTGTTCATTTTCTTCGTCAATCTTGAACCAGAGATCTTCCATTCCTGGGAGACTGTGAACGTAGTCCATGTATTTTTGAGTTGTTTCGTAATCCCCTGAAACTGTTCCGTTAATTCCTTCGTCAGCGACTAGGATACGGCCTTTAAGGCCGATTGATTTACAGAAAGCCAAGTGGTCTGCAGCAAATTGCTCTGCATTTTCAATTGGAGTATAAAGGTAGTAAAGTAAGACACGAATATCTTTTGCCATAAGATTTGTTCTCTTTTCTATTCTTAAATTTTCTAAATTTTTTATTTATCCATACTAGTATACCTGCTTGAGAAAACGAATGCAATTTATTTGACTGGAAATTGCTATATTTCAATTTAGAAAAAAATTTCTTGTACACTACACTTAGTATCAATCATATTTTAAAAAATCCTTGGATTTTCCAAGGATTCATTTTTAAACTTTTTTAGCTTTAGCCATATAGAACAGTTGGAGTAGAATACCAAGGATAGCCATGCCGATAACGATAAAGAAGGCCATTGTATAATCTCCTTGGTTTGCCTGTGCAAGACGTGCTCCTAACTGAGGACCAGCAATAGCAGCTACGCCATAAGCAGTAAACATCCATCCATAGTTTGTCCCTACGTATGTAACTCCCCAGTTTTCAGCAGTAATTCCTGGGAATGAACCGAGGAAGCCTCCAAATGACAAGGCAACCATCATAATTCCAAGGATGGCCAAGATGCTTCCAGGACCTTTGAATAAGGCTGTGAGCAACAAACCAGTAGCAACCGCTCCAAACATGGCAATAACGGTAGGATAGCGACCAATCTTATCAGATACCGTACCCCAGAAGATACGACCAAATGTATTAGCGATAGATACCAGCATAACAAAGAGTGTAGCTTCTCCTACAAGTTTATACTGGTCAGAAATTGATGCTGCAGTACCGATAATCATCATTCCACCAGTAGCACCAAGAACGTAAATCAACCATAGAAGCCAGTAATTTCCATCACGAAGCATTTCTTTGTAAGTTTTACCTTCTGGTTGAGCTGTTCCAGCTGCCGGCGCTGCTGCAGGAGCTTTCTCCATTACCAATGAAGAAGTGCAAATAACAATTAGAAGAATGATACCCAATACTTTGAATGTTGAGTAAACACCCATAGAAGCAATCAAAGCTTTGGCAACTGGACCGATAATGAGCGGGCCTAACCCGAAACCTGCTGCTGTCAAACCACCAGCTAAACCTTTTTTATCTGGGAACCACTTAGTGGCAACTGAAGTAGATGCTCCATAAGCTGAACCAATACCAAGTCCTAGGACAACCCCATAAGTGAGGTACAGGACTGGAAGAGAAGTAGCAAATCCAGTAGCAAACATACCAGCACCGAAGAGAATACCACCTAGGAATACAAATTTCTTAGGTCCTGCTGAATCAACCTTAGGACCGAAAATAATCATACCAACAGGTACCATTGCAAAAGAAATACTAAAGGCCAAAGAAGTTTGGGCTTGAACCCATCCTTGACTAGAATTGGTTTCTAGCAGCGCCTTTTGAAAGACTGACCAGGCGTAACCAGCACCTAGAGATAGATTCGTTAAAATGGCTGCTGCCAAAATTAACCATCGATTGGGTGTTTTTTTCATTTGAATAACCTCATGTAAAATTTCTTGTTCCTAAAAAGAATAGAGAACAACTTTTATCATTTTTTCACCTACCTCGTTTAAATTGATCATTGTATAAATTTTTAAGTATATAGAACTGTGTAAATGACATACATCTATATACGACTGCTTAAAAATTTATATCTATAGATCTCTTAAATCAGAACAAGATGAATTTTCACAATGTTAAGCGCTTTCATTGTACTCTTATTATAAGCTACTTTATTCTAAAAATCTACTTAATAAAAATTAATAAAGATATAAGAAATTTTAATATTTTAATCACCTGTTATCATTTTAATATTGTTTATATCATCTGATTCGGATAATTATCTAAATAAGGTAAAAAACCACTGCCCTCCTCAGACCAACCTGAGGAAAGCAGTGATTCTTATTTTAGGAATTAGGAATGAATACACGAAATCAATTGATCTTATGATTTTTTGTTTTTCAAGAATTCATCGTATTGTTTTTGCATTTCGTTCAATACTTTTTCGTAGGCACCTTCAGATTTCAATTTTTCCATCAATTCTGGAATCGCTTTATCTGGGTCTACAGTACCAGTGTTGATAGCTGTATCAAATTGTTGCATTGTGTTAGAAATAGCTGAGATTTCAGATTTCACATTGTCAGTATTGAAGATAAATCCAAGCGCTGGAGATTCTTTAGCTTCTGCCAATTCTTTCTTAGAATTTTCGATTTGTTGGTCTGTAACGTTTTCGTTGATGTAAAGGATCCAGTTGTTACCAGTGTTCCATCCACCCATGTGAGTGTTTCCTTTGTAGCCATCAAGAACGCGAACACGGTTTTCTTTACCTTCAATTTTTTCCCAGTTCTTACCTTCTGGACCGTAAACAAGACCGTTCAAAAGTTCTGGGTTAGTGTTCAAGAGGTTCAACACTTCCATTGATTTTTCTTTGTTCTTAGAGTTGTTTGAGATGACAAAGTTAGCAACTTGTGTTGTTTGGTTTTTCTTGATGAAGTTAGTGAATGATTTGATTTGGATATCTTTGTTAGCAACACGTGAAAGCAAGCTGTTACCGTAGTCAGCTGGTCCTACTGTTTCTTCACGAACGAACCAAGTATCTTGTTGAAGGTCAAATGAAGTATCGCTTGTTGCGACATCTTTTGGAATGTAGCCAGCTTCATAGAATTTGTGAAGAGTCTTCAAGTGTTCTTTGAAACGAGGAACGTCATAACGGTTTACAATCTTAGTAGTATCCCCTTCAAGGTCGATAACGAATGGAAGACCGTTTGCTACTGGGTAGTCAAAGTTCTCAGAAGGGATGAAGTTCTTAGTAGCTGCAAATGGTACTACGTCTGGAGCTTTTTCTTTGATTTGTTTCAAGACTGGCTCAAGAGTTTCGTAAGAAGTAACACCTGAAATATCGATACCATATTTGGCAAGGAGAGTTCCGTTGAAGGCAAAGTTTTGAGATGATGCAACGTTGGCTGCAACTGGAACAGCGTAAATTTTACCGTTTACAGTATTACCCTTGATGTAAGCTGGGTCAAGTGCTTTGTAAAGGTCTTTACCTTCTTTTTTGTACAATTCTGTCAAGTCAGCGTAAGCACCTTTTTGAGCATTTACAATGTAGTTATCTGCAAAGGCGATATCATAGTTTTCACCAGATGATGTGATAACTGACATTTTCTTACCATAGTCACCCCAGCCAAGGTATTGGATATCCAATTTGGCACCAACTTTTTCTTCGATGATTTTGTTGGCATTTGCTAACAATTCATCCAAGTTGTCTGGTTTGTCACCGATTTGGTACATTTTGATAACAGGTTTGTCACCTGAATCAGCAGCTTTTTTGCTGTTACCTGTCAAATTTCCACAAGCAGCAAGACCTGCAGCCAAAGCGACTACACTAGCAGATGCAAAAGCATATTTTTTCCAGTTTTTCATGATAAAAACTCCTTTTTTTATTTTTAAACTTATAAACAATGTAATGATCTTAACTTCACACAAGGGAAGTTGGGAACTGAGAAATGTTCTTTCTCAATAAGCACTATTCTTTCACACCACCGATAGTCAAACCTTTTACAAAGTAGCGTTGGAAGAATGGATACAAAATCGCGATTGGAAGGGTTGCGACCACAACCATGGCCATACGACCTGTTTCTTTCGGTAGAGCAACTCCCAGTTGACCAGTCAAGCCGACCGCTTTGGCAATGTAGTCCATATTTTGTTGGATTTGCATCAGCAAATATTGCAATGGATACAAGTTGTCACTCTTGATGTAAAGAAGGGCGTTGAACCAGTCATTCCAGAAACCAAGTGCTGTCAAAAGCGTGATGGTTGCGATACCTGGTAGTGACAATGGCAAACAGATTTGGAAGAAAATCCGAGCCTCACTAGCACCATCGATACGAGCCGATTCTAGAATGGCTTCTGGAATGGTCTTCTTGAAGAAGGAACGCATCAAGATGATGTTAAATGGTGAGAGAAGCATTGGAACAATCAAGGCCCAAACAGTATCCCCAAGCTGAAGCACACGAGTCACCATGATATAACCTGGTACCAAACCAGCGTTGAACAACATACTGAGCAGAACGAAGATGGTAAAGAATCTGCGATACTTAAAGGTTGTCCGTGAAATAGCGTAGGCATAGGTTGTTGTGATAAAGACATTTGTAAATGTCCCAACTACGGTTACAAAGACAGAAATGAAGAGGGCCTGTAAGATTTTATCCTTAAACTGTGCCAAGAACTCAAAACCGTCTAATCCAAATTGGGATGGGAAGAAGCTGTAGCCGTATTGGAGGAGGCTTTTCTCGTCCGTCACTGAAATAATGATAACGAATACGAAGGGTAGGATACAAGAGAGGGCAATCAAACCCGAAATGGTACTGAAGAAGATATCTGCTTTCTTACTGAAGGAGTGAATGCCGACATTATCAATTTTTTCTTTTTAATTTTCTTTTCTGCCATATTCTCCTCCTTTCTAGAACAAAGCTGAGTTTGGATCAACTCGTCTTGCAAGTAAGTTTGATAGAACCACCAGAATCAAGCCGACTACTGATTGGTAGAGACCTGCTGCTGAAGCCATCCCAATATCCGCTGTCTGGGTCAATCCATTATATACATATACGTCCAAGACGTTGGTTACGTTATAAAGCTGACCAGCATTGTGAGGGATTTGGTAGAAAAGACCGAAGTCTGCACGGAAGATATTTCCGACTGCAAGGATGGTCAATACAGTTACCAGCGGTGTCAACTGCGGAATGGTTACATTGCGAATCCGTTGCCATTTGCTGGCTCCGTCCACTGTCGCTGCTTCGTAGTAGGTTGGATCAATTCCCATGATTGTCGCATAGTACATAACACTGCTATATCCAAAACCTTTCCAAATACCTAGGAAAAGTAGGAGATAAGGCCAAATTCCCAAATCAGCGTAGAAGTTGACTTCTTTGAGACCAAGACTTTCCAATAAATGATTGAACACCCCTTTATCAATATTGAGGAAGGCATCTGTAAAGAAACTGATGATAACCCAAGACAAGAAGTAAGGGAACAACATAGAAGTTTGGAAAATCTTCACCATTCTCTTGGAACGGAGCTCGCTGAGGATAATGGCAATCCCTACAGATACAACTAAACCTAGAAAGATAAAGCCAAGATTGTAGAGGACCGTATTTCGTGTGATAATAAAGGCGTCTCTTGAACTAAATAAGAATCTGAAATTATCGAGTCCGACCCATTTACTATTTATGATACTATCTATGAAACCATTACTGGTCATGTGGTAGTCTTTGAAGGCAACCACATTCCCAAATACTGGAATGTAGAAGAATAGAATCAACCAGAGTGCCCCTGGCAAAACCATCAAGAGAAAGATCCAGTTGTCTCTCAAGGTTTTTGAAAACTTATTCATAATTTCCTCCCTTTTTATTTTGATATCCATCTAAAAATTCCTTTTTAGACTTTTGATAACGATTACATTATTAGTATACTCCTATTTGCAGATTAGGTTAAACTCCTAATTATAGAAAAAACTCCACAAATTATGTAGCAGATTTAAAACTTTATCACCACTATCAAACAAATGTCCTAAATCAATTGTTTATTTTATCTCTATTTGCACCGTGATGGCGTCACTCTGTTACCCTGTGCTAGTCTCTCAAAACAAAATTTTAGGAGCAATGAAGCCCACTATTTTTTTAAAAAAAGCCTATTATCAAGTTCCTTAGACTTTTGACCATAGGCGTTTTTCTCTTTTAACGTTTTTTCTCAAAACTCATCATGAGCTCTGTCTAAAAATAAAGGTACTACTTTTCTCAACTTTTTTAGAAAGCTAATACTCTTCGAAAATCTCTTCAAACTACGTCAGCTTCCATCTGCAACCTCAAAACAGTGTTTTGAGCAACCTGCAGTTAGCTTCCTAGTTTGCTCGTTGATTTTCATTAAGTATAAGGCAAGGCCAAATCAATTTATAACAATGTTTTAGAAGCGATATTGTACTAGTCCAGACTCAGTTCATTATAGTGTCTGATTTCTCCCAGACTGACTCCCTACAAAAAGTGCAAATAAGAAATCTCCAGCTTAGTAACTATCAGTGAGTTCTCGAGTCTGAAAATTTTTCAATATACCTCGTTATTGAACAGTTACAGTCAGCCGTCCACTTCCTGACATGCAAAAATCTCCTAGCAGGCTTTCCTGCTAGGAGATTTTCTTATGAGAGGTACTTGTTTCAGCTTTGAAAATCGGACTTATTATTCGATAATTATCAAACAATCTACCAATTAAGCTTCTTCGTCTTCTTTACGACGACGGCCTGCAAGACCAAAACCAAGTAAGGCACTTGCGGCTGCTGCTACCATAGCTACAGTAGAATCTGCTGTACCTGTATTTGGCAATTCTTTAGATTCTTTAGGCGCATTTGCTTGTGCTGATGCTTCTTGGTTGGCATTCGCTGCTTGAGCAGTAGCTGGAGCTACAGCTGGTGTTTGAGCAGCTTGGTCCTTAGCTGGGCTTGTATGGTCAGTTGCTGGAGCAACTTTCGCCATAAAGTCTTCGATACGTTTAACCATTGCATCCACTTCTGCTTGACTTGCGTCTGCATTGGCAAATACTTTCTTAGCTTCTTCTAATAATGCTTTAGCTTCTTTTGTACTATTTTCATCCAATTTATCTGCTTGATTGATGATTAAGTCATCTAATTGGTGAATTGCTGATTCTAATTTAGATTTATCTGTCTTAGAGTCAGCTTCTGAGTAATAAACACGTTCTCTAAAGGCATCATCTCTTGGAATAGCTAATACTTGACCATCTTTTGTAACAATAGTCACATTTCCTTTTTCATCGATACTAATAGCTACTTCTTTTGTTTCTTTCTCACCATCTTTTGTAACGATTGTTGCATTACCATTTTTGTCGATGATAATTTTTGCACCGTTTTTAGAGGTGTAAGTTGTAGTTCCTTGATCGTCTATTTCTTTCTTTAAACTATTCAAATCAAATTCTGGAACGTTTGTAATAGCACCTAAAATCATGAATTGGAATTGTTCTTTTTCTTTA
>NZ_KQ970285.1:127295-137896 GCF_001579035.1 Streptococcus mitis | reverse complement strand
TTGTTCTTTTTCTTTATCAGTAATCTTCTCAAGATTCGCTACTGTTACTTTACTGAAGTCAAAGTCTAGGTTATCTAAACGACGTTTAGCTTTAGAATCGTCTTTTTCTTTCACTAGTTTGTCTTTAGAAATGGTTGCTGTAGAACCGTCTGGTAATGTTACTGTTGCGTTTCCTTTGTCGTCTACTACTACAGTTGTACCTTCTGGGTTGACTGCTTCAATTGCTTTCTTAATAGCTTCTTTTTCAAAGTCTTTTAAGTTTTCTTTATTTCCAACTAATGTACGGAAAGCAGGTGTTTTCACTTTAGCTTTCTTCGCTTCGTCAGCTAGGTTTGCAGCTGGGATTACTAAGTCTGAAGCTGGAATATTAAGAACAGTTCCATCTGGTTTAGTTACAGTAGCATTTCCCTTACCGTCTACGACTACAGTTGTGCCTTCTGGGTTTACTGCTTTAACTTTATCTTCAATCGCTTTTTTCTCTTTTGGTTCTAGAGAATCTGGATTTCCTACTACAGTCTTAGCTGCTGGTGTGTTTGCATCGTTACCACCATTAGTTTTCGTAGCGTCCTCTTCTACTTTAATTAAATCTGATGCTGGGATGACTGATACATTACCGTCTTTCGTTACGACTGTTGTATTTCCATTTTCATCTACTACTACAGATTTAGCTTCTGGATTTACTGCTTTAACCTTGTCTGCGATCGCTTTCTTATCATCGTCAGTTAACTTAGTTGGATCGGCTACTTTTATTTTCGCAACTGGAACATTTGCATTCTCCTTAGCTGTTCCTGCAGTTAGATCAGCTTGAGATTTTGTTAAATCTGATGCTGGAATTACTGCTGTCTTACCATCTGGTAATGTTACTGTTGCATTACCCTTTTCATCTACTACTACAGATTTAGCTTCTGGATTTACTGCTCTTACTTTATCCCCGATTGCTTTCTTCTCCTCTGGAGTTAGGCCATCTGGACTCTCTACTTTCACCTTAGAAGCTGGTTTAACGATGTCGTTTCCTGCTTTTGATTCATTTTCTGCATCTGCATTCTTAGTTAAATCTTTCGCTGGAATTACTGCTGTCTTACCATCTTTAGTTGTTACTGTTGCGTTTCCTTTTTCGTCCACTGCAACTTCCGCACCTGGATTTACTGCTTTAATTTTAGCTACGATTGCATCTTTTTCATCATCAGTAAGTAATTCTGGATTTGCTACTACAGTCTTATCTGCTGGTTTAACTACATCATTTCCTGCGTTTGGTTTTGCAGCTTCGTCTGCTGATTTAGTTAAATCTGACGCTGGAATTACTGCTACTTTTCCATCGTTAAGTGTTACTGTTACATTTCCTTTGTCGTCTACTGCAATGTATTTAGCATCTGGATTTACCTCTGATACTTTCGCACCGATAGCATTTCTTTCAGCATCTGTTAACGCATCTGGATTTGCTACTACAGTTTTATCTGCTGGTTTAACAATGTCGTTTCCTGCTTTTGGCTTAGCTACTTCTGTTGATGGTTTCGTTAAGTCTTTTGCTGGAATTACTGCTGTCTTACCATTTGGAAGTGTAACTGTTGCATTTCCTAAATCGTCTACTGCTACAAACGCACCAGGATTTACTGCTTTGATGTTATCTTCGACAGCTTTCTTAATAGCAGCTTTCTTATCATTATCATTAAAGTCTGCTGGATCTGCTACTACCTTATCAGCTGGTTTGTTCACGTTGTTACCTGCTGTTGGTTTAGTTGCTTCGTCTGCTGTTTTCACTAAGTTTTTAACTGGAATTGTTGCTATAGCTCCATCTTTAGTTGTTACTGTTGCATTTCCATACTTATCGAAAGCTACTTTTGCTTCTGGATTTACTGATTTTATATTTTCAGCGATTGCAGTTTTATTTTCCTCAGTTAAGTTATCTGGATCTGCTTCTACTTTATCAGCTGGAGTGTTTACATTATTTCCTGCATTTAGTCCCTTAGCTTGTTCTTCTGTTCTTACTAAGTCTTTTGCAAGAATTGTCGCAGTAGATGTATTAACATCGCCATTTTCATCTTCAGTTTCAACCGTTACAGTTGCATTTCCTTCATCATCCACGAATACTGTGATTGTTTTTGCATCTAGGTTTACTGCTTTGATTTTCTTAGCAATAGCTCTTTTAGCTTCGTCTGTCAATGGTTTACTTGTATCTGCTACTACCTTATCTGATGGTTTATTGATGTCGTTTCCAGCTTTTTCGTTAGCTGCTTGGGCATCAGTCTTCACTAAATCTTTGGCTGGAATTACAAAGCTCTTACCATCTTCTGTAGTTATCGTTGCATTTCCATTGCCATCAACAACCACCGTTGAACCTGGGTTCACTTCCTCAACAGCTTTCTTAATTTTAGCTGCTTTATCCGGATCATTGTCTAACACTTTATCAACAGGTTTCTTAATTAAATCTTGTTTAGCTGGATTTGTTAAGTAAGCTACTGGTTTTACTAAATCTTCTACCGGAATTGTAGCTGTAGTCTTAGTATCGTCTGGATTTGTCACCGTTACTGTTGCATTTCCTTTGTCGTCAAATAATACAACTGTTGGATTATTAGCATCTTTATCTGGGTTTACAGCCTTGATGTTTTTCTCGATTTCTTTAATATCCTCTGCCGTTAGGTGGTCGCGATCTTTTACTAATACTCTATCTGCAGGTGTACTAATTTTGTTTCCTGCTTTAACTGTTGCTTTATCTGCATCTGTTTTAGTTAAATCGCCTACTGGAATTGTAACTGTCTTACCTTCTGGTGTTGTTACGATTGCATTTCCATTTTCATCCACTACTACTGTAGCATCTGGATTTACACGTTGAACTTTATCTTTAATCTTATCTTTTACATCAGAAGTTATTCCTTCAGCACCTACAAAGACTCCATCTGCTGGTTTGTTAACAAGGTTACCTGCTTTAGGATCATTTGACACATCTTCTTGTGTTTTCACTAAATCATCTGCTGCAATTACTGCTGTTTTTCCATCAACAGTTACTGTGGCATTACCTTTGTTGTCTACGAATACTGTAGCGCTCGGATTTGCTCTTAAAACAGAATCTTTAATTGCTGTTTTTTCTGTTTCTGACAAACCATCTTTATTCGCAACTACTGTTTCGTCTACAGGTATCTTAACTGCCGCTTGTTTAGTTGGATCTGTTAAATCAGTTTTTGCCTTCAATAAATCAGCCGCTGGAATTGTTGCTACAGCACCATCTTTTGTTGTTACTGTGGCATTTCCTTTATCATCTACTACTACTGTAGCATCTGGATTTATTGCTTTAACTTTATCTGCAATTTTTTCTTTTAACTTAGCAAGTTCTTCTGGTGTTAAGTTAGTAATATCTTTATCTAAAATTACTCTGTCTGCTGGAGTATTCACTTTGTTACCCGCAGTTGCAGATTCTTTATCATCAGGATTTTTTAGTAAGTCTTCAACAGGGATTGTTGCTGTTTTGTATGTTGTAGTACCATCTGCGTTTGTTTCAGGTACTGTTACTGTTGCGTTTCCTTTGTCGTCAACGAATACCTTTGTTCCTTCTGGGTTAACTGCTTTAATCGCATTTGCAATCTTAGTTTTAAGAGTTTCTTTATCAGCTCCTTCTAAGTCTGCTGGTTTTGCTGATACTTTATCTGCTGGTTTATTGACATTGTTTCCTGCGTTTGCACCATCTGCTTGATCTTGTGTTTTCACTAGTTCAGAAGCTGGAATAACTTTAGTTTTTCCGTCTGGTGTTGTTACTGTTGCATTTCCATGGTCATCCACTACTACTGTTGTAGGGTTTGATGGATCACTTGGATTTACTTTTTCTACAGCAGCTTTGATTTTAGCGATATCCTCTGCTTTTAATTTAGCTGGGTTCTTAACAATTGTTTTGTCAGCTGGGTTCTTAACAACATCTTGTTTGTCAGCTTTTTCTAGGTCTGCTACGTCTATTGCTAAGTCAGATGCTGGGATTGTCGCTACAGCTCTATCTTTCGTTGTTACTGTGGCATTTCCTGCTGTATCGAATGCTACTGTTGCACCTGGGTTCACTTTCAAGATTTCAGCTTTGATTTTTTCTTCATCAATTGCTTTGTTATCAGAGCTTGTTACAACTACCTTCGTTGCCGGTGTGTTTACTTTGTTTCCAGCATTGGCCTTAGCTTTGTCAGCTGGATCTTTTAATAAATCTTCAACAGGAATTGTCGCTGTTTTTCCATCTGGAGTAGATACTGTGGCATTTCCTTTTTCATCAAATACAACTTTTGTTCCTTCTGGATTTACTTTAAGAATTGCTTCTTTAATTTTATCTTTATCAGCTTGTTGTAAGTTATCTTTATTTGCAGATACTTTATCTGCCGGTTTGTTTACGTAGTTTCCTGCTTGTGGATTTTCTGCATCTTTTGCAGTTTTCACTAGGTCAGATACTGGAATTGTTGCTGTTTTTCCATCTGGTGAAGTTACTGTTGCATTTCCTTTTTCAGCTACTACTACTGTAGCATCTGGGTTTACTGCTTTCACTTTTTCTTCAATTGCTTTCTTAGTAGCTTCATCAATATTTGCTGGGTCTGTTACTAAGATTCTGTCTACTGGTTTATTGATGCTGTTTCCTGCTTTTGCAGTTTCTTTGTCAGATTCTTTCTTAACCAAGTCAGCTTTTGGAATAACTACAGTCTTACCGTCTTTCGTTGTTACTGTGGCATTTCCTTTATCATCAACTACTACAGTTGAACCTGAGTTGACTGCTTCTACAGCTGCTTTAATAGCATCTTTAGATGCGCTTAAGTCAGCGTCTGGATTATCAACTAACTCTGGAGCAATAACTAATTTATCCGCTGGTTTGTTTACGGCGTCTTGTTTAGTTGGGTCTGCTAAATCTGTTTTAGCTTTTACTAAGTCAGCTACTGGAATTGTTGCTGTTTTCGGTTGTTCACCTTGTGCTGCTGGTGTTGTTACTGTTGCATTTCCTTTATCGTCTACTACTACTGTAGCATCCGGATTTACTGCTTTAACTTTTGCTGTAATATCTTCTTTCAACTTAGTAAGTTCATCTGGTGTTAATGCCGTAATGTCTTTTTCTAAGACTACTCTATCTGCTGGAGTGTTTACTTGGTTCCCACCACTTACTGTATCCTTATCACCATCTACTTTTACTAATTCACTTACTGGAATTGTTGCAGTCTTACCTTCTACTCCTGGTGAATCTGGTGTTGTTACAGTCGCATTTCCTTTTTCGTCAACTACTACAACTACACCTGGGTTGACTGCTTCAACTGCTACTTTGATTTTAGCGATTTCCTCAGGTTTTAAGTTAGCTTTATCAGCTACTTGTACTCTGTCTGCTGGGTTGTTGATGTAGTTACCAGCTTTTGAATTTGGTAATTCAGTAGATTTCTTAATTAAATCATCTGCATCGATTACTGCTGTCTTACCTTCTGGTGTTGTTACGATTGCGTTACCTTTATTGTCTACCACTACAACTGCATCTGGATTTACTGCCTCAACTTTTGCTTTAATTTCAGCTTTTACTTTTTCAAGTTCTGCACCTTGCAATGCTGTTATATCATCAACGACAGTTTGTGAGTTTGGTTTGTTGATGTCATCTCCACCACTTGCTTTGCTAGCTTCTTCTGGTGTTTTGAATAAGTCAGCTGCTGGAATTGTTGCTACAGTACCATTTGGAAGTACTACTGTTGCATTTCCTTCATCGTCATATTTAACCTTGGCATTATCACCATTTAATTTTTTCAATTTCGCAGTTACTTTTGCTTGATCATCTGCGTTTGTCGCATCTCCGACTACTTTATCCGCTGGCTTACGAATTCCTGCATTAGCTGAACCTGAATCATCCTTTTTCACATCATCTAATGTACGAACCAATTCAGAAGCATTGAATCCTGCTGTATGTCCTTCTGGAGTTGAAACAGTTACTGTTCCGTGTTCATCAATTGATACAACTGAGTTAGGGTTAACGTCACGAACAGCTTTTAAGATTTTTTCTCTTTCTTCTGGTTGTAAGGCTTCAGGATCTTTAACGATAACTTTATCCATTGGACGGTTGATGTCGTTACCACCACCTGCTTTATCTAAATCAGCTTCAGTTTTTGTTAAATCTGCTTTCGTAAGATTTTTAATTTTACCATTTGGTAATGTCACATCAAAAGTACCGTCATCTTTTAATTCTATTCTTGTTTCTGGTGGGTTTACTGCTGCAATCGCGTTTTTAATTTCTGTTATTTTCTCTTCGCTAAGAGGAGCTGTTCCCTCTGGAACTATTACTTTATTAGCTGGTACACGTACAGAATTGATTGCTGCTATTGCATTTTTAGCAGCGTCTTTAACTTTATCCACATTAGCATTTTTCTTAGCAGCTGCGATAGCTTCTTCTGATGCTTTTTTAACTTCATCTACTTCTGCTTGAAGTTTCGCACTCGCTTCTGGTGTTAATGTAGTATCAATCTCACCTTGAAGTTCAGCTTTTTTAACTGTTGCAGCATCTGCTACTTCTCTATTAGCTTCTGGTTTTTTCTCAGCTGTTGGATTCGCTGCTACTATTGCAGCTAGTCCTGTATCTTTTGCTTGATTTACTTTATCTTGTGCCGCTGTCGCGTCTTGTTCAGAGTTTACAAAGTTTGGTTGTCCGTCAATCGCATCTGTTGCTGTTTTAGCATCTGCTTTCGCTTGTGTCTTAGCTGTTTCTTTCTCTTCGTCTGTTAAGTCAGTACGAGCGTCGATTGCTTTTTCTTTTTCAGCTAGTTTATCTGCTACAGTTTTTTTAGCTTGTTCTTTTGCGATTGGAGTTAGATTTGTTGTGTTATTTACACCTGCAGTTTTAGCATCATTTACTACTTTTTGCGCTTCTGCTGCTTCTTCTGCTGTGTCTTTGTTGTCAGGTTGAGCCTTAATCTTATCTGACTCTTCACCTGCTAATCTCTTAGCTTCTTTCTTAGCATCTGCTTTTTCTTTATCCGATAAGTCAGCACGAGCATCGATTGCTTTTTCTTTTTCAGCTAATTTATCTGCTACTTCTTTTAGAGCGTTTTCTTTAGCTACCGGATTTACTTTTCCTACAGCTGTAGCACCGTTAGTTCCGGCTGTTGTTACATCTGCAGCATTTGTAGCGTCATCGATTTTATCTAAGGCTGCTTGTTTAGCTTCATTTACTTTAGCAACAGCCGCATCTTTTTCAGCTTGTGTTAATGCACCATTGTTATTGATAGCAGCAATTTGCTCTGTTGCCTTATTATTTACCGCATTAATTGCTGGATCTTTATCTAATTTAATATATTCTGATAATGGTCTTTTATCTGTAGAACCATCTTTATAAGTTACTACTACATCAGTAGCTGTTTTTGTTATAGATTCAATTCTATTGTCCTGATTCTCAACTGCTGTTCCTTTTTTATCTTGAGGAATATTTTTATCAGGATTCTTTGTAGAATATTCAATTTTCACTTTTTCTTTAATTGAATTGAATTCAGCATCGCTAATTGTATTAAGATCAGAAACTGATACTTTTTCTGCTGAAGCCGCAATGTCATACTTAGCTGTTTGAGCTTTTAACACAATTCTGAATGCACCTGGGTCAGTTGCATATGAAGAACCAGTCGCATGATTGGAAATATCTTTTCCATCTGTATCTGTTGCTGTTGCATAACGAGTTACGATTGGAAATTCACCATTTTCATCCGTTGGGAATGAAGATGCTGTTAATCCTGGTGTTGTCTTCGATAAGTTACCAGTGATGTGAATAGTTGCAGGATCTTCTGGTGTAGCTGTTGTTTCTTCAGAAATTTTTCCTACTGTCATATCGTATTGATTATCCAAAACATTAGGATCATTTTGACCAGCCTTCTGAGGCAACTCTTTATTTCCACCTTGTCTAACAGACGCTTCCACTACCTTACCTGTGTCATCTGTATATTTAATTGGAATATCGAAATCTTCATTTGCATATACATAGACATCTTTTTTACCATCTATAGAGTAAGGGATTGTTACTTCTGGAGCGTTATTTTGGCGAACTTTAATCTTATATGTGTAGTCAGCAGATTCTTTCCCTTGGCTGTCTACTGCTCTAAAGATTACAGTATGTTCACCTGCAGCTGAAGTATCTACTTTTACAGCATTTTCATCTCCATCAATTGATACTATTCTCGCATTTCCTTTAGTGCCTAAAGTAGCATTTAGATCATCTTCATGGTCTGTTACTTTCACAAGTCTTAATAAATCAGCTTTTGTTACAGATGCATCTGTTGGAACTTCTTTTTCATTTTTGTTTTCTTCCACTGCTGATACTACTGGCGCTTCGTTAGTAACTTTAATTTTCGTTCTGCCTAAGTGATGTCCATGAGTAGCCCCTCCATTATGAGGAATAACTTCTAAATCTACTCCTTCTTTGATATTTTCTGTTAATGTTAAAGTAACAGTATCATAAAAATCACCTTTTACAACTTCCTTAATTGTTGCTTTATTAGCATTCCCACCAGACATCACTAATCTTCCGTCATCTTCACGTTTAATATCAAGTTGTGGTCTTTGGTTGTTATCTTTATTTGTATACCAGAAATATGTGAATCCAGCATCATGAGGAACTTTTAGCGTTACTTCTTTAGATCCAGCTACAACGCTCTTGCCATCTTTTGAAGCTGCTGACGGTAAGATTTGAGCAGGCCCGATAGATACTTCTTGGTTTTTAGCTTCACTTTCTATACCATTAACCGTTTGAATAATTTCTACTGGGTTTTTAGGCTTACTTACATGGAATGTTCTAGCTGCTTCTCTTGCTCCAGATAAAGCTTCATTACTGTTCAATCCTTTTTCTAGAGAAATTTCCCATTTCCCTTGAGCATTTACTGTTGTTTCTTTTTCTAACAATACTTCTGTTTTTTCTGGGTTTCTTACAGTAACTTTAACAGTTGCTCCAGCCACACCAGTACCAGTAATTTTTTCATCTGTTGAGAAAATAGTATCTCTTGAATTAGCTGCTGTATCTACCACTGGTGCTGGTCCACTCTTGATTAACTTCCCTTTAGAAATTGTATCTGTAGATCCATCTTTATATGTAACAACAATATTTTCTCCAGAATCGGCTACAGTTTCAACTACATTAAGAGCATTCTCAAGTAAAGTACCTTTTTTATTTTCTAATTGTGCATCATCATTGTTCTTTGAGTATTCAACCTTAAGCCCATTTTTAATATTCGCTAATTCTTCCACTGTTAATTGTGCTGCATTAGCGACTGAAATTTTATTATCACTTGATAAATTTACTACATCGTATTTATATGTTTGAGGTTTAACGATAACATAAAGTGCGCCTGGGGCATTGTCGTTTGCGTCTATTGCTCTTAAAGTATTTCCTGATTTATCGGTCGCTTTAACATAACGCCAACCTAAATTTAACCCTGTAGTTCTAGCATCCTCTAATTGTTTTTGGCTTAATGTTCCACCAGGAAGACCAGTATAATGAATAACAGCCGGATTAGATTCACTAGCAGTCGTCTCTTTAGAAAATTCATTTGCCTTGTATCCAAATTGTACGTCAAGCATATCTGTTTCCCCTGAAACAGAATTAAATTTATTATTTCCACCTTGTAAAATAGTTACATTTTCGACAATTCCAGAATTATCTTTAATTTTAATATCAAACCCTTCTGCTTCTCCACCATATACATATACATCTTTACCATTAGCGTATGGAATTTCTGCCACTGGTCCTTCTGTATCAGTTGCTTCTGTTCTAAGCACATTATCTTTATCTAACGCTTTCCCATTACGTGAATCATGAGATCCTGTATTTTCGATTGAGTTAGATTCTGATTTAGGTTCAGTGTTTTCTGCTTTTTTACCTACAGTTGGTTGTCCGTTGGTAGTGTCTACTTTCGGAGCGTCTTTTGAATCTTTTGGTTTATTTTTTAATTTTGAGCTTACTGTAGTGACAAGGTTTCTGTAAGCTACGTTCAATTCATCTTGAGTAGTTGCAGAAGCGAGTGTAGACTCGGCAGAAGCCAATTCATCATTCAAAAGAGCAAGGCTTTCCTCTGTTTTATTAGCATACGTACCTGCAGAAAGTTTTGATTTAACTTCTGAAATGTAGTTTTCAAGTTGCTTTTTGTCCAAAGCTGGAGTTGTTACTTCTGGTGCAGCTGGTTTTGCTGCTGGAGTTGTTGATTCTTCTCCAGCTGGTTGTGCTGGTTCTTCTACGACTGGTTGTGCTGCTGGAGTTGATGGGGCATCAGGGGCTGGCGCTAGAGCTTCTACATCTGGTGTATCTTGTTTGCTTAGCTCATTAGCTGATACAGCTCCATTCCCCAAGAACATGAACAGGGCAGCAACTGCTACACTGGCTGCTCCAAAACTATATTTACGGATTGAGTAACGTGTGACCTTCTCACGGTGCAAGCATTCAACACGAATCATAGGCGATTTCTTCTCCACTTATTATGTTCTCCTTAAAAATATTTTTTTATTTCCATATCTACATGCAAAGATTCCTCGCCATGGACGAGGTTTTGTATGTGATACTTTACTTCTTCATTGTACATGATAAGTGATATATATGCAATCTAAATGCTTATCAAATTTACAAAAAAAAAACAATTTTCAGGAAA
>NZ_KQ970285.1:124955-127275 GCF_001579035.1 Streptococcus mitis | reverse complement strand
CATTTTCAGGAAATTTTCACAATTCGTTCGTTTTTATAACCAAAATTATGAATTTTTTAACTTTAAAATCAGGAAAATATTTTGGTCTTCTGCATGTTATTATATTGTATTAAAAACTGAAATTCGGAAATGAATTTGGATAAAATCTTTTTATTTTGAAAAGTAGATAACTTTGATACCTAAAAGGAACTATTCTACTATTTTTAAACAAAACATTCGTAAAATAAATATACAAAAATCTTTAGGTTTTTAGCTTTTTTTCTTCCAAAAAAGAGAACCTGTCAGTTAAATGCCCAGATTCTCTGATAGCTTTCTAGCAGAGCCCAACAGAACCAGACCCTATCTCTCATATGCACTATTCTCTTAAAATTCAAAGGCAAAACACGCCAGAGGCGCCTCACCGTAGAAATATGACTGACTTCCACATCCTAATTACGACCTAAAAGTGTTAGCATTCTCTGGCTGATCTGCCTGTTGCAACTAACAACTAAAGCTAAAATAAAACATGCTACCTCATTTTGGCAACATGTCATCTGTTCCTATTTACAGCAATGCCTCAAACTCAGCGACGGTTATCCCCAATTGCTGGCTGGCAACCTCGGAAGTCAAAAGACCTTGGTGGACTAAATTTGCTAACATGGCGAAACTACCTTCAACTTTCCCACACTCTAAACCTTTTTCAATACCTTCCGCTCGGCCTCGTTCCAGTCCTTGTTCAATACCACGTTCCAACCCCTGTTCAATACCTTCTGCCCTAGCTGTTTCCAAGGCATAGTCCTGCGCTAACAAGGCTTGTTCTTCTCGCATACGTAGTTGACTAAACATTTTCCTGTCCTCCTCGGACCAGCTCTTGTAGTCTAGCAGTTGGTCTGCTTGGCTGATGGCTCGCTCGGGTTGCTGAGTAAAGGGCTTGTTCCCAAAAAACTCCAACCATGGTTTGCGAATGCTATCTTTGCTGGTTTCTCTGTATTTTTTTAGGTCTTATTTATGATGGTTCTTCAATAGCGCTTCAAACTCCGCTACGGACATACCCAGTTGCTGACTCGCAACCTCGGAAGTCAGAAGACCTTGGCGAACCATATCTAGGAAGGTCAAGAGTTTCCCTCGCTCCAGTCCCTGTTCAAGGCCCTCTGCTCGTCCTCGTTCAATACCACGCTCTAAACCTTGTTCAAGACCTTTTTCAATACCTTCCGCCCTAGCTGTTTCCAAGGCATAGTCATGCGCTAGTAAAGCTTGTTCTTCTCGCATACGTAGTTGGCTAAACATTTTCCTGTCCTCCTCGGACCAGCTCTTGTAGTCCAGCAGTTGGTCTGCTTGACTGATGACTCGCTCGGGTTGTTGGGTAAAGGGTTTATTCCCAAAAAACTCCAACCAGGGCTTGCGAACCTCGTCTTTGCTGGTTTCTCTGTATTTTTTTAATTCCAAGAATGCCATCTTGACCAGATGGTTTTCTTGACCATTGTTTGTGATAGTTAAGACCTCACCTGTCGTGTCCTCGCGCATACTAAAACTATGGAAAGCCAAGTCATCTTGGAAATAATTACTGTCCACAATTGCAATTGCGTAAACAGGTGCGATGTGTTTGTAACTCTGGTGTGTATCACCTTCTCGTTGGCGAATTTTTTCGAGGTTTTGATTGATCTGACTGCACAGGTAAGCCCATAAACGATTGATGAAAAAATTCTGATGATGCACCTGAATTTCAATGATAACTTGGGTGCCATTGTCCAACTCCGCCAAAACATCTATACTGGTATAGAAGTCCTGCGCCGAGTACGGCAGGGAAGGCAAGACATGAATGTTACTTCCCTCCAAAATGGTTACATTTTTGGCTGGCAAGTCCAGCATATCGCGAATAAATTGACAAGTGATTTCTGGATTGCTGAAAATTTTCTTAGCTACCAAGTCATTAGTTGGGCTAATACCCGGATGACGTAATGTCATATTTCTTCTCCTTTCATTATAGCACATTTTTAAATCTAGGTTTACTAGATTCACTGCTACTATCTATTTATTCGGAAAAGAAATGAGTTGTTAAGATATTTTATCTTGTTTCAACTAAAATATGAGTTTGATCAATCAGCTGTCCATCAACAGTCAGATTCAGATAGAAATCTAAGGTCTTATCGGCAGCAAAATACAGGGTTGGTATGGTCAAATCTTTTTTGCTTTCCCCACCTTGAAACGCAAGGACTTGAATCTCGTCCTGATAGACGACACCATGGACACCTGTCCCCGGTTGAATCGAAATCTTAGCCTCCAAAGGAGTGTTACATTCGCTAACATGTACTAGTATATTAGATACCCCCCTCTTATTAAC
>NZ_KQ970285.1:106295-124650 GCF_001579035.1 Streptococcus mitis | reverse complement strand
ATAAATCGCTTTTTTCAGTTTTTGAACGGGTGTTTCGATAAACTCAAACTTTTTAGCCGTGGTATTTCCTGCTTTTATTTGAGCAAGTTCTTCTTTAACAGCTTTATTCATAAGCTCTTGTAATTTTTCTTTACTATCAATCACTTCTTCTTTTCCGTTATAATTTATAGTAATTGGTTTTAACTTACCTAATTTATCAACACGCTCAGTTATTTGCTCTTTTTTGAAAGCTGCGTAAGATTTTCCCAAAATGTTATCGAAAATATATTTATCAGATAGCGGTTTACCTTCTTCTTCAGCTTGGTTTTTATATTGATTTGAAACATAAGGAACAAATCCTTCATAATAACCCAAAGCAGCCATCAATTCAAAGGCTTGTTTTCTAAAGGTGATGTCCCCACTCATACCAGAGTCATTTTGACTAACACCATAAATGGTATCAAACATATCTACTAAATAATACCCATTAGCTTTTACATCACCTGTTGCATAAAATCCATTTATGATATAACGATTAACTAAAATATTATTATCAATCAGACTATTGATATCCGTTAGTTTTTCCGCTTCTGCCAGTGTGATTTCTGAGATTTTTTCACTCTTGTGCGTAGCTTGAACCGCTGAATTTGTGTATGTTACTTTCGCTCTAGGTCCTATCGACGCAATTGGTGTTATTTTTTTGAAATATTTAGTTTTATCTTCTGCTGAAAGCTTCCTTGTTGCTTCTGCCTCTAAATAATCTAAACTATAAAGAACATCAAAACTTCCATGCATATAAGATTTCAAATCTGCAGCTGTTTTGAATCTATCTGGCGTTTTGTTGTAGAAGCCATTTTTCTTACTTTCATCGTAAACGAAGTTTAAGTTGAAATATGTATCTGTCTCTGGTGTGTATGAATTCTCGAAGATTCCTCTAGCATAAAACTCTGCCGCTGTACCATCTCGACGACCATGATTATTAAACAGTACTGTTCTGTCTAATAAATGCGTCATTTCGTGAGAGTAAGTCGCTGAACCTCTATCATCCAGAACTCTATCTATAAAGTAACGGACACCCACTCCATTGGCTTCTGCACCTACATTTTGCGATGGTGAATACAGTCCTAGAGGTGTCATAAAATCTTTAACCCCTTTATCTGCTGTTGATCCTGATTCTTTAGACCATGTTGTCGCTATTCTAGCAGACGTATCCGTCGTGTATTTTTTCATCGTATCGACAATTACTCTACTTGTAACTAACTTAGAACGATTTTCTTCTTTTGTTATTCTGTATAAAGTGTCAACATAATTAGCCTGTCTTGTCGCAGTTAATTCTATCAATGCTTTAACTTTTTCTAATTCTTCTTTATACTTAACTGGATTCGTTTTCTCTAAAGAAGTATCCATATACGTTCCGATGTTTCCGTAGGTTACCGTCGCTATGTTAGTTATAGCATACACGCTTGGTTCTTTAATATTTACCAAACCTAATAATGTAGCTACATTTTGTTGTCTTCTATTTTTTATTTGAAGTTCTTCTGCTCCATATTTCTCAGGAGGCGTAGTTAATTTTGTATATAAGTCTACTTTTTCATCAGGTTTTTCTTTCGAAGCTTTTTCAACTACGATAGCTTTAGTCGCTTTCTTCAACCACGTATCGCCATCCATATTAGTGAATGTAGTTCTATTGTAATCTAGGAAATCTAATAATGTTGGCTTATCTGTAATTTTACCAAAGTATTTCTCAAATGTTTTTGGACTATTGGTTAATCTTAATTCATCATAACTCATAGACCCAAGGTGTGTTAACCAATCTAAAGAAGTAAGGTCTTTTTTACCGAACGAGCTTGGATTATAAGCTAGAATATCACGGATATTGGTATCTCCAAAATCAATATTATAAAAACGATTGATATAGGATAACCCTAGTAATATTTTCTCTTTATTAGCTTCAATATCACCTTTTACTTTTTCTCTATTTTGTTGATTGTCACCTAAAATACTCAAGGTATGCGCCGCAACTTTTTTCAAACTAGCTTCTAAATCTGTTTTAGTCGCATCGAGTGTTTCTTTAATCGATAATTTTTCAAGATATTCTTTTCGTAGAATTTCTTTTACTTCAGACTCTGTTATATTTGGATTAGTTTTTCGTAATTCGTTTCGTTTTAAGAAGAAATCTCGATTTATTTCTATATCTGATGGAGCTAACTGCGCTTTTAACTTCTCATTTGTCAACAAGTCTACAGACTTCATTTCTCTACTAGCTTCCGTCACATCCACCGCATTTTCTAACTCGCTATTTTCTGGCAATAGATGTGGTTTGTCTTCTTTAGTACCAACCAAGATTACTTTTTGTCGCATAGCTTTAGTTGTTTCAGTTTTTTCTGTTGGATTTGTTAACTCTCCTGTCTCCGGATTAACTTCATAAGTTTTAGTGACGGTTGTTTCCCCTTGCTCACCTGCATCTTCAACCTCTTCTTTTCCTTTTGGAAGTTCAGGGTTATCTTTTCTCAACTCAGTGATTTCTATAGGTGACACTATCTTTTCCACATTTCCAACTTTTACTATTTTGTCTTTAGCTGGAGTGTTTTCTGTTGTAGTTGCTTCTGAGATAGCTCCTGTTTCTTGATTTACTGTGTATTTTGTAGTTGATACTGTACGCCCTTTTTCACCTGGTGTTTCTACTTTTTCCTTATAACTTAGCGTCTCATCTGCTACATATCGTGTTTCAAACGGAGTATCCTTTATTTCAACCTTAGACTTAGTTCCTACTGCCGTTATTTTCGCTTGCATTGCTTTGGCTACTTTTGTTGAAACTTCTGGACCAGTTAATTCTCCTGTCGTCAAATTTACTTTATAAACACTTATAGTCGTTGTTTCTTCATCTTGACCTTGTTCTCTAACTACTTTAACCCCTTTATCAAGTGACTCATCCGCAACAAACTGTTCGCGTCTTTTGACTGTTGATCTTGTTTCTTCTACATTTCCAACCTTAACAACTCTATCTACTGGATGTTTTTCTATCTTTGTTGAAGTGTTTTCTACTATTTTCCCAGTACTTTCATCAAAACTGTAAGAAGTAGTTGTCACTTCCTTACCATTTTCACCTGCTACTTCTACTTGTTGCTCTTTGTAATTTAAGGCTGGCGATGCTGTATAGATTGTTTTATAGTCCAGTACTTTTTCTTTCGTTACTGGACTTGAGACAGTTGGTTTCTTCTGAGAATCTGACTGTTCTTGAGGAGCTAAGGGGTCAGGCTGAACAGTTGGTTCTGGTTCGTTTCCTTGACTTGTGTTGACCTCTGGAGATGGAGGCGTTTGTTCTGGTTGTTTTTGGATTTCTTGTGGGGCAGATTCACCAGCATTTTTTACCCCCTCAACTGGGTTCTCCAGCTGGTTCTCCTCACCCTTTTGTTCCGCAGGGGATTGGTCTTCCTCTCGCCCTGATTCCATGGCTGAGGTTGCTGGATCTGGTTGCTTCGGCTCGGCTTCGGGTTTGTCAGATGTTTGTTTCTCGCCCGGTGTTGCTTCGGCTCCTGGTGTTGGTTGTCCTATTCCATCAGCTGGTTTTGTCTCTGTTTCATTCTCTACTATTGGAGTTTTTTCAGGTTGAACTGGTTTAACTTCCTCTGGCTCTGGAGTTACAGGTTGTGTTGGTTTTGGTGCAACTTCTTCCTTAGTCCCAACTGCAATCACCTTGTTCACTGGTTCTTTTGTGATTATATTTTCTATAACTTTGCTAGATTTTTCCCCATTAACGATAGTGACTTCCGTATAGATGGTGCGTTCACCAACAACACCGTCTTGAACAACTTTAATTTGCCCTTTAGCTAAGGTTGCATCTTCTTGTTCTATCGTTTGGAAAGCAATCTCCTCTGTAGTGACTAGCAATTCTGGTTTCTCTACTGTGGCATTTAACACACCTTCCTCAGGACTTGTTTTATAATCACTATTATCTTCTGCTTTCGGTTGTTCTCCTTGGGGATTTCCTGCAACTTCCTCCTTAGTCCCTATGGGCACAATTTCATCAGGAGCTTGTTTGCTTACAGGAGCTTCAACAATTTTCTCAACTGCGTAGGATGGTTGAGGAGATTGCACAAGGTCTTCAGTCGAGCTAAAATGCGATGCAGTCTGTGGTACAATCTTCTTAGATTGAGGTTCTGAACTGCCCTCCTTTTGAGATAATGCTGGCGATTCTACCTTATCAACAGAAAGTTCCTTGCTAGCACTATCTCTTACCAAATAATATCCCGTAAATTCATATCCTTGGACTCTTTCAGGACTTGGTAAAAACTGACCTTCTACTCTCTTAACAAGGGCTGGTTGCAATTCTACCAGATTTTCAATAGCAGAGATGGATACTCCCCATCCACCAACAGCAAAGACGCTCACAAGGAAGTAAGACACTCCCTTTTTTCTCTTGATTAAAGTGAAGGAAAGCAATAATAATCCTGCCCCCAAGATAAACATCCCATCATTAGAAAACAGACCTGTTTCTGGTAATCTTGTAGCCAATTTTCGATAGACAAAATAGTATTCTTTTCCCTCTTTTACCTCAATTTTATTTTCTTCAAACCATTGCAACTCAGATTTCAGCTTTTCAGATAAATCCTGCTCATCCAAATAATGACTTGAAATTAGTGTTGAACTCGTTTCTGTAGCCTGTACAGGTTGAGCACCCATACCAGCAAAAAATAAACTCATTCCTAGCAAGACCGAGCAAGCTCCTATTGCATATTTCCTCAAAGAAAAACGCTGCTTTCTCTCAAATTGAAATTCTTTCATCCCATCTCCCATCATTCATTATTACTGTATATTTAGTATATCAGAAATAGTCTATATTTACAAATCTTTCTAGTTATTCCCTTATCATTCCAAGTTAAGGGCAACAACATACAATAATTTTTAGTTAAATGTATATCAATGTTCTTTGCTTTTCTTAACAAACGTAATACAAAAAGAGCCTGTTGCCAAGCTCTTTGTACTCAATGAAAATCAAAGAGCAAACTAGGAAACTAGCCGCAGGCTGTACTTGAGTACGGCAAGGCGACGCTGACGTGGTTTGAATTTGATTTTCGAAGAGTATTAGTCTATTATTTCTTCTCAGCGCGGAGAGCTGACAAGATTTGTGTACGGATATCATCCACACCATTTGGCGTATTTGGTAAAAAGATAGTTTGATTTCCTTTAGAAGCAAAGGTATTCAAGGTATCCAAATACTGGTTGGTCAAAAGAATGGACATGATTTGTTCTTCTGTCATACCAACATTGGCTTCCTTGAGTTCGGTGATAGACTCTGCCAATCCATCCACAATCGCTTTACGTTGTTGAGCAATCCCCACACCATGAAGGCGGTCTTTTTCTGCTTCGGCTTCAGCTGCAGTGACGATTTTAATCTTATCGGCTTCCGCCAATTCCTGCGCTGCGACCCGTTTACGTTGCGCCGCATTGATTTCATTCATGGATTGCTTGACTTCTGCATCCGGTTCGACCTTGGTAATCAAGGTTTTCACGATAATGTAACCGTAAGTTGTCATTTCTTCCGCTACTTGGTGCTGAACCTCAAGGGCAATCTCGTCTTTTTTCTCAAACAATTCATCCAAGGTTAATTTTGGAACAGAAGAGCGAAGGGCGTCTTCGATATAAGATTTAATCTGAGATTCTGGACGCATGAGTTTATAGTAAGCATCTGTCACGCTCTGCTCATTGACACGGTACTGAGTCGCTACATTCATCATAACGAACACATTGTCCTTGGTCTTAGTCTCAACCACAATATCACTTTGCAGCAAACGCAACTGAATGCGTGCTGCAATCGAGTCAATCCCAAAAGGCAAACGAATATGAATACCGCTATTGGCAACCTTTTGGTATTTCCCAAAGCGTTCAATAATCGCCACCGACTGCTGACGAACCACATAAACTGTACTCAGTGTGACTATCAGCAATAGGAGCACACAAACAATCAGAAAAATCATGAAAAATATTGCCATAATGGAACCTCCACAAGTATTTTTCTAGTATTATAGCACATTTAAAGAAGGCTGTACCGTTTTTACTGCGATTTTTCCTGAAATGTCAATAATTAGAGGTAAATTGTCCTATTATCGTCTAATCTCTTGCTAAAATAACTCTTTATAAAAGGCAATCGTTTCTTCTAGGGTTGGCATAAATGGATTTCCTGGCGCGCAGGCATCAATCAAGGCATTCTTAGAAAGGTATTCAAAGTCGAAATCTTTTTCTTCAATACCAAGTTCAGTCAATTTCTTAGGAATACCTACTGTCTCAGAAAGCTTCTCAATCTCAGCAATTGCATAATCGGCACATTCTTGATCTGATTTACCTTCTACATGAAGGCCCAAGGCTTTAGCAACATTGCGAAAAGCTTCTGGTACACGTTTAGCATTTTCACGTTCTATAACTGGTAGCAACATAGCACAGCAAACACCATGTGGCAAATTATATACTGCACCTAGTTGGTGAGCCATTGAGTGAACATAACCAAGACCAGCATTATTAAAGCTCATACCACCAAGGAAAATAGCATTGACCATACCTTCACGCGCTTCAATATCGTGTCCATTTGCTACGGCACGAGGAAGATATTCCTTGATAAGCTCAATTGCTCCGATAGATAATTTCTTGGTCACATCATAAGCACCAGGTGTTACCAAAGCTTCAACAGCGTGAGTCAGAGCATCCATACCTGTCGCTGCAGTCAAAGCTTGAGGTTTTGAAATCATCAATTCAGGGTCATTAACAGAGATAAGAGCAAGGCTATTCTTGTCAACCATTACCATCTTAACCTTGCGTTCTTCATCAGTAATCACGTAGTTAATAGTAATCTCTGCAGAAGTTCCTGCGGTTGTATTGATAGCCACAACTGGCAAGCCTTTTTTAGCAGACTTATGAAGCCCTTCATAATCCTGTGGTTTTCCACCATTTGTAGCTATGATAGAGATACAACTAGCTGCATCCTGTGGAGACCCACCACCAAGACTGATGATAAAGTCACAGCCATGTTCTTGCAAAGCAGCTACCCCATCTGTGACATTCTTACAAGTAGGGTTTGGTTCTACATCGCTAAAGATGACATATTCGATTCCTTCTGTATCTAGCGGTTTTAAAACCTTAGGCAAAATGTCACTTCCTTCGATAAACTTATCTGTCACCAAAAGTGCCTTTTTATAGCCAAGTTCCTTGATATAAGGACCTACTTCATTTACAACACCTTTACCAATAAGGTTGACTGCCGGAACATAAAATGTAGCCATATAATTTTCCTCCTGCGCCTTTGCGCTATCTATTTAACATCATTATATTACTTTTTGTATTCGTTTTCAATTATTTGTGAATTGTTTAACAAATTTTTTTAAAAGGATAGGAGGGACGCAAGCTCACCTCCTATTTAAACAAGTTTTATTTATGTAGTGGTCCCAACAACTGACATGCACGATAGTCTGCTGATTCTAGATTCTCTGTTCCAAATAAGGACCAATTTTTAGGTCTAAAGATATCTTCCTCAGGTACATTATGCATATTGACAGGAATTCTCAACATAGAAGCCAAGGTAATCAAGTCTGCACCAATGTGTCCATATGTTATGGCTCCGTGATTAGCCCCCCAATTATTCATGACGTCATAGACAGACTTGAAAGCACCTTTTCCTGTCAAACGTGGAGCAAACCAAGTAGTTGGCCATCCTGGATCTGTACGATTATCTAAAGTATGGTGAACATCTTCAGGAAGTTCAAGTGTGTAACCTTCTGCAATTTGTAGCACTGGACCAACCCCTTTTAGAAGATTGAGACGTACCATTGTTACTGGCATATCCCCCTTCGTCAAGAAACGAGTTGAGAATCCTCCTCCACGGAAGTATTCGCGGTTTGCTGGCGGAAAGTCTGTGTTTTCAAGCATAGCCTGTACTTCACTTTCTTCCAACTCCCAGAATGGTTTCATAACAGGTTGGCCATCTCGTGTAGCTTGACCTGTACCATCCAATGTACAAGAACCAGAGTTGATTAGATGTAAGAAGCCAGCTGCAGCACGACCCTCTAAAGTATGTCCCGTTACACGTTTAACAGCCTCTGGACTCCAATAAGTACGCACATCAGCAAAGATTTGTGGAGTATTTGTTAATAGATAATTAAAGAGCATAGACACACCATTTAGTGAATCATTCTCTGTCGCAAATACAAATGGTTTTCGAATACCATTCCAGTCAAACTGAGTATTGAGGAAAGTTTCCATAAAATCTCCATTTGGAAAATGGTCTGTCCACTGACGTTGGCCTTGGAAACCAGCTACTAAAGCATGGTGACCAACTGCTTCTTCCTCAAAACCAAGCTCTGCTAAACGAGGATTCCCCTGCATAAGATCTCGACCAATCATGAACATTTTTACCACAAATTCCCATTGTTTTTCTTTCTCTTCTTTAGAAAGAATCAAATCCTCACGATTTCGATCAACTCCTTCTTTGATATGTTCTTTTACCCAAACCATAGCACGTTCAAACTCTTCTGGGTCATAAATACCACGGTCAATACGACGCGTGAACTCCGTCATATCTACCGATTCATTTCTCATTCCTAGGTATTCTTGGAAGAAATCTGGATTCACAATAGAACCACCAATTCCCATCGAAACACTACCCATTGATAGGTAAGCAGTATCTCGCATCAAGCCAGTTGCAAGAGCTGCACGCGCATAACGTAAAAGTTTTTCTTTGACATCTTCTGGAATATCTGTATCATTAGCTTCCTGAACATCTCTTCCATAAATCCCAAAGGCTGGAATCCCTTTTTGAGCATGTGAAGCTAGAACAGCTGCAAGATAGACAGCTCCTGGGCGTTCTGTCCCATTAAATCCCCAAATAGCATGAGGAATATCTGGAGACATATCCATAGTTTCACTACCATAACACCAGCATGGTGTGACTGTAATTGTTGCACAAACATTTGATTTTTTGAACAATTCATGGGAAGCTGCAGCCTCTGGAACACGACCAATAGTAGATGGAGAAATCACGCATTCCACAGGTTCCCCATCTGGATATTTCAATGTGCTTGAAATCAAATCTGCCACACTTTTAGCCATGTTCATTGTTTGTACTTCAAGTGATTCGCGTACACCTTGACGACGACCATCAATAGTCGGACGAATACCAATACGTGGATGTTGGATCATAATATTTTCCTCTTATTTTTCTGTTTCTTTCATACTACCATCGCCATTATATTTACGGTAGCCTGGATAATAATTTTTAAAATTACTTATAAGTATAAACCTCTACCTCTGCCAAACTTAAAGGAATTCCTACGTTTCTCAAAGAAATTCTAACCTTTTTTCCCTTCAGTCCTTTTAAGTCTATGGATAGATTATTGCTTTCTAAACTGTCAATATGTTGTGTAAAAACTTCATGATCATTTGAATCATATATAATAATATCAAAATTTGATAACCTCTGAATTTCAGCATCTGTTCTATTATAAATAATTAACTTTTCTAATTCTTCGGTTTGTGCTAAATCTATCTCCCACCATGAAGGAGAATCTCCTTTGGTATGAGTCACTGAATGATGTCCGTAATCTCCATCTTTATTACCATCAACTGCTAGACGAGAAAAACCATTGTAATCCGTTGAACTTTGTCTAGTTTCTTTTGTTAATGCAATATTAGAAAGTTTCTTCGGTGTTCTCTTTGAACCATAGACTTCAACTTCCGCTAAACTTAACGGAGTAGCTGCTGATTTTAATTCTATTTTGACTAGCTTAGCCCCTACAGAAGGTACTTTTAAAGATAACAAACCATCAACTACTTTATCAAAATGTCTTCTAAAAACTTCTTCTCCTGATGAAGATAGAAAAATAACATCAAAATTAGATAAACGCTGAGGTTCGGCATCTGTTCTATTATAAATATCAACTTTAGAAACCGTAAACTCTTCTCCCAGATCGACCTGCCACCAAGCATTAGAATCTGCCTTAGTATGAGTCACCGAATGGTGTCCGTAATCTCCATCTTTATTACCATCAACTGCTAAAGCAGCTACACCCTCATAATTGGTTGAACTTTGAGTAGCTACCTTATTTGTAGAGACTACTTTATCTTCTGTTATTTTATCTATATCCTCTTCAGATTGCTTACCATCTGATTCTCTAAAAATCTCTACTTCTGCTAAACTCAAAGGCACACCACTCGTTAGTAATTTAACTTTAATATACCTTGCTCCTTTTTCTTTGAAATCTAGACTAACAGATTCACCCGACAAACTATTAACATGTTTCTTAGCAACTTCTGTTCTATTATCGTCATATAGAATCACATCAAAATTAGATAGTCGTTGAGTCTCAGCATCTGTGCGATTATAAATTTTAACAAGCCCAACTTTATCCATTTTTTTCAAATCGACTTCCCACCAAGAGGGATTATCTGCCTTAGTGTGTGTTACCGAACCAGAGTTAAAATTACCATTCCTGTTACCATCCACAGCCCTATTAGAGTCTCCATTGTAATCTACAGAACTTTGTGTTGTCGGTTTTGCATATGCTATATTCAAATTACCATCATTAAATTTCTCTGGTGTTGGGAAAGAAACTGGTCCCGTTCCCTCAGTATCTATAGACATCTCTACCATTCCATTATGATTAACCGCGATGGTATAAACATGGGTATTCTCATCCCAATTTTCTGTATAAGTATAATGATTTTTATCGCCACTTATATTTATCTGAGGTTTATGACCAGTATGCCCTTTTAATGTAAGTATTGTTGTCCTAAAGTCATTATCTACAGGATTGATGGAATAATTTTTGCTTATCCAGTTCGCTAACTCTAGTTCTTCTTTCTTCCAACTTTTTGATGCATCAAAATTTCCTGATAATGCCCACATAGCTGTCTTATCTGTCCTGTAATTATTCAATAAAATATGTAAATTATTTGGACTTTCTTTAACAACAGCGTAAGTATGTGGCGTCAAATCTAACGATAACGACTTTGTATTATTAGTATACATAGGCAACAGTACTTGCTGATTTTTATTAATGTTAGCATTACTATTATAAATATACCAAGAATTACCTACACGCTGAGCATACCCATCTCCTTCATAAAGTTTTGGATAAAGCGAGTTTAAATAGTTGACTTTACTAGACAATTCCTCACTATTTTTAGTCAAAATTTTTGCATTATGGAATATAGATGAAATCTTTTCCCTATCAATTTTCTCATGTATTACAGGAAGAATATGATATCTCCCATTATTATATAAAGGCATTGTTTCATCATTCGAATAAAGTCCTTGATAAAATCCGTTTAATGAACTAATCCTACCTTCTCCATTCCAAAATACAGCTTTTGTTCTATTTATAACTTCTTCCTTACTTGGAGCTGGATTTTGTATAGCATGTCTAAAGAAAGGAATAATACCTTTAGTAAATGCTGGAGTTGGTACATCATTTGTCATAAATGTATACGCAGCACATTCGAAATTATAAACTGTACCTCCCCCAGTATATACATTCATCATTTCCATAGCAATCATTGATTCTGGTTCCGATGCATAGGATCTCATATCCCTAGCTCTTCCAGTTTCAAATGTGTTTGTATAATGTTTTTCCCACCATTTCCATGTATCTGTTGATGAGCCCCAGTTATCACATAAGCCACTCAACCAAAATCCACTAACGATAGAATCTGTACCCGCATCATCTCTTATTGGCGTATTTTTAGTTGCCAACACCAAATTTTTATGATATTTTTGACTCGCTTCAAAGAATGTCGAATCATTCATAATAGTTTCCCAGAACCATTTTTCATGATCGTGCCAGATAAAATGCGCTCCATATTTAGCACAAACTTCCAAATATTTCGCACTATGCGGAGCTAACTGATTATTGTAAATCCAATAATTCTCAATATTTAAAACACCTTTTAATACACTATACTTTTGGAATTGTTCATCTAACCACTCTGGAGGAACTGTATTACGCTCTCCAGCTGACATAATAACCAAGAAAACTGGAATGTTTAGACTTTGAGCTTCCTCCAACATCTTGACATACCATTCTCTCAATTCTTTTGTATCTCGTGGAATACAACTTGTTGGTTTACAGACTTTTGCAGGATGAAGTTCAATCGCTGCATATGGTTTTACATCTTCAGGAATCGCTTCCCATGCTCCCTTCAATGTGTTCCCCCACCATAATCCGTTACCATTATCATTGCCATACAACGGAGAAAGCAACAATGGTGATTCATTGTTAATCGTCGTTCGCATTTGAACACGATTATCAGCCTTAACTCCTGCTAACAATCCAAAACATAACATCCCAATACATACAAACAGTATTGTGATTAATTTTCTTTTTATTTTTTCTTTATTCATGACTTATACCTAAAAATTTAACTCAATAATTTTTTCTGAATTAAATACTAATTCAATGTTTTGTACATCAGTATTTTTGCCATATATTCTTACTCTTACTTTTTGATCTTTATTTCCTCCTTCCAACTTTAGGAATGTTATATCCCCATTTTTCCAAGCAAACGATACCTTATATCCTCCTCTTACTCTGAAACCTTTCACTTCTCCTTCTGACCAAGCAGAAGGTAAAGCTGGAATTAGTGATAACCAATTATGATGGCTCTGTACTAATAATTCACAAATTCCACTCACCAAACCTAAATTACCATCAATTTGAAATGGTGGATGGTCAAGAAATAAATTGCCAAGAGTCGCATTATTTAACAAACCATTAATCTGGTTATAAGCAGGTTCTCCTTGATATAGTCTCGCAAAAAAATGAATCAGCCATGCAGCGCTCCAACCTGTTTGTGTACTAGCATGCAAACCACTTACTAACCAATTATTAATCGCTTGCTCCCTATCCTGTGAAGATAAAAAGTTAGCGTTTGATAATCTCCTATTGATAGTAATTTTAGCTGCTTCTGCTAATTCCGGAGTTTTATGAATATCAATCTCATTATAAGGATAAAGCCCAAATAGAGGTGAAATGTGTCTATGCCCAGGCTCTACTTCTTCATAATCTTCTAACCATTCTTGGATTTGCCCATTACTACCTATTTTTGTTTTAGGTAGTTTCTTTTTTAACTCCTTCACACGACTAATAAAATCCGAATTGTCTCCTAATTGTTTTGCAATTCCAATGCATGAGTCACAAAAATATCTTAGAATTTGATTATCAATTGTAGATGATAGGCAAGCATTTCCTTCCGTACCATTTTTTAAACGATATTTATTTTCCGGTGAAACACTTGGACCTGTCATCAAGTAGCCGTCCACCTCAAATAAATAATCTTCAAAGAAAAGAAATGCTTCTTTTATCATTTCAAAATGTTCCGTAAGAATACGCTCATCTTGAAAATATAAATAGTGTTCCCAAATATGAGTACATAACCACGGAATAGTTAATACCCAAATTGCAGCGCCCATAGCATGAGATTGGGGAGCCGTATCGCCAAAACCATCCGTATTATGATGTGCTGTAAAACCTCTAGCTCCATACATTTTCGTAGCGGTTAGTCTTCCCGGTTCTCTCATTCTTTCGAGCATATCAAATAATGGATATTCTACTTCTGGTAGATCACATGGCCCTACCATCCAATAATTCATTTGAGTATTAATATTAATTGTATATTTAGAACCCCAAATTGGATTTAATTCATCACACCATATTCCTTGAAGATTGGCAGGTAAACCATTCGGCTGACTAGACGATATTAACAGATATCTTCCATAATGAAATAGCAAATTAGTCAAGTAGTTACTATACTTTTTAGTGTTTTCAAGAAGTAGATTCGTTGGAATGCTCAGACAATCTTTACTATAGTGTAGTTTAAAATCAACTCTATTAAATTGCTCCTGATATTTTTTTACATGTTCATCTTTTTCTGTAAAGTAATCAATACTACTAAATTCTCCTTGAAGAGAAGAAATATCTATGTCTCCCCAATAATCCGTCATTGATTGAAGATAAAGAAATACCTCTGTAGCATTCCGAATAACTATTGTCTCTCCCAATACACTTACTTCACCATCCGTAACCTTAGAATGACATACTACTTTAAACTGAACACCTTTTCTACCTCCAGCAGAGGCCGACATTAAAATTGTACTTGAATCCAGTTTAGATACTTCATCATTGAACCGTTTATTTCTACCCAAATTAATGTTTAAATTTAATGTGTTTTGAACTGATGACACTATACGGCAACATAAAATATTCTTATTAAAACTCGTAAAATATTCTCTTTTTATTTGTAAATTACAACTATTAGGCTCAAACACAACATTAGAAATAGCTGTATCTAAATCTAGCTCTCTTTCATACAATGAAAGAGCAGAAGGCTGAATATCTATATGCTCAATGTAAAGTTCCCCAAGTAATTCATAGTGGCTTTGATCTCTTGGAGTAGCAAACATTGTTAATTTTATCAATTCTTCAGCTTTCTGAATTTCTCCATCTAACAGATATTCCCGAATTTTTTTAAGATGCAATAGTGAGTCTGGATTATTTCTATCTGACTTTCCTCTATACCAAATAGTCTCATCATTTAGTTGAATACATTCTTTTGTAGCTGAACCATAAATCATACCACCTAAATGACCGTTCCCAATCGGCAAGGCTTCATTCCAATTTGAGGCAGCTTTCTTATACCATAATTTCACTCTTTACCTCTCTTCCAAAATGGAGGTGATATCCCAAATACCACCTCCACACTTTCTACTACTTCAAAATTCCTAAAACAACTAGGATAACTCCAATAGCCATAACACTAAAGATTAGTACAACCGGATTCTTTCCTTTTCTAATTAATTTACACATTAATAAAGTCAAAGCCATAGGGATAAATCCTGGAATTAATTTTGTAATCATTTCTTGAACAGAAATAACAAGTTCCCCCTGCTTAAATTCTAATCCAAAATTAATACCAACCATTGATGGAATCAAACCACCTACTAGTACTAGCCCTAATGCTGTTGCCATACTCGTAACGCGATTCAATGTCCCTTTTGTATTATTTTCTTGGATAAGACTAGAACCCTTAGTATAGCCATATTTCAAACCGAAATATTTAACAGGAATATTAATAACATTAAACAATATTAAGGCAATAAAGATACCTAAAGCACCGCCGTCTTTAGAATAAGACGCACCAATACTAAAACAGATAGGAACTAGTGTCAGCCAGAACAAACTATCTCCTAGACCAGCCAGTGGCCCCATCAAGCCAACTTTAATACCAGTAATTGAATCTGCACCTTCATTTCCTTCTTGTTCTTCCATAGCGGAAGTAACTCCAAGAATAAATGGTGCCGCTGTTTGATGAGTATTGAAAAACTCAAGGTGACGTTTCATAGCAGGAGAAGCTGAATCTTTGTCTGGATATAGTTTTTTCAATACTGGAAGAATTGTATATAGAAAACCAAGGTTCTGCATTCTCTCATAGTTCCATGAAGAACCATACATAAAACTTCGTTTGAAAACTTTTTTAAGTTCAACTTTAGTTACTTTATTATTCATCATAGATCAAGATCCTCCTCAACATCACTATTTGAAGTTGTTTCTTGTGGTTTACTTCCAATCATATCGTAGAAGTATGCTACCGCAATACCAACTAGTGAGATCCCAATGGTTGACATTCCTCCATACACAGAACAAATGAAGCCAATCAACAAGAATACCCACATATTTTTCTTGAGCATCATATTTAAAAGCATACCAAAACCAATTGAAGGTAGTAAAGCACCTGCAGAGTTAAGTCCCTGCATAACGATTGGTGGAACCTTAGCAAACAAGTCTGCCACATATTCCCCTCCAAGCATAATAGCTAGGAAAATTGGCACAATTTTAAACAACGTGATTAAAACCAAACTTGAATAATGATAAAAACCAATCTTTGAGTAATCTCCGTTTTTAGCATCATTATCAGCTTTTTTCACAAAATAAACATCTAAAGTTTTTGCAAGAACATCCAACTGTTGGGTAGCAACTGCAATTGGAACCGCTATAGCGATACCAGCAGTTTCTCCTTGCCCAGATAAAATACCAAATGCAGTACCAATAATCGCACCTGAAATAGTATCTGGTGGAGTGTAGCCTCCAATACCTGTTACACCAAGCCAAGTTAATTCAAGAGCTGAACCAATAAGAACACCTTGGGTGAAATCTCCTAAGACTAAGCCAACCATTGCACTTGTAACTAACGGACGGTGAATCATAAATAACGGTCCATTATAGTCAATAGTGGCAATAATCCCAACTAATGTCACCAGTAATGCTTGTGTGAATAGCATATACTGTACCTCCTTAAATTATTTTTATAAAAATTTTTCCAACATTGTAACTTTATCATTGGGAACCATTTGAATTTCAACTCTCGTTCCCTTATCAACTATTTTCTTAAAATAATATTTGTCTTCTTCACCTAGAGCTACACCTCCAGTTACCTTTTCATTTTCCTCCGTTTTACTCATCTGTCCTACATTGAGGTACTCCAATTTTAAATTTCCTTCAATAGAGTCATACACATCTTTTGGATTGGTATATATCAGCATTGTTCTCTTTTTTATTGGCACAGAGTTTAAAACTTCCACAAACCGTTTTACACTAAAGAAAACAATTTTTAAACCTACCGGTGCAGAAATCTTTAAAATAGATTGTCGTGTTTTATCTTCTGAGATGCGATCATTAACAATGATAACTTGCTCAATATCATACTTTTTTAGCCACGTAGTGACAACTTGACCATGTACCAGACGGTCATCAATACGAACAAACTCTATAGACATAAATCCTCTTCCTCCTCTACGTTAAGTTGTTGTTTAACATTAAACAAACTATTTTGAGCATTGTGAATAATTTCTTCTAAATTGATTTTTGAATCATAACTTGATATTAATTCCACTAGGAGTGGAATATTAAAACCTGTTACAATATCAACTGAATCCAAATTTAAAAACTGTGACAAAGCCACATTATTAGGACTTCCTCCAATCAAGTCAGTCAAAACGATAACCTCTTGATTTGAGTCTAACAGTTCATCCACTTGATTTTTAAAATAATGCTCAAACTCTACAATATTCTCTCCAGGCATCAAACCTAATGTTCTAACTCTATCATTTGTTGTCTCACCAACAAACATTTCTGCTGTCATGAGAGCTCCGCTAGCAAAATCACCATGACTGGCAACTAAAATTCCTCTATTAAACATTTTCTCTTTCAACAACTACTCCTTTCTTAAGGATAATATTAGCATAAAGTGAAGTTTCTCCTGTAGCAACAATAGCATAAGCTTTCTTACTACGTTCATAAAAATCTTCTCTTCTAAGATAAGTAATCGTTTTAAGATCTGTACCATGACCTTCAATCATCTGTCTATAGGTACCCCATATCTTAGGAATATCATCCCCCGAAACAACGTTCATAAACTGAATTGAACTATCAACGTAACTATCTAATGGCATTAAACACAGAATAGAATCTAATAATTCGGGAATATTTACACCATCACAACGAATTAACTTATTCGCACATGAGGCAGAAGGATAGTTCGCGTCAGCTAATACTATTTCATCTCCATGTCCCATTTCCATTAAAGTCTTCAATAAATCTGGAGAAATATTCTTCGGTATATGTTTTAACATTAATATCCTCCCTATTTTCTCTGACCGTATGTTTTAAATTTTTCTGCCATTAAATCCATCTCCTCATCAGGAAGAACTACTGGCTCTCCAAAATTCTTAGCTAAACAATAAATTTTTGCACAATATTCAACTTCTTCAACAATATTAAATGCATTCAATAAATTTTGTGCACCTGCTAAAATTCCATGATTCGCTAGTAAAACTGCTCTACGACCTTCCATTGCTTTAGCTGCATTCACAGCTAATTCTTTCGTACCATATGTTGCATACTCAGCTACCCGAACATCTTTCCCTGCCACTGCAATCATATAATGACTCGCCGGAAGTGGTTCTCTGAGACAAGCTAATACTGTTGCATAAGTTGTATGAGCATGGATAATTGCATCGATATCATCACGAGTTTGATATTGAATCAAATGCATATACCACTCGCTAGATGGCAAGCGTTCTCCCTCTACAACATTTCCATTAATGTCCATCACTACAATATCGGATTCTTTGATTTCAAAGAAATCAATACCCGACGGAGTAATTGCCATTAATTGTTTTTCACGATCGAAAACACTGAGATTTCCACCTGTTCCTTTCGTCAAATCTGTTTCTACTAGCTTCTTACCATATTTAATTAATTCTTGTTTTACATCTGACATTCTTGTCCTCCTTATATCAAAACACTAAAGATTTTTCAATTCACCAATTATTCCCCTC
>NZ_KQ970285.1:104455-106018 GCF_001579035.1 Streptococcus mitis | reverse complement strand
AAGGAGGGAGGGAGGCAAATTTACAAACTCTCAATCTTTTTAATTCTTTTGGGAGTAATAACTCTCTAATTGTAGGAACTCCTCAATAACATGGTGAGCTTCTTCCATCCCTTTTAATTGTCCCATAGCTATGAGCTGCACAACAAGATTTCCCACAGCTGTAGCTTCAGTTGAACCTGTAAGAACCTCTTTACCAGTTCTATCAGCAATCATTTGATTAAAGTAACTGGCTCTAGCACCTCCTCCAATCACATATATCCTCTTATAAACCTTATGAGTTAGTTCCTCTAGTAACTCTATTGTTTTCTTATACGTTTCAGCTAGGCTTTCATAAACGATTTTAAATAGTTGTCCATCTGTCCACTCTCTAGTTTCATGATGATAAGCTAGATATTCTGTCAAAGTCTTGTACATATCAGATTCTGTTGCAAATTCAGTTGATTCAGTATCAATCAGAGGAAGATTTTCTTTTTCTTTCTCCACCATTGTCCTAATTTCATCAAAAGAATATGCTTTCCCTCTTCTTTCAAATGAACGTCTTAGTTCCTCTATGATCCATAGCCCTGTACAATTCTTCAAAAATGTAATCACTCCATCTTTACCGACTTCATTTGTAAATCCATAACTGAACGATTCGGTACTAAGAATCGGTGAAATAAGCTCCACTCCAACCAAAGACCAAGTCCCTGATGAAATAAACAAACTATCTTCTGTCTTAGGAACTGATACAATCGCGCTTGCTGTATCATGACTACAAACATTCACAACAGGAATATTGCCTAAACCATATTCCTCTTTGAGTCTACCAAGAACATTCCCCTCTGAAACAATTTCAGGAAGTAAAGATGAATCCAATTCAAATAGTTTTAAGATATTCTGATTCCAATTTTGACTCCTCGGATCAAAGAGTTGCGTTGTTGAAGCAATACTTTTTTCTGTAGCAAACTTACCTGTCAAGAGATAATTAAACAAATCTGGCATTAAAAGAATCTTATTGGTCTTATAGAAAGAGTCAGGAGATTCTTGACGTGCCTTAAAGAGTTGAAACAAGGTATTTATCTCCATAATCTGATTTCCTGTCTCTGAATACAGTTTTTCTAATTCAGTAATTTCAGATATTTCCTTTAAAACTCCTTTTGTTCTTTCATCACGATAGTGAACAGGTTGTAATAACAGCTTACCTTCATTATCAATCAGTCCGAAATCAACACCCCATGTATCAATACCGACAGATAAAATCTTGTAACTAGTATTAGCCAATCGGATACTTTCAAGAATTTTAGCTAGTAGAAAGTCAACATCCCAAGATAAATGCCCTTTTACTCTAATAGGTAGATTAGAAAAGCGATTTATTTCTTCCATTACTAGTTTATTTTCAGAAAGGTAACCAACGATTGCTCTTCCAGAAGTCGCACCTAAATCTATTGCTAAAACCGCTTCCATTTTTCTTCTCTCTTCGTCCTTGATTAACTTTATTATAATCCCCACATTTTATTTTTTCAATATATGAACGCTTACTTGAATAATATTCATATATTTACTCCATAAACATAAAAATAATTC
>NZ_KQ970285.1:86135-104142 GCF_001579035.1 Streptococcus mitis | reverse complement strand
TATTCATATATTTACTCCATAAACATAAAAATAATTCAAATTCCTCCAATTTGTGCTATAATATAGTTGAAATGATAAATTAGGAGGAGCTTATGATAAAAGATGAACGTATACTTGAATTGATTGAAATTATCAAAAAGAAAAAAGAATTGCCGTAAAAGAGCTGGCAGAAATCACTTTCTCCAGCACAAGTACCTTACGTCGTGATTTAATTTTCTTAGAAAATCAAGGTCTTATCAAAAGAAAACACGGCTATGTAATCCTATCCTCTATGAACACAATTGAACTTTCTCATCAAATACGGGAAGGAGAAAGTACTAGGCAAAAAAGATTGATTGCTAGTCTCGCTAAAGACTTTATTCGGTCAGGTATGTGTATTTATCTGGATTCCAGTACGACTGTCTACGAACTTTGTCCCTATCTGGCTGAACTAGATAATTTGATTATTTTTACAAATGGTTTACATACTGCACAAACCTTATCTGAAAACGTTAAAGATAGCTCCAAAATCTTTATCACATCTGGCGAGGTCAAACATCAATCCTGTTCTGTCATCAACTACGATAAGGAAAATTCTTTATTAGATCATTTTAATATCGATTTAGCATTTTGTTCAGCAAGAGGTATTGATGACCACTATGTTTATGAAGCTTCTCTCAGCCAAGCTATTTCAAAAAAGAATATTATTGACAAAGCCCATGAAACCATCTTACTGATTGATAGTTCTAAATTTTACAAGACTGGATTTTTTAAAATTAATCCCCTCTCCAAATACACAACCTTTATTTCTGACACCTTGCCAGATCAAAAATTATTAGACGCAGTAGAATTATTTGATGGAGAATGGGTTTCTGATAGTCAATGAAAATCAGATAGGAAGCTAGTCTCAGGTTGCTCAAAGTACAGATTTGAAAACTGATCAAGTCAGCTCGAAACACTGTTTTGAGGTTGTAGATAGAACTGATGAAGTCAGCTCAAAACACTGTTTTGAGGTGGTGGATAGGACTGACGAAGTCAGTCACATATATACGGAAAGGCGAAGCTGGCATGATGTGAAGAGATTTTCGAAGAGTATTCGTTCTGTCTGCTGACTGATTTACAAATATTCACCACATGACATTATTTTCTTAGCAACCCCAAAAACAGAGGCTGGGCAAATACCCAATTTCAGGAGAAAACGGAGTAAATCTTCCCACAATAAAACGCATAATATCAAGGGTTCTGCACACCTGATATTATGCGTTTTTCTGAATTTAAATACTTTTTTGCTTAGACCTTATATTTCAAGCATTAAGCAATGTTGATGATCTAAATTTGTTGTGGTATAATATTTTTGTCATCGGTTACCGATTACGTTCCTTACGGTTCGTGAAAGGAGGTAAAACTAATGAGCCTTATCATAGAGCTCGCTCTTACTATTATAGCGGATGTTATAGCTGGAGTTATCTTGTATTTCGTCTGCAGATGGCTAGATAGTAAGGAGTAGACCGAGTGACTAGTCTATCAACACCCGTTAAATCGCTAAGATACGTCAAAAAAGCCCTTAACTACGGCAATAGTTAAGGGCTTTGGTGTTCTAATGAACCTTATCAATTAACTATATTCTAGCATATAATCTACAATAGTTCAAGCATTAAGTGAGGTTGATGATCTAAATTTAGTGTGGTATAATACTTTTGTCATCGGTTACCGATTACGTTCCTATGGGTTCGTGAGAGGAGGTGAAACTAATGAGCCTTATACCAGAGCTTGCTCTTACTATTATAGCAGATGTTATAGCTGGAATTATCTTGTATTTCGTCTGCAAATGGCTAGATGGTAAGAAGTAGACCGACTGACTAGCCTATAAACACCCGTTAAATCGCTAAGATACGTCAAAAAAGTCCCTTAACTACTGCAATAGTTAAGGGATTTGGTGTTCTAATGAACCTTGCCTATCGATTTTATTCTAACATACAGGTCCAGATATTTCAAGAGTTTTATTTATTATTTAAAATTCCTTAGTTCTGAAAGGTATTTGATTTTTCATCAATTCATTTAAAAATACTATACAAATTTCTTACATTTTCCATAAGTGTGATATAATGGACTCAATAAGATAACTTGTGAAGGATAAACGCTGGGTCCCAGAATGGGGTAGACTGAAAGGTTGAGCATTCCTATGTGCCTGGGGTTATCTTTTTATTTTGATTTTTTAAGGCTCTCTACAAAGTTTAGAGGGTCTTTTTCTATTCCTGTAGAATATACCAAAACACCCCTTAACTATGGCAGTAGTTAGGGGGTAGTATTCTAATGAACCTTATCCGATAAAATTATTCTAACATACAGATCCAGATATTTCAAGAGTTTTATTTATTTTTTAAAGTTCTGGAAAGGTCTATAATAAAATTAGCCATCTAGTATCAAAAAACCGACTAGCTCCTATGAACTAGTCGGTTTCTCATCAATGCGCCAACATTTCTTGGGCGATTTCTTGTCCAGATAGATTATCTGGGTAATAGGTTGGCCAGTTGTCCATTTCTTCAAATAGAGCTTCTTGGCTTGTGCCTCCAAAGAAGATATGGAAATGTTCTGCCTTAACTGGGGCAATATTGTGGTCACTAAACTGAACATATTTGAATTGTCCAGCATCCGCATCTGTCGCTTCAAAAAGGAAGCGCACGCCACGATTGCCTTTCTTGTAAGTCAAGATTTTTTTACCGACATACTTGTAAGTATATTTCTTACTTTGTCCACCTTGAACAAATTCCATAGTATTATCAGTAATGTTAATCTTAGTGACATCTGTCTGATAGCCTTTGGTATAGTAAGTCTTGTACTCAGCCTGGGTCATCTTACCAGTCAACTTAGCCTTGTAGTCAAAGACTTGGTCAAAAGTTCCATCTTCAAGGAAAGGATAAACTGATTGCCAGTTACCTGCATAGTCACTCAAGGTGCGGTCTTTGACGTCTGCATCCTCAAAGTAACCGTTTTGAACTGTCTTGGTATCCTCTGCCTTTTCAGGTTCGATAGCTGGACCTTCTTGGTCTGTTGTTTGTTTCAAAGCTTTGAGGTTTTTCTCCATGATAGAGATGTAATTTTCTCCCGCCTTGGTATCCTCTTCTGTCAGACTTTCTAAAGGATTGAGGACATCTGTTTTGACACCTGCCTCTTTTGAAAGTGTGTTAGCAAGGGCTTGTGAAGCATTCTCTTCAAAGTAGATATAGGCGATTTTATTTTTCTTGACGTACTCTGTCAATTCTGCCAGACGAGCAGCTGATGGTTCTGCATCTGGAGAGAGGCCTGAGATTGCGACTTGTTTGAGTCCATAGTCCAAAGCAAGATAGTTAAAGGCTGCGTGCTGAGTCACAAAGCTCTTTTGTTTAGCTTGAGACAAGCCTTCTGCGTAAGCCTTATCCAAGGCTTGTAATTTTTCGATATAGGCAGCCGCGTTCTTTTCAAAGGTTTCTTTTTTATCAGGATAATCTGCTGACAAGCTATCACGGATGTGCTCTACAAGTTTAATGGCACGAACTGGTGATAACCAAACATGGGGGTCAAACTCATGGTGATGGCCTTCTTCTCCATGGTCATGGTCTCCCTCTTCTTCCTCACCACCTGGCAAAAGCAACATATCGCCTGTCGCCTTGATGGTTTTGACCTTTTTCTTATCCAAGGTATCTAGCAATTTAGGAACCCAAGTTTCCATGTTTTCATTTTCATAAACGAAGGTGTCTGCGTCTTGGATTTTGGCAACTGCCTTGGCAGACGGTTCGTATTCATGAGGTTCTGTACCAGCACCGATGAGGAGTTCTACATTAGCAGTATCTCCTGCGACTTGCTTGGTAAATTCATAGACAGGGTAAAAGGTTGTCACGATATTGAGTTTGCCATCTGCCTGTTTTTGATTGGAACAAGCCACTAAAAACAAGGCACATAGACTGGCGAACAATAAGCTAATTTTTTTCATCTTAGTCTCCTATTTGATAAAACGTCTTACTAAACTAATTAGCAAGAAAACAGTTACAAAAATAATAGTAATACTTGCACTTGCAGGTGTTTCTGCATAGTAGGAAATGTAAAGTCCTGCTACCATTCCCAAAAATCCAATAGCACTGGCAAGCAACATAACCGATTTAAAGTTTTTCCCCAGACGCAGGGCAATACTAGCTGGCAAGACCATAATGGTCGATACCAGAAGAGCTCCTGCTGCAGGAATCATAAGGGCAATGGCCACCCCCGTCACCATGTTAAAAAGAATGGACATGGTACGAACTGGCAAGCCATCCACAAAGGCCGTATCCTCATCAAAGGTCAGGATATACATTGGACGAAGGAAGAGGAAGGTCAAAATCAAAACAACCGCCGCAATGACAAAGAGGGAAAGCACCTGCTCCTCACTGATAGTCACGATTGAACCAAAAAGGTACTGGTCCAAACTCATAGAACTCGAGCTTTTACCCTTGCTCATGACAATCAGAGAAACAGCCAGACCTGTTGACATGAGGATAGCCGTCCCGATTTCCATAAAGCTCTTGTAAACCGTACGGAGATACTCCAGAAAGATCGCCGCAATCAAGACAATGGCAATAGTAGAAATAGTTGGAGAAATCCCTAGTACCAGACCAAAGGCTACACCTGAAAGAGAGACGTGGCTGAGGGTATCACTCATCAAACTCTGACGGCGCAAGATAAGGAAGGTCCCCAATACCGGCGAGAAAAGACTCATGGCAATAACGGCCAGAAAGGCACGTTGCATAAAGTCATAAGATAACAAACTAAGCATGGCCCACCTCCTGGTCATTTTCATGAACGTTGAAACAACGCCATGGCGAGTCTTGGTTACGGACTAGATGAATATTGCGATCCGCATAATCCTTAACTTCTTCAGGGTCATGGGTAATCATCAAAACAGCCTTGCCATGATGATGGGCGCTGTGGTGCATGAGTTCATAAAATTCATTTTTACTTCCTGCATCCATCCCCGTTGTCGGCTCATCTAGGATAAACACATCTGGGTCAGAAGCAAACATACGCGCAATCACCGCTCGCTGCTTTTGTCCTCCAGATAGAGACCCTAAGCGTTTGTCTCGGTGTTCCCACATACCAACTGAGTCCAAACTAGCCTTGATATGCTCCTCATCATGAGCATTCAAACGACGGAACCAACCCTTTCGTGGATAGCGACCGGACTTGACAAATTCATAAACCGTACTTGGAAAACCAGCATTAAAACTGGCAATCTGTTGAGGAAGGTAGGCTATTCTCAATTTCTTACCTTGCGTATTTGTCTTTGAAATGGTCACCCTACCAATGCGTGGTTGGAGGATCCCAAGACTGGCCTTAATCAGTGTCGTCTTAGCTGCCCCATTTTCCCCTGTCAAGGTAACAAATTCCCCACTATCAACACTATAATTGATATGTTCAAGAACAGGCTCCTTATCATAATAGAAGGACAAATCCTCTACCGTAATATATCTCATTATTTGATTTCTCCTACTAAAGCAGTCAAAAACCGCTGGATCACTTTTTGTTCATTTGGAGTAAACTGAGTCGCCACTTGTTCATAGGTTAAAAGCGTATGCTCATGGTGATGATGGTGCTCCTCAGCGATTGGACGAGCCAAGTCAGTCAACTGATAAAAAATCACACGCGCATCCTTAGGATCTTTAGATGTTTCCAACATTCCTTCCTTGACCAAAGACTTAATGGCCTTGGTAACTGCAGCCTGACTGACATTGAGACGACGGGCCAATTCTGAATTTGTTAAAGATTCCTCTGACAAAAGCATGAGGATATGCTCCTGAGTATTGGTCAGGGCCACCTCGCTAGTGCAATGACCTATTAGGATTTCATGCTGATTTTCAGCTCTTAAAATAACCTCATTTAAAAATGTGTCGATTTCCTGTGCAAGCTGTCTCATGTATTACTCCTTTCCCATCCCTTCTTCTCTATTTCTAAGAGAAAACCATTTTATTAACCGGTCATTTACTGGTTCATTATATCATAATCTAAAAAAGAGTCAAGAAAAAACGTGAAAATAGGCTTCATTCTTGAACTCTTCTGTCATTCATCTACTGAAATTCCTTGACATCTCCATCATAAGTCGCCCAATCTTTGCTGAAAAAGCGCTCATTCAGATGATAAGTCGGAGCTGGTGTAGGATTAGATAGGAAAGGATCAACTGCCTTGTCAAAAGCCAACCAACCCAACCAACCAATATGAATTGTATCTTTTACAAAATAAGGTTCAGCACCATTTTTTGAAAAATCTGCTATATTGGTAAAACCTTGGCTTTCTAACTGGTAACGAATCTTTTCAACTGCGTGTTGATACATATCTTGATTTAATCCTGTATAATCCATCCATTTTTTATTAACAGGTTGAATCACAAATAATACATTCACTTTTGAATTCGCAAATTGATTTAAGACTAATTGCAAGTCATTATATTCAGATGATTTTAGAAAATTATAATTTTTCTGATAATCCTTCCACTTTTTTAAATCTTTCTTTACTTGCGTATCATAGAAACGATTGTCCATCCCCATATCATTATTCGTGGTATTTGCTTCAGCATCTTTTACAGCGATTTTTCTCAATGCATCGTAGGAAAATTTATCTGGCAGGTCTTTTAAATACTTCTCCACGCGATCTCTATATTTTTCTCCATCATTCACTGACAATTGTCCAAATAGAAATGATTGTTTTTGGTTGAATCGTGCCAATGTATCTATGAGTGTCTTATCTATTTCTGAAAGTTGCTCACCCTCGGTTATTTTTTTGACTATATCTCCCAATACTACATTAGGATACTTTTTCATTAAACGCGTAGCGGCGTAACGACTTGACACATCTCCAGACTGATTTTCCAAAAAAGCACCCAATTGATCCGTGTTAAAATACCTACGAAAAACTGCAGGTTCATACTCCGTTTCTGTAAACCACTGAGGAGAAATAACAAAAACAGCTTGTTTATTTTCTAGCTCTGGCAATATTTGCTGCATACCAAAGTACTGATTTAAAGAAGCTGCTCCTGCTTGTCCCAAAAAATAGGGTCTATACGAACGATTGTACTTCTCCGCTAAAACAGCTGGATGCATACTATCAAATCGAATCCACTCACTAGAACCAAAAAAGGGAATGAATCGTAGACTTGGATCCGAAAGAGCTCTCACTTTCTGAAATCTTTCTCTGAAACTTTGTGTACTAATCGCTGCTGCATATCGTTTTTCTTCTGATAAATTATAACTTTTACTAGTAGGATAAAAGAAAATGAGCAGAAAAACCAACAAACCAGCTATCAAGACCGGTCCGAAGATCATCCATAAGCGTTTAAGCATTTTGTAGCTCCACAATACCAGCTATGATTTTATTAGCTGTATTCCAGTCATCGCGACCAAACTCTGTTACAGGGACACGAATGTCAAAACGGTTTTCAATCTCTACAATCAACTCAACCGTTCCCATACTATCCAAGACACCTGCATCAAAAAGATCTTCATCCATCATGTCAGAAACATCTTCCATAAACAACTCATCAATAATTTCGATAACTTCTGATTTGATATCCATATTTTATTTCCTTTTATTTTTTAAACCATAGATCATTCAAGAATCCAGAAAAGATTAAGAATGACAGCATGACGACATGGAAGGTGACAACCATGCCAAGCAACTGAATCCAGCGATTCTCAGGTAGGGCAGCTTTCCCTGCTTTCTTCCGTTCCTTATTGAGCGTTTTTTTCTTGCGAATCCAAGCGTCATTGATAACCAAGCCCAGTCCATGAAAGAGGCCATAAGCTATATAGTACCAGGTCACTCCATGCCAAAATCCCATAATCAGCATATTTACAATGTAGGCCACACTTGAGGTTACATTGCGATTTTTAAAGACCTTCTTTCTGGTCAATACCATCACCATTCGCATAAAGACAAAGTCACGGAACCAGAAAGACAGACTCATGTGCCAACGATTCCAAAACTCCTTTAAATCCCTTGATAAAAAAGGCTTGTTAAAGTTGATAGGGCTACGGATTCCCATTAAGTTTGAAATGGCTAAGGCAAACATAGAATAACCTGCAAAGTCAAAGAAAAGTTCCAGACCAAAGGTATACATAACCGCTAAAGCATAGAGATTAAAGAAACCACCTGACTGCAGGGCTAAATTCTTCAAAGGAGGCAACAAGGTCTCTCCTAAAACATGAGCTAGGATAAACTTGTACAAAAAGCCCCACATGATATAGCGAACAGATTCATCCAGCATATCCATCAACTCATCTCGCTCAGGAATGGTCTGATAATTTTCATTAAAACGCTTAAAGCGATCGATTGGGCCACCTGAAAAAGTCGGCATGAAGAGAAGAAAACGGAGGAATTCCCAGAGGGTAAAATCCTTAATCACTCCATCTCTCAGCTCGATGATAATCCCAACCGAACGAAAGGTCAGGTAAGAAATTCCCAAGAACCCAAGCAAAGACTGCGTTCCATTGATAGCTGGTTGCACCTTGACAAAGATAATCGGAAGTAGGGACAGAAAACTAACTAAGTAAAAGACCCACTTGCCATCCTTGCTTTTTCGATAATGCTTGTAGAAAAGCAGGAGCAATATTTCCCAGCAAAGGTAAATACCCAAGGCAGCTAGTTGATTAGTCTTCCCACCTACCAGCATGGTAACGATAAAGAAGAGACTAACCAATACCTCGTACCAGGCAAAGCGTTTCTTGAAAAAGAGGCCTATAAAGATGGGCAAGGTTGCAACAATCACATAGACAAAATACTGAGGATTGCCATATGGCTCTAAATGAGGAAGCTGTTGAAAGAACTCCATCATCTCTTGTTCACCTCGTTAATCAATCCTTTGATGTCAATTTTTCCATTTGGAGTCAGTGGCAAACTGTCTCGATAAAGGAATTTAGACGGCATCATGTAGGACATCATGATGTCTGTCAGGTCTTCCTTGATAGCCTTGGTAATATCAATATCTCGCTCAAACTGCTCACGAACACCGTCTTTCAAGATGACATAAGCCAATAGATTTTGCACCTTGTGGTCTTTATTATAACGTGGCACAGCCACAGCAGACTCGATAAAGCGAGACTTATTTAGGTTTTGAGAGACATCTTCTAACTCAATGCGGTAACCGTTGAACTTAATCTGGAAGTCCATGCGTCCGCCGTAGAGAAGTAAGCCCTCATCTGTCATGGTTCCCACATCGCCTGTGTGATAGGCTGGCAAACCTTCAAATTCAAAGAAGGCTTCCGCTGTTTTTTCAGGATTATTCATATATCCTTTTGAAACAGCTGGCCCAGAAACAATGATTTCTCCCTGTTCGCCATTTGGCAGTTTATTTCCTTCCTCGTCAATGATAAAGGTTGGAGAATCAGCCTTGGTATAGCCGATTGGTAGGCGTTTGAGAGTCGTCAACATCTCGTCTGTCACAGCAACTGCTGACAAGGCTACTGTTGCTTCTGTTGGACCGTAAGCATTGATAATACGGGCATTTGGGAAACGCTTGCGCAGTTTTTGAGCTGTTTTAACCGTCAATTCTTCGCCATCAAAGTAGAAATGCGTGATGCCAGGCATTTTCTCACTGTTGAAGTCTTCAGACAACATGGCCATATCTGCAAAAGAAGGCGTTGATGTCCAGATAGCGATTGGCAATGAAAAGATGGTCGCAAAGAGTTGCTTAAAGTCCTGAGTGATGGCTGCAGGAAGAGCGAAAAGTGTACCACCAAGTGCTAATGTCGGTGCCCAGTACATGACAGATAGATCAAAAGAATAAGGTGGTTGAGCCAGCATTTGCGGACGACTTGGCGTCGCAAATTCTTTGTCCGTAATCATCCAGTTGGTAAAGCTGAGGAGGTTATCATGTGAAATCTGCACTCCCTTAGGCTTACCAGTTGTACCAGAAGTAAAGATAATGTAGTAGTTATCATCGCCCTTGACTGGATGCGTGATCTCATAATTATTCCCTTGAGCAAAGGCTTCTTGAACCTGAGCCAGAGTCATCATTGGCGTCGAAACTTGCTCTAATGAAAAGTCTGAGATGGCAATAATCAAGCTTGGCTCTGCCACTTCTAAAATAGCCGAAACTCGCTCCAAGGCCGAATGGCTATCAATTGGAATGTAGGCGTGACCTGACTTAGTCAAGGCTACAAAAGTTGCCAACATTTCATATTCTTGGCCACCAAAAACGACCACAGGAGACTTCTCAGGCAAGCCTAGTTGGTCAATGGCTGTAGCTAAACTATCCGAATCAGCCTTCAAATCTCCATAAGTATGTTCCTGCCCCAAAACATTGTAAACAGGGTAGTTAGGCTGTGTCTGAGCAAAATGCTCAATGGTTTCAATCATATCTGCTATTGGTTTATTTGACACAATAGGGATTCTCCTTCAAGTTAAAATTCATTATAGATAAAGCTTCCTTGACCCTGACCAAGATAGCTAAAGAAGTAAAGCAGCCCTAGAAAGATAAGAAAATACAAGGCTGTCCGACCAAGAAAGAGGTACAATTCTTTTCTCTGTTTCATCAAGAAAAACCATTCATTTCTGTAATTTTTCGCTAAAATAAGAGTAATTCTTACTAGCTTATTTTTCTACCATTGTACCACTTTATATAGTATTTTTTCAATTGTTTACCGTAGATTTTCAATAGATTTCAGTTTATTTTAAGGATTATGCAGTTTTTCTATGTATATTTCAAATAGAGTGATCCTGGGCAAAAACTCAATTTCAGTAGAAAATGAAGGGAATCTTTCCATAATAAAACGCACAATATCAAGTTTTTTCAACACCTGATACTATGCGCTTTTCTGATTTTTAAAGACTTCTTACCCGGTCTCTCATTTAAAATAATCTCGTCTGATATAAATTAAAATAGCTTCTATCATCAGACAAATGGCTGATAGCCAAAAACTTATGCTAATACCAAAACTCTCAGTAATATAGCTCATTAGCAAAACAAATACTGAAAATGCTAATGTCGAAATCACTTCAAGAACGGAATAGACATTAACCAAATGATTTTCCTCTACTGTTTCCTGAAGAAATACACTTTCAGGAACTTCTTTTAGCTGCGATAACATACCAACTAAAGCTGAAAATACTAAAAATATCTGTGCATTTGGAAAAAATAGAATAGTCAATGTCACTATTGCCATGGCTACAAGAGAAAAAAGAATACTTTCCCATTTAGAAGCAAGAAACTTTTCAGATAGCCTAAAAGCAATTAAGCCACTAATTATAATCCCAATAGAATATGCTGTATTAGAATATCCCCAGTAACTTTCCGTTTCATTTAATAACTCAGTTACAAAGACAAGTATGATAGACGAAACCCAAATCGTATTTGAGAAAATTTCCAATAAATTTGCTGATACAAAAAGTCTTAATCTAGGATCTCTAGCAACTAACTTCCAACCTTTGAGCAAAATTTCAAGATTAGTTTCTGACTCTAACACCTCCACTTCAGCGTTAGGAAGAAATAACATCAGAAAGCTAGAAATGATATACAACATTAAAATTATAAACGTGGTAGGTAAAAGACCAATTGTTGCAAACAAGAGTCCACCTAATCCCCAACCCACTAACTGAACAGCTTCACCACTCATTGATAAGGCTGAATTAGCCTTACCCAAATCGGTCGCATAGCGTGGCACAATAGCATAGGAAACAGGTGCTGCAAAACCATCTAATATTGAAATTGCCACAACAAATAGATAGGTCACCAAAGGCGCTACTGATTGCATTAGTATAAACATCCCTACCAGTATCGCCAATAATATAGTCTTTCCAAATTGGGATAAAGATAAAACCCTATTGAGCGCTATCCTTTTAGTAACTAAAGGAACTAAAAGACTCGCAACAAAAGAGGATATCCCTATTAAAATGGGAACTAGTGATGTGGCAATTACTGATTTTGAAATAATGTATATGTTAGCAATGATTGTTACTCTAAAGAAAATATCTGCTAAATTTGCAAACAATTGAGAGACTAACAACTTGATAAATGAATTAGACATATAACGCTCCCATAACATAAAAATATTTAACTGATGAATGGTATAGTAGACTTTATTTGATAACTATTTGACACAAGATTAGGTGGTCAGAAATTGAATTTTTAACATTCCAACTTAGCCATCGTTTTTAGTTTTCACATCTTTAAATCAGCTAAAACAATCCATAACATAACACATATATTATAGCTGACAAGATGCCGAACAAGTCTATTTATTTTATTCTATATTTTCCCAAATCAATTACTTGATTATAAACCGTTTCTGAATCAATATGATGAGCAACTTCAATCAAAATGATAGGCAACTGCAAAAGTAACTGGCGCACTTGATATGCATTGTCCTTGTCTAAGGATGATGTAACCTCATCTGCCAACACAATGTCTTTTTGTCGAAGCAGACAGCGAACTAATTCAAGTCGTAAACGTTGTCCACCTGAAATGTTTTCTCCATTATTTATCAGTTGATAATCCAAGATATTGGTGATTTCATTCATTAAGCCAACTTGTTCTAGGCAACAGAGTAATTCTTTATCTGAAATCTCCTGTCCTAATGTTAAATTTTCTCGGATTGTCCCATGTCTGAAAAATGGATTCTGAGAGATATAAGCGACATTCCCTTGATAATGAGTAAATTCTCGACCTGATTTATCACGTACGATAATTCTACCACTATTCGGACTTATCTTTCCTGCTACCAACTGTAGGAGAGTTGACTTTCCGGTACCACTAGCTCCCTTTATTAAAACTTTACTTGGCTTAGTTAATCTAAGTGACAAATCATAAAAGAGCACTTGCTCTCCAACCTGTTTTGAAACGCCCTCCAAAACTAGCTCAGCTAAAGATTCGACTGTCGGATATGATGTTTCTAAACAAGATTCTTCCAATAATGAAAATATTTTTTCTTTCACTGTTTGCGATCGCTGTATATCAGATATGCTATACATAATTCTTTGAATAGGTCCGCTAAGATTCATTGTAGCTATATACATAGAGACCAAACTAGCTGTTGTTAACTCTATACCACTCTTTTGTAATAAAAGACCAAGTGCAAGAGGTAGTACCTGACTAAGGAATTCTAAAGGACCATTGAAAAAATAAACGACATTGCTAGTCCATTCATTTTTCCAACGAGCATTCTCGTAACACTCGTTGTTTTTTCTCATCTTAGCAAAGTTTTCTTTACTAGCGCCATAAAAATATATCGTATCTGCTCCCTTAAAAAAATCTCCTACAGATAGATGAAAAGCTTTTTGCATTTCCGAAAAATTTGCACCACTTTTCATTAAACGATTATTCATTACCCATTGAGGTAATGGTCGAAGAAAAGAGAACACAATAAAAACAAGACCAAGCCAAAAATTTTGCACCAAAATAAAAACAATCGTTGTACAAAGTATAAAAACTCTTCCAACTATCATATCCAGGGGTAAAAAGAAGCGATTATAGAGCAGTTCCATATCTTGTGTAACAATTGAAACTTTTTCATCATATACAACATTTTCCTTCAAAAATAGTTTCTTAATAAGCTGATCTTTTAAACGAATTTGTAGATGACGCTGCAGATTATTACTGACAAAATTTGCTAGCAACATCGTGCTATAAAAAAACAGGTGTAAACACAGACCGTATAAAACAAAGTATGAAATTGTACCAATTGTAAGTTGCTCTTCACGAATATTCAATAGCTTATCCAATAACAATGGCTTTATTAGAGCCATTCCGCTATTCAAAAGCACTCCTATTAAAAAATAGATAAAAATATTAGTTTTAATGTATTTTAGAAATTTCATAAATAAGCCTATCTAAAAGAAAGCGAATAGATATAAAAGCCTCAGTCTAAAAGTTATAAACAAATTAACTCCAACTGAGACTATACAATAATTTAATTAACCTATATATGATGCTGTTTATTAAGAGTGATTATTTTTACTATTGAAAAATAATTCTCCTGTTTCACTTTTCTTTCTTAAAATATATGGAGATAGAACTTGCATATTAAATACCTCAAAATTCATAATTATGGTGACAAATTCGAAAAATCCTATCGCTCAAATACAATGAACTGATAAAACAACCGTAATTGAAATTTCTAAAGACAATTCTACCAAAATATTATTTCGAGATACTTCCTTTCCCATATCTGCACACTACCCTTTATCTGCTAAAATTTTTTCTAAATGTCCCTCATAATTCTTTGCCAAATGGTTACTTCCCGCTAATTTCATTGCTCCAATACACTTCCTCATTTCAATAATTGCTTTGCAATCCGTCTCTTTTTTATAGCGATATAGATATTGGGCATACTGGAATACCAGCCGTTCATAAATTTCAGTTTCAGTGAAAAAGCATTGGTTTAGTCGTTTTTCAAAATACAAAGCATCAAGAAATTTTCCTCTTTCAATACATGTGATATATCCGTTCAATAGCATAGATGAAATCAGTCGTCTATTATTAGGAATTTCTTTATAAAAATCAGAACGTCTGGACATCTCTCTAGCCAAAACCATAAAGACATCGTGTTTTAGGACATCTAAAGTATTTGAAAAAATCAATAATTCATAGTATCCCCAGTATTCAACACTAAAGAGATAGTCAGTTAGATAAGATAAATCATCACCAGAATAATAAGCTTCTCCAGATAAATCTTGTAAACGAATTTTTAATAAAATAATGTTAAGCTTATGAAATTTCTCTTGTTTAGAATCTGACTCCATCTGAGAATAAAGTAGTTTTTTCAACCCATCAACATCATGATTTGATACAAAATGCCTAATCTTTGATAAGAGTTCGTTCAGTTCATCACGATGAAAATCATGAACAGCATACATAAATTCATCAATAGGCATGTTAATTTCATCCAAAATAGCCATAAATTTTGAAATGGTTAAATCAGTCTCTCCCTTTTCAAAACGTGAGAGCTGTGATGTTGATATACCAGCTTTTTCGACATCTTTTAAGCGAAACCCTCTAGATTCTCGAAACTTTTTAAAAATTTCTCCAAATTTTTTCATAATATCTCTCCAACAAGCATATATGGGAACAGTTTTTGATTTTTAATATTTTAGCATAAAATAGAAGAAAATAAAAGTGAGGTATTTCACATGAAAAAGCAAAAACTATTGTCTTTATTCTTCCTACTTTTTGAAGGAATTATTATTATCGTTGTTGGCTAGTACTAAGAAATTAGTTACTAAAATACTTACATCTTCAATCGAAAAAAGAGACTGGAGAAAAAGTCTTAAAAATCAGAAAAACGCTCAAATCCTTTGGTGCTCTAAGCTTTTCTAATGATAGACAAAGTCTGAAAAGCTCTCAGAATCGTTGTCTCAGCACCAAAAATACGTGAAATTTGCATAATTAAAATAAATTTCAGGGGGAGTTATACAAAAAAACGACGATTTAAATCGTCGTTTTACTGAGATAAATATCAATCTTTTTTTGAAAATACGTCTATTTATTTTTTATTGTTTTTTATTGTAAAGTAGACCCAACCGAATGAACATAGGTTGTAAAAAGCAAATGAAAAAATTGCGAGGATAATAGCTTCTGTGTCTAAATAACCCATTTCGAGACCTCTTTTCAACAACAACAAGCCTGTAGTTTCGACAACGATCAAAAATAAAAATATTAAAAAAATTTTCGCATTAAGCATATTGTTGCCGCTTTCTTTTTATTTGGTTTTATTGTATAACAAAAGTTGAAAAAAATCAAAAATACAAAGGAGTTTCCGTTATGTCTAAGATGTTTAAATGCATGTGTTTGCTAGTTATGTCTGTTTTCTGTATGTCTAGCATTTCCCCGTCGCTTGTTGTTTTTGCTGATGATAGCTTATCGGCAAACTCTAAAGTTGTATCTGGTGAGGCTCAGTTTGAGAATGGCTCATCAGTGCGGTTCGGAGATACGCAAGTAAATATTTTAAGCGATGAAGTTCTTGAGGTTGTCAATCCAGATGGAAGTGTAGACACTATTGAACGACGTGCTGACGGCGTTCTATATCAATGGGGCATTTTATATGGCTTATCAAAAGAATGAAATCGACCTAAATATATCTTTTAGATCATACGATCCTAATGTTTGGAATTACGTCAACACAATACATGGGAATAAACAAGCTAACACATTCGCTAACTTCATGATTGGTTCTGAAATAAGTTATATGATTGGTAAGATAGGTGCTGTATTGGGGGGTCCGATGGGGTGGCAATAATTGGTGGATCATATTTTGGTATACAAGCTTATCAGTCTTACTTGGATTCACAAAGCCCATATCCATACTACATAACAAGTACTTATATCCATGTTGCCCAAAGAAAATGGAAGTTTATCACTGAATACTATAGAAACTCAGACTATACTGGGTATGTAAAAACCGTAACAACCTACGTGAATTTCTAAAATATAAACCCTGCCTAGATATAAAGGACGAGGGTTTAGTTATTTTAGTTAATTGCTCAAGTAATTTGTAAGCATAATACTTGCGAAACTCTATTTGTTCAAGCGGTTCAAAAGCTCTTGTTTTTTATCCTCAAGCTCAGCTCTCCTTTGCTCGATTTCTTCACGTTTTTGGGCGATTTCTGCTTGCGCCTCGGGAGTTTCCAAAGTGCCTTGTGACTTGTGAAATTCTACTAGCATATCAACGATTTTTGGGTCTAATTCGTTGACATAATCAGGATTTGACCATTTCGGCACGTTGCTTGCAGGTGCTTGCTTTTTGCCGCCTTTTTTGGGCGTTTTGGCTTGTTGTTCAGCTTTCTGACTGTAGTTGACCTCGTGGAATTTTCGTGCTTGATATGATGCGTTTTATTATGAGAAGATTTACTTCATTTTTTGCTGAAATTGGGCTCTTGCCCAAGCTCTATCAACATAGTTGTTTTCCAAATTAGAAAAGTGAGAATACAAGCACGGCCAAGGCTGCACCAATAACAGGTCCCACAACAGGAATCCAAGCGTAAGACCAGTCTCCGTCTCCCTTGTTTGGAATTGGCAAGATGCTGTGCATGATACGAGGACCGAGGTCACGCGCAGGGTTCAAGGCATAGCCTGTTGTCCCACCTAGTGATAGACCGATACCGACAATCAAAGTCCCCACCGCAAAGGTTCCGATACCTGCCTGAAAATCGTAAAGACCCAAAGCAAAGATTGTCAAGACCAAAACAAAGGTTCCAAGGATTTCACTAATCAAGTTTGATACAGTATCTTTGATAGCTGGTCCTGTGCTGAAAGTAGCCAAAATATTTCCTGCATTTTCTTCTGCCTCATAGTGAGGTTTGAATTGCAACCAAACCAAAATCTGACCCAGCATAGCCCCTGCGAACTGGGCTAAGATATAAGGAAATACGGAAGTCCAAGGCAAACCACCTTTCAAGGCCACACCTATAGTCACAGCTGGGTTTAAATGAGCTGGACTAAGTTTTCCAGATACAAATACTGCAACCGCAACTGCAATCCCCCACCCCATGGTAATCACAATCCAACCTGAACTGTTGCTCTTGGTTTTAGGAAGAACCACACCTGCAACAACACCATTTCCTAGAAGAATCAGGATTAAAGTTCCCAAAAATTCTCCAAATAATTCATTCATCATCTTTCTGTCTCCATTAAAAATAAGAGGCGGGCGGCAAGGAGTCCTGTCCTCCACCTCTTTTATTTTTTCTTAATTTTTTAATTCTGCTAAATCGTTATTAGCGAGAGCCGCTTCGACATCCGCACGGTAGCCTGCTTTTTCTTCTTCTGTCCAGTCATAGAATCGTCCCATTTCATCCAAAACTGGCTCAACGATACTATCCAAACTATCACGCATAAAGAGCATATGGTTGGTACGACGAAGAAGGAAGTCAACTGGGCTAAGTGCCAACTCATTGCGCATTGCATAGTGAAGTGACAATGTATCTGCCAAGCTGAGTCCTGGTGCTTGTTCCAAACTATGAGCAAGAGCAAAGACCTTCGGTGCATTTGAACCGTAAAGATTTGCTAGGTAATGAGCTTCCTTGCTATCCAAACCACGTG
>NZ_KQ970285.1:82877-86026 GCF_001579035.1 Streptococcus mitis | reverse complement strand
ATTTGCTAGGTAATGAGCTTCCTTGCTATCCAAACCACGTGACACTCCAAGTTGTGCAAAGGCTTCGATTTCTGAGTCCACATTTGCTGGGTTCAATTCCCCACCTGAAACAGGGTAAGTTTTAGAGTTGATGAGTTTAAAGCTGCGGTCAAATTCTGCTTTGAGGATGTCAAGCACGCGCTCCATAGCCCCTTCAGCCATCTTACGGTAGTCTGTGATTTTACCACCAGCAAGAGTCAAAAGACCATTGTCATCACGGTCCAAGCTAGACCCACGAGAAACTGCAGATGGATCCAAATGTTTCTCAGATGTGCTACTTTCAAGCTTGCTGACAGCAGACTCAACATCTTCACGTGTTTTTTCTTTGGAGAGATAAGATTCAACAGTCGCAATCAAGTTGTCAAAGCTTTCATCACTGATGGTACCGTTATTTCCACCATTATAGTCAGAGGCACTGTTCCCTGCAATCAATGGACGAAGACCTGCCCAGCTACTTTCAATGTCAGCAACTGTAATATTCGCTTCTGGGAAGCGGTTGTTGACAATACCAAGTAGGTAATCTACATCTTCTTGAGTTACTTTTGGATGCTCCAAATCACCTGTATAGTCTGTATCAGTTGTACCAAAGTAGGTCTTGTTTTCACGTGGGAGAACAAAGACCATACGACCGTCACCCAAACCTGTGTCAAAGTAAACTGGCTGTGAAACCTTGATTTTGCTTGAATCCACTACCAAGTGAACTCCCTTAGTTGGGCGCATTTGTGAGAATTGGGTTCCCTTATTAGATAAATTGCGTACCTTGTCGCTCCAAGGACCTGTTGTGTTAATCACCAGACGGGCCTTGATTTCAAAGACTTGGTCTGTCAACAAATCACGAGCTACAACACCTGTAATCTTGCCACTTTCGTCAAAGAGGAAGCCTTCTGCCTTCACGTGGTTAGCAATGAGGGCACCGTCTTGGTTGGCACGTTTGATATTTTCAATCACGAGACGGGCATCGTTGTTACGGAAGTCAAGGTAAACCCCACCTCCTACCAAGCCTTCCTTCTTCAAGTTTGGTTGGCGTTCCAAAACTTCTTCCTTGCTCAAAACCTTGTTAGCAGCTGGTGTGTTGTTAACTCCTGCCAAAAGGTCATACAAGTCCATAGCTACTTTCAGACGGAAGAGGCTAAAGGTCGCTCCATCTTCGTCGTAAACTGGCAAGAGCATTGGATCTGGTTTTGGAATGTGTGGTGCGATTTGTTGAACCACTGCACGTTCAGAAACCGTATCTGATACCACTTCTACATCAAATTGCTTAAGGTAACGTAGTCCTCCGTGAACCAATTTTGTTGAACGGCTGGATGTTCCTTCTGCGAAGTCTTGCATTTCAATCAAACCAGTCTCAAGACCACTGGCTGCCGCCTGCAAGGCTACACCAGCCCCTGTGATTCCTCCACCGATAATCAAGAGATCCAGGGTGCGTTCCTGCATTTTTTTAATTGATAATTCACGTGTTTTCTTTGAAAATTCCATTTTTACACACTTTCTAACTAAGTCGCTTTATTCTTCCAATATTAGTCGTCTACTTCCGCAAAGACTTGGGTTGCTTTTACAGCCTTCTTCCAGCCCTTGTAGAGTTGTTCCTTGCGAGATTCGTTCATCGATGGCTCAAAGAGTTCTCCTGTCTCGTTCAAGAGTTTCAACTCATCCAAATCCTTCCAGTAGCCTACTGACAAACCTGCTAGGAAAGCTGCCCCCAAAGCTGTTGTTTCCAAGTTTTTGGCGCGTGCGATGTCGATTCCCAAAATATCAGCTTGAAACTGCATGAGGAAATTATTCATGGCTGCACCACCATCTACTTTCAAGACTTGGATAGCTGTCTGCGCATCTACTTGCATGGTATCGATGATGTCACGCACTTGATAAGCGATAGATTGTAAAGTCGCCTTGATAAAGTCTTCTTTAGTTGTTCCACGAGTTAAGCCAAAGACAGAACCGCGAGCGTTTTGGTTCCAGTATGGAGCACCTAGACCTGTAAAGGCTGGAACAACATAAACTTCGTCATTGTTGTGAGAATCACGAGCATATTTTTCAGATTCTGGTGAATTTTCAACCATGCGAAGTCCGTCACGAAGCCATTGAATGGCACTTCCTGCGATGAAGATAGAACCTTCTAAGGCATAGTAAACCTTGCCATTGATACCGTAACCAATCGTTGTCAAGAGGTTATTTTCAGACAGCTGCATCTCTTCCCCGGTATTCATGATGATGAAAGAACCTGTTCCATACGTATTCTTAACCATACCAGGTTCAAAAGCCAACTGTCCAAAGAGGGCTGCCTGTTGGTCACCAGCCATACCTGAGATTGGCACTTGTCCACCATAGAAATGGAATGGCGCTGTTTTACCGTAGATTTCAGAGTTAGAACGAACCTCAGGCAGCATAGCCTTAGGAATGTTGAGAATTTCCAAAATCTCATCATCCCATTTGAGTTCTTTAATGTTATAAAGCATGGTACGGGCTGCATTTGAGTAGTCCGTCACGTGAGCCGCACCGTCAGTCAATTTCCAAACCAACCAAGTATCAATCGTACCAAAGAGCAATTCACCCTTTTCTGCTCGCTCTTGAGCGCCTTCTACATGGTCTAAAATCCAACGAACCTTGGTAGCAGAGAAGTAAGCATCGATGATCAAACCAGTCTTTTCATGGAATTTTTCCACATAACCTTGGCTTTTTAGTTGTTCAGCCAAAGGTGCTGTCTGGCGTGACTGCCAAACGATTGCGTTGTAGATAGGGAGCCCAGTTTTCTTATCCCAGACGACCGTTGTTTCACGCTGGTTGGTAATCCCGATTGCTTCGATTTGATTTGGCTTGACACCACTTTCGATGAAAGCTCCAGCAATAACTGACTGGACGGAGTTCCAAATTTCATTGGCATTGTGCTCTACCCAACCTGCCTGAGGGAAAATCTGAGTAAACTCTTTTTGACTCGAGCTGACCTTTTCTCCTTTTTTGTTGAAAATGATGGCACGAGAGCTTGTAGTCCCCTGGTCAATGGCCATGATGTATTTTTCTTGTGACATGTGCTGTCCTCCTGATAAAGATCTTGAGGATGTTTCCTCGTTACACTTACTAGTATACAAAATAAAGCGCTTTCTTGTTCATCA
>NZ_KQ970285.1:71152-82857 GCF_001579035.1 Streptococcus mitis | reverse complement strand
TTTTTTAAATTTTTAAAAAAATGTGAGTAGATTGTGTAAATTTCACAAAAAAGGCCTGGGTTAACCAAGCCTTTTAGGTAAATAATAACTGACGAATAGCCGCCAAATCTTCCATATCCAAGTCATTTTTTAAATAATAGACTGGTGTTTGTTCCTTCTTATGAATCGGGTTATTGGTAACCAGCAAATCATAATGCCGAGTACAATCATAGGCTTCAATGGTAATAAAACGATTGTATTCCAAATACCGTTTCAAAATGGCTGCCATCCTTGAAAAGACAAGAAAACCAGATGTCAAATCCAGACCAATCCGCATATGCTGGCCACCATTTTCAGCCATATATTCGATCAACTGCATCCATTCCCAGAGAATCTTCTTATCTAAGTCCGTCCCCTGCTGAAAAGCGGGCAAGGCATGAAAAATCTCCTCTGCCGTTCCCTTAAAATCATGTTCCATGAGTAAATATGGATGACGATTCTCTAACTGGTACTTGTAGCGATCCTGTAAAATATAGCCCTTGTATAGATAGACTTGAGCACAAAGCTGACTGAGTTCGTAGGTAACGTGATCCTCTGTATAATCCCCCAGCAACTCCTCCTTCTTCATTTCTTGAATCAATTGCGTCAGCAAATCTGCCAACTGCCCTCCAAAACCAAGAATATACTCCATAGTATGAAGAGGAAGAATACGATGAGATAGGAGGAAAGAGAAGAAAATCATCATCTCCCCGTCCTCAGTCCCTAAAGGAATGTGTTGCCCAGCAAAAAAGGACGGAGCCTTTCTCAGCAAACGAAGGTAGAAAATATTGTCAAAATACCCTCGCATTTTCTCTTCTATGACTTGAAACTGACAGGCATTGACCCGAAGACGCTGTTGACTGATGTGAGCCCAGAGGACCAAGTCCAATTTCTGCCCCGAAGACAAGCTTGCACCGCAGATTTCTTCTAGTGTAGCAATTTCCTGCTTTCTCTCTGGTTTCTGCATATGACCTTCCCATTCCTGACTCGACCAGACCTTGCGGAAAAGACAGAAATAGAAATAGCGAATCTGATGCTCTGGACCTCGCCAACGTCCATTTTGAATAGATAAATCAAATTCTGACAAAATCTGATTTAAACCAGCCAAGTGACGCCCAAGCGTAGCCTCGCTAATCATCAATTCTTGAGCCAGCTGATGGGCTAAAAACTGTTGGTGGTAGAGAAGATAGACCAAAATCTGGTATTTAACAGCATTCTCCAAAAACAAGCTCCGAATATCTCTCCCCTTGGTAGCTGCACCAATTGACAGACGCAGATTTTCATCTTCTAAGGAGATATTCAGATCTAAACCACTATCCAAAGCCTTGTCATTGAGCAGGGTGACATATTTGGTTAGGGTTGCTTTTGAAAATCCTGTTTCTTCCATTACAGCCTTGACGGTCGTCTGAGACTCTTGTAATAGAAAGGAAAGGATTGAAAATTGGCCAGATTCAGCCTTTTCCATCAAATCTCCTAAATACATTTGTTACCCCTTTCATTTTCTACCTTAAGCATAGCATAAATCTTACAAATGCTGAAATAATCTGTTTCTCTTTTTATTTTCATGCTGATTTCCTGGTCCATTATCCTGAAAATCAGCAAACACACGGCTCCCCCTTTGGGCATTTTTATGCTAAAATAGTAGCTATGGATAAAATTATTAAAACAATATCAGAAAGCGGAGCCTTTCGTGCTTTTGTCCTTGATAGCACAGAAACCGTCCGCACTGCTCAAGAAAAACACAAAACCCAAGCCAGCTCAACTGTAGCGCTTGGTCGAACTCTTATCGCTAGCCAGATTCTCGCAGCCAATGAAAAAGGAAATACTAAACTAACAGTTAAGGTGCTGGGATCTAGCTCTCTAGGTGCTATTATCACCGTTGCTGATACCAAGGGGAACGTTAAAGGCTATGTTCAAAATCCTGGTGTTGACATCAAAAAGACTGCAACTGGTGAAGTCCTAGTTGGACCTTTTGTTGGAAATGGTCAATTCCTCGTTATCACAGACTACGGTACTGGAAATCCTTACAACTCTATGACTCCCCTCATCTCTGGAGAAATCGGTGAAGACCTTGCCTTTTACCTGACTGAAAGCCAACAGACCCCTTCTGCAGTCGGTCTCAATGTCCTTTTGGACGAGGAAGACAAGGTCAAGGTTGCTGGTGGTTTCCTAGTTCAAGTCTTGCCAGGAGCCAAGGAAGAAGAGATTGCTCGCTTTGAAAAACGCATCCAAGCAATGCCAGCTATCTCAACCCTTCTGGAAAGTGAAGACCATATCGAAGCCCTCCTCAAGGCTATCTACGGTGACGAGGCCTACAAGCGTCTTTCTGAAGAAGAAATCCGTTTCCAATGTGACTGTAGCCATGAACGCTTTATGAACGCTCTTGCTAGCCTTCCAAGCTCAGACTTACAGGAAATGAAAGAGGAAGACCACGGAGCAGAAATCACTTGTCAATTCTGCCAAACTACTTACAACTTTGATGAAGAGGATCTGGAGGAACTCATTCGTGACAAATCTTAATACACCTTTTATGATTGGCAATGTTGAGATTCCCAATCGTACCGTTTTAGCACCCATGGCTGGCGTGACCAACTCAGCCTTTCGTACCATCGCAAAAGAGCTCGGAGCTGGACTCGTTGTCATGGAAATGGTCTCTGACAAGGGAATCCAATACAACAACGAAAAAACCCTGCACATGCTTCATATTGATGAAGGAGAAAACCCAGTTTCTATCCAACTTTTTGGTAGTGATGAAGACAGCCTAGCACGCGCAGCAGAATTCATCCAAGAAAACACCAAGACCGATATCGTCGATATCAACATGGGCTGCCCAGTTAATAAAATCGTGAAGAACGAAGCTGGCGCTATGTGGCTCAAGGACCCAGACAAGATTTACTCTATCATTAACAAGGTCCAATCTGTCCTTGATATCCCACTCACTGTTAAAATGCGTACCGGTTGGGCTGATCCATCTCTTGCTGTAGAAAATGCCCTGGCTGCTGAAGCAGCAGGTGTTTCTGCCCTCGCCATGCATGGCCGTACCCGTGAGCAAATGTATACAGGTCACGCAGACCTTGAGACCCTTCACAAGGTCGCTCAAGCTTTGACCAAGATTCCCTTCATCGCCAACGGTGACATCCGTACGGTTCAAGAAGCCAAACAGCGTATCGAAGAAGTCGGTGCTGACGCAGTCATGATTGGCCGAGCTGCTATGGGAAATCCCTACCTCTTTAACCAAATCAACCATTACTTTGAAACAGGAGAAATCCTACCTGATTTGACCTTTGAAGACAAGATGAAAATCGCCTACGAACATTTGAAACGCTTGATTAACCTCAAAGGGGAAAATGTCGCAGTTCGTGAATTCCGTGGCCTCGCTCCTCACTACCTCCGTGGAACATCTGGCGCAGCCAAACTTCGTGGAGCCATTTCACAAGCTAGCACCCTAGCAGAGATTGAAGCTCTCTTGCAATTAGATAAGGCTTAATAGACAAAAACCCGTAACTCTCTTAAAGGTTACGGGTTTTCTTTGATTTATACAGTCAAGCAATATCTATATGAAATTAGTCATTCTCCGTCTTTTTTCCTTTTAATAGATAAACACCTACTAGAGATATAAGACCTAAGAATTCCATAAACAACGTTGACATTGTTCCAGTTGATGGGAGCGCTTGCTTATCTTTTTTATCTGAATTTGAACGATTTTCACTCATTTGATTTGCTTTATCAGCAAGAAGAATCATTTCCTTATCATCAGATTGAGTTTTTCCTTCCCTATTTGCCTCTGGCTCGGCAACCATTTGTTTTTTAGGAAGCATTTTAATCGCAAACAAGCTGAAATGACTCGTTTTAAAAACGACTTGCCCATTTTCAACTGTTGATGGGAGCAACTCCAATTCTCCATTTTCTTTCACATGGTAAACTTGAATCTCAGAATCAATATTACCAATTGCAAGACGAACTACTCTCTCTCCCTTCACATGGGTTTCTTTCCCATCTTTTGAAAGGGAAATATCAAATATGCGCACTGTTCCTTGCCCTGTTTGACGGGTAACATTATCAATCATTTCTTTTGTTGTTACCTCTTTAAGATTGACAGAGTCTGCTTCTGTAGCAGTTTCAAACATAACAGTAATCTTCGTATTTCCCTGTTCAGTCATGAATACCTTTTGGACAGGAGACTTCACTTGGGGTTTACTTACATCAGATTTCGATTGAGACGGAAGTGTAGGAGAAAGTTTGTTATCTCCAGTGGAAGATCCTGAACTTGACGAAGAAGATAAGCCCTTTTTAAAGTTAGACAAAGCTTCATCTAGTTTTGATTTACTTTCTGTGACCAGTTTCTGTAGTTGGGCTTTTTGGGTTGATTCATCTAATTTATGCAAATACGTTTTTTCAATATCTTTCAAGTTTTTAATTAAGTCGACAGTATTGATATGTTGATCTTTTTCTAAATTTTTCTCGATGTCATTCAATAATTTTGCTAGATGTTTAGTGACCTCTTTCTTTGCCTTATCTCGCTCTAAGCCGATTTCTCGTCCCTTATGTTTAACGACTAGAGCTTCTATCTCCTGTTCAGCTTCTTTCACCAAGGTCTCCACTCTTTCTTTACTCGAAGCCTCATCAAACATCCTTTTGTACTTCTCTAAAGATTCTTCGGATTCTTTTAAAAGTTCTCCAAACCAAAAAGCTCCTCCATTTTCCTGTTTTAAACGAGTAAGTCTATAAGCACTTAAAGTTGTTTTAGCTGTTTCTTTAGCTTCTTTAAGCTCTTTCTCCAGAGTGGTCGTTGAATCATTCGAATCCTTTGGTTTTGTTTCCCCAGATGTTTCTGGTGGTACCGGCTTCGAATCTCCTTGATTGGATGCGCCTGGCTGTTCTCCTTGTCCTGCTGAAGAATCATCTCCCTGTACACCATCTTTTGGACGAATCTGATTATCCGAATTATTTGAAAATGTATCTACCAGCTCATCGATTTTTTTCTTAGCTTCCTCCCCTAACTTTTCTACCCCATCTTTACTTGAAGCTTCATCAATCTGTTTTCTGTAACCTTCCACAACCCCTTGAACTTTTTGTAGAATTTCTGAAAATCCAGAAGCAGACCGATTCAGTGTGTCTAAACGACTAGTCATATAGTCCGAAATCTCTTTGTTAACTTTTTGTACAGCATCCTCATATTCTTTATCGCCCGAAGATACCTTTTGTGGACTAGGGTGATTAGCAGGAACAACCCCTTCTGCATGGACTACTCCTCCTAAGAACAGACTAGCAACCACTACACTAGCTACTCCAATACTAAATTTACGAATTGAATAACGTACTTTTCTTTCACTTTTTGATGCAAACATAATTATTTCCTCCAATATTTTTCTTAACACTACTATATCATTTCAATATGAACTGTATATGAATTGAATCTTGTATTTATCTCTTTATGCTTCCATTTGGGATTATAACTTCATGTAATAACTTTTCCTCTTCAGCTATTCGTCGATACAAAATCACTGCATAAACTGGAAAAACTAAAACAAAAGTCATATAGGCATGACTCAGCAAGGTCAAGCCAATCAACTCAGGAAGGATATTTAAAAAGTAATTGGGATGTTTTACTGTCCTAAATAAGACATGATCCACAAACTTATGATTCGGTGCTAACATCAACTTGACTGTCCAAATATCCCCAAGTAGATGAATAACAAGTAGCAACATCAACATAGAAAATATCAGGAGCACCAAACCCACAACACTCATCGTATTGAAAGACGGTCGATAGACTAGGGCTTCCATAAAACAAGCCAGATAAAAAACAATATGAAGCAAGGTAAGACGTTTAGTATTTTTAATGCCAAATTCTCGCCCACCATCCCTACGAAGCCGTTCTTCATTTGCAATTGATTTCTTTAGGAACAACAAGCGAATTAAAAATACACAGATAATGATTATTGCTATCATCACGATCCCCTTTCTTTACTACTACTGTAACATCTCTATGTTAACCCAATATGAATTGAAAAAGAAAAAGAACGAAAACTGATTCCGTTCTTTGATTTACTCTATCACTACCATTCAAACTATACTTCTTCAAATCATCCTCAAGTAAGAAAAGAGTCTTACTAAAGCTAACTATCTGGTAACAAGCAGATTTTAAATTCCATCCCTTGTTCATAAGGCAAGAAACTATAGGACATACGATGACTTTCTAAGATATTCTTAACAATATAAAGACCCAATCCTGATCCTGTTTCTCTGTCTGTTACAATTTGTGAATGGTAAAAAATATCAAATAAATGTTCTAACTCTTCCTGATTCAAAGGAGCACATGTATTCCTAATAGAAAGATAACCATCTTGCTCAGAAATAGTCACAATGCCAGATTGATCTGAGTATTTGATAGCATTACTGATAAGATTTGTCAAGACTTTATCCAAAGCCTTCAAGCTCATCCTTACTTTTGTATCAGTAGTCAACTGATTATCAATCACAAGATTTTTAGAAAATGCCAATTCCTGATATCGAGACAAAACATCTGTCAAAACGGTATTTACCATTAAAATCTCACTGCACTCTGTCCATTCTTGAAATTTAGAAGATTCCAACACTTCCTCTAGCAAGAAACTCATCTGATCGATTTTATCAATACTCTTTTCAAGATACTTAGGATGATCTTTATAATCTCCCACATTATATTGCATATTTTCTAAGATAATCCTGAGAGTAGCTAGAGGTGTCTTTAATTCATGTGATGCTCCACGGACAAAGGAAACCTTTTGATTTTGCAATTTTACAATTTGCTCATTACGATTTTCCAACTCATGAATAACTTTCAACAAGTGCTCATACACACCATTAATCTGTTTTCCAACTTCCCCAACTTCATCTTTTCTGCTTTCATCAAAACGAATATTGTCATCCAAATCTTGCATCTTACTAGTCACTTCTGAAATGTAAAAAAGAGGATTGAGCAAGCGTTTCGTATAAAAATAAGAAAAAACAAAGGAAAAAGCAATTGTAACCAAAAATGTATAGGGGAGATACAAAAGCAAAATATTCTTTGCTTCTTTGTAGATATCCACTCCCTGCACAAACTGTACCGTTACCTGTTTACCATCTGCTGTACTAACAGGCTTATCTAACATCACGATATAATTTGATAGCTCTCCATCTTTAATATCTAAGTCATGCACAAGAGGGAGCCGCTTATCCAAGATATCTCTTTTAAGGTGAGCAGATATAGTCAAGGACTTTGAATAAGACTGGAGTAAGCTTGGAATTTCATCAGCTGTCTTAGTCTTTAAATACTCCGTAAACACTCTTGCACTCTCATTAAACTTTTCCCCCTCCAATTGAATATAATAAAAAGGAAAGGTCAAATAAATAGCTATATGAATGACTAGACCAACACCACCTAGAATTGCAAAACTTCTTAAAAAAGACTTGGTTAATAATTTAGGATTTTTTATCATAAGCTAATCTTATACCCAACATTTTTCACAGTCACAATGCAATCTAAAGCCAATTTTTTGCGAAGAGTACGAATATAGACATCAACGACCCTATCACAAGGTAAATCAGCTACATCTTTTGAAATTTCTTCCAATATCTGCTCTCTACTTAAAACTTGATTTTTATGCTGAATCAAACACTTTAGTACCAATAATTCCTTTGGTTTGAGATCAATTTCTTCATTTTTATAATGTGCTTTGTAAGAGGTAAAATCCACTGTTACATCCTGATATTGCCAAAGATCCTCTATGACGTAGTAACGTCTGATAAGCGCTTTAATACGCTTGGCAAGCAGTACCAAAGAAAAAGGCTTTGTCACATGATCATCAGCATAGAGATCAAATACCTGTGACTGAGTAGTTTCATCTCCCAGAGCACTCAAGACGATGACAGGAATATCGTGCTCTTGATTGATTTCTTTTAACACTTCAAAACCACTCTTCCTAGGCATCATTAAATCCAGTACCATGAGATGGATAGGGAGATCTTGAAATTTTTCCAAGGCCTCTTGTCCATCCTTAGCCATAATGACATGATAACCCTCTTCTGTCAGAAATGCTGCAATTCCTTCTCTAATCATTTCCTCGTCATCTGCAACTAAAATGTTCATCTTTCTCCCTTTCTACTACCGGAACTTCACACATCTATTTCCTGTATGCTATTTGAAAATTTTCTACCAGCCTATCATCTATGATAATGGAATGGATTTCATTTATCCGCTACTTGTTGTCAACAACAACGTCAATACAAGAAAATCATTCATCTTGCAGCTTAGTTTGATTTTTCAAATACCAGCTAGAACGGATTTGACAGGCAAAAAAAGAAACAGGTCTCTTTTGAAAGGATAAAAATTTCAGATAAGACTGCTCTTTTTCTACTACACACGCTCTAAGACAAATACGATGGAGGGTAATAAACATATGAATTTTAGGTTGAATAGTGAAAACCACGGATCCTTTAGAATCTATAGGTTTTAGTTTCATACTCTTCGAAAATCTCTTCAAACCACGTCATCTCTATCTGCAACCTCAAAACAGTGTTTTGAGCAAGCTGCGGCTAGCTTCCTAGTTTGCTCTTTGATTTTCATTGAGTTTCACTCCACTGTGACTTATGGTCAGATGCTGATACTTTTATTCTTTTATGCAATATCAAATTTTAACTGGCCTGCTTTAACACCAATCTTAAGTGTGCTGCCTGCCACCAAATCTCCCTTGAGAAGAAGTTCTGCCAACTTGTCTTCCACTTCTGTTTGTAGGGTTCTGCGAAGTGGACGAGCTCCCATCTCTGGGTCATATCCTTGATTGGCCAACAATTTCAGTGCTGAAGATTGTAATTTCAAGTCAATACCTTTTTCAGCCAAACTTGCCACTAAAGGTTTGACCATAATCTTCACCACTTCCTGCATATGGTCACTAGATAGGCTATGGAAGACCACCTTTTCATCAATACGGTTAATAAATTCAGGTCTATAAGCCTTTTTCAGCTCTTCGAACATGCGTTTTTCCATATTTTCCTGATCAAAACGAATGTCCTTTGCCCCAAAACCAACTGTCTTGTCATCACGAAGGGCTGTCGCACCAAGATTTGACGTCATGATGATAATGGTATTTGAAAAGTCAACCTTGCGGCCCTTGCTATCGGTCAAGACACCATCATCCAAAACCTGCAAGAGAACATTAAAGATATCTGGGTGGGCCTTCTCTACCTCGTCAAAGAGGAGAACGGAGTATGGTTTGTTGCGAACTTTCTCTGTCAACTCCCCACCTTCTTCATAACCCACATAGCCCGGAGGAGCTCCATTGAGACGGCTGGCTGCGAATTTCTCCATATACTCACTCATATCAAAGCGGATAAGAGCTGATTCGTCGTCAAAGAGGACTTCTGCCAGAGCCTTGGCTAATTCGGTCTTACCGACACCTGTAGGCCCTAAGAACATAAAGGAACCAATCGGACGCTTATGACTTCGAATTCCTGACTGGTTGCGGCGAATCGCACGGCTAATGCTTGAAACAGCTTGATCTTGACCGATAACACGTTTGTGCAATTCAGCTTCCAAATTCAAGTATTTCTTGGCATCAGTTTGAGTCAGTTTTTGGACTGGAATACCTGACAAGCGACTCAAGGTGGTCAAAATATCAGACTCTGTCACCAAGTCTTTATAGACAGGCACTTCCTCTTCTTTAGCAATTAGTTGAGCAGCTTGTTTCCACTTACCATCCATCAAGGCCTTGTCAGCTGGAGTCAAACCTGAATCGTCTGCTTTTATATTTTTAGTTTTATTTTGCACTGTTGCCGCTGCTTCATCCAAAAGATCGATAGCAGAGTCTGGCAAGTGACGACTGGTTAAGTAGCGATGCGCCATCTTAACGGCTGTTTCAACCGCTTCATCTGTGATTTGCACACGGTGATGTTTCTCATAAGTCGTCTTCAAGCCTTGTAAAATGGTCATGCTGTCGGCTACACTTGGCTCTTCAATCGTCACTTTGGCGAAACGACGAGAAAGGGCTGCGTCTTTTTCAATGTGTTTTTGATACTCTTCCTGAGTGGTGGCACCAACCGTTCTCAAAGTTCCACGCGCCAAGGCTGGCTTCAAGATATTGGCCGCATCCAGAGTTGAGTCAATTCCACTCCCAGAACCCATGATAGTGTGAAGTTCATCGATAAAGAGGATGACTTGCCCATCTTCTTCAATATCCTTAATGATATTATTCATGCGCTCTTCAAAATCACCACGGAAACGTGTCCCTGCAACGACATTCATCAAATCAAGCTCTAACACGCGCATCTTGGCCATTTCCGCAGGTACATCACCACTAGCAATACGCTGGGCAAGACCAAGCGCTAGAGCTGTCTTCCCGACACCAGCATCCCCAACCAAGACAGGATTATTCTTTGTCTTCCGGCTCAAGATTTGAATCATACGCGAGATTTCCTTGTCCCGACCGATGACTGGCTCTAACTTGCCAGAACGAGCTTGCTCTGTCAAATCATGCGTATAGTCCTCGAGACCACCACTCGGAGTCTGGGGCATGCCCATCATATTAGCCATAGAATTTTGCTTGTCAGCTACTGTACGATGGCGTTGGCGTAGAGCCTTGAGGTCTTCACGAGTCCAGCCTGCACGTTCTTCTAAATTTCGACGAAGAGCAGCAATCTTGACCTGATCTTTCTTGTCTTCATAAGAAAAACCAGCCCTCTCCAAAATACGAGTCGCCAAGGCATTGCCATCATGCAAAATCGCATAGAGGACATGCTCTGTCCCTAGCACCTTAGCATGGACCACTGACGCTACATACTCTGCTTCATCAAAAAGAACTTGCAAACGATGGGAGAACGGCAATTCCGTAAAAGTTTCATCCTGGCTATAGTCCGTTTCAGTCAGTTCCAAAGCGACTTCTTCTAAACGGTCCATCTCATATGGATAATCATTTAAAGTCGCCCCTGCCACACTATAACTGTGATTGGACATGGCAATCAACAAATGCCATGACTCTAGATAACGAGCTCCAAAATGGCCAGCAACCATGTAGGCACTTTCGATACATTCATTCAATGCTTTTGAATAGTTCATCTTACTTCCCTTTTCTATCTACCTCTTGTATGACCTGTCGTAGCATGTTTGCTCGAACAACTGGAGCTTCTTCTCCTAGAACACGATCCAAAGCTACTGCTAGTAGCAAATTCATCTCCTGCTTGGTCATCAATTCCTGCTCAACCAAAAGCTGGAGAATATCCTCATAAATTTCTTGACTGACTCGCTCACCAATCGAGTAAAGCAGCTCCCGAAGCATTTCATGATGACTAGAAAACTCAATCCGTCCTATACGAATGTAGCCTCCGCCACCACGCTTACTTTCAACCAAGTAGCCTCTACTTTCCGTAAAGCGTGTCTTGATCACATAGTTAATTTGACTAGGAACAACCTGGAAGGTATCTGCCAACTGACTCCGTTGCAACTCCACAATACCAGATTGATCTAAAATCGCCTTGATGTAGGCCTCAATATGATCCGATGTATTTTTAAATCTCATTACAAACCCACCTCTCTCTTTAAACCTTGACTATCTTTGACTATACTATCATTTAACACTCTATAAGTCAAATTTTTAGAGCTCAGCCCTTGAAAATACTGACTTTCTTTAAAAACATTTAGGCATTAAATCGCCTTAGTTTTTCTTGAAAGT
>NZ_KQ970285.1:68493-70815 GCF_001579035.1 Streptococcus mitis | reverse complement strand
AAAAAAGAGCCCTAAAAAGGGCGTATATATTGACGAGTTCAGCAGGCAAGGAACTAGCACGGTCAAACGTGCTTTTTTAATACCTGATGCTATTATACCATAATTAAATCATATTTTTTACTTTCCCTTTATAACTTTGATTTTTGACTCTATACTATTTGTAGTGGGTAAATCCCCTATGGATATTATGGAGCCTATTTTGGTGTAGAAAAACGCCCTCAAAGGGGCGTATAATGAAAAGTCTAACAAATTAAGAGATAATATCTTACAAAAGACACCTTTTTCAATCTACTGTTCAAAAGAAATAATTATATATCTCGTGTCTACTTCCATATTTTTATCATCAAAAATAGATATTTTTTCCCATTGTCCTCTAATTTCTTTAGAAACAGCAACTGACTTAACTGAGTCTTTAATTTCTTTGAACAATTCTTTTGTAAATTTTGCAGAAACGTTTCCACCAGCTAGGCCTATAGAAATTGTATTTCTAATCTTACTTGCACTTCTAACTTCTCCACTAAATTGTAGAATTTCTCGTTCTTCTCGACCACATTCTCTTGCTTTAGATATAACATGCAATCGTTCCATTGTTTCATCTACTTTAGGATTGACTTTAAACGTAGATAATTTTTGCTCTTTATCTAATATTTCAATCTCGTAGTTGAAGTTCTTCATATCTTTATAAAATTCACTAGTGGCCTTGACAATCTTAGGACTCTCATATATGAGATCGTCATATATTTTCTCTGCAGATTCAGTATTTAAAGAATCAATGAAGATAATAAAATCATCAAAATCTAGTATGTTATCTTCAAACAGACTTACTTCATCAGGTAATGATAGTTCAAAGTTAATATTAAATGATCCAGGAGAGAATGGCAATAGTGACAAATTCCCACTTAGAAATTTATTAGCAGTATTTAAAGATAATTTTTTTTCAGATATATATATATCAATCATTTTTATAGCTTTCAATACCACGCTCGGTACTGCTGAATGAGAATTTTGCTCATCTCTCATCTTAATTGTCATCTGCTTATGATTGAATAGTCCAGGGAAAAAATCTTTATAACTATCTCTCAAATCAGCAAATGATACTTTATTGACAAAATCATATTCAAACTCTTGATTATTCTCTGGCAGCCAACCATCTATGTCCTCACCAGAAATCTCTTCAAACTCATTTACGCTATATAGCGTAGCATCGTTTTGTGATATAAAATCAATAATTTTAAAGTTATCATTTTCTAAAAATGATTCAAAAACCTCTCTAATATATTGACTTGAAAATATCAAATTAATATCTTTAACAGTGAGTGGCATTATAAAGTATTGATTATCATCAATAAAATAAAAGAAATAGTATTCGCCATTTATTTTATCAGATATAAAGGCTAAGGGAGTGTCATAATATTCAAAAATAAAAATCGGATTTATATTGTTTGAATCAAATTTAATACTTTCCATATCACTCACCTCCATCCGAATTTGATTGCGTATCTATAAAGGACACATCACTATATTCCCACAGATTCAAATGATGATTCTCAAGAATACCAACTCCATGGGACGAGTTTATCTCAATTAATACTGGAACTTTATTTTTAAAGCTCTTAAATTTACGTTTAAGATCGTTAGCAGACGCTAAATTATCAAAAAATGACAGAGCTCTAGCTTCACACTCTTTTCCCCTGGGCATTTTATTTAATTCAAAATGAGTCTGAAAATCTGCCTCATTGGGTACAGTAGAATTGCACAATCTATAGAAACTTCCTTCAATTGTTCTTGCTTCTTCAGGCGGGCACATATCAGGATAATTTCCCCCATATTTCAAACCTATAAGTCATCATCCCTTCTAGAATCTGTATTCATACTCATTATAACATGTTTGTCAAGTACTATATATTGTGGTAATAATTTCACAATATACATTATGTACTTTTCAAGAATAATCCATAATACTTATTAATCATAGGTAACGCTCTTTTTATCTTTTAAAAATTACTAGATCACTATCAATTAAGTTTTCCATCAAGGTATCTATAACTAGTTTGAGACCTTCTAAATATCTTAGCATTTGTACTTCTTCAATTCTAATAGTTGCATACTCCGTAGGACTCTGACTCTCCTTAACCTCTGATATACTCCTCATTGCTATATTTTACTATGATGTTTTATACTTGAATTATAAAAAACTAGACTTTTTAAGAGTTTTAGCCTAGTTTTTTGTATCAATTTTCGTTATTTTTAGGGGAGAGGTATTCACCTTTTGGAACACCGTTATTACTTTATCGCTTTTAAAAAATAAAATAGGGGGAGGTC
>NZ_KQ970285.1:66155-68260 GCF_001579035.1 Streptococcus mitis | reverse complement strand
TCTCTCTTTTTATTTTCTATTTAAAAGCTTTGTTAGGAAATCTACATCTTTCTTCTGACCTGCTTGTTCAGCTAGTTTTGTATCTTTAATTTTATTATAAACATAACTAATATTATCCGAATTGCTATATGAATTTTTTAATACTGTTTTACTCATATCTTGCAAAATACTTCGAACTTCATCTTGATCTATAAAAAGTTTATTTGATTTTTCAGCAAGTTCTTTCAAAGCTTTAATATATTGCAGCGCCTCTTGATTTAATTTTTTATCCTCTTTTTCAATAAGATTATTAAATTCATCTAGAATTTCTTGTGCTTCTTCTTTATTGAGACTAGCTTCATTCATTAAACGGTCATATTGATTTGAATATAAAACCAAAGCATTTTTTTGATTTTGTAATTCCACTTTCCCATTATTAAACTTTTCAATGTCCACTTCAATTTCAGCAACATCAATCAAATTTTCGAGTTCTTTAATTTGTTCCTTAGTATTATTTATATTTTGTTTACAAGTTTCAATGTTATTGTTTTTATTATCCTTTAATCTGTGAATATATTCCAAAATTTCTTTTATTGACTTCATGTTGTTTCCCCATTCTTATTAAAATGTTTTATTTGTAACCCTAGCCATTTTATCCATTGGTAGTTTATTTAAAGTAGACTGTAGTAAGTCATTCTTTATATTCTTTTGTACAATCAATTTATCATACTCTAGTTTATTGCTTTTATAATCAGCTTTATCCCCTAGACTTTTAGCAATATCCATACCACTTTTAGCTAAGTCAATCTGAATATCAAGTTTATAGATTTCTTTTTTTAAATCTTTTATAAACTTTTTAGTGTCTGCTGGTTTCATTTTTTCTCCTTTGGTCTCCTTTCCAGATGGAAACTTTGAGACAATTCCTTTAATAATTTCTCTTTTTATCAGTTAGTATTTGATAACATTGGTGGAAATCTAATTCGCATTTTTACTTTCCCTTTCTTAAATTCACTTTTTACTCTCTTTTAACTATCTATATCTTACATTCTATCTAATTTTGCATCACTTTAGAAAACAAGGTATATCAAGGGTTTAACTAACTGTTCTCAAATTTTCTAGAAACTCTCTCGTTATAGATAGTTCACTATTAAAAGTTTTTGTCACATTCTCTAATATCCTAATAATCGTACAAGGTTATCTAATATTAAATTCCTTCGTTTTAAAATGTGTTCCAGTTTAGGATATAAATATCCTGTTTCCCCACTTCTCATAATCTCGAAAATGTCAAGCCACTCTTTTTTTGAGTGTCCCCACCGCAGTTCGAAAATCTTTCGATCATCTGGTACCAGGTTGTCTAATAACTCGTCAATACACTTTTGAAATTCTTCTAACTTCAATACAATAGGATCGCTCGCAAACTCTACCGCTATATTTTCAGAGTGGTTTATATAAGTACCGCTTTTACTCTTAATATCTTCAAATCTGCTCGCATTCATTCCCTTTGAAGTATATGTTTGTAATAAGTGATTTTTTCTTTTGCTAATTAACGTGTCGATTTTTAAATACTTTTCTTGAAGTTCAAAATCAAAATAATCACGTCTAGCAGTGTCTAGATTTTTCTTCATTCATTGAAACTCTCCTCTCACTGTATTAATCGTATATCGCTTATCTTTGATTGTGAAAGCCTTAAAAGTGTTCCCCTCTAAACCTTTCAAAATTCTACTTGAGTTTCTAGCGTTGTAAACCGTTCGCAATTCACTGCTATCTAGATTCGTGTTGAAAATCGTAGTTTCTCGATTATTGATAATATCAAACAAGAAATCCTGTTCCCAGTCACTCTTAGGAGTGATTGTTCCATTTTTTGCCCCAAGGTCATCGATGATTAGAAAATCAACATCAACTAGCTTTTTAACTGCCTCATACTCTGTTAAGTTTGCATTTCTTCCATAAGCCCAACCTTCTTTTATCTGCTTGATAATCTCGGTTAAGCTGACAAATAAGACACTCTTAGGATCGTTCTTCTCTCTGAAACTCTCATTGATTTCTTTGGCCAGGGCAAGCGATAAATGACTTTTTCCTATTCCTGTGCTACCGCTGATTAAAGTATTTCCCGTCATACCTGCAAG
>NZ_KQ970285.1:64591-66051 GCF_001579035.1 Streptococcus mitis | reverse complement strand
TAACATCTGACGCTCCTCTGTAGTCTTAACAAAGAAATTATCAAACGTCGCTCCCTTCAACTCGTTAGGGATCGTACTATCACGCATTAAGACATCATAAGTTTTAAAGTAGGCTTGTCTATCCTCGAACTGCTGCAATAGGTCTTTCTCTTTTTGTTTAATCTCTCCCTTTACACACTCCGGACAAAATGCTTGTAGTTTTCTTTCTGAACCCCCTAATACCGGTACAGAAATTTCCCAATAATTGACCTGGTGAATATCGCAAACCTTATCCGATATTTTTCTGTTATTAAATTCTTTAAATTGTTCCTTCATCTTTGCAACTCCTAAAATGGTAGGTCTGGGAAGTTATCTTCGGACTTCCCTTTTATGGTTTTAGGCTTTTGATTCAAATAACCGTCAAACTTAGATCCAAAAAGTGTTTCAGGTCTCAGATATTTAGAAAATTCAGGACTGTCCTTCCATTCTGCCGTTTTAATATCTATCACCTGTTTAAAATCTTCAAGTGTATAGCCTTCTTTGAATCGTGCTAGTAAAAGCCTTTTTGTCTTATCAACAAACTTATACCGCTTATTAGCTACTTGATTCAGATAAACAATAGGAATCCAAAGTTCTTTATGTTTTGTTTTCTCTAAATCTTTTATAGCTGTTTCTTCAAGCCAAGTAGGAAAAGTGAAAGATGAGCTTTGCTCATTAGGCGAGGTTCCCTCGACTATATATTCTTTATTTATATCTAACTTTAAATCTTGCTCTAACTCTTTCTCTCTATCTATCTCTTTCTCTGTCTTACATGTAGATAACGTTGTAAAATTATTAGATAACAATGTAAGATTTTTTTCTTTCTCTTGTTGCTCTTTGCGGTAGCTTCTCATATATGCAGCGTGGTTTGTTTCTTGTTGTACCAAAGCTTTTGCTTGTGTTAACTCGGCATTTTTATCTTCATCAATCTGAATCAGGCCACATTGCGTAAAATAAGCTATAGTCATAGATATATCATCCTCAGAAACATCTAATTTCAAGGCCAGTTCTTCTTTTAAGGTTTCAAAGTATCCTTCGTAATACAGAATACAATCACTTTCAAGACTTTCTAACATAAGACGGATATAAATCACTATCATAGTGTAGCCGCCAGGCATACTTTTTAGTCGCTTAATAAATAGGTTATCAAAAAATTTCTTATCAATTTTTAACCAAAAATATACTTTAGTCTTTGCCATCATCTACCCCCAAAAACTTTAAAACATCTGAGACTTTATAATACGCTTTTCTAGTATCTTCAATAGGCGGTATATACTGCGGTAGTCCTGCACCTTCCCATTTTGTCAAGGTTTTATCTCCTATGCCCAGTTCTTCCTTTAGTTCCACCTTGCTTATCAAATCTAATCTTTTTTGAGGTGCTTTCTCATGGCTTCTTAAATATCGTTCCACTGCTTCCAAAATCTTAGACTTTAAATCTTCAA
>NZ_KQ970285.1:63715-64386 GCF_001579035.1 Streptococcus mitis | reverse complement strand
ATTTTTTCAAACATCTTACGTACCCCCATGGCTTAACCCCTGCAAGCTGAATATATCGCCCATAATCAGGGCTTAAATCCTCGCTAGTTGTTTCTATCGTCTGTGTACTTTCTCGCTCGATTTGGGCGCTTTTTTTGCGGTCTCGATGGTTCAGGTAAATGAGAAAGCCAATCAAAATCACGGTAAAAATAATCGCCTGTGTATTGCTTAAATCTAGTTCATTCATGCTATGCCCTCGCTTTGTAATTCTTGATATAATTTACTTGATAGCTTCGCTCCATCTTCAGAAAGTCGTACACCTCTTCTGGAGTTACTTTATCATCTAAAAAGTCAATGATGAACTGAAATAGGTTCGGCTTTCTATCCTTGATTTTAGTCATTAGCTTATCAAATTCTGATCGTGTCATGTTATCTAGGTCTAGAGTCATATTTTTCTCCATTAGTCTTTCCTTGTCCTTTTTCCTACCTGTTTTCTATATGGTATACTTCACCACTCCAAACGCTGAGCGATTGCCCCAAGTTGGCGAACGCTTGTAGTGATGTTTCGTGGGTAATCACCCACATTTCAGCTAAACAAGGCCTTAGAATCACCCTGTCAGCGCTTGATTTCAAAACCTTTTCTAATTGCTTGCCTGCTCTTCGGTTTTTCTTTAGGTATTTGATAGAATAGA
>NZ_KQ970285.1:62465-63511 GCF_001579035.1 Streptococcus mitis | reverse complement strand
TCTTCGGTTTTTCTTTAGGTATTTGATAGAATAGATATTTTTTGCTATAATCAAAGCATAGAAAAAATTTCTATACTTTGAATTATGTCGCTTGCTCGCCTCGTCTAAAATTTGAGCAAGTGATTTTTTTATTTTCTTTTTGCATGATTACTACCTGACTTTGGTTTATAAAGCAAGTCTTTACTTTCGATAAGATCTAGAATCCAGCTGAACCCCTGCTCCACCGTTTCAAGAAATGCGCCCAGGTCTTCACTGTCCAAGTTCTCGTAGTTCATACAAAGATATTCAGCTAGTTGTCTGTCTTTCTCAACTAGCTTTTTAAAATCCTTGGAATACTTGGGAATTTCTAACCCTTTGGCATTCGTAACTGTCTTAAAATCATTTTCCATTTTCTATACTCCTATACTTTAAAAATTAATTCCTTAATTTCTGAATATCCCCTATTCAAATTAATCATAGCTATTGCCATATCTTCCAAACGTTGATAGTTTGTCAGTTCTGCACTTGTCAAGCCATCAATGCCGTTCTTACTTTCTCGCTCCTTCATGAGTTGCGCTTTATTCTTCCCTGTCACTCCCTTTAGTAGTAAGTTTGTCAGGGTGCTATAGGCATGCTTGGGGGCTTTCTCCCATGCTTGGATAGCTTCGGTTAAGCTTTTACGCTTTGGCTTTTCCAGTTCTCTTTGAAGATAGCGTTTAGAAAGTTCATCACGCATTTCAAAAAAGGCTTTAACCAGGTTCTTCTTAAACTCTTTTACGGGTTCTGTATTTCGTAAGTAAGTGATCATCAAGGTTGCTTGTTGCTCGTTCAAAATATAATCCCGTACATTTTGCCCACTCTCTGAAGGTGAAATTTTAAATTGCACCTTTCCGAAGATTTCAAAGTCCTCTCGGTGCTTATTCAGCAAAATCTTCAAATGTCTGTGCTTTACTTCAGCACATTCTGCAACGATACTGCTCAGTGTATACGGCTCTTTCTTGCCGTCCATGTAAACCAATTCCATCGGTCCACTCCTTTCTTATTTTTGTCAATGCTTACCACCTAAA
>NZ_KQ970285.1:60557-62308 GCF_001579035.1 Streptococcus mitis | reverse complement strand
GGTTCGCTCCTTTCTAATAATCTTCTAAAAGCCACTCTATCACACTTTCGTAAATGCGCTTAGGTGCATCGTAGTTGCCAGCTTCAATTTTTGCTAGAGTAGGAGGTGTAATTTTTAGTTTCTTGGCTAACTGAACTTTTCCAAGCTGAAGCTCCCCTCGTTTTCGACGAACTTTTTTTGCATGTTCTATTGTTAATAACATTATCAACTCACTCCTTTCTAAAAAATCTTGATTTGGACGAAAGTTTTTTCATCACACTTTGAATTATAAACGAATTTATTTTCGTTGTCAAGCGATAAATGAAATTTTTTTCGTCTATGATTTTATTTTTTCTCTCTACTATGTTATACTTTAGATAAACGTATAAGAGGATAACTAATGGAAAAACAAACACCTAAAAATAATCTAAAAAAACTTAGAATAGAAAAAGGATTCTCCCAAAAAGAATTTTACGAAGATATTATAAAAAAAGAACTAGGTTTGAATATTACTTTACGAACTTATCAAAATTGGGAAAATCCAAATAATGAAATCAAATCAAAACCTGCTCTACTACTTGCAGAATATTTCGGGGTAAATGTTGGATATCTTTTAGGGGAAGACGAAAGAAGAACAACCTACCTAACCTCTACTCTAGAGAAATATAGTGATAACATGGAATCCCCAGTAGATTTCGCAGGATATGGTTTGTTGGCGCTAACTCGTGGTGAAAAAGTAAGGGATACCGTAATAGAAAACCTTAGAGAAATCACAGACTATTATGGACATAGAAGATTTGCTAAAGAAGAATTTAAAAATTGGAGTCAAGAAAAAAAAGATCTTATGTTAAAAGGAATGCAAGACTATGCTGATTCAAATATCGGAAGATTTCTTGCAGGTCTAATGACCTTTCCTGATAAGACTAAAATTACTATTATTGATTTTTTAACACTAGACAAGAAAGAAAGGGAAGCTATTAGTACAATAATTTCCTCATTAGCCGATAATCCTGTTCTTCATAAAGATTATGATGACTAATATAAAATCGCTAATCACTATATAAGCTCCATATCCGCCAATAAATACTCTATCCCATAGGTCTATTGTAAAAAAGATGGGATAGCCCACTAAATCTTTTATCAGAAAAACACCAGCATATAGGAGACTACTTATGAAAAAATTACTAAGCACATCAGCTATTTTACTTTCTGCTACCGTTCTAGTAGCTTGCTCTAACGATCAATCAACTACTAAAGATAGCTCAGAACAAGCAAAAACAGAGCAAAAGAATACTACTTCAACAAACACAAAAGCCAGAGTAGATAACAGTAAATACGATAATCTAATTTCTGAAATCAAATCAAAATTAGATCCTGAATCAACTGGAGCAATAAGCGTAAAAATTCAAAATAACGTAATCGATTCAGATTCATCCGAACCGCATGATACAATCATGATTTTGCTAACTGGAACGGCTAAAGATAGCGCAAAAGAGACTATGGACGCAATCAATTCAAATTCTGCTACAACTAATCAGCAAAATGCAATTACCGTATTTCGGGTGTCTATATCTGAGTTTGCTAAAAAATTACCAGGCGACAATACTACTCTTTCCCTTGGATATGAAAAATCTGCTGATCAATACGACTTAATCGCAAAATCTTCAAAACAAAAAGATTTTATCCCTGTTGGAGAAATCATCGTAAATTAAAAACTCCCCATATTCGCCAATAGCGCCCCTATTTCTAAGGTCTATTGTGCAAAAACAGAG
>NZ_KQ970285.1:58735-60170 GCF_001579035.1 Streptococcus mitis | reverse complement strand
GGAACAGGAATAGTCCACAAAATCCATCTAGACTCCTAAAAACACTACTATTATACCATTAGGGAGTTAAAAACGCGACTGATTTAGAATGATTTTATCAAAAAATATAATAGAATCTATCTTAAATTTAACAAAAATACTTGACAAGATAAAAAAAAGCCCTTATAATTAACGTAATCGATGAATAGATGCGCTTAGCATCACACCAAAAGGGCTTCACATTGTGAGGCCCTTTTGCGTTGTAGAAAGAGGAACTGATGAAACCTTTTGCAGATAAAAATAAACAAATAGATATTTTAAAGTCTAGAGATCTAACTTTTCTAGATGAAAACAAAGCAAAAAGAGTATTAATGCGCTACGGTTATTACGAAGTCGTAAATGGATACAAAATGTTTTTGTTAGAAGAAGATTGCACGAAAGAACGGTATAAATCAGGTGCTACTTTTGAACACTTGACTGCTCTATATGAACTCGATAAAAGTATTCGAAATGGTGTTATTCAAGCTTCACTAGAGATAGAATTATCACTCAGAACCGCCATAGCTTATACACTTGCTGAGGACTTTGGTGTAGAAGAACGTCAGTATTTATATTATAAAAATTTTCGACAAGGAGATACTATTTGGAGCGACAGCCAGCCAACTAATGAACGAGCTATACTTCTTAACAAATTAATTCATCTTGGGAACAGAAATATAGAGCCTTTAAATCATTATAGAACTAACCACGGCCATATTCCGCCTTGGATTTTATTAAAGGAAAGCACCTTCGGAAACCTAAAATATATCTTCAAACTCCTGAAAGGCCCTCAAAAGGATAAAGTTATTTCAATTTGCTACGGTATTGATATTTCAGATGTAACAGACAATTTGAGATCCCTTTTTAAAGATACTCTTTATGTTGTAAATAGTTTCAGAAATAGAGCTGCTCATAGCGGAAGAATATTTAATTTTAAGTCAACTATCTATAAGATACGCTATAACAAAACCTTTCACAATAAAGTAGAGATAACACCTGCTCAGTATCGTATAGGTTTGGGGCAAAGCGACCTCTATACATTATCAAAAATATTAGATTATTTTGACAATAAAAAGGCTAAAATAAATCTAGATGTTTATATCTCATATTCTATAAAAAAACATTGTGAAAATTATAAAGAGGATTTAGAGTTATTAGCAAATGAAATGAACTACCCTTTAGATGAATTAAAACAAGAATTAAAACAAGAATTAACGGAATAACAAAATCTATCAATGTGTTTCAAACCTTTTTTAGAAACACTTGTAAAAATTTCTAAAAAGTGATACTTTATTTTTTATCGTAAAAGAAACCCCGTTTGGGGTTACACTGCTCTACACCTGTATCTCTATATAGGTCAGGGTTACAACAAGAAAATAAGTGTATCAGCTTTTTAGTTGGTACACTTTTTCTATTC
>NZ_KQ970285.1:30756-58494 GCF_001579035.1 Streptococcus mitis | reverse complement strand
TTCTCGTAGCTCCTCGCATGGTATAAACTCAAAACCTTTTCTAATTGCTTGCCTGCTGATGGAAAAAGGAGTAAAACCATGAAAATTACACAACACACGAAAAAAGACGGATCAGCAGTATACCGCTCTAGTATCTATCTTGGTATCGATTCTGTGACTAGTAAAAAGGTCAAGACTACCATATCAGCACGAACAAAGAAAGAACTCAAAAATAAGGTCACCCAGGCTAAGGTAGAATTTGAGAAAAACGGCTCTACACGGAAACAACGCTCACATATAACAAGCTATCAGGAACTTGTAGACTTGTTTTGGCAAACCTACCAGCATACCATAAAGACTAATACGCAGATAAAGATAAAAGGTTGCTTAAATAATTACCTCTTACCCTCATTTGGTACTTACAAACTAGATAAACTTACACCTGTCATTATCCAAACTCAGGTAAATAAGTGGGCGGATGAGTACAATCAGGACGGAACGGGGTATAAAGAATACAATCATCTTCATGCCTTAAATAAACGTATTCTACAGTATGGGGTTTCCATCCAAGCATTAGACAATAACCCTGCTCGTGATGTTGTCATTCCTAGAAAGATAACTAGAGATAAACAAGAAATTAAATACTTTCAAGATCAGGAACTTAAAAACTTCCTCTCCTATCTCGATAACCTGGAGAATACCTTTATCAATTTCTATGATACTGTGCTTTATAAAACGCTCCTAGCTACTGGACTGCGCATCCGTGAATGTCTGGCCCTAGAATGGTCTGATATTGACCTGCAGAACGGAACAATCGATATTAACAAAACACTCAACATTTTAAACCAGGTAAACACTCCTAAGACAAAATCAAGCTATAGAGTTCTAGATATCGATCATAAAACAGTACTCATGCTTCGACTCTACCGAGCAAGACAAGCAGAAAACGGTAGAAACATTGGCTTAACCTATGAGAAAGTATTCTCTGATAGCTTTGACTATTATACCGAAATTTTCTCATTTTTAAAAGAAAAAGGGCGCTGGTAAAGGATAATCTTCACCAACTCCCTATTTTTCTACTTATCTAAGCCTAATTCTGCCAAGATTTGACGTTTATAGGCAATCTTTTGGACTTCCTTGTCCTCGTCCTCAGACCAATCTAGTTTAATTTCTGAAACAATTTGCCCAGGACGATTTTTCAAGATATAGATGCGGTCGCTGAGGCTGAGGGCCTCCTCGATACTATGCGTGATAATCAAGGTTGTTAGCTGCAACTGCTTGTGAATCTCCAGATACCAAGCGTGGAGTTCCATCTTGGTCATCTCATCCAAGGCGCTAAAGGCCTCGTCTAAGAGAAAGAGCTTGTGCCCGAAAAGGTAAGTTCGAAGCAAGGCTACACGCTGGCGCATCCCGCCACTAAGTTCATGGGGATACTTGTCCCGTACAGCTGTCAACTGGAAGGTCGCAAGAATTTCATCTGCGCGAGCAATAGCTTCAGCCTTATCCACTTTTTGAATCAAGAGGGGCAAAATGATATTACCAAGCACCGTCTTGTGCTCCAAGAGCAGATCCTTTTGCAACATATAACTCACGCGCCCCTTGGGATTTTCTTCACCATCAAGGACAATTCTCCCTGACTGAACTTCTAAAATCCCAGCGATTAGATTAAAGAGGGTGGTCTTTCCAACACCACTTGGGCCTAGGATGGAAACCACTTCACCTGAAGTGACTTTCAGATTGATGTCCTCTAAAATCCTCTCCTGACCATAGGCATAACTGACGTGTTCTAGTCTAATTTCTGTCATTATTTCACAAATTCGTTGGTGAAGCCTTTGTCTGTCAAGTCTTCTTTAAGGATACCATTTTCTTTATCCCATTTGTAGAAGGCATTCCAGCGAGCTGCATCAAATTGCCCCCATTTTTCCTTGTCGCTTGCGTATTCTTTTGACAAGTATTTTTGAGATTCGATGACAAAGTCACGTTTTTCCTTGAGTTCAGGTGCATTTTTGATGAGGATATCAGCTGCTTCTTCTGGATGCTCCATGGCATATTGGTAGCCTTTTTTGATAGCTTGGATGACTTTACGAGCTTCTTCTTTGTTGTCTTTCAAATAGTCGTTGTTTGCGATGATAACTGGTGAATAGTAGTCAAATTCTTTAACGTAGTCTTTCAAGTACATGAAATTTGCATCTACGCCTTGAGATTTAGCAAGAATTCCATCCCATCCATAGTAGATCCAAGCAGCATCAAAGACACCATTGGCAATCGGTGTGATTGAGTTTGAGTCGTTGTTTGGTACTTTTTCAACTTTTTCAAAGTCTCCACCTTGTGACTCTACCAAGGTTTTCAACATAGCAAGTTCAGTTGGATCATTCCATGTACCGTATTTCTTACCAACCAAGTCCTTCGGACTGCTTACATTGTCAGATTTACGAGAGATGATTCCTGATGTATTGTGTTCAACGATAGCTGCAACGGCAGTAATTCCTGCCCCTTTTTCCAATTTTTTAGCCATATAATCTTGGAAATACACTGCAAATGGTGCCTTACCGTTAATAACCAAGTCAGAAGAACTTTCTTCTGGTGGCAATTTCAAATCAACATCCACTCCAGCTTCTTTGAAATAACCTTTTTCCTTGGCAACATAAAGTCCTGTGTGGTTAGTATTTGGTGTCCAGTCTAGGATAAAGTCGATTTTCTTAAGTTCTGCTTCTTTGTTGTCCTTAGAAGCAGTTCCTTGACCACAGGCCACAAGCACAACAGCTACAAGAGCTGTCACAAGCGTTAAAAACACTTTCCATGTTTTTTTCATTTTGATTTCCTCTTTTCTTTTTCAGAAACATCCTTCTTCTTATGAACGTTTCCATTTAATAACATATTTTTCACTGACATCGACCAACTTCATACCCAGAAGGCTGATAATCGATACCAGAATAATAATCGCGAACATGGTATCATACTGAAACAGTTTCTTGGACTGAATCATGTAGACACCTAGTCCTTCAAAGCCTCCCAACCACTCAGATACCACTGTTGTGATAAAAGCGTAGGAGACACTGACCCTCAGACCTGCATAAAAGTAAGGCAGACTGACTGGAATTTTAAAATGCCACAGGATTTGCCAAGGCTTGGCCCGCATCAGACTAAACAAGGTCAGCATATCCTTGTCACAATGCCTAAAGCCGTCCAAAATGCTGACGATGATAGGAAAGGTTGTCGTCAAGATAATCAAAACAATCTTGGGTAAAATCCCATAACCGAGCCACAAGACCAGGATAGGAGCTATGGCAATAGTCGGAATGGTCTGAACAACCACCATCATAGGGTAAATCAGGTCATTGAGCCAAGTCAAACTATCCATAAGTACAGCCATGAGACAGGCAATCAAGACTCCTAGAACCAACCCCAATAAAGCCACTCTCAAGGTGGCCCAGCTATGGTGCCAGAGAAATTCTCTGTCACGCACAAAAGACTGAAGGATTTCAAGAGGTGTCGGCAGGATAAACTTGGGGAGAAGTTTAAGAAAACCTGCTAACTGCCAGATTGACAAGACTCCCAGAAAGCCCAATAGACTAATGTGTCGTCTCAGTATACTTTTCAAGTTTCTCATCAATACTTAAAATCTCTCCTACATTTATTTTGACATTGGCAAAGACATTATCTGCCTCCTGCCCTGCCACTTCCAGCGCTTCTTTTAGAATGCGCATGAGCTCATCAAACTCCCCTTCCAAGACCGTTTCAAATGGTGTCACCACCATGGTCACTTCTTGAGCTTGCAGATAAGCAATGACTTGATCGATAACAGCTATCCGATCAATCCCCTGCGCTAGGGGTAAAACTTGCAAGGCAATGCTTGCTTTCATAACAACCTCCTCTTCTCGTTTTCCTTTGACAAAAAGAAAAACCTTTGCCATATATGGAAAAGGTCAAGAATAGACTAAGTATCGTTCCCTCCGCTGGCATTACCCAGATCAGGTGCGGTCGAAGTTTAACACTTCCTCTCAGACTGTACACAGACTCCCATATATTATATAGATATATGATAGCGCAAAATAAGAAAAATGTCAAGGAAACTGCTTACAGAAAAGAGCAGGAAAAATTTCCTACTCCAATTTTCTATACTCGTTCTCCATCACTGTTTACTCTGTAGCCATCCACCGTCGTATTAACAGCTAAGGCACCTGAAGAGTAAGAATAATACCACTTACCAGAAACTTGATACCAGCCTGTTTTCATTGCCCCTGAACTATCCAGGTAATACCACGAGCCATTTTCCTTTAACCATCCTGTCTGCATTTCACCAGATGATTTCAAATAATACCAGCTAGAACCATCTTTCAGCCATCCCGTTGATTTAGAACCATTTGATTTGAAATGATACCAACTACCATTTATCTTCTTCCAACCGACAGTCAATCCAGTATTTGAGCTATAATTAGAGCTATTCCCTGATTGGTTCTGATAATTTTGTGAAGAAGTCACTCCCTCTAGCTGGATATAACGACGACTTCCGTTATAAGCTGTATAACTCAACCACTTGTATCCATCTTTTTCGAGAATTTGATCATAATGAACCTTCTCCCCAGGATAATAGTAATCAATCGCAGTTGCGCTAGCTAGTGGCTGATTTTTGATAGCAGACTTAGACTTGAAATAATGTGTTCCTCCTGTTGAAACTGAGGTTTGACTATTCCCAACACTGCCCCCATCCAAATCTTTAAAATGAATAAATCCTGTCATCGTATTTGCTTTTATACTTCGTTTATTATAGGCTTCTGTATAACCATAGTTATATTCCTCGATCTCAATCTGATCTCCCATTACATTTGACACCCAGGCAACATGCCCATAAGTTCCTGCAGTAGACCAAGCAATGGAGCCAATCGTCGGTGTATTATCTACACGATAGCCTTCACGACGAGCACGATGCCCCCATTCATTCGCATTTCCATAAGCCCTTGGAATCTCAAAACCATTGACATTACTCAAACGAAAGGCTGCAAAAGAAGTACACTGACGAGAATACATGCGCCACTGATCAATTTCCTGACTCCCATTTTTATAGTAAGCAGGATAATCATCCCCACGCGCAATCGATCCATTTCCTCCAGAATAGGCATATACACTATTACCCGCTGCTAACATCAATCCTACTACTAAAAAGGGAACAAGCTTTTTAACTGACATCTTCAAGTAATAACTTGTCCCTCTTGCTATAAACGGTAAAATTTTCATTCTTCCTCCTTGAAAATAATATAAATCGAAGATTGCCTTCACTTAAACTATTCGGAGAAAAAAGAAAAAGTGAGAAAATTTCTCACTTTAGTCCAGATAATGAATCAAATTCTTTTCAGTAAGGATATCTGAGTAAGTAAAGGATTCAACGTAAACATTAGCTTGTTTATCTCCTTCAACGTTCCCAAATTCAACGATAAATAGGGATGGATAAACTTCAATTAACTTACCCAATCTATTTTTTTGGCGCTTACGTCCATTTTCCAAGGTCATTTCAATTACATGACCCTCATGCGCCTTGATTTCCTCTTTGATTTTTTTCATCTTAGCTACATCTGTAAATGCATCTGTCATTTTATGCCTCCCTTTTTGAGATACTTGAAAATTTATTGTATTCTTTTTGGAAAATCAATTCCACTGTTCCACGAGCTCCACTACGGTTTTTCTCGATAATAACTTCCACCTTATTATTTGGGATACCGTCCTCTTCTTCACCACCACGCTCATAGTAATCATCACGATAGAGAAAAGCTACGATATCAGCATCCTGCTCGATAGATCCCGATTCACGAATATCAGACAAGACCGGTCTCTTATCCTGACGTTGTTCTACACCACGAGAAAGCTGACTTAGAGCAATTACAGGAACTTTCAGTTCCTTGGCTAAGATCTTCAACTGACGTGAAATTTCTGAAACTTCTTGTTGACGATTTTCTCGGCCTGTACCTGTAATCAATTGCAAGTAATCTATCAAAATCAAACCAAGATTTCCAGTTTCTTGAGCTAATTTACGGGAACGAGAACGAATCTCTGTAATCCGAATCCCTGGCGTATCATCGATATAGATACTTGCATTAGCTAAATTCCCTTGAGCAATGGTATATTTTTGCCACTCCTCATCAGTCAATTGACCCGTACGGATAGAATGCGATTCCACCAAACCTTCTGCCGCCAACATACGATCGACTAGACTTTCTGCACCCATTTCGAGCGAAAAGATAGCAACCGTTTTGTCCAACTTAGTCCCAATGTTCTGAGCGATATTCAAGGCAAAGGCTGTCTTACCAACCGCTGGACGGGCTGCTAGGATAATCAACTCCTCCTCATGAAGTCCAGTCGTCATATGATCTAAATCACGATAACCTGTCGCAATACCTGTAATGTCGGTCGTTTGTTGCGATCGAGCTTCCAGATTTCCAAAGTTGACATTCAACACATCTCGAATATTCTTAAATCCACTTCGATTTGCATTTTCACTAACATCAATCAGACCTTTTTCTGCCTGAGCAATGATTTCATCAGCTGGTTGCGAAGCCTCGTAAGCTTGATTGACAGACTCTGTCAACTTGGCAATTAAACGACGTAGCATTGCTTTTTCTGCAACAATCTTAGCATAATACTCCGCATTAGCAGAAGTTGGCACAGAATTGACAATCTCAACCAGATAAGACAGGCCACCAATATTCTGCAAATCACCTTGATTATCAAGGATGGTACGAACCGTTGTTGCATCTATGGCATCGCCACGATCGGATAAATCGACCATGGCTTGGAAAATCAAACGATGGGCATACTTAAAAAAGTCCCGAGACTCAATGTATTCTCGCACAAAAACAAGTTTACTCTCATCAATAAAGATAGCCCCCAAAACGGATTGCTCAGCTAAGATATCTTGAGGTTGTACTCGTAACTCTTCTACTTCTGCCATCAGACTTCCCTTCCTTTTACAATCTTGTCAAGAAGGTGTAAACTTATCCTTCTTTCACACGAAGATTGATTACACTTGTGATATCTTGATAGATTTTCACTGGCACATCAATCAAACCAACCGCTCGAATCGGAGCTTGTACTTGAATATGACGTTTGTCAATCTTAATTCCAAATTGCTTTTGCAATTCTTCTGCAATCTTCTTATTGGTAATAGAACCAAAGGTACGACCATCTGGACCAACTTTTTCAACAAATTCTACAACCGTTTCTTCTGCTTCAAGTTGGGCTTTAATTGCTTTTGCTTCTGCAATCATCTCAGCGTGAGCTTTCTCTTCGGATTTTTGTTTACCACGAAGTTCACCTACAGCTTGAGCAGTCGCTTCTTTGGCTAGATTCTTTTTGATAAGAAAGTTTTGTGCATATCCTGTTGGTACTTCCTTAATTTCGCCTTTTTTACCTTTTCCTTTAACATCTGCTAAAAAGATTACTTTCATTCTTCTTTCTCCTTTTCCTTTATTTCATTTAATACAATTTCTGTCAGTTTTTCACCTGCTTCTGACAAGGTTAAATCTTTAATTTGAGCTGCTGCCAAATTAAAGTGGCCTCCACCGCCTAACTCTTCCATAATCCGTTGTACATTCAGTTTACTACGACTGCGAGCTGAGATGGATATAAAGCCTTGTGTATTCTTCGCAAGAACAAAACTCGCTTCAATACCTGACATAGCTAACATGGCATCTGCTGCCTTACTAATAACAACTGTATCATAGCATTTCGACTCCTTAGCCTCTGCTATCAATACATCTGAACCTAATTTACGCCCCTGTAAAATCAGTTCATTGACCTCACGATATTCTTCAAAATCTGTCGCAGCGATTTCTTGGATAGCAATACTATCACTTCCGCGCGTTCTGAGATAGCTAGCAACATCAAATGTCCGACTAGTCACTCGTGAGGTGAAATTTTTAGTATCCAGCATCATACCAGCCATCAAGACACTTGCTTGCATACGACTCAAACGATTTTTCTTAGAATTCTGGAACTGAATCAGTTCTGTTACTAACTCACTGGCACTGCTTGCACCACTTTCGATATAAGTGATAACTGCATTGTCTGGGAAATCCTGATCCCTTCGATGGTGGTCAATGACGATAGTTTGGGTAAATAAATCATAAAAATCTTTTGATAAAGTTAAAGCTGTCTTTGAATGGTCTACAAGAATCAACAAAGAACGATTGGTCACCATCCCCATTGCATCCTTAACAGACAACAACTTCGTAACTCCTTCTTTTTCTAAGAATGAAACAGCTCGTTCAATATCCGGAGACATTTGATTTTCATCATAAAGAGCATAGCTATTTTCAATCACATTGCTGGCGAACAACTGCATACCTACAGCAGAGCCCAAGGCATCCATATCTAAATTTCTATGTCCAACTACAAACACTTGATCCACACTACGAATCTTATCAGATATGGCTGTCATCATTGATCGAGTACGGGTACGAGTGCGCTTGATGGACGCAGCCGACCCACCGCCAAAGTAGACTGGATTTTTCGTTTCATCATTCTCCTTGACAACCACCTGGTCGCCACCACGTACTTCAGCCAAATTCAAGTTGAGCAAAGCAACTTTCCCTATTTCATCATGATTTCCATCGCCATAAGAAAATCCCATACTTAAGGTCAAGGGCAACTGTCTCTGTTTCGACTCTTCTCTGAAAGCATCAATAACAGAAAATTTATCATTCATCAAGCCCTCAAGCACCGTGTAGTCAGTAAATAGATAAAATCGATCCATACTTACCCGACGAGAAAACATCATGTATTTTTCTGAAAACTCTGATATAAAATTAGCTACAAAACTATTGATTTGACTAATATCTGACTCAGAAGTTGCATCCTCCAAATCATCATAATTATCCACAGATACAACTCCAATCACTGGTCGACTCGTTACTAATTCATCTGTTATGGCTTGCTCCCTGGATACATCTACAAAATACAAAACACCGGAAGAAGCATCCATATGAACAGCATAACGCTTCTCACCCAGTTTGGCATAAGTAGACGGATTTCCTACTGAAGCCTTGATAATCGTTTGAACAGCTTCCAAATCAAAATCGCCATCTTCCTTGGTCAAAATCAATTCAGCATAGGGATTAAACCACTCAACCTCTCCAGAAGATAAATTCAATTTCATAACACCTACAGGCATCTGTTCCAATAGAGCTGTCAAACTTTCTTCCGCTTGGTGGTTTACATACTGTATCTGTTCTACATCACTCCTTGTATAATGCACTCTCAGTTTCTTAAATAAAAAAACATAGCCTCCTACAAAAAGAAACAAAATGAAAACCGTCAACAGATTATTATTAACAAAAATAATGAAAGTGGATAAGACTCCAAACGCAATCAATCCTACTAGAATAGGAAAGAATGGACTTACATAAAATTTTTTCATTCCAAACCTCTTGGCACCCATTATACCATAATACCCCTCAAAAAGCGACTTTTTAAAAGTGTAATCAGTAATTCTATCAATTATAAGAAAAAGGAGGTTTACAATTCAGTAAACCTACCTTTACACCTATTCTAATTAAGATTCTTTAACTTCTAACAAACCAATTTCACCATCCTCACGACGATAAATCACATTTGTTGTCTGATCTTCAACATCCACATAGATAAAGAAATCATGCCCCAATAAATCCATCTGTAGAATAGCTTCTTCCAAATCCATTGGTTTTAAATCAATTTGTTTTGAACGAACAACTTTAGACTGGACAACATTTGGATCTTCCACCAAGGCATCTGTAAATAATTGACTAGTTGCTACCTTATTTTTATTTTTACGCTCGATTTTTGTTTTGTTTTTACGAATCTGACGTTCAATTTTATCAGTTACAAGATCAATTGAACCATACATATCTTGAGACACATCTTCTGCGCGGAGAGTAATGGATCCAAGCGGAATCGTTACTTCCACTTTAGCAGTTTTTTCACGATAAACTTTTAAGTTAATTCGGGCATCCAACTCTTGTTCTGGCTGGAAGTACTTTTCGATCTTTTCGAGTTTAGAAACTACATAATCACGAATTGCTTCTGTTACTTCTAGGTTTTCACCACGGATACTATATTTAATCATATGAGTACCTTCTTTCTAAACATTTTTGTTTTTCTGATTTTATTATAACGCTTTCATTCTATTTTTGCAAATTTTTTCCTCATCTTACAAGGGAAAATGTTTTTACATCCTTAGCACCAGCTTCTTCCAACAGTTTCTTAACACGATTTATAGTTGCTCCTGTAGTATAGATATCATCTATAAGTAGGATTTTTTTAGGAATAGTGACTCCACTTTTAATAAAGAAAGGAAGTTCTGTCCCCAAGCGCTCTGAACGATTTTTAGAAGAACTGGCTCTCTCTTCTCTTTTCCCTAGTAAATCCAGATACGAAAAACCTGCTGCCTCTACCAAGCCCTCAACCTGATTAAATCCTCTGTCAAGCAATCTTTCAGGGCTTAGGGGAATGACTACAAATTGATACTCTTTGTACTTTTTTAACTCCGCACTTAAAACTGAAGCGAAAACTTTTCTTAAAAGGAAGTCTCCATCAAACTTATACCGACTGAAAAAATCCTTCATAGCTTGATTGTAAGTAAAAATCGCTCTATGACTGACTTCAACTCCTTCTTTACACCAAAGTTGACAATCTTGACACTTCGTTGACAAGCTTGTTTTCATACAGTTTGGACAGTTCTCTTCCCCAATTCTTTCAAAAGTAAAATCACAGTCTGAACAAAGACAGGAGTCATCATTCCTCAGAAGCAAGAGACTACTAAAAGTTAAAACAGTCTTCATAGTCTGCCCACATAACAAGCACTTCATAGACCAGCCTCCTTATTCATCATCTGAATTTCCTTAATCGCCTTCTTGATTGAATCATTTAACCCATCATGGAAGAAAAGTAAATCTCCTGTCGGTCTATCCATGCTTCGTCCAACTCGTCCACCAATCTGAATCAAGCTTGACTTGGTAAACAGACGATGATTGGCCTCTACTACGAAAACATCCACACAAGGGAAGGTAACTCCACGCTCCAAGATTGTCGTACTGATAAGTATTGTCAGTTCTCCATCTCGAAAAGCTTGCACCTGCTCTAATCGATCCTCTGTTACAGAAGATACAAAGCCAATTTTCTCATTTGGAAATTGCTCCTGTAAGATTTCTTTTAACTGCTCCCCTTTCTTAATTTCTGAAGCAAAAATGAGTAAAGGATAAGCTGTCTTTCTCTGCTTTTCAATATAAGACTTTAACTTTGGTGACAACCGACTTTTCTCTAAACAGTGATTAAAATCCGATAACCAAACTGGCTTAGGAATAATCAACGGATTTCCATGGAACCGTCTAGGCAAACTCAATCGTTTCAATTCTCCTAAACGGACCTTTCTATCTAACTCATCGGTCGAAGTCGCTGTTAAAAAGATTCTCAGTCCATTCTCCTTTACACTATTCTTGACAGCATGGTAAAGCGTGGGATTGTCAACATAAGGAAAAGCATCTACTTCATCCACTATCAGCAGATCAAAAGCTTGATAAAATTTCAATAACTGATGGGTCGTCGCAACAACTAATGGTGTTCGAAAATAAGGTTCCGATTCTCCATGTAGGAGGGCTACCTCGCAAGAAAAATCCTTTTGCAGGCGCTTGTACAGCTCCAAACAAACATCTATGCGAGGACTGGCCAAACACACTGCACCCCCCGCATTGATTACTTTAGCCACAACTTGATAAATCATTTCTGTCTTTCCAGCCCCTGTCACCGCATGAACTAAAGTTGGCTCTTGCTTGTCTACTGCTTGAATCAGTCCCTCTGACACCTTTTCTTGAAAAGGAGTTAATTGACCACGCCATTTAAGAACATTCTGTTTAGGAAAATCCTCCTGTGGGAAATAGTATAAAGATTGATCACTCCTAACTCTCTTCATAATTAAGCACTCCCGACAATAGTAAGCACCGATAGGTAAATACCATTCTTCTAGAATAGTACTATTACAACGTTGACAGAAAAATTTCCCCTTCTCCTTTCTCATTGCTGGAAGTTTCTCTGCCATCGGACGTTCTTCTTCAGTTAATTCATTCTCAGTAAACAACCGACCGAGATAGTTTGGATTTACTTTCATACTTCTTTATTCGTAAAAACCTAGCGCTTTAGATGATTTTTTAGTACAATTAAATCATGGAATTTAGAACAATTAAAGAGGACGGACAAGTCCAAGAAGAAATCAAAAAATCCCGCTTTATCTGTCATGCCAAGCGTGTTTATAGCGAAGAAGAGGCTCGTGACTTCATTACCACCATCAAAAAAGAACACTACAAAGCGACGCATAACTGCTCGGCCTTTATTATTGGAGAACGTAGTGAAATTAAACGTACAAGTGATGATGGTGAGCCTAGTGGTACTGCTGGTGTTCCCATGCTTGGGGTACTAGAAAATCACAATCTCACCAATGTCTGTGTGGTAGTAACACGCTACTTTGGTGGTATTAAACTAGGCGCTGGAGGACTCATTCGTGCTTACGCCGGGAGTGTCGCCTTAGCTGTCAAAGAAATTAGCATCATTGAAATAAAAGAACAGGCTGGCATTGCTATTCAAATGTCTTACGCTCAGTATCAAGAGTACAGTAACTTCCTTAAAAAACATAATCTCATGGAGCTGGATACAAACTTTACAGATCAAGTCGATACGATGATTTATGTTGATAAAGAAGAAAAAGAAACTATTAAAGCTGCACTGGTAGAATTTTTTAATGGAAAAGTTACTTTAACTGATCAAAGTTTACGTGAAGTTGAGGTTCCTGTAAACCTAGTGTAAACAATAGATAATACAGTGTTTCACTGATATTTCCACCGCTACTTTAATTAGCAAAATAAAAAGATGCGTACCAAAATATACTAGAAAATGAAGCAATTCAAACGAAACCTGATATCGTTTTCCTTTACACCTATTTACTAGAATTAGCTGAACACAATCGCTTAAAAATTAATGGCTTAGACCTATGATATAAAAAAATCCTATCGCTCCGATAGGATTTCTATATTTTACAAATGATATAGATAGCGTTATACTAGAAATATCTTATACAAAGAGGTATTCATATGTCTATTTATAACAACATTACTGAACTAGTCGGTCAAACACCGATTGTTAAACTTAACAACATCGTGCCAGAAGGTGCTGCGGACGTCTATGTAAAGCTTGAATCATTTAATCCTGGTTCATCTGTAAAAGACCGTATTGCCCTTAGCATGATTGAAAAAGCTGAACAAGATGGTATTCTGAAACCTGGTTCTACTATTGTTGAAGCAACAAGTGGAAATACTGGTATTGGACTTTCATGGGTAGGGGCTGCTAAAGGGTATAAAGTTGTCATCGTTATGCCTGAAACTATGAGTGTAGAACGCCGTAAGATTATCCAAGCCTATGGTGCTGAACTCGTCCTTACGCCTGGTAGCGAAGGAATGAAGGGTGCTATTGCTAAGGCTCAAGAAATCGCTGCTGAACGTGATGGCTTCCTTCCTCTTCAATTTGACAATCCAGCTAATCCAGAAGTACACGAAAGAACAACAGGAGCTGAAATACTAGCTGCTTTCGATAAAGATGGACTAGATGCCTTTGTTGCTGGAGTGGGTACCGGTGGAACGATTTCTGGTGTTTCTCATGCACTCAAATCAGCAAATTCAAACATTCAAGTTTATGCAGTGGAAGCTGATGAATCTGCTATTCTATCTGGTGAAAAACCTGGTCCTCACAAAATTCAAGGTATCTCAGCTGGATTTATTCCTGATACACTTGATACTAAAGCCTATGATGGTATCGTTCGCGTAACATCAGATGATGCTCTTGCACTCGGCCGTGAAATTGGTGGAAAAGAAGGCTTCCTTGTAGGGATTTCTTCAGCTGCAGCTATCTACGGAGCCATCGAGGTTGCCAAAAAATTAGGTACAGGTAAAAAAGTTCTTGCTCTAGCACCAGATAACGGTGAACGTTATCTCTCTACAACACTCTATGAATTTGAAGTTTAGTCTCCTAAATGCACTTAGCCCTTATTATAGGGCTTTTTATTTTTACCTTGAAAATAGGAAGCTCTCCCTATAGGGATCGACTGCATAGAAAAAAGGAAGCAAATTTACTTCCTTTCTATAATTAGTTATTCAAGGCTGCTGCCATTGTAGCTGCAACTTCAGCTTCGAAGTCGTTTGCAGCTTTTTCGATACCTTCACCAACTTCAAAGCGAGCGAACTCAACTACTGAAGCGTTAACTGATTCAAGATATGCTTCAACTGTCTTGCTATCATCCATGATGTAAACTTGTGCAAGAAGTGTGTAAGCTTGGTCAACTTTAGTATTGTCAAGCATGAAGCGATCCATTTTACCTGGGATAATTTTGTCCCAGATTTTTTCTGGTTTACCTTCTGCAGCCAACTCAGCTTTGATGTCAGCTTCAGCTTGAGCAATCACTTCATCAGTCAATTGAGCTTTTGATCCATACTTCAAGTGTGGAAGAGCTGGTTTGTTAACCATTGCACGGCTTTCGTTGTCTTGGTCGATAACGTGGTTCAATTGTGCCAACTCATCTTTAACGAATTGCTCATCCAATTCTTTGTAAGAAAGAACTGTTGGTTTCATAGCAGCGATGTGCATTGAAATTTGTTTAGCAAGTGCTTCGTCTCCACCTTCGATTACAGAGATAACACCGATACGTCCACCGTTGTGTTGGTATGCTCCGAAGTGCTGTGCATCTGTTTTTTCAATCAATGCAAAGCGACGGAATGAAATTTTTTCTCCGATAGTTGCTGTTGCAGATACGTATGCAGCTTCAAGAGTTTCACCTGAAGGCATTGTCAAAGCAAGAGCTTCTTCGTTGTTAGCTGGTTTTCCTTCAACGATTGCTTTAGCTGTTGCGTTTACCAACTCAACAAATTGAGCGTTTTTCGCAACGAAGTCAGTTTCAGCATTTACTTCAACAACTGCTGCAATGTTACCGTCAACATAAACACCAGTCAAACCTTCTGCAGCAACACGGTCAGCTTTCTTAGCTGCTTTTGCCATACCTTTTTCGCGAAGCAATTCAATCGCTTTTTCGATATCGCCTTCCACTTCAACCAATGCTTTTTTAGCGTCCATAACACCAGCACCAGATTTTTCACGCAACTCTTTAACAAGTTTAGCTGTAATTTCTGCCATTTTGATTCTCCTATATTTTTTAAAAATAGGAGAGCCGGGCTAAGCCCCGCCCTCCTAGGTAATTACTATTTATTATGAATTAAGCGTTGTCGCCTTCTACAACTTCAACGATTTCTTCAATTGAATCTGCTTGAGTTTCTGAAGCTGCAAATTCTGCTTCAACTGCTACTGCATCCTCACCTTGACGTCCTTCGATGATAGCGTCAGCCAATTTAGCTGTGATCAATTTAACAGCGCGGATAGCGTCATCGTTAGCTGGGATGATTACATCGATATCATCTGGATCAGTGTTTGTGTCAACCATCGCTACAACTGGGATTCCCAATTTTTTAGCTTCTTTAACAGCGATTTGCTCTTTATGTGGGTCAACTACGTACATCACATCTGGGATACGAGGCATATCTTCGATACCACCCAAGAATTTTTCAAGACGTGCACGTTGTTTGTTAAGAAGTGCAACTTCTTTCTTAGGAAGAACTTCGAAAGTTCCATCTTCTTCCATACGTTTGATTTCTTTCAAACGAGCGATACGTTTTTGGATTGTTCCCCAGTTTGTAAGAGTTCCACCCAACCAACGGTGGTTGATGAAGTATTGACCTGAACGTACTGCTTCTTCAGCAACTGCATCAGCTGCTTGTTTCTTAGTACCAACGAACAATACAACTGCATCGTTAGCTGCTGCATCACGCATGAAGTCGTATGCTTGGTCAGCGTATTTTACAGTTTGTTGCAAGTCGATAACGTGGATTCCGTTACGCTCTGTAAAGATGTACTTAGCCATCTTAGGGTTCCAGCGACGAGTTTGGTGACCAAAGTGTACACCAGCCTCAAGAAGTTGTTTCATTGAAATTACTGCCATGAGTATTTCTCCTTTTTGTTTTTTCCTCTTCTTGACTTCAACTCGCAAAACGACCTAAAGGCAACTGTTTCACAATTCATCAAGAATGAGTATTATCGTTCACACGACAATTTTTATTCTACCATACTTTTTCGATATTTTCAAGCTATTTTGATGGGATTTTTAATAGTTATTGTCCCTGGTAAAACCTGAAAAAGAGGGCTCTATTCGAGTCCCTCTATAATTAGTCTGCATAAATATATGTTACAAAACCTTCAGAAGTTGTTGTTGGATTAAACCATCCACGGTGATTTCCAATTGTACGATTACCAGCATAATTTGATTCTGATACTTGGATACGTGTTGTTGATTCAACAGCTGTAACAACCGCTACGTGACCATATCCACCATCATTCCAACATGCAATTGCTCCGACTTGAGGTGTTGAACCTGTACGGAAGCCTGCTGCTGCTGCACTTGTAGCCCACTGTGCTCCATTACCCCAGTAGTCTCCAGCCCAAGGTGCCAAGGTTTTTACTCCCCATGTACATTCACCAATTGGATAAGTTGAGGCATTTGTGTTATATGTTGGACGTACTTTAGCCTGAACAGGTGCTACTGCAGATTCAGATACTGCTTGTACCTGTGCTGCTAGGTTTGTATTACCTGAAGCAAGTACTGATTGTTGTTGGCTAGCTTGTTTTTCTTTATAAGCCGCTTCTGCTTCTGCTGCTGCACGAGCCTCTGCCTCAGCAGCTGCCTTTTGTTCTAATAGACTTGCTTTTTCCCCTTCAGCTGTCGCTTTCTCAGCAGCAAGACTCAATTCAGCAGCCTTTAGTTCTGCCTGTTTCGTAGTCAATGCTTGAGCATCATCAGCTAATTTTTGTTGATTAGCAATTACAGTATTGATAGCATCATTATTTGCTACTTGTTTTTCAGAAATAGCTTTTTTATCTGCCTTTTGCTGTTCTAACATTTTGTTGTTTGCAGATACGATTTCACTCATTGCAGCAACACGTGAAATAGCTTCTGTAATTGATTTTGAGTTTACAATGGTATTGATATAGCTAGTTGCAGCTCCATTTGTTTGAGCACTACGAGCTTGTTTTTCCAAAGAATCATTGCGAGATACAATATTTCTAGAAAGTTCTGTAATTTCACCCTCAAGTTTTTTAGATTCTGCTTGTAATCTATCATTTTCAGCTTGCAAGTTAGATTGCTCAGATTGAATAGCTGATACTTGCTCCTGAATTTGGTCAACTTGTTTTTGTGCTTCTTCTTGTTGTGCTGTTAAGTTACTAATTTTATTATCTTGAGCAGCAATTTTGTCATCAGTCGTTTCTGCATGGGCAGTCGTCAATACTGCTACCTGGGAAACCATTACTGTACTTAATAAAAGTGACGCTAAGATTTTTTTCTTCATATTACTTAGATACTCCTTCTGTTTAAGACAATACTAGTATACCAAAAAAAACTCCAATAAATATTACGCCTTTGTTACATTTTTGTTTCTTTCTTATAGATAATATTTTTCAAAAATAAATTGAAAAACAGTAATCCATAAAAAATTTAAAATCATCGTCGGTACCAAGCTATAGACTATAAAAATCGACATGTTATCCACTGTCAACCCTACCATAAAAGCCAAAAGATAACTACCCATTTCAAACAGGAATGTCAGGACAATCATGGCTAGCATTCTTGTCCAACGATTCAACAAAATAACACTATTCAATTTATGAAGAAACGCTCCCAATAAGATAAATAAGAGAGTTGCAATCCCTATTAGATGGAAAAAGTAGACATCGTAAACCAAGCCTATCACAAAACAATAGACTAGGTAGAGATACTCTGATACTTCTATCGTCTCAAATAAGAGAAATAGAAAAAGAAAATGACTAGCTAAATGTACATGGGGGAAAAATGAGCCCAGAAGCTGGCTAATATGGGCGTCAATTAGAACAAAGAAAGGAAGCAATAAAAACACTCCAATCCGCTTCAACTGTCTCATTATGAATTCCCCACTAATTCTATCACATCTACATTATGAGTATCTGCACTCAATTTAACAGTTACTTCTCGTGTCAAATAATCCGTACTATGCGTTGTGGCAACCACTTCACCTACAGGAATATCCGCAACGTTAAAGTTTCCTAATCCACCTGTTGTTACCTTATCGCCTGCACTAATATCGCTATTACTATTTAATTGACTAATTTTGAGAACATCATTTTCCTTGTCGTAGCCAACAATAATTCCATAAATTGTAGTAGTGCCGTGTTGAATTTTAACAGAAATCTTATCAGCATTTTCTGTATTTGTCAGAAGGTTGACCATAGTAGAGTTCTCCTCTACTTTTGAAACACTCCCAATCAAGCCACCATTTGCAATAGCTAACATATTCTCAGAAGCCCCTTTTGATTTCCCTGCATCTAAGGTCAACTCCTGCTTCCAAGATACCGGAGAACGCATAATAACATCTGCTGCCAAAGTCTTTGTAGCTTGCAACTTGGACTTCATATCAAGCAATTGGCGCAATTGTTCATTTTCTGTCTTTAAACTTTCCGCCTCATTTGATTTAACTTCTAATTGGTAAATCTGTTTTTTCAAACTTTCATTTTCATTATACGTTCGTGTCAAATGAGCCAAATCTGATTTGACAGAATCAAACCACTGAAAAGGTTTTTGCACAACTCTATCAACCAATGAGATTCCATCTCCTAATTTTGTCACAATTGTACTTGAATAAGTCGTCGCTAAGAGAGCTGAGACAAGCAGAACAGTGACAAAAACAATAATGACATATTTTGATTTTTTAAAACGGTTCATATCCCTACCTTTATATCAAAAACTGTTATAGTAACTTTTAATCAATTCTTTAAATGCTACTAAGATTTTAAGAAAAATAAGCAACAACCAAGTACGAGAATAACAAGAATAGTCAGCGTATCCTTTCGAGTCCATTCCAATTGTCGGTATTGACTTCTGCCTTTTCCACCCTGATAACCACGCGCTTCCATAGCGATAGCTAAAGAATCTGCACGTTTTAAACTTGTCGCAAAAAGAGGAATCAAAATGGGAATCATCGCCTTTACTTTTTGAACAATGCTTCCTTCACCAAAATCCACTCCACGTGCTTTCTGCGCATTCATAATCCGCGTCGTATCATCCATCAAGGTTGGGACAAAACGTAGACTCATGGACAGCATCAATCCAATTTCATGAACTGGAACTTTCACACGCTTTAAAGGCGCTAACAAAGCTTCGACAGCTGAGGCCAAACTTAAGGGCATGGTCGTTAAGGTTAACAAAGTTGAAAAGAAAATAATCAATACAAAACGACAAAAAATAATCCCAGCTTGTTGCAAAGCATAATCTGTGATTCTCACAAACGAAAATTCAAATAAAACATTCCCATTAGAAATGAAAAACAGTTGAAAAATAGTTGTGAAGGCAATCAAGAAAAACATAGACTTCAAGCCCTGAATAAAAAATGAAAGAGATACTCCTGACAAGGCAATAAATATCCCTGTCGCTATAAAAAGAATTAGATTCGTCAAGGGATTATTAGCCCAAAAAACGATCAAAATCAGTAGCATCATAGCCAGTAATTTGCTACGTGGATCCAACCGGTGAACAATCGAATCCCCTGGGATATAACGCCCCAAAATCATACTATCCATTTAGCGACTCCTTGAACTCCTCTATCTTAATCGGTAATCGTTTAAATGACACGCCTCTATCAGCCAATCGTTTACAAAAGGCTGTAATCTTAGGTACTCCCAACTGCACTTCTTCCATAAAGACAACATCTTGAAAGACATCACTTGGTTTACCACCCTTAACTAAACGTCCCTTTTCCATCACATAAACTTGATTTGCATATTCAGCAACGTCATCCATCAAATGCGTTACCAAGATAATGGTCATCCCTGACTGGTGGAGTTTTTTGAACAAATTCATCAGCTCTTTTCTTCCCAGAGGATCCAGGCCTGCTGTGGGTTCATCTAAGACTAATACAGCTGGCTCCATGGCAAGTATGCCTGCAATGGCCACACGTCTCATTTGTCCCCCTGACAGCTCAAACGGGCTACGATTTAAAAGTGATTCATCAATTCCAACCAGAGCCAGTTTCTCACGCGCAATCTTCTCCGCATCTTCTTCAGAAACTCCAAAATTTTGCGGTCCAAAAGCAACGTCTTTCAAAACCGTTTCTTCAAAAATCTGATTTTCAGCAAACTGAAATACCAAGCCAACCTGTTTTCTAATTTGACGAATATCTTTATTTTTAGAAGTCGAGGTGATTAAGGTATCAAAAACTCGCACACTCCCTTGACTTGGAACTAATAAACCATTTAATAGTTGTAAAATAGTTGATTTCCCACTACCTGTATGTCCAATTAAGGCCGTATAAGAACCATCCTCAATCGTCAAAGAAACATCCGACAAAGCTGTTGAAGCTAAAGGAGTCCTTTCTTGATATGTAAAACTCACATTTTCTAGAGCAATTCCCATAGCTTATCCTCTAGCTCACTTTCTGTCAAATAATTTTCAGGCAAATCATAGCCATTCTGGCTCAAAGAATGTTTTAATTGATTGGCAAAAGGATCGTCTAATCCAATTTGATCCAAATCATTTCGAGAGAAAAGATCTCTTGGACTATTAGTTGATTCAATTTCCCCTTTTTTCATGACCAACACACGATCACTCATGGCAACTTCTTCCAAATCATGGGTAATGGAAATGACCGTCATATCATAGTCTTTTCGAATTCCTTTTACTGTATCAATCAATTCTCTACGACCCTCAGGATCCAACATACTTGTCGCTTCATCTAGAATTAAAATAGCTGGTCTTAGGGCTACAACACCTGCAATGGCCACACGTTGTTTTTGGCCACCCGATAGACGCGCTGGCTCTCTCTTTTTAAAGTCCAACATGCCAACTAAAGTCAGAGCTTCCTCCACTCTCTTTTTCATTTCTTGACGAGAAAGGCCCTGATTTTCCAAACCAAAGGCAACATCATCCTCAACAGTCGCTCCAACAAATTGATTGTCTGGATTTTGAAAAACCATACCGATTTGACGACGTATATTCCAAACATTTTCCTCAGTCAAACATTGACCATCAATTACAATCTCGCCAGATTCTGCTTCTAGTAAGCCATCAATTAATCGAACCGTCGTTGATTTACCACTACCATTATGCCCTACAATCGAAAGCCATTCTCCACGTTTCACGTGAAACGTAATATCCTTCACATCATAGTATTTCTGATTTTCTTTATAGCGAAAAGAAAGATTTTTTACATCAATTATTGATTTCATTTCGAACCAAATGTCCCTTTAAATACATAGGCACTACCCTTGAAATAATCATATCCAGAGTAGATAGTGAAAAACAAGGCTACATAAAGTAGAACTTGACCAAGCAAAGTCCAATGTAATAGCAAGAAAATAATCGCAAACATCTGACTAAAAGTTTTAATTTTTCCAGGCATTGCTGCTGCTAAAACTGTTCCACCAGTTTCAACTAATAAAAGTCTTAAACCTGTCACAGCCAACTCTCGACAGATAATCACTGCAACAATCCAAGCCGGAGCCATATCTAACTCAATCAACATAATAAAAGCCGACATAACTAGTAACTTATCCGCCATGGGATCTGCAAATTTACCAAAATTACTGACCACATTCCATTTACGAGCTAAATATCCGTCTAAATAATCTGTAATACTGGCAATAGCAAAGATAATAGCTGCCACTATATGACTCTCTATCGAATTTCCTACTGTTAAAATAAAGATAAAAATAGGTATAAAGAGAATTCGACCTATTGTTAAGAGATTGGGAATTTGTTCTTTTTTCATTCGTTTTTCCTTAATTTTTAGTAAAGGTTACAGTGATTTGTCCAGTCTGCGCTGTTAACTTCGATAAATCAACAGTCTGATTATCTACTGTCAAAGTAACACCTTTTACAACACCTAAGGTAATGGTTACAGGATTTTTTGTTGCAACTGTTGCTTCTGCACTTTTATTATCCGGTGATAAGGTCACTCCACCCTCAAGCTCACTTTCTGAAATGCTGACCCAACTTGTAACATCTGAAACCGCCAATTGCAATTTAACTGTTTCCTTATTTGTCTTATAAGCGATTTCTACATGATTTCCTTCACCTGATACACTTATAGCTGATTCTACACTAGAAGAACTGCTAGATGAACTACTACTTGAGGAGTGGGGAACAGAGCTAGTTGAACTTATTGAACTTGTTGATTGAACCACGCTGTAATTAGAAAGAGAAGGCTCCTCTGGTTGAGTTTGAATATAGTTCCAAACATAATAGGTCACAAAAATTAAAATCGATAAAGCAAAAAGGATAAAATAAAATAAAGGTAAAAATGATGTTTTTTTCTTCTTTTTCTTATTTGAACGTCTACGACCTGTCAACTCATCTTCATCAACATCTACTTCCTCATAAGTAATCATACTCCCAGAATCATAAGCATCCAAGACAATTTGGTCATCTAACTCAACAGCCCATGCATATTTTCTCAAGAAAGAACGTGTATAAAAAGGACTTGGAAGTTGATCGAAATCGTCTGCTTCCATTGCTTCCAACATATCTAACTGGATTTCTGTCTTTTTCTGCAATTCATCTAAACTCAATCCCTGATTGATTCTAGCTAATCGTAAAACCTCTCCAATTGTTTTTTTTCTCATACTTGTCATCCCTTCTTTCTAGTGTCTATTATGATAGGTTACTACGATGGGAATATTGTAAAATCAACTATATCCCCTTCATCTATTAAGTGATGCCCCGCTTCAAGGACATCCTCTAAAGTAATTTCCTGTAAAATTTTCGGCAAATCAAAAATTGTCTCACCATGTTCAAAAGCATCATATTGCGTTGCAATAAATTCAAGAGAGTTCATGCTACTGAAAAATTCTCCAAACATCTCTCTTTTGATAATATCTAAATGATCCTCTGTGATATCTAAATCCTTTGTAAAATTACGAATGGCCTTCCTAAATTGATGAGATAAAGCAACTGGCTCTTTCGTATCCATTGTCAACATAACAAAATGAAAACGACTTGTTACTTCAATTTCAAGAGATAAGGAAGCATCTATTTTACCTGATTCATATAACTTTTGAAAACGATCCGAAGTCCAACCAAACATCATTGCAAACAATAATTTTAATAAAATATGATGTCGATAGCAATCCGCCTCAGCAACTTCTCGTTTACCTCTAATCCCAATCGCCAGTTTAGGAGAAGACACTTCCATTCTCATACTATCTGTTTGCTTTACATCTTTTAAAACAAACTTTTCTCTTGCTACTTCCTGAACATCTAAATCTTCCAGTTCTTTTCTTTCAAAATAGTCCTGTACTTGATCCACATCAAAATTGCCAACTAAAAACAGAGACATGTTTACAGGTTTGTAAAATCTTGTAAAATTTTCTTGCAAATTAGTTAGATTGATTTGAGAAATGGACTCCTCACTTCCAACTATATCCGTCGTTAAAGGTGTACCAGGATACAAATTCGCTAAAGTTGAAAAGAATAAACACGAGTCTGGATCATCTTGATACATTTCTCGTTCTTGCTGAATAATATCCTGCTCTCTTAAAATGGAATCTTCAGTAAAATGTGCTGATGTTACCAATTCATCAAGTAACTCTAAATTTTCTAAAAAATGATCCGTTGCTGAAAAAAGATAGCTTGTTTTTGTAAAGCTTGTAAAGGCATTACTATCTGCACCTAGACTCGTAAAAGCCGACATCAAATCGCTAGAATCTTCTCTCTCAAATAATTTATGTTCAAGAAAATGAGCAATTCCTGCAGGATATTGTTTTACACCTACGTCAACTTCTGTGACAAGCGTATCTACCGAACCAAACTGGACAGTTACACTCCCGTAAACCTCTTTAAATTCCTTTTTAGGCAAAAGAGCAACTGTCAATCCGTTGGCCAAACGAGTTCGATAAACCATTTCTTTTACAGCTGGATAGTATTTTTCTTCAAAAACAACCTTTGTCATTCTATTCCTTCCATAAAGTAAATCGCTTGTAGTTTCACATTACTAGCTGCTCTACAAATAGTATCTTTGTCAACTTGCTCAAGTTTTGTAATCCAACTTTTAAAGTCTGCTGAAGATTTTCCAAGTAAGGCATTTTGATAAGCACGTTCAATCAATGAACTTTGATTATCTTGAGAAAGTAACAACGACCGACGAATCATTTCCTTTGTCTGCTCTAACTCAAGCTCTGTAAAATATCCTTTTTTTAAATCAAGTAATTGATTATTCATCATTTTACGAGCCTGATTCCGATTTTCTTGATCAATGCCAGCATACATCCTCAAGAACCCACTAAATAAATCGAGCTGACTGGAAATGGTATAAGCTAATCCAGCATTTTCACGGACATTTGTAAAGAGTTTAGAATGAGCAAATCCACCAAGTAAACCATTCATTACAATCATGGGTAAATGTTGCTCATCACCATATTCAGAAGGGCAATGATAACCTAATTCCAAAATGGATTGTCCCACATTTTTCCGAATCATACCTTCCTGAAGGATATTGGAATAAGGTTGACAATACTGGACCTTCACATCTCCTTCTCGATCTTTAAAGACAAATGATTCTAATACATTTTGAATTTCGACCTCATTAAAATCACCTAGGAAAAAGAAATCTATTCGATTATTGGTCAAAAATTCTTGGAAACAAGAATAAGAACTCTGTGGAGTTTCATCTAAAATACGATTTCGTAAATCACTATATTCCAATTGAAGACGTTCATCATGAAAAAACAATTTATCCAATTCTTTATGTGCAAAATAAAAAGAATCATCCATATCAGCTGCTAAACTTGCTAGCAATTGCTTTTTCTCAATTTCAAATAAGGCTGGATCAAATCCATTATCAACTACCACAGGTGAAAAAAGAGTTTCTTTTACTAGTTCCAAAACCTGAGAAGTTAGCACATTTTTCCGACTTAAAAACTCATCACGAACATAGGTAAATGTCAATTCTACAATATGACTTTGTCCTCTTCTGAAACAATTGGTTGACATATCTGTACCGTATAGACTGGCCAAATGTCTTCTCAAATCTTGAGAAGTGGGGTAAATCTGATTAGCAGTCTCTAGCATACTCGCACTCAACATGCGACCTGCAATCGTATCGAGGGATAATGGAGTGGTAAAACGCACGGCGATTTTGTTCGTTTTAAACTTCTTTGATTGGATAAAATGTGTTGAAATTCCATGCACTAACTCCATGATTTACCTCCTTATATACAGACTTCTATTATATCACGAAAACCTGAAATTTTCTTGTTCTCTGTAACACTTTTGAAATAAAAATCGCTTACATTTCTCCCTGTTTCTCTCACTATTTTTAGGAAAATATGGTATAATACCAAAGATTGAGGTGAATTATGGAATACAAATTATTTGAAGAATTTATTACCCTCCAAGCACTACTCAAAGAACTTGGAATCACACATAGCGGAGGAGCTATCAAATCCTTTCTCTCTGAACATTCTGTTTACTTTAATGGGGAATTAGAGAGTCGTCGCGGTAAAAAACTTCGTATTGGCGATAAAGTTGACATCCCTGACATGAATATTGACATCTTGTTGACACAACCTACTTCTGAAGAACTAGATGAATACCAAGCTGATAAAGTTGAAAAAGAACGAATCGCTAAACTTGTTAAGGAGATGAATAAAGGAGTAAAAAAAGACAACTCTAAACCTACTTCATCACCAAAAAGCAAACAAGCTCCGCGATTCCCTGGTAGATAATCATGTGGCTACAACACCTATCTCTCAAGACTTTTCGTAATTACAAAGAGACGAAAATAGACTTTAATCCTAAATTGAATGTCTTTTTGGGACGTAATGCACAAGGAAAAACAAATATGTTAGAGGCTATCTATTTTTTAGCCTTAACGCGTAGTCATCGAACTCGAACAGATAAAAATCTCATTCATTTTGATGAGGAACAACTTCATCTTTCAGGTCTTGTTCAGAAAAAAACGGGATCTATTCCCCTCGAAATCGAACTAACACAAAAAGGACGTGTGACAAAAGTTAATCATTTAAAACAGGCACGCCTTTCAGATTACGTAGGACACATGAATGTTGTCTTATTTGCTCCTGAAGATTTACAACTAATTAAGGGAGCACCTTCGGTTCGACGAAAATTTATTGATATGGAGCTTGGGCAAATTAAGCCAATCTATTTATCAGATTTAACCAATTATAACCATATTCTTAAGCAAAGAAGTACCTATTTAAAATCAGCTCAAACAATAGATGAAACCTTCCTTTCAGTACTAGATGATCAGCTAGTTGATTATGGATGTCGTGTGATGAATCACCGCTTAGATTTCATAAAAAAACTAGAGCATTTTGGTCGTAAGAAACATTTTGAACTTTCTAATCAGATTGAAGAGTTGTCAATATCCTATCAATCTTCTGTAAAGATAACTGACAAGAAAGACTTATCAGAATCTTTCAAAATTGCTTTAGAAAAAAGTAGGTCCAGAGATTTATTTAAAAAGAATACTGGTGTTGGGCCTCATCGAGATGATATTTCTTTTTATATAAATGGGATGGATGCTAGTTTTGGAAGTCAAGGTCAACATCGTAGTCTCGTCCTCTCGATAAAATTAGCAGAAATCGAATTAATGGAAAGTATTACTACAGAATCTCCAATATTACTGCTTGACGATGTTATGAGCGAACTTGACAACACTAGACAACTAAAATTATTAGAAACGATTTCTCATTCAATCCAAACCTTTATCACAACAACAAGCTTAGATCATCTTCAAAGTCTGCCAAAAAATCTAAGTATCTTTACTATTCAGGATGGTAAAGTTAGTGTAAAATAAAATTGACAACATCGTAAAAGAACTCCTATTTTCACGGGAGTTCTTTTCATTGTTTTTTTACATAGAATAATTTGGTGCCTCATTCGTAATTTGCACATCATGAGGATGGCTTTCTTTCAAACCAGCACCAGACATTTCAATAAATTGAGCGTTATCATGTAGTTCTTTAAGGTTAGCTGCACCACAGTAACCCATACCAGATCGGATACCGCCAATCATTTGGAAGACAATATCAGCTGCTGCTCCTTTATAAGCAACACGACCTTCAATTCCTTCTGGAACAAGTTTATTTGCTTCATTGACAGAACCTTGGAAGTAACGATCGCTTGAGCCTTTTTTCATAGCAGCAATTGATCCCATACCACGGTAAGTCTTGAACTTACGTCCTTGGAAGATTTCAGTTTCACCTGGAGCTTCATCAGTTCCAGCAAACATTGATCCAAGCATAACAGCATTGCCACCAGCCGCAAGTGCTTTTACAATATCTCCAGAATACTTGATTCCACCGTCAGCAATAATCGTTTTTCCATATTCACGCGCAACGGCTGCAGCATCATAGATAGCTGTTACTTGTGGAACACCAACACCAGCAATTACTCGAGTAGTACAGATAGAACCTGGTCCAATACCAACCTTGACAACATCTACACCTGCTTCATAAAGGGCACGTGCACCTTCAGCAGTTGCAATATTTCCAGCAATCAAAGTACGATCTGGGAAGTGAGCACGAATCTCAGCAATTTTACGCAAGACACCTGCAGAATGACCATGTGCAGTATCAATAACAATCGCATCCGCCCCTGCCTCAAAA
>NZ_KQ970285.1:2422-29995 GCF_001579035.1 Streptococcus mitis | reverse complement strand
ACCCATAAGCTCATCTGCTTCAGCAATTGTATGTTCAGGCGTCAAGAAGAACGGATCAATAATAACTCCATTTTCAGAACGTTTTACCTTACGAACCTCGTCTGCTTGTTGAGCAATTGACATGTTTTTATGGATAACTCCGAGACCGCCTGCACGAGCAATAGCAATGGCCATTTGACTCTCTGTAACTGTGTCCATAGCAGCGGTAATAATTGGGATATTTAAAGTCAGATTATCTGCCAATTTAGTTGTTAAATCTGCATCGTTAGGCAACACATGACTTTCAGCTGGAATAAGCAATACATCATCAAAGGTAAAACCTTTTTTCAAAAATTTAGTGTCCCAATTAGACATTCGAAGTTTCCTCTTTTCTTTCTTTTTGAGCTTGACTCTTTTTATATTGTATCTATCATACCATTCTATAAAAATTTGTCAAATGTTACAGGGGTAAATAAAAAACTATCTTTTCTTCGAGATAGAAATGATAGTTTCTTGTAAAATAAACTTAGTTAAAGTAATGAAGTCCCATTGCTCCTTTAACCTCAGATAGGGTCTGACCTGCAACTTCACGCGCTCTTTCACTACCTTTTTGAAGCATATTATAAACTTCTCCCATATCCTTAGCAAATTCGATACGTCGCTCACGAATAGGACCAAGTTCACGCTCTAATATTTCAAGTAGATAACGCTTGGTCTTCACATCACCAAGACCACCTCGTTGATAATGTTCTTTCATGTCAGCAATTTCTTGAGCATCTTCTAGACGACCAAAAACATCTAGATAATGGAAAACCATATTTCCCTCAATCTTACCTGGATCTTCCACCCGAATATGATCTGGATCTGTATACATACTCATCACTTTTTTACGCAAAGTATCCGCATCATCAGCTAAATAAATACCATTATTGAGTGATTTAGACATTTTAGCATTTCCATCTAAACCAGGCAAACGCCCTGCTCTCTCATTTTCTGGATAAATACCTTCCGGCTCTACCAAGACATCACAGTTATATGCATTGTTAAAAGAACGAACAATTTCACGAGTTTGCTCAATCATTGGTTTCTGATCTGTCCCAACAGGAACATAATTAGCCTTGAAAGCTGTGATGTCAGCTGCTTGAGCTATTGGATAGACCAAGAATCCTGTCGGAATGCTTTCTCCAAATCCTTTCTGAGCAATTTCTGTCTTGACAGTTGGATTACGCTCCAGACGTGCTAATGAAACCAGATTCATATAATACATAGACAACTCAGCCAACTCTGGAATCTGGCTTTGAATAAAGATAGTTGATTTACTTGGATCCAATCCAACTGCAAGATAATCCAAAGCAACATTTCCGATAGACTCTACAATGGTTTGAGGATCTTTGGCATGATCTGTCAAGGCTTGTTGGTCAGCCAAGAACACAAACATATCATACTTATCCTCTTCCTGTAATAATACTCGATTTTTGAGACTTCCAACATAATGTCCAATATGCAATTTTCCTGTTGGACGGTCTCCTGTTAAAATAATGGGTTTAGTCATTTTATTCTCCTTCGATATGGTCCCTTCAATTATAGCATTTTTTTAATGAAATAACCGCAATTTATCAAAATAAATCAGCCTTGCTATTTACGGATTTGTGTAAAGCGTGCTGTAAATTTAATTTACACAAAATTGACAGATAAAAATTTGAATATTTCCGTATTTTCTAGTAGAATAAATATATTACACATATAGGAGAAAAACATTGCTTACAGTATCTGATGTTTCACTACGTTTTAGTGATCGCAAACTTTTTGATGATGTCAATATCAAATTTACAGAAGGAAATACTTATGGATTAATCGGTGCTAATGGTGCCGGAAAATCAACCTTTTTAAAAATTTTAGCTGGAGATATCGAACCTACTACTGGTCACATCTCTCTTGGTCCAGATGAACGTCTCTCTGTTCTTCGTCAAAATCACTTTGACTATGAAGATGAACGTGCCATTGATGTTGTTATCATGGGAAATGAAAAACTTTATAGCATCATGAAAGAGAAAGATGCTATCTACATGAAGGAAGATTTCTCAGATGAGGATGGAGTCCGTGCTGCCGAACTTGAAGGAGAGTTTGCCGAGCTTGGAGGTTGGGAAGCAGAGAGTGAAGCCTCTCAACTACTTCAAAACCTAAACATTCCAGAAGAATTGCACTATCAAAACATGAGCGAATTGGCCAACGGTGAGAAAGTAAAAGTTCTCCTCGCCAAAGCACTTTTTGGTAAACCTGATGTTCTTCTCTTGGACGAGCCTACCAACGGTTTGGACATCCAATCGATTACTTGGTTAGAAGACTTCTTGATTGACTTTGATAACACAGTTATCGTAGTATCCCACGACCGTCACTTCTTAAACAAAGTATGTACTCACATGGCCGACCTTGACTTTGGAAAAATCAAACTCTATGTCGGAAACTACGACTTCTGGAAGGAATCTTCTGAGCTTGCTGCTAAATTGCTAGCAGACCGTAATGCAAAAGCAGAGGAAAAAATTAAGCAATTGCAAGAATTCGTAGCTCGTTTCTCTGCCAATGCTTCTAAATCAAGACAAGCAACCTCACGTAAGAAAATGCTTGATAAGATTGAGCTAGAAGAGATTGTGCCATCTAGTCGTAAGTATCCATTTATCAACTTTAAAGCAGAACGTGAAATTGGTAATGATCTCTTGACAGTAGAAAATCTAACTGTAAAGATTGATGGTGAGACTATTTTAGATAATATCAGCTTTATCTTACGTCCAGGTGATAAGACAGCTCTTATTGGACAAAATGATATCCAAACGACTGCATTGATTCGTGCAATCATGGGAGATATTGACTATGAAGGAACTGTCAAGTGGGGAGTTACTACTAGTCAATCTTACCTTCCAAAAGATAACTCAGCTGATTTTGCAGGGGGAGAATCAATCCTTGACTGGTTGCGTCAATTCGCAAGTAAAGAAGAAGATGACAATACTTTCCTACGTGGTTTCCTCGGCCGTATGCTCTTCTCTGGAGATGAGGTTAACAAACCTGTCAACGTTTTATCAGGGGGAGAAAAAGTCCGCGTCATGCTTTCAAAACTCATGCTCTTGAAATCAAATGTCCTTGTACTTGATGATCCAACCAATCACTTAGACTTGGAATCTATCTCAAGCTTGAATGATGGATTGAAAAACTTTAAAGAATCAATCATCTTTGCCAGCCATGACCACGAGTTTATTCAAACTCTAGCTAACCATATCATTGTCTTGTCTAAAAATGGCGTCATCGATCGTATTGATGAAACCTACGATGAATTCCTAGAAAATGCAGAAGTACAAGCAAAAGTTAAAGAACTTTGGAAAGACTAAATAAAACTTCAAAACTCAGTTGGGGTAACCAGCTGAGTTTTCTAACATTTTATGAGGTAACATGAAATTATTTTTTAAAACATATTGGACCTATTTTGTTTCTTTCATCATTCCTGTAATCATTATGACAGGAATATATCTATCTCAAGGTATCTACTGGAATAGCGATACATCTCCACTATTAGGAGATGGCTTTCATCAATACGTTATTTTTGATGTAGCCTTACGAAATATCCTACATGGAAATGGTAGTCTGTTTTACACCTTTACAAGTGGCCTCGGATTGAATTTCTATGCCCTATCTAGTTATTACTTGGGTAGTTTCTTTTCACCACTAGTTTACTTTTTTGATCTAACGAATATGCCAGATGCTGTCTATCTGACAACGCTCTTAAAATTTGGATTGATTGGACTGTCAACTTACTTTAGTTTAAATAATTTATTTCAATTGATTCCTAAGCCTTTAAAACTAGCCTTATCTACTTCATATGCTCTGATGAGTTTCTCTGTCAGTCAATTAGAGATAAAGACCTGGCTAGATGTTTTTATCTTAATTCCTTTAATTATCACTGGTTTACATCTACTGATAACTGAAAAGAAACTCCTATTGTACTTTACAAGTCTGTCAATTTTGTTTATTCAAAATTATTATTTTGGCTATATGACAGCATTGTTTCTTATTTTCTGGTATCTCTGTCAAATTTCGTGGGACTTTAAGACTCGAAAATCATCTTTTCTTGATTTTGTTATTACCTCCTTTTTAGCTGGTATGGCTAGTTTGATTCTGACTCTTCCTACTCTGTTTGATTTGCAGACACACGGGGAAAATTTGACTGAAGTTACAAAGTTTCAAACTGAAAATAGCTGGTATCTTGATCTTTTTGCCAAGCAATTCATTGGTTCCTTTGACACAACAAAGTATGGAGCCATCCCAATGATTTTTGTTGGACTACTTCCCTTTATTTTGACCATTTTATTTTTTACGCTGAAATCTATTAAGTTTCACGTGAAACTTATCTATGCAATTTTCTTTGCATTTCTAATTGCTAGCTTTTATATTGAAGCTCTTGATTTATTTTGGCAAGGCATGCATACTCCAAATATGTTTTTACATCGCTATGCTTGGATTTTCTCTACCTTGTTAATTTACACAGCAGCAGAAGTCTTAAATCGTCTGAGAGAACTTAAAGTCTGGAATTTTTTAGTTTCGCTTTTTCTTGTAGTAACAGGATTTTTAGCTACCATTTATCTAAAATCGCATTATTCTTTTTTAACATATTTGAATATTCTGCTTACTCTTGAATTTTTAGTTGTCTATTCTCTTTTACTCCTTGCAGTTATCAAAAAGTTTATCTCTGTACATCTATTTGCTATTCTAATCTCTTTATTTATAATGGTTGAAATGAGTTTAAATGCTTCAGCTCAAATAGACGGGATTGCTAAGGAATGGGGATTTGCTTCTCGAAGTGCATATAGTAGAGATATACCAGCTATGGAATCTTTCTCAACATATATTGAGGATCCATTTACTCGTACTGAGAAACTAGAGACTCAGACAGGGAATGACAGTATGAAATTCAACTACAATGGAATCTCTCAATTTTCATCTGTTCGAAATCGTTCAGCAAGCTCTACTTTGGATAAACTTGGGTTTAAATCATCTGGGACTAATCTCAATCTCCGTTATGCCAATAATAGTATTTTGGCTGATAGTTTATTTGGTATCCAGTACAATATCTCAGAAAATCCTATTGATAAGTATGGTTTCCAAGATGTATATCAAAAAGATAATCTTACCCTATATGAAAATCAATACTCTCTTCCGATTGCATTTGCTAGTCAATCTGTTTACAATGATGTCAAGTTCAATGAACATACCTTAGATAATCAGGCCTCATTTTTAAATCAACTTGCTAACGTCAATTTTGATTATTTTTCTCCAATACCTTATGAAAAAACCGAAAATACTGATGATTTGATTAGTGTTACAAGTTCTTCAAATGAGGATGCAGAAATCCAGTATCAAATTGAAGTACCAGAAAACAGCCAAGTTTATCTTTCTTTCACAAATCTTCACTTTTCTAATGATAAACAAAAGAAGGTTGACATCCTTGTAAATGGTGAAAAAAAGACTTTTACAACTGATAATATCTTCTCCTTCTTTAATCTAGGCTATACAAAAGAGAAAAAGACTTTCAATATTCATGTTAGTTTCCCTGGAAATTCACAAGTATCATTTGAATCTCCTACCTTCTATCGTTTAGATCCCCAAACTTTAACTGAGGCTATTCAAAAAATCAAAGAACAACCTGTAACAGTATCAACTTCTAAAAACAAGGTTTTTGCTACATATGATGTCCAACAAGATACATCTATTTTCTTCACCATTCCTTATGACAAAGGTTGGTCTGCCTACCAAGATGGTAAGAAAATAGAGATTAAACAAGCTCAAACTGGCTTTATGAAAGTTGACGTTCCTAAGGGAAAAGGAACTATTACACTTTCCTTTATTCCCAATGGTTTTGTTATTGGAGCAATCTGTTCCTTTACTTCTCTTTTACTATTTGCAATCTATAATCACAAACGAAAGTCATCTAAGACATAAAAAATCGACCAGTTGCTTGGTCGATTTTTTAATCTTCTTCCATTTTCTTAGGTTGATAGGCTAGCATACCTAAACCAGTAAATAGGGCTAGTATCACAGCAAGGAAAATGACTTGATGATGAATATTTCCTGTCATAGAAATTGTTTGTCGTAATCCAGAAACCGAATAACTCATTGGTAACCAAGGATTAATAGCTCTAAAGAAATTATTTGTCAAGGCAAGTGGATAAGTACCGGCACTTGATGCTAACTGTAATAATAGCAAAATAAGAGAGAAGAAAGCTCCTACACGGCTATTCCATGTTGTTAATGCAGTTACCATAGACATAAATGTTAAGCTTGCGATAATAATTAAGAACAAGGTTCTCATTTCATGATTTGCTGTTAGACCAATAAGATGAACGCCACCATAGACTAAGAAAGCGGCTAAAACAGCTATAACTCCATTTATCTCAAAGCGAGATTTGAACCAAGCCCAGCGAGTTTCAGGATGACGACCTGAAGGTAATTTAGCAAAAATCATATTTGTTGATAATGCTGCAACAAAGAGAGCAACTGATATCATATAAGGAGCCATTGCGATTCCATTTACATGAACTTGCTCATTGTCTGTTTTGGAAAGATTGAGTGGATTTGACAAAATCTCTGCATTTTTAGATTCCGTTGATGCTGATTTAAGTTGATCACTAGCATTACCTAGTCCTTGTCCTAAAGAAGCAACTCCTGTCTGTAAATCTTCCAATCCAGAAGTTAACTTTGTTCCACCTTCTGCTAGTTTCCCAGCTCCATCTGCCAATTTATTAGCTCCATTCTCTAATTGAGAAGCACCTGAAAGTAACTGACTAGATTTGTCTGCTAATTGACCAGATCCTGATTGTAATTTATCAACTCCTGCTATCAATTCTTGACTCTTTTGATTCAATTGGTTAGAGCCAGTTGATAATTTTTCAATACCAGATACTAATTCTGGAGTTTTTTCAGCTAATTGACCAACTCCTGCTGTCAAGCTAGAAGATTTTTGTGTCAAGGTGTTTGAGCCTGAAACTAATTGGTTCAAACTACCTGTCAAGGTGAAATTCTTTTCACTTAGTTGACTTGCGCCCTGAGAAACTTTATCAACACGTGCAGTATATGCATTTACATCTGATGCAATCGACTGACTGTCAGGAACTAATTTACTCGTCACTGCTCCCTGTATTTCTGTTAATCCACTTGACAATCCTGTCAAAGAAGTAGAAGAAATAGGTAATACTTGATTAGCTTGATTTTTTAACGTCGAAAGATTTGAAGATTGATTTTGTAAGTTTTCTAAACTTCCCTGTAAACCTTGTACTAAAGCTATAATTGACTGAGCCGATTGAATACTATCAGTCGAATTTTGAGATACAGAAGCACTTATCTCAGCTTGTTGCTCACTTGTCAAGGATTGATAAGCTGCTGTCGATTGAATATTGGCTAATGTAGTTGCTTTTTCAGACTGAGTACTTGCTAGCATTTGATTAGAAAGAGAAACTATACTTGATAAAACAGAAGATAATTGTTTTGTATCTCCAACATCAATATTTTGAATAGCTTGATTTAACTGATTTAGACCAGAAGATAATTGAGCATTTTGATTTTTTTGCTCAGATGAAGCATCTAACTTGCTAGAAAGTTGTTGAATCCCTTCACTTAATTGCTCCACCCCATTCGAAGTGTAGCTGATTGATTAGATAACTGATTCGCACCTGTTGCAAGATTTCCCACTCCATTGGTGTAGGCACTAACACCAGATGAAAATTGATTAAGACCAGCATTAAGCTGAGAAACACCGCCAGTATAGGATTCTACACCAGTATATAACTGATTGATTCCTCTTACTAATTCAGGACTTTTAGAAGATAATTGACCTAACCCGCTATCTAATTGACTCACTGCACCAGCATATGTAACTAAGCCACTATTAAAATTCCCTAAGCCAAGATGAAGTTGTTCAACACCAGAAACATAAGCAGATAATCCTTTAGTAAACTGCTCCATTCCATTTGAAAATGTTAAACTTGAATCTGCTAAAGAGTGTAGGTTAGTAGTTAATGTTTTACTTCCTGTCACTAATTGATTAGCTCCATCAGTTAATTTTTCACTACCAGAAGCTGCTTGACTCATACCATCCTTTAAATCGCTCATTTTGTTAAATAAGGCTTTAGTATAGGTCTCGGTTACATTGGTAGAAACATTCTGCTTCAATTGTGTCATCGCAGAATCGCTCATCTTGCTGGCAATAAAACTATGACCACTTGAAGTCTGATAATCGATTTGCATTTGCTCTGGATGATCCGTTAAAATCGAAGCTGCTTTTTCAGATAAATCACTTGGTAAAGTCACTACCATATAGTAATTGCCATCTTCCAATCCCTTCTTTCCTTCCTCTTCATCTACGAAATGAAAATCTAAGGTTTTATTTTCTTTTAAATTGGACACCATGTCTTTTCCTATTGCCATAGTATTACCATTATAGGAAGCCTCTTTATCATTATTGACAACTGCCACAGGTAAGTCAGACAATTGACCATATGGATCCCACATTGAGGACAAAAATATGATATTGTACAGAGCTGGAATAAGAGAAATCCCTATCATGACAATAATAAAGGTTGGTTTTTTAAAAATTGCTTTCCATTCTTTAAACATAGCTTCTCCTTTTTTAAACATATTGTCTAAAATTTTGATATAATAGATTATACATTAAAAAATCTAAATTACAAGATAAAAAATCCATTTTTAGACAGATAGTCTAATTTGTTTACAAGGAGGAAATATGCAAGAAAGTAATAAACGCTTAAAAACAAAGAGAACTATTGAAAATGCTATGGTACAATTACTGATGGAACAGCCATTTGATCAAATTTCTACTGTCAAGTTAGCAGAAAAAGCCGGAATTAGTCGTTCCAGCTTCTATACTCACTATAAGGATAAGTATGATATGATTGAGCACTATCAAAGCAAACTATTCCATACATTTGAATATATTTTTCAAAAACATGCTCATCACAAAAGAGACGCTATTTTAGAAGTATTTGAATATCTAGAATCAGAACCACTTCTGGCTGCCCTTCTTTCTGAAAATGGGACTAAAGAAATCCAAAATTTCTTACGAAATAAACTTCATATCATGCTTAGTACGGATTTACAAAAACGCTTTATGCAACTGAATCTAAATACCACTGAATTAGAATATAGTAGTATCTATCTAACTCACGCACTTTTTGGTGTCTGTCAAACTTGGATTGCACATGGAAAAAAAGAAAGTCCTCAAGAAATAACAGATTTCCTTATGAAGATGCTTGGTGATGCAAATTGATATAAAAAGGGAACACAGCTGTGTTCCCTTTTATCTATACTCCGCCAGTAGGACTCGAACCTACGACATCATGATTAACAGTCATGCGCTACTACCAACTGAGCTATGGCGGATAAAATAGTCCGTACGGGATTCGAACCCGTGTTACCGCCGTGAAAAGGCGGTGTCTTAACCCCTTGACCAACGGACCTTCTATCTGTAGCAGATATAACCATTATATCAATTTCTTGCTAATTGTCAATCACTTTTGAGCTTTTTTCTCTAAAATATCTTTCAATTTTCTAATTTTTAACCTTGAAATAGGACAACGATGGTCTTCATAGAAAACAATTTCTAAGTTTTTTCGATCAATTTCTCTAATATTGCCTATATTTACCAAAAATGACTTATGAGGAGAATAAAATCGCTGAGTATGTTTGTCCTTTTCCTGAATATCTGTCATGGTACCGTAAAACTCTTTGGCAAAATTCTTACCAATAATACGTAATTTATGAGAGACTCCTGTCGTTTCAATATACAAAATATCATGGTAAGGGATTTTTAAATCATTTCCCTTGTAATTGTAATCAAAATAATCTACAACATCTTCATTTTCAAGTAACATACTCTTCGTATAGAAGATATTTTGCTCAATTCTCTTCTTAAACATCTCATCATTGATATCCTTATCAACAAAATCTAGGGCTGATACCTGGTATTTATAGGTCAAAGTCGCAAACTCTGATCGACTAGTGATAAAAACGATAATAGCGTAAGGATTGTAATGACGAATGAGCTGAGCCACTTCAAATCCCTTTTTCTCAATTCCATGAATATCAATATCTAGGAAATAAAGCTGATTTACTTCATCGTTTTCAATGTATTCTTCAAATTCACGGACTTTTCCTGTTGTCTTGTATGATATTGGAATATTCGATTCTTTCGAAATTTCATCCAATATTCTCTCTAGTCTCACTTGATGTTCAATAACATCTTCTAAAATTAAAACTTTCATTCAAATTCCCTCTTAAATCTAATAATTTGTCTAAATGTACTGCCTTCCATCTCTGTTTCTAAAATAATATTGTTGTACTTATCTAGTAGTTCTTTCACATTATTTAGGCCGACTCCGCGATTTCTTCCCTTAGTGGAGAATCCTAAGGCAAATAGATCTCCTGAAGGAGTCATCGTCATTTTACATGAATTCTGAATCACAATAACTGTTTCAGTTTCCATCTTAATAACTGCTACTTCCATCTGCTTTTTATAACTATCAGCCGATCCTTCGACAGCATTGTTCAATAAAACACTCATGATACGAACCAAATCCAATAGTTCAATTGGAAGCTTAGTAATCGTATCTTTTACTTCCAGTGTAAACTCTACACCATTATTTCGAGCATAGACAATGGACTGAGCAACCAAACTTCGTAAAGCTGAATCTTCTATGTTGTTCAAATCAAAGTAAGTGTACTTATCTGAACGCAGTTTATGATTTGCTTTGACCAAAACTTCATTGTAAACTCTGTCAATTTCCTGTAAATCACCACTGTCAATTGCCATCTGCATACTGACAAGCATTCCAGCATAGTCATGTCGAAAACCACGGATTTCATTATACAGTCCGACAATTTCATCTGTATAGTTTTGTAAATGTTTCTGTTCAAATTTCTTCTGCTTCAAAGCAATCTCTTTCTCCATTTGAACTTTATGAGAATTCATTGCAAAGAAGGTCAAAAGGAGAGAGATAAAGACAATAGATGACAAAATACTTCCAAAACTATTCAAATGTTTAATCGTACTTACCATATCTGAAACGAAAGATGCAATATGGAGCAATAGTAAAGCAAAAAATACTTTTTTCAAGAAAGGATAAAGGTAGTCCTTGTCAAAATAGGCTAGTTCCAAATGGAAATAATGAATGATTTTTAAGATAACAACATAAGTCAACACCGTTACAACAAAAAAGAATGGGTAATAATATTGTAAAACAAAATTGTCTCCTGTTATAGAGGAGAAAGTTACGGACAGAAAGTTATGAGTGCTCTCATATAAAAGAGATAGTAGTAAACTTAGAAATAGTCCTCTATCCCTCTCATACTGTTTCATCCATCGAAAATAGGAATATAAGCCCAAAGGAAGTAAAAATGTTGCAGTCCCTAACCCATCCAAATTTAGAAGATAAAAGGAAAGTTCAAGTACTACTTCTACTAGTAATGTATAAGCACCAAAAACGTATAGCTCTTTTCTATTTATTTGACCTTTACAAATTAAACGGTAACTGTAACTAATAATTAAAAAATGACCAATAACTGTCCCAAATCCAAGTAAATTCATTACTCTTTCTCCTTATTTCATTACTTTTTTCGTTGGAAAAGAAAATTAAGGAGGATGTCTGAAATCCTACTTTCTCCACCTTTAATATTTTGCAAGTCTTTTTCCTTCAAGGCTACAAACTGTTCCAATTTAACTGTGTTTTTCATAATAAAATCTCCTAAAATATTTTTTCTTGTAAGCTAACTTACAAAAACCATTATACAAAATGGAATTTCATTTTAGATAAAATTCTCTCAACTGTCATTTTTTTCTCCCCAAGTGTACTTTTTTAAGAAAAAAGCCGGGAAAATTCCCAGCTTTGCTACTATATTGATCCCAGCAGGATTCGAACCTGCGACCGTTCGCTTAGAAGGCGAATGCTCTATCCAGCTGAGCTATGAGACCTAACACAATCATTCTACCAAAAATTCAATTAAAAGTCAATTTTCTATTTATGATAGGGCGAGCCTTGCTGAATCGTAAAAGCGCGATAGATTTGTTCAACAAGAACTAGTCTCATTAACTGATGGGGCAAGGTTAGGCGACCAAAACTAACAGAAAGATTGGCTCTCTTTTTTACATCCTGTGCTAACCCCAGACTCCCTCCAATAATAAAGGTAAGAGTAGAAAATCCTTTTATAGAAGCTTCTTCTAACTGCTTACTAAATTCTTCTGAAGAAAGTGTTTTCCCCTCAATGGCTAACACAATAACAAAATCACGATCACCAACTTTTGATAAAATTCTCTGACCTTCTATTTCTAAAATCTTTTGATTTTCTGACTCACTAGCCCTATCTGGTGTTTTTTCATCTGCCAGCTCAATCATTTCAAGCTTAGCAAATCGAGAAATTCGTTTTGAATACTCTGCAATACCATCTTTTAAATACTTTTCTTTCAGTTTCCCAACTGTTACAACTTTAATTTTCATGACTCTATTCTAACATATTCTCTATTTTTTCACATCTTATTCACAAAATAAAAAGTTAATTTTAACCGAGAAAACCACAGATTTTCGAAAGTTATCCACAGTTTGTGTAAAACTTTTGTGTTTAAGTTATAATTAAGCTAGTCAGTTTATACTTTCAGTAATTCAAACATATGGAGGCAAATATGAAACATTTAAAAACATTCTACAAAAAATGGTTTCAATTATTAGTCGTTATCGTCATTAGCTTTTTTAGTGGAGCCTTGGGTAGTTTTTCAATAACTCAACTAACTCAAAAAAGTGGTGTAAGTAACTCTAACAACACTAGCACTATTACACAAACTGCCTATAAGAACGAAAATTCAACAACTCAGGCTGTTAATAAAGTAAAAGATGCCGTTGTATCCGTTATTACTTATTCAGCAAACAGACAAAATAGCGTATTTGGCAATGATGATACTGACACAGATTCTCAGCAAATCTCTAGTGAAGGATCTGGAGTTATTTATAAAAAGAATGGTAAAGAAGCTTACATCGTCACCAACAATCACGTTATCAATGGCGCTAGCAAAGTAGATATTCGCTTGTCAGATGGGACTAAAGTACCTGGAGAAATCGTCGGAGCGGACACTTTCTCTGATATTGCTGTCGTCAAAATCTCTTCAGAAAAAGTGACAACAGTAGCTGAATTTGGTGATTCTAGTCAGTTAACCGTAGGAGAAACTGCTATTGCTATTGGTAGCCCGCTAGGTTCTGAATATGCTAATACTGTTACTCAGGGTATTGTATCTAGTCTCAATCGAAATGTATCCTTAAAATCTGAAGATGGACAAGCCATTTCTACAAAAGCCATCCAAACTGATACTGCTATTAACCCAGGTAACTCTGGCGGTCCACTGATCAATATTCAAGGACAGGTTATCGGAATTACCTCAAGTAAAATTGCCACAAATGGAGGAACATCTGTAGAAGGCCTTGGTTTCGCAATCCCTGCAAATGATGCTATCAATATTATTGAACAGTTAGAAAAGAACGGAAAAGTGACGCGTCCAGCTTTGGGAATCCAGATGGTTAATTTATCTAATGTGAGTACAAGCGACATCAGAAGACTCAATATTCCAAGCAGTGTAACATCTGGTGTAGTTGTTCGTTCTGTACAAAGTAATATGCCTGCCAATGGTCACCTTGAAAAATACGATGTGATTACAAAAGTAGATGACAAGGAGATTGCTTCATCAACAGACTTACAAAGTGCTCTTTACAATCATTCTATCGGAGACACTATTAAAATAACTTACTATCGTAACGGTAAAGAAGAAACTACATCTATTAAACTTGACAAGAGTTCAGGTGATTTAGAATCTTAATTGACATCTATGTAAAGAAAGCTTTACATAAGAGAAAAGATATGTTAGTGTAGAATCATGGAAAAATTTGAAATGATTTCTATCACGGATATACAAAAAAATCCCTATCAACCTCGAAAAGAATTTGATAGAGAAAAACTAGATGAACTAGCACAGTCTATCAAAGAAAATGGGGTCATTCAACCGATTATTGTTCGTCAATCTCCTGTTATTGGTTATGAAATCCTTGCAGGAGAGAGACGCTATCGGGCTTCACTTTTAGCTGGTCTAACGTCTATCCCAGCTGTTGTTAAACAGCTTTCAGATCAAGAGATGATGGTCCAATCCATCATTGAAAATTTACAGAGGGAAAATTTAAATCCAATAGAAGAAGCACGCGCTTATGAATCTCTCGTAGAGAAAGGATTCACCCATGCTGAAATTGCAGATAAAATGGGCAAGTCTCGTCCTTATATCAGCAACTCCATTCGTTTGCTTTCCTTGCCAGATGCTATCCTCTCAGAAGTAGAAAATGGCAAACTATCACAAGCGCATGCGCGTTCTCTAGTTGGGTTGAATAAGGAACAACAAGACTATTTCTTTCAACGAATTATAGAGGAAGACATTTCTGTAAGGAAGTTAGAAGCTCTTCTGACAGAGAAAAAACAAAAGAAACTGCAAAAAACTGATTACTTCATAAAAAAAGAAGAAGAACAGTTAAAAAAACTACTCGGATTAGATGTAGAAATCAAACTGTCTAAAAAAGATAGTGGAAGAATCATTATTTCTTTTTCAAATCAAGAAGAATACAGTAGAATTATCAACAGCCTGAAATAAGGCTGTTCTTTTATTTTTTTATCTCACATGGTTATCCACTATTTTTTTCGATAAAAAGCTTAATAAATCAATAGTTTCTGACTTTATCCCCAACCTGTGGATAAAACTTGGTAACATTGTGGATTATTTTTCACAGCTTGTGGAAAATTCTTCCTATCTATGGTAAAATAAGTCTAGCATTAAACTTTTAAATAGTAAAGGAGGAGAAAGGATTGAAAGAAAAACAATTTTGGAATCGTATCTTAGAATTTGCTCAAGAAAGACTGACTCGATCCATGTATGATTTCTATGCTATTCAAGCTGAACTCATCAAGGTAGAGGAAAATGTTGCCACTATATTTTTACCACGATCTGAAATGGAAATGGTCTGGGAAAAACAACTAAAAGATATTATTGTAGTTGCCGGATTTGAAATTTATGATGCTGAGATTACTCCCCACTATATTTTCACTAAACCTCAAGATACGGCTATCTCACAAGTTGAAGAAGCTACAAATTCAACTCTTTATGACTATAGTCCAAAGTTAGCATCTATTCCTTATTCGGATACTGGGTTAAAAGAAAAGTATACCTTTGATAATTTTATTCAAGGGGATGGAAACGTTTGGGCTGTATCAGCTGCTTTGGCTGTCTCTGAAGATTTGGCTCTGACCTATAACCCTCTTTTTATCTATGGAGGACCTGGGCTTGGTAAGACTCACCTGTTAAACGCTATTGGAAATGAAATTCTAAAAAATATTCCAAATGCGCGTGTTAAATATATTCCTGCCGAAAGCTTTATCAATGACTTTCTGGATCACCTAAGACTTGGGGAAATGGAAAAGTTTAAAAAAACCTACCGCAGTCTTGATCTTTTGTTAATTGATGATATCCAGTCACTCAGCGGAAAAAAAGTTGCAACTCAAGAAGAATTTTTCAATACTTTTAATGCCCTTCATGACAAGCAAAAACAGATTGTCCTAACCAGTGATAGAAGTCCAAAGCATTTAGAAGGGCTCGAGGAGAGGCTTGTCACGCGCTTTAGTTGGGGATTGACACAAACTATCACACCCCCTGACTTTGAAACACGTATTGCCATTTTACAAAGTAAAACGGAACATTTAGGCTACAATTTCCAAAGTGATACTCTAGAATACCTAGCTGGGCAATTTGATTCAAATGTTAGAGATCTTGAGGGAGCCATCAACGACATCACTTTAATTGCCAGAGTAAAAAACATCAAGGATATCACTATTGATATTGCTGCAGAAGCTATTAGAGCTCGCAAACAAGATGTTAGCCAAATGCTCGTCATCCCAATTGATAAAATCCAAAATGAAGTTGGTAATTTTTATGGTGTCAGTGTCAAAGAAATGAAGGGAAGCAGACGCCTTCAAAATATTGTGTTAGCCCGTCAAGTAGCCATGTATTTATCTAGAGAACTGACAGATAATAGTCTTCCAAAAATTGGGAAGGAATTTGGAGGAAAAGATCATACAACAGTCATTCATGCCCATGCAAAAATTAAATCTTTGATTGATGAAGACGATAATTTACGTTTAGAAATTGAATCAATCAAAAAGAAAATAAAATAACTTGTGGATAACTTTCGCTTTTTTATCTTTTTTATCCACATTTTTTAAACAAGCTAAAAAACTTGATATAACTTGTTTAAAGGCTGTTTTCCACAGATTACACAGACTCTATTATTACTATTATCCTTCTAATACTAAAAATAAATAAAGGAGAATCCATGATTCATTTTTCAATTAATAAAAATTTATTTCTACAAGCCTTAAATATTACTAAGAGAGCTATTAGTTCTAAAAATGCCATTCCTATTTTATCAACTGTCAAAATTGACGTGACCAATGAAGGTGTTACTTTAATTGGTTCAAATGGTCAGATTTCAATTGAAAATTTTATTTCTCAAAAAAATGAAGATGCTGGTTTGTTAATTACTTCTTTAGGTTCGATTCTTCTTGAAGCTTCTTTCTTCATCAATGTGGTATCTAGTCTACCTGATGTGACTCTTGATTTTAAAGAAATTGAACAAAATCAAATTGTTTTAACCAGTGGAAAATCAGAAATTACCCTAAAAGGAAAAGATAGCGAACAGTACCCACGAATCCAAGAAATTTCAGCAAGCACTCCTTTGGTTCTTGAAACAAAATTACTCAAGAAAATTATCAATGAAACAGCTTTTGCTGCAAGTACACAAGAGAGTCGTCCAATTTTGACAGGTGTTCATTTTGTATTGAGTCAGCACAAGGAGCTAAAAACAGTGGCAACAGACTCTCATCGTCTAAGCCAGAAAAAATTAACGCTTGAAAAAAATAGTGATGATTTTGATGTTGTCATTCCTAGCCGTTCTCTACGCGAATTTTCAGCGGTATTTACAGATGATATTGAAACTGTAGAGATTTTCTTTGCCAATAACCAAATTCTCTTTAGAAGCGAAAATATTAGCTTCTATACTCGTCTCCTAGAAGGAAACTATCCTGATACAGATCGCTTGATTCCAACAGACTTTAACACTACTATTACTTTTGATGTGGTAAACTTACGCCAGTCAATGGAGCGTGCTCGTCTTTTATCAAGTGCGACTCAAAATGGTACTGTAAAACTTGAAATTAAAGATGGGATTGTTAGCGCCCATGTTCATTCTCCAGAAGTTGGTAAAGTAAACGAAGAAATCGATACTGATCAGGTTACTGGTGAAGATTTGACTATTAGTTTCAACCCAACTTACTTGATTGATTCACTCAAGGCTTTAAATAGCGAAAAGGTGACTATTAGCTTTATCTCAGCTGTTCGTCCATTTACTCTTGTGCCAGCAGATACTGACGAGGACTTCATGCAGCTTATTACACCAGTTCGTACAAATTAAGTGAAAGAGGTTGAGCCTAGCTCGCCTCTTTTATGATATAATCGAAAAAGAAAAGGAGAGTAGTATGTATCAAGTTGGAAATTTTGTTGAAATGAAAAAACCACATGCTTGTACAATCAAGTCAACTGGTAAAAAAGCAAATCGTTGGGAAATTACACGTGTAGGAGCAGATATCAAAATCAAATGTAGCAATTGTGACCATGTTGTCATGATGGGACGCTATGATTTTGATCGAAAAATGAATAAAATTATTGACTGAAACCCCTTAGTTAGAGGGTTAGCAAGTTTTTCCTTTTTGTGTTATAATATTAGGGATTGAAATGAAAACGGAGAATGAGAAAATATGGCTTTAACAGCAGGTATCGTTGGTTTGCCAAACGTTGGTAAATCAACACTATTTAATGCAATTACAAAAGCAGGAGCAGAGGCAGCTAACTACCCATTTGCAACGATTGACCCAAACGTTGGAATGGTAGAAGTTCCAGATGAACGTCTACAAAAATTGACTGAAATGATTACTCCTAAAAAGACAGTGCCAACAACATTTGAATTTACAGATATTGCAGGGATTGTAAAAGGAGCTTCAAAAGGAGAAGGGCTAGGGAATAAATTCTTGGCCAATATTCGTGAAGTAGATGCGATTGTTCACGTAGTTCGTGCTTTTGATGATGAAAATGTGATGCGCGAGCAAGGACGTGAAGACGCCTTTGTAGATCCACTTGCCGATATTGACACCATTAACCTAGAATTGATTCTTGCAGACTTAGAATCGGTTAATAAACGCTATGCGCGTGTAGAAAAGATGGCACGCACGCAAAAGGATAAAGAATCAGTGGCAGAATTTAATGTTCTTCAAAAGATTAAACCAGTACTTGAAGATGGGAAATCAGCTCGTACCATTGAATTTACAGATGAGGAACAAAAGGTTGTAAAAGGTCTTTTCCTTTTGACGACTAAACCAGTTCTTTATGTAGCTAATGTGGACGAGGATGTGGTTTCAGAACCTGACTCTATCAACTATGTCAAACAAATTCGTGAATTTGCAGCGACAGAAAATGCTGAAGTAGTCGTTATTTCTGCGCGTGCTGAGGAAGAAATTTCTGAATTGGACGATGAAGATAAAAAAGAGTTTCTTGAAGCCATTGGTTTGACAGAATCAGGTGTAGATAAGTTGACGCGTGCAGCTTACCACTTACTTGGACTGGGAACTTACTTCACAGCTGGTGAAAAAGAAGTTCGAGCTTGGACCTTCAAACGTGGTATGAAGGCTCCTCAAGCAGCTGGTATTATCCACTCAGACTTTGAAAAAGGCTTTATTCGTGCAGTAACCATGTCATATGAGGATCTAGTGAAATACGGATCTGAAAAGGCCGTAAAAGAAGCTGGACGCTTGCGTGAAGAAGGAAAAGAATATATCGTTCAAGATGGCGATATCATGGAATTCCGCTTCAATGTCTAAAAAATTAATAAACGGTGTCAATTAGGTTGGAAAAAAATTCCAACCCTTTTGGCTTTTGAAAGGAAAAATAAATGACTAAATTACTTGTAGGCTTGGGAAATCCAGGGGAAAAATATTTTGAAACAAAACACAATGTTGGATTTATGTTGATTGACCAACTAGCGAAGAAACAGAATGTCACTTTTACACACGATAAGATATTTCAAGCTGACCTAGCATCCTTTTTCCTAAATGGAGAAAAAATTTATCTTGTCAAACCAACGACCTTTATGAATGAAAGTGGAAAAGCGGTTCATGCTTTATTGACTTATTATGGTTTGGATATTGAAGATTTACTCATCATTTACGATGATCTTGACATGGAAGTTGGAAAGATTCGTTTAAGAGCAAAGGGATCCGCAGGTGGTCATAATGGTATCAAGTCTATTATTCAACATATAGGGACTCAGACCTTTAATCGTGTTAAGATTGGAATCGGAAGACCTAAAAATAGCATGTCGGTTGTTAACCATGTTTTGAGTAAGTTTGACAAGGATGATTATATTGGTATTTTACAGTCTATTGACAAAGTTGACGATTCTGTAAACTACTATTTACAAGAGAAAAACTTTGAAAAAACGATGCAGAGGTATAACGGATAAATGGTAACCTTATTAGATTTATTCTCAGAAAATGATCAGATTAAAAAATGGCATCAAAATTTGACAGATAAGAAAAGACAACTAATACTTGGTTTATCAACGTCTACTAAGGCTCTTGCAATTGCAAGTAGTCTAGAAAAAGAAGATAAGATTGTGTTACTGACGTCCACTTATGGAGAGGCAGAAGGACTGGTTAGTGATCTTATCTCTATCTTGGGTGAGGAACTTGTTTATCCGTTTTTGGTAGATGACTCCCCTATGGTCGAGTTTTTGATGTCTTCACAAGAAAAAATCATCTCACGGGTTGAAGCATTACGTTTTTTGACTAATCCATCTAAGAAAGGGATTTTAGTTTGTAATATCGCAGCAAGTCGATTGATTTTACCGTCTCCCGATGTATTCAGAGATAGTATTGTAAAAATCTCAGTTGGTGAAGAATATGACCAACACGCGCTTATACATCAGTTAAAGGAAATTGGTTATCGAAAAGTTACTCAAGTACAAACTCAGGGCGAATTTAGTCTGCGAGGAGATATTTTAGATATTTTTGAAATATCCCAGTTAGAACCTTGTCGAATTGAGTTTTTTGGTGATGAAATTGATGGTATCAGGTCATTTGAAGTCGAAACACAATTATCGAAAGAAAATCAGACAGAACTCACTATCTTTCCAGCTACCGATATACTTTTGAGAGAAAAGGATTATCAACGAGGTCAGTCAGCTTTAGAAAAACAAATTTCAAAAACGTTATCACCGATTTTGAAATCCTATCTAGAAGAAATTCTTTCAAGTTTTCACCAAAAACAAATACATTCAGATTCACGGAAGTTTTTATCTTTGTGCTATGACAAGACATGGACTGTTTTTGACTACATTGAAAAAGATACCCCAATATTCTTTGATGATTATCAAAAATTAATGAATCAGTATGAAGTCTTTGAAAGAGAATTAGCACAATACTTTACAGAAGAATTACAGAACAGTAAAGCATTTTCTGAGATGCAGTATTTTGCAGATACAGAGCAAATATATAAAAAACAGAGTCCGGTTACCTTTTTCTCTAATCTACAAAAGGGGTTAGGAAATCTCAAGTTTGACAAAATTTATCAATTCAATCAATATCCTATGCAGGAATTTTTCAATCAGTTTTCTTTTCTAAAAGAAGAAATTGAACGATACAAAAAAATGAATTATACTATTATCTTGCAATCTAGCAATTCAATGGGAAGTAAGGCATTGGAGGATATGTTAGAGGAATATCAGATTAAATTGGATTCCAGAGATAAGTCAAGTATCTGTAAAGAATCTGTAAACTTAATCGAGGGCAATCTCAGACATGGTTTTCATTTTGTAGATGAAAAAATTTTGGTGATTACTGAACATGAGATTTTTCAAAAGAAATTGAAACGTCGTTTTCGAAGACAGCATGTTTCAAACGCAGAGAGATTAAAAGATTACAATGAACTTGAAAAAGGAGATTACGTTGTTCACCATATTCATGGGATTGGTCAATATCTAGGAATTGAAACAATTGAAATCAAGGGGATTCACCGCGATTATGTTAGCGTCCAATACCAAAATGGGGATCAAATCTCCATCCCAGTAGAACAGATTCATCTACTGTCCAAATATATTTCAAGTGATGGGAAAGCTCCAAAACTCAATAAATTAAATGACGGTCATTTTAAAAAGGTCAAGCAAAAAGTTAAGAATCAGGTAGAGGATATAGCTGATGATTTAATCAAACTCTACTCTGAACGTAGTCAGTTGAAGGGTTTTGCTTTCTCAGCTGATGATGAGGATCAACAGACCTTTGATGATGCTTTCCCTTATGTTGAAACGGATGATCAACTTCGTAGTATTGAGGAAATCAAGAGGGATATGCAGGATTCTCAGCCAATGGATCGACTTTTAGTTGGGGATGTTGGTTTTGGAAAGACTGAAGTTGCTATGCGTGCAGCTTTTAAGGCAGTCAATGATCACAAACAGGTTGTCGTTCTAGTTCCGACGACGGTTTTAGCGCAACAGCACTATACGAATTTTAAGGAACGATTCCAAAATTTTGCAGTTAATATTGATGTGTTGAGTCGCTTTAGAAGTAAAAAAGAGCAGACTGAAACACTTGAAAAATTGAAAAACGGTCAAGTTGATATTTTGATTGGAACACATCGTGTTTTGTCAAAAGATGTTGTGTTTGCTGATTTGGGCTTGATGATTATTGATGAGGAACAGCGATTTGGTGTCAAGCATAAGGAAACCTTGAAAGAACTGAAAAAACAAGTAGATGTCCTGACCTTGACAGCAACGCCAATCCCTCGTACCCTCCATATGTCTATGCTGGGAATCAGAGATTTGTCTGTTATTGAAACTCCGCCGACTAATCGTTATCCAGTGCAAACCTATGTTTTGGAAAAGAATGACAGTGTCATTCGTGATGCGGTCTTGCGTGAAATGGAGCGTGGAGGTCAAGTTTACTATCTTTACAATAAAGTTGACACAATTGATCAGAAGGTTTCAGAATTACAGGAGTTGATTCCAGAGGCTTCGATTGGTTATGTTCATGGGCAAATGAGTGAGATTCAGTTGGAAAATACTCTATTAGACTTCATTGAAGGACAATATGATATTTTAGTAACAACTACCATTATTGAGACAGGGGTGGACATTCCAAATGCTAATACTTTATTTATTGAAAATGCGGATCATATGGGCTTGTCAACCTTGTATCAGTTAAGAGGAAGAGTCGGTCGTAGTAATCGTATTGCTTATGCCTATCTAATGTATCGTCCAGAAAAATCAATTAGTGAAGTTTCCGAGAAGAGATTAGAAGCGATTAAAGGATTTACAGAATTGGGATCCGGATTTAAGATTGCTATGCGAGATCTTTCGATTCGTGGAGCAGGAAATCTTTTAGGAAAATCCCAGTCTGGTTTCATTGATTCTGTTGGTTTTGAATTGTATTCGCAGTTATTAGAGGAAGCTATTGCTAAACGAAACGGTAATGCTAACACTAACACTAACACAAGAACCAAAGGGAATGCTGAGTTGATTTTGCAAATTGATGCCTATCTTCCTGATACTTATATTTCTGATCAACGACATAAGATTGAAATTTACAAGAAAATTCGTCAAATTGACAACCGTGTCAATTATGAAGAGTTACAAGAGGAGTTGATAGACCGTTTTGGAGAGTACCCAGACGTGGTAGCCTATCTTTTAGAGATTGGTTTGGTTAAGTCTTATCTTGACAAGGTCTTTGTTCAACGTGTGGAAAGAAAAGATAATAAAGTTACAGTTCAATTTGAAAAAGTCCCTCAACGACTGTTTTTAGCTCAAGATTACTTTAAAGCTTTATCTGCAACGAACTTAAAAGCAGGTATCACTGAGAATAAGGGATTAATGGAGCTTGTGTTTGATGTCCAAAATAAGAAAGATTATGAAATTTTAGAAGGTCTGCTGATTTTTGGAGAAAATTTATTAGAGATAAAAGAGTCTAAGAAAGAAAATTCCATTTGATATTTTTCTTCTATAAAATAGATAAAAATGGTACAATAATAAGTTGAGGTAATAAGGATGAGATTAGACAAATATTTAAAAGTATCACGAATTATCAAGCGTCGTACAGTCGCAAAGGAAGTAGCAGATAAAGGTAGAATCAAGGTGAATGGAATCTTGGCCAAAAGTTCAACGGATTTGAAAGTTAATGACCAAGTTGAAATTCGTTTTGGAAACAAGTTGCTGCTTGTAAAAGTACTAGAGATGAAAGATAGTACAAAAAAAGAAGATGCAGCAGGCATGTATGAAATTATCAGTGAAACACGGGTAGAAGAAAATGTCTAAAAATATTGTACAATTGAATAATTCTTTTATTCAAAATGAACACCAACGTCGTCGCTACCTGATGAAGGAACGACAAAAACGGAATCGTTTTATGGGATGGGTATTGATTTTGATTATGCTGTTATTTATCTTGCCAACTTTTAATTTAGCGCAGAGTTATCAACAATTACTCCAAAGACGTCAGCAATTAGCAGACTTGAAAACTCAGTATCAAACCTTGAGTGATGAAAAGGATAAGGAGACGGCATTTGCTACCAAGTTGAAAGATGAGGATTATGCTGCCAAATATACACGAGCGAAGTACTATTATTCTAAGTCGAGAGAAATAGTTTATACGATTCCTGACTTGCTTCAAAGGTGATAAAATGGAAAATTTATTAGACGTAATTGAGCAATTTTTGAGTCTATCGGATGAAAAGCTGGAAGAGTTGGCTGATAAAAATCAATTATTGCGTTTACAAGAAGAAAAGGAAAGGAAGAATGCGTAAATTCTTAATTATTTTGTTGCTACCGAGTTTTTTGAGCATTTCAAAAGTTGTTAGCACAGAAAAAGAAGTAGTCTATACTTCGAAAGAAATTTATTACCTTTCACAATCTGACTTTGGTATTTATTTTAGAGAAAAATTAAGTTCTCCTATGGTTTATGGAGAGGTTCCTGTTTATGCGAATGAAGATTTAGTAGTGGAATCTGGGAAATTGACTCCCAAAACAAGTTTCCAAGTAACTGAGTGGCGCTTAAATAAACAAGGAATTCCGGTATTTAAGCTATCAAATCATCAATTTATAGCTGCGGACAAACGATTTTTATATGATCAATCAGAGGTAACTCCAACAATAAAAAAAGTATGGTTAGAATCTGATTTTAAACTGTATAATAGCCCTTATGATTTAAAAGAAGTGAAATCATCCTTATCAGCTTATTCACAAGTATCAATCGATAAGACCATGTTTGTAGAAGGAAGAGAATTTCTACATATTGATCAGGTTGGATGGGTAGCTAAAGAATCAACTTCTGAAGAAGATAATCGGATGAGTAAAGTCCAAGAAATGTTATCGGAAAAATATCAAAAAGATTCTTTCTCTATTTATGTTAAGCAACTGACTACTGGAAAAGAAGCTGGTATCAATCAAGATGAAAAGATGTATGCAGCTAGTATTTTGAAACTCCCTTATCTCTATTATGCGCAAGAAAAAATAAATGAGGGTCTTTATCAGTTAGATACGACTGTAAAATACGTATCTGAAGTCAATGATTTTCCAGGTTCTTATAAACCAGAGGGAAGTGGTAGTCTTCCTAAAAAAGAGGATAATAAAGAGTATTCTCTAAAGGATTTAATTACGAAAGTATCAAAAGAATCGGATAATGTAGCTCATAATATATTGGGTTATTACATTTCAAACCAATCTGATGCCACATTCAAATCCAAGATGTCTGCCATTATGGGAGATGATTGGGATACAAAAGAAAAATTGATTTCTTCCAAGATGGCTGGGAAGGTTATGGAAGCCATTTATAATCAAAATGGATTTGTGCTAGAGTCTTTGACTAAAACAGATTTTGATAATCAGCGAATTGCCAAAGGTGTTTCTGTGAAGGTAGCTCATAAAATTGGGGATGCGGACGAATTTAAGCATGATACGGGTGTTGTCTACGCAGATTCTCCATTTATTCTTTCTATTTTCACTAAGAATTCTGATTATGATACAATTTCTCAGATAGCCAAGGATGTTTATGAGGTTCTAAAATGAGGGAACAAGATTTTTTAAATCATTTTCTCAAGAAGGGATATTTCAAAAAGCATACTAAGGTGGTGTTAGCTCTTTCTGGCGGGTTAGATTCTATGTTTCTATTTAAGGTATTGTCTACTTATCAAAAAGAGTTAGAAATTGAATTGATCTTAGCTCATGTGAATCATAAGCAGAGAGTAGAATCAGATTGGGAAGAACAGGAATTAAGGAAGTTGGCTGCTGAAGCTGGACTTCCTATTTATGTCAGCAATTTTTCAGGAGAATTTTCAGAAGCGCGTGCTCGACATTTTCGTTATGATTTTTTTCAAGAGGTCATGAAAAAGACAGGTGCGACAGCTTTAGTCACTGCCCACCATGCGGATGATCAGGTGGAAACGATTTTAATGCGTTTGATTCGAGGCACTCGTTTGAGCTATCTATCAGGAATTAAGGAGAAGCAAGTAGTCGGAGACATAGAAATCATTCGTCCCTTCTTACATTTTCAGAAAAAAGACTTTCCTCCAATTTTTCACTTTGAAGATACATCAAATAAGGAAAATCATTATTTTCGCAACCGTATTCGAAACTCTTACTTACCAGAATTAGAGAAAGAAAATCCTCGATTTAGAGATGCAATCTTAGGCATCGGCAATGAAATTTTAGATTATGACTTAGCTATAGCTGAATTATCAAAGAATATTGATGTAGAAAATTTATATCAGCTATTGTCATACTCTGAGTCGACACAAAGAGTTTTACTTCAAACTTATCTGAATCATTTTCCAGATTTGAATCTTACAAAAGCTCAGTTTGAAGAAGTTCGGCAGATTTTAAAAACTAAAAGCCAGTATCGTCATCCGATTAAAAATGGATATGAATTGATAAAAGAGTATCAACAGTTTCAGATTTGTAAAATCAGTCCGCAGGCTGATGAAAAGGAAGATGAATTTGTGTTACACTATCAAAATCAGGTTACTTATCAAGGATATTTATTTTCCTTTGGGATTCCATTAGAAGGTGAATCAATTCAACAAATACCTGTTTCACGGGAAACATCAATACACATTCGTCATCGAAAACCAGGAGATGTTTTGATTCAAAATGGGCATAGAAAAAAACTCAGACGTCTATTTATTGATTTGAAAATCCCTATGGAAAAGCGGAAATCTGCTCTGATTATTGAGCAATTTGGTGAAATTGTCTCAATTTTGGGAATTGCGACCAGTAATTTGAGTAAAAACACGAAAAATGATATAATGAACACTGTACTTTATATAGAAAAAATAGATAGGTAAAAAAATGTTAGAAAACGATATTAAAAAAATCCTCGTTTCACACGATGAAATTACAGAAGCTGCTAAAAAATTAGGTGCTCAATTAACCAAAGACTATGCAGGAAAAAATCCAATTTTAGTTGGGATTTTAAAAGGATCTATTCCTTTTATGGCTGAATTGGTCAAACATATTGATACACATATTGAAATGGACTTCATGATGGTTTCTAGCTACCATGGTGGAACAGCAAGTAGTGGTGTTATCAATATTAAACAAGATGTGACTCAAGATATCAAAGGAAGACATGTTCTATTTGTAGAAGATATCATTGATACAGGTCAAACTTTGAAGAATTTGCGAGATATGTTTATTGAAAGAGATGCAGCTTCTGTTAAGATTGCAACCTTATTGGATAAACCAGAGGGACGTGTTGTAGAAATTGATGCAGACTATACCTGCTTTACTATCCCAAATGAGTTTGTAGTAGGTTATGGTTTAGACTACAAAGAAAATTATCGTAATCTTCCTTATGTTGGAGTATTGAAAGAAGAAGTGTATTCAAATTAGAAAGAATAATTTTTAATGAAAAAACAAAATAATGGTTTAATTAAAAATCCATTTCTATGGTTATTACTTATTTTTTTCCTAGTTACAGCTTACCAGTATTTTAGTACAGGTAGTGTTGCAGGGAAAAGTGAGCAAATTAATTATACAGAATTGGTAAAAGAAATTACCGATGACAATGTAAAAGAATTAACCTACCAACCAAATGGCAGTGTTATCGAAGTTTCGGGTGTCTATAAAAATCCTAAAACAAGTAAAGAAGAAACAGGCATTCAGTTCTTTTCTCCTTCTGCTACAACAGTAGAGAAATTTTCAAGTATTATTCTTCCTTCAGATACTACAGTATCAGGATTGCAAAAGCTTGCTTCTGACCATAAAGCAGAAGTAACTGTTAAGCATGAAAGTTCAAGTGGTATGTGGATTAATCTACTCGTATCCATTGTGCCATTTGGAATTCTATTCTTCTTCCTATTCTCTATGATGGGAAATA
>NZ_KQ970285.1:0-2402 GCF_001579035.1 Streptococcus mitis | reverse complement strand
CCGATGAGTTTGGACGTAGTAAGGCTAAAGCTGCAAATAAAGAAGATATTAAAGTAAGATTTTCAGATGTTGCTGGAGCTGAGGAAGAAAAACAAGAACTAGTTGAAGTTGTTGAATTCTTAAAAGATCCAAAACGATTTACAAAACTTGGAGCCCGTATTCCAGCAGGTGTTCTTTTGGAGGGACCTCCGGGAACAGGTAAGACTTTGCTTGCTAAGGCAGTTGCTGGAGAAGCAGGCGTTCCATTCTTTAGTATCTCAGGTTCTGACTTTGTAGAAATGTTTGTCGGAGTTGGAGCTAGTCGTGTTCGTTCTCTTTTTGAAGATGCCAAAAAAGCAGCGCCAGCCATCATCTTTATCGATGAAATTGATGCTGTTGGTCGCCAACGTGGTGTCGGCCTCGGTGGAGGAAATGATGAACGTGAGCAAACCTTGAACCAACTCTTGATTGAGATGGATGGTTTTGAGGGGAATGAAGGGATTATCGTCATTGCTGCGACAAACCGTTCAGATGTACTAGACCCTGCCCTTTTACGTCCAGGACGTTTTGATAGAAAAGTATTGGTTGGCCGTCCTGATGTTAAGGGGCGTGAAGCAATCTTGAAAGTTCATGCTAAGAACAAGCCTTTAGCAGAAGATGTTGATTTGAAATTAGTTGCTCAACAAACTCCAGGTTTTGTTGGTGCTGATTTAGAGAATGTCTTGAATGAAGCGGCTCTAGTTGCTGCTCGTCGCAATAAATCGATAATTGATGCCTCAGATATTGATGAAGCAGAAGATAGAGTTATTGCTGGACCTTCTAAGAAAGATAAGACAGTTTCACAAAAAGAACGTGAATTAGTTGCTTACCATGAGGCAGGGCATACCATTGTAGGTCTAGTCTTGTCGAATGCCCGCGTTGTCCATAAGGTTACAATTGTACCACGTGGCCGCGCAGGTGGTTACATGATTGCACTTCCTAAGGAAGACCAAATGCTTCTATCCAAAGAAGATATGAAAGAGCAATTGGCTGGCTTAATGGGTGGACGTGTAGCTGAAGAAATTATCTTTAATGTCCAAACTACAGGAGCTTCAAACGACTTTGAACAGGCGACACAAATGGCGCGTGCAATGGTTACAGAGTACGGTATGAGTGAAAAACTTGGTCCGGTACAATATGAGGGTAATCATGCCATGTTTGGTGCACAAAGCCCTCAAAAATCAATTTCAGAACAAACAGCTTATGAAATTGACGAAGAGGTTCGTTCATTATTGAATGAAGCACGAAATAAAGCTGCTGAAATTATTCAGTCAAATCGTGAAACTCACAAGTTGATTGCAGAAGCATTATTGAAATACGAAACATTGGATAGTACACAAATTAAAGCTCTTTACGAAACAGGAAAGATGCCTGAAGCAGTAGAAGAGGAATCTCATGCACTATCCTATGATGAAGTAAAGTCAAAAATGAATGACGAAAAATAACCCTGAGAGAGGCCCGTCCTCTCTTTTTTGTGCAGTTGAGACGGTGTAGAGAACAGAATGGATGAAATGTGCCAAAAGTGTTTCTGGATCTGTTAGACTGTACACAGAAAGGGGAAAAGAATGCTTAAAGAATTGTATGAAGAAGTCCAAGGAATTGTATACAAGTGTAGAAATGAATATTACCTTCATTTATGGGAGTTATCGGACTGGGATCAAGAGGGAATGATATGTCTACATGAATTGATTAGTAGAGAAGAAGGGCTTGTAGAAGATATCCCTCGTTTAAGGAAATATTTCAAAACCAGGTTTCGAAATCGAATTTTAGACTATATCCGTAAACAAGAGAGCCACAAACGAAGATATAATAAAGAACCTTATGAAGAAGTGGGTGAGATAAGTCATCGTATAAGTGAGGGCGGTCTGTGGCTAGATGATTATTATCTCTTTCATGAAACACTAAGAGATTATAGAAACAAACAAACTAAAGAGAAACGAGAAGAGTTAGAACGCGTCTTAAGAAATGAACGTTTCCGAGGGCGTCAAAGAGTGTTAAGAGACTTACGTATTGTGTTTAAAGAGTTTGACATCCGTGCTCATTAGGAATTCATGCAAAAAAGTAAAAAAATTTTAAAAAAGGTGTTGACAAAGTTTGAAAAGTGGGTATAATAGTAAGAGTTGAAAATAACAACTCTGGTCCGTTGGTCAAGGGGTTAAGACACCGCCTTTTCACGGCGGTAACACGGGTTCGAATCCCGTACGGACTATGGTATGTTGCAGTTGGAAATACTTGATGAAAAAAGTTTAAAAAAGTTTCAAAAAAGTGTTGACAAACGAAAGTGACTGTGATATACTAAATTAGTTGTCGCTTGAGAGAAGCGAGTGACAAAGACCTTTGAAAACTGAACAAGACGAACCAATGTGCAGGGCACTACAACAACT